>CALSUE010000002.1 GCA_943789455.1 uncultured Flavobacteriaceae bacterium
ATTTTTATAGGTATTTGTAAGGTGATTAAATTTAACAAACGTAAAAATAATAACAGTTGCAAAGATGGTAATGGTAATTAGAGACCAAAAGACATCTCTTTTATAATCTGTTAGTTTTGGAATCTTCTTCTGAATCTTTCTATACCAAAGTGGTTTTTTTAAGATCACATAAAATAGAAAAAAGCTTACACTCGCAAATGCAAAATATCTAAACAATATGGTGGAAGTTACTTTGGTCCAAATTTCAAAAGTGATGTCCATTAAACCATTGGTTTTTAGAGTACGTTATCAATTATATCCTGAACAACTTCTTGATTTAATAAGGTACTTGTATCCCCTAAACTATCTGTTTCATTGCAAGCAATTTTTCTTAAAATCCTCCTCATAATTTTACCAGAACGTGTTTTAGGCAACCCATTTGTGAATTGCATTTTATCAAGTTTGGCTATTGGGCCTATTCTGTCTGTGATTAATTGATTGATCTCAATTCTTAAGTTATCATGATTTCTAGATTCTCCCGTGTCTTTTAATGTAATATATCCATACAAAGCACTTCCTTTAATATCGTGCGGAAAACCAACAATAGCAGATTCTGCAACTGCAGGATGTTCATTAATGGCATCTTCTATAGGTGCAGTCCCAAGGTTATGACCAGAAACTATAATCACATCATCAACCCTACCTGTTATTCTATAATACCCTACTTCGTCTCTTAGTGCCCCATCTCCAGTAAAATACTTTGTCGTCAAATGCAGAGAAATAAGTTTCTTTATATCGTTGATGATTCCCCCATATCGTTCTAGCGATACTTGGCCAAGGGAATTTAATACATAAACGACCCTCAACTTGATTTCCTTTCAATTCATTTCCATTTTCATCCATCAATGCAGGTTGAATGCCAATAAATGGCAAGGTTGCATAGGTGGGCTTCGTTGGTGTTACATAGGGTATTGGAGAAATCATTATTCCTCCTGTTTCTGTTTGCCACCAAGAATCGATAATAGGACTTTTCTTTTTACCAATATTTTCATTGTACCAATGCCAAGCTTCTTCGTTGATCGGTTCTCCAACAGACCCTAAAACTTTTAAGGACGATAAATCATAATTATCTATTACATCTGTACCTTGTTTTGCTAATGCTCTAATAGCAGTTGGCGCTGTATAAAATTGATTGACTTTATGCTTTTGAACAATGTCCCAAAAACGACCATAATCTGGGTAGCTTGGAACTCCTTCAAACATCACTGTGGTGGCACCATTTGCCAATGGACCATACACAATATAGCTATGTCCTGTAATCCAACCAATATCAGCGGTACACCAATACACATCATTTTCTTTATACTGAAATGCATTTTTAAAGGTATAAGCAGTGTACACCATATATCCAGCAGTGGTATGCACCATTCCTTTAGGCATCCCTGTAGACCCTGAGGTATATAGAATAAATAATGGGTCTTCCGCATCCATTATTTCTGGAGCACAGACATCAGACGCTTCCTCTAACAATGGTGCTAACCATTGATCTCGACCAGCTTTCATGTAGATCTCAGTTTTTATTCTTTTGGCAACTAATACCGTTTCTACACACGAGCAACTTTCAAGGGCTTCATCTACAATCCCTTTTAAATCGATGGTTTTTGAACCTCTATAAGACCCATCTGAAGTAATCACCATTTTACAATCTGAATCGTTAATTCTAGTGGCTAAAGCTGTAGCTGAAAAACCAGCAAATACAACAGAATGAATGGCTCCAATTCTAGCACATGCTAGTACAGATATAGCCAATTCTGGAATCATAGGAACATAAATACAAACTCTATCTCCTTTTTTTATTCCTTGTTCTTTTAAAACATTTGCAAATTTGTTAACGCGTTTATAAAGTTCATTATAGCTTATATGTTCGGCAACTTCATCTGGATGATTAGGTTCAAATAAAATCGCTGTTTTATTTCCTCGAGTTGTTAGATGCCTATCAATACAATTCTCTGTAATATTTAATTTAGCTCCTTTAAACCATGAAATTTCTGGTTTTGAAAAGTCCCAATCTAATACAGTATCCCACTTTTTACGCCATAAGAAATGTTCTTCTGCTATTTCTTCCCAAAAACTTTCGGGTTCACGAACAGACTTTCTATACACTTGATAATATTCTTCGAGGTGTTTAATGTGATAGTTACTCATGGTAATGTATTTGTATTTGGGTCTATTATTGGCTCCTAACTAGGAGTTGTTTACGCAATGAAAAGTATTCATTTCCTTTTACTTGACCAAGTAAAAGTTAATTCCTATTTCTAATCTTTTAAATCAAGAATGTGTAGCTTCTCCTACACCACTAGGAATTCTAATATTTGTAACAATTTCTTGAACTTCTAATGGTGGATCTGGTGTAAATTTAGAAATGATTATAGACACTATAAAATTTATAATCATTGCTACAGTTCCAAAACCCTCAGGTGATATTCCTAACCACCAATCTTCCTTTGTACCTCCACCAAACCAATTAAACTTAAATTTTAGCATGTAAAAAAGCATTGCCAAAACACCTACAACCATACCTGAAATAGCCCCTTCTTTGTTCATTTTCTTTGTGAAAATTCCTAAAATAATTGCTGGAAAAAAAGAGGCTGCTGCTAATCCAAATGCTAATGCTACAGTTGCAGCAACAAAATCTGGCGGGTTGATACCAAAATATCCTGCAACACAAACTGCAACAACTGCAGACAACCGAGCTGCTACTAATTCTCCTTTCTCTGAAATATCTGGTTTTATCATTTTCTTAATCAGGTCATGGGATACAGATGCAGAAATTACCAACAATAGCCCAGCTGCTGTAGATAATGCTGCTGCTAATCCTCCGGCTGCAACTAATGCAATTACCCAGTTTGGTAAGCCCGCTATTTCTGGATTGGCCAATACCATAATATCTTTGTCTACTATTAATTCATTTTTTGAGGGATCTGCTAGATATTGAATTTTACCATCATTATTTATATCATTAAAAGATAACAATCCTGTCTCCTCCCATGTGCTAAACCAACTTGGCATATTTTTATATTCTTTATTGTTTACAGTTTCTATCATATTTGTACGTGAAAAAACTGCTATAGCAGGAGCTGTTGTATATAAAATCATGATAAATAATAATGCCCAACCTGCAGATTTACGTGCATCAGACACTTTTTTTACAGTAAAGAATCTAACAATTACATGAGGTAATCCAGCAGTCCCTACCATAAGAGCAGCAGTAATAAAAAATACATCTAGCTTAGATTTACTTCCTGAAGTATATTCAGCAAAACCAAGATCCCTGTGTAACCCATCTAATTTATCTAACAGATACACTCCATTTACATCTTGTCCACCAAACCCAATCTGTGGAATTGGATTTCCTGTCATTTGAATAGAAATAAAAATTGCGGGAACCATAAAAGCAAAAATTAATACACAATATTGCGCCACTTGCGTGTAGGTTATTCCTTTCATACCTCCTAAAACTGCATAAAATAAAACAATAACCATCCCTATGATAACTCCTGTATTTATATTTACTTCTAAAAATCTTGAAAAAACTAACCCTACCCCTCGCATTTGTCCTGCAACATAAGTAAACGAAACTATCAAGGCACAAAATACCGCAACAGATCTAGCAACATTTGAATAATAACGATCTCCAATAAAATCTGGAACTGTGAATTTGCCAAATTTTCTTAGATAAGGAGCTAATAATAGCGCTAACAACACATAGCCTCCAGTCCAACCCATTAAATAAACAGACCCGTCATATCCATTGAAAGAGATGATTCCTGCCATCGAAATAAAGGATGCTGCAGACATCCAATCTGCGGCTGTAGCTAAACCATTAGCAAGAGGTGAAACTCCACCTCCAGCAACATAAAATTCCTTTGTTGATCCTGCTCTTGACCAAATAGCTATGCCTATATACAAAGAAAATGTAATCCCTACCAATACCCATGTCCAAATTTGTAAATCCATAATTAACTCTCTAAATTATATTTAGCATCCAACTTATTCATCAATCTTACATACACAAAGATTAAAATAGTAAATACATAAATTGAACCCTGTTGCGCAAACCAAAAACCAAGTTTAAACCCGCCAATTCTAATACTATTTAATTCATCTACGAATACAATTCCAAAGCCATAGGAGACAACAAACCAAATTGACAACAAGATTGCCACATACTTTAAGTTTGTTTTCCAGTATTTTTTTTGATCACTTTTTTTCATTGAAATAATTTTTATTTTTCAATTAAACATTAAAATAAAGATATAGAAAACATATTAAAGCAATCCTATTCTAGTATAATTAAGTAAATTATCTGATGAGTTCAACTTAAATTTCAAAAAAAATTAATTTGTAACTTGTCAAAATATTTTTAAAAAATGGAAACTTACGCAAATGTTTTACTAATTGCCTTACCAAGTTTTATGGTATTGATTTTAATTGAAATTATTTACGGAATTTGGAAAAAAGACCTCACCTATAATTTAATGGATACCATTTCTAGTTTAAGTTCTGGAACAACCAATATGATCAAAGATCTCTTAGGAATTGGTTTTATAATTATTACCTATCCTTATATATTAGAAAATATTGCCTTGATAAAACTAGAGGAAAGTATTGGCTTATATGTATTGCTTTAATCTGTATGGATTTTGCAAGTTATTGGAATCATAGATTAAACCATTCCATTAATGTTTTTTGGAACAGACACGTTGTGCATCACAGTAGTGAAGAATTCAATTTAGCGTGTGGGCTTCGCCAAAGTATCTCAAAAAATCTTATTGGTTTTGGAGCATTGTTTTTAATTCCAGCAGCGCTCTTTGGAGTACCACAAAAGATTATAATTATTTTGGCTCCTTTACATTTATTTGGCCAATTTTGGTATCATACGCGTCATATAGGTAAGCTAGGTTTACTAGAGTATATACTTGTAACTCCCTCTCAACATAGAGTTCATCATGCTATAAATCCAGAGTATGTAGATAAAAACCTTTCTGCTATTTTCTGTATTTGGGATCGAATGTTTGGAACATTTCAAGAGGAATTGGATGATAAGCCTTGTGTTTATGGAACATTGAAACCTGTTCAAACATGGAATCCTATTATTATAAATTTTCAACACAACTGGGGTCTAGCAAAAGATGCATGGAGAGCTAAAAACTGGTTAGATAAATTTAAATTATGGTTTATGCCAACAGGCTGGAGACCAAAAGATGTAGCCGAACGTTTTCCAATAGCTATAGTAGAAAATGTCTATTCACAAGAAAAATATGCACCAAAATACTCAACACTTCATAAGTTTTATGCTATTTTTCAGTTTGTTTGTATCAACATCTTTATTTATGTTTTGCTTACCAATTTTGGAGCCCTTAGCCTAAATACACAACTTAGCTTTGGACTCCTTATTTCTACAACTATTTTTGGCTTTACCTCATTGTTAGATGGTCATAAATGGGCTTTTTTCTTTGAAATTTCAAGGGGTATTTTAGGACTACTATTTTTAGTATATCCTACTGAATTTTTTATGTTAGAAATTAATTTTCCTTTTACCATTTTCCTTGGCATGTATTTCTCACTATCAATCTTAACAACATGTTGGATGTATCAGTCACCTCCGGAACGTTCATTAAAAGCTGTATAATTATATTGTAACCTCCTTATTCTATCTTAAACTCTTAAAAGAAAGCCAATTTTATATTTACACGTCATTTATACGCCTAAAAAAATTATTTTTGAGAAGTTATTTTTTTACCATGAGATTTTTCATTTTCATTTTTTTCTTCTTTTCATTGCAAGTTATTATTGCGCAAGAAACTTATACACCAACTAAAATTCAAGAAAATGAAGTTGTTATGGATGGGATATTATCTGAAAAAATTTGGAAAAATGCTACAAAAATACCTTTAGATATTGAATTCAGTCCAGCCAATAATTTACAAGCTAAGAAAAAGACTACTGCATACATCTCCTATTCTAATACATTTTTATTTATTGCAGTTCATGCTGAGGATGATCCAAAAAATATTCGTGCCTCTATTCGACCAAGAGATGATTTTAATATTTGGAATGATGATCTTATCCTAGTTCGTTTAGATCCTTTTGCCGATGCAAGAAATAACTTAGGCTTGGCAGTAAATGCTTTGGGGAGTCAATTCGATGTGAAGCAAGTAAATGCCTTGTCTGATGAAGATCGATATGACAGCACATTCAATATGAATTTTGAATCTAAAGCTGCTATAATAGATGATGGATATACTGTAGAAATGAAAATACCTTTTTCAGAAATTCCATTTCCAAATGGCACAGATCAAGAATGGCACATTAACTTTTACAGACGATACTTCGAAAATGGAAACGAAATTGAAGTTAGTAGTCAGCCTAGAGATAGAAACAATAATTGTGTAGTTTGTCAAACTACAGATAATCTAATTTTAAAAGATATTGTTATTGATAAAAGATTAGAAATACTGCCTTATGTTTCAAGTAATATACAGGGGTCTAGAAATAGCCCTGATGAAAAAATTGCTTATGGGTCTGTAAAAGGTAAAGTAGGTTTAGGATTGAATTTAGATATCAATAAGAATACTAGTTTTGAATTAACCTTAAACCCCGATTTTTCTCAAGTAGAAGCAGATGTTACTCAAATTGATGTAAATTCTTCTTTTTCTTTACAATATCCAGAAAGGCGACCATTTTTTAATCGAGGAACAGATCTTGTAAATTTTACTGATGGTGCATTTTACTCAAGATCTATTGTTAATCCGTCTATTGCAACAAAATTATTAAGTCAAGGAAAGAAATCTAGGGTGTTTTTATTAAACGCATTAGATCAAAACTCTGTTTATCTTGTTGGTGGTGAGGATAGATCTTACACAGGTCAAGGAGGCAAAAGTTTGGTAAATGTACTTCGCTATCAACATTTATTAAGTCCTAAATCTCGATTTGGTGGGGTCATGATGAATCGATTCTACAAAGGAGGTGGGTTTGGCCATCTTTTTGGATTTGACGGACTTTTTCTATTAAATCAAAACCTCCGTCTAAGTTTTGAAGTTTTCAAAAACTTCAATGAAGAACCTATAAATGATTGGATTGATACAGATGCTACGATTAATGGAAAAACAATTGCTTTAGATGGTGATAAAATTAATGGAGATGCTCTTTACATTCAACTTTACAGAAAAACCGAGCACTGGCAAAGTTATGTATACTACAGAAATATTTCTCCTCAGTATAGGTCTGACGTTGGTTTTGTAGTTAAAAATAACCGTAAATGGGGAACTCTTTTTCACGAATATATCAATATTATTAATAAACCTGCCGTACAATCTTTTGGCTTTGGAACTAAGATAGATGTGGTGTATACTTTTGAAGATTTATACAAAAACTTTAGTGTAGACTTATTTGCTTCCTTAAAAACTTACGGACAAACAGAACTATCATACACCTTAGATTATGATGCCGTAAAAACCTTCTTGGGAATTCGTTTTAACAACTTACCTACGCATTCATTTTCTGTAAACGGATCTCCCAGTGAATCTTTTAATTTTAGAGTAAATCTAAACACTGGAAAAGACCTTTCAGTTAATGAAGACATTCCAGAAATTGGTGATCTAACCTCCTCTTTTATGGCCCTAAATTTTCAAGTGAATGACAACCTAACTATAAATCCATCAATACGATATTCAAGACTAGAAAAAACAAATGGTCTAGGAAATTATTTTGAAGGTAGTATTGCTCGTTTAAACTTAAGATATCAGTTTAGTAATGAATTTAATGTAAGGCTCGTTTCTCAAAAAAACACATTTACTGATCAATTCTTTATTCAACCTTTGGTGCAATGGAATCCAAACCCATCAACAATTTTCTATCTTGGTGGAAACCAAAATACCATTGAAGAAATTGAAGGTGCTCACTTTCAATTGCTGCAATTTAATCAAACCCAATTCTTCTTTAAGTTCCAATACCTGATTGGACTTTAAAAAAAAATTTATTTGATTCACAATTACTCATTCTTTATCATTATTTTTAGTGAAATGATAATCCATTCAGAATACTATATTTTTGTTTTTTGAATAAAATAACAGTCTTTTAAAGACCTCAAATTTTATCTACTCTAGATGATGAATAAGAATAACTTATCCAATATTGATGGTGCGGAAATTTCATGGTTTGCTCCATTATGTAATGGAGACGATGATTTTTTAGGAAATAGAAACCCTCTTTATAAAAGCTCTTGGGAGAATACTTCTTCTATTGTTAAAACAGCAGATAAATTAGGTTTTAAAAATGTACTTTGCCCCTCCTCTTATCAAGTAGGTCAAGACCCTTTATCATTTGTGTCAGGAATGGCAAGTCTAACAGAAAACATTAATTTTTTAGTAGCCATACGTTGTGGAGAACTTCACCCGCCCATGTTGGCCAGAACAATTGCTTCTTTGGATCATATGCTCAAAGGAAGATTAACCATTAATATTATTTCATCTAACTTGCCTGGAATGGATTTATCTTCAAAAGAACGTTATGCCCGTTCTAGAGAAGTCATTCAAATTTTAAAACAATCTTGGACACAAGACCAAATAAAATTTGAAGGAAAATATTACCAATTAGATTTACCCTCAAGACCTGTAAAGCCTTACCAACAAAATGGTGGTCCACTACTTTATTTTGGAGGCTATTCTCCAGATGGGGTAGATCTTTGTGCAGAATTTTGTGATGTATATCTGATGTGGCCTGAAACAGTATCAAAATTAAAAGGCTTAATGGATACCATGAGTCTTAAAGCTGCGAACTATAATAGAACTGTTAAATTTGGGCTTAGAGTTCATGTAATTGTTAGAGAAACTGAACAAGAAGCTCGTGAGTATGCAGATTTATTAATTTCAAAATTAGATTTAGAAAAAGGAACTGATATCAGAAATAGAGCTCAGGATTCTGCTTCTCTTGGAGTGTCTAGGCAATCAAAATTAAGAGAAGAATCTGATGAAAAATATTATGTAGAACCTAACCTATGGACAGGAATTGGGTTAGCACGCTCTGGTTGTGGCGCAGCTATTGTTGGGAATCCAGATCAGGTTGTAGCAAAAATTGAACGTTATATTGAAATGGGGATTAATTCATTTATCTTCTCTGGATACCCTCATGAAAAAGAGTGCAAAATCTTTGCCAGATTGGTACTCCCAAGATTAAAAACTAGTCTCTCTTCCAGAAGTATTTGGACGAGTTCCAAATTCAGAGCCTAATAGTCCTCTGGCAAATGGTGTAAGAAAATAACTATGATAGACTTTATAATTGTAATCGCTTATTTTACCATTATAATACTACTAGTTGCGCTTCGTGGTAAAATTAGTGCAGACAGTTCGGCAGATGAGTACTTCTTAAGTTCAAGAAATTTACCTTGGTACTCTATTGCTCTATCTACCATAGCAACCAATATACAAGGGTATCAATTTTTGGGAATGATGGGCTCTGCTTATCTTTTTGGTTTAGCTCAAGCCAATCTTGAAATTAATGCCGTTCAAGGAATTTTATTAGGTGCTTTTGTTTTTGTTCCTCTTTTTTTAAAAGAAAAAATAACCACCATTACACAGTTTATTTCTAAAAAATTAGGAAAACGTATTGCTCTTTTTTACTCACTAACCAACATGGCGCTTTTTGCAACTGTAACTCTTGGCGCTGCACTTTTCTGGGGAGCCTATGCCGCTGATATGGTTTTTAGTGAACAGTTGTCTTTTTTAAGTGAAAATAGATTGATTCGCATTGCCATGTTAATTGTTATCCTTGGAGTATTTTCAGCAGTATACACTTATTTTGGTGGGCTTAGCGCAGTAGTGAAGACAGATATCATTCAGTTTGGAACATTACTTCTTGGAGGTATTGTAGTTTGCTTAACTGCTATTTATCATTTGGGAGGTTGGGAACAACTCTATGTAAAAGTTCCTGAAAAAATGCATCTTCATTTACCAAGTGATCATTCTACATTGCCTTGGACCCATTTGTTTGGACTATTCTTTTTGAATATTAACTATTGGTGTGCAAACCAAACTGTAATTCAAAGAGCCTTAGCAGCAAAAAGTGTTGCTCATGCGCAAACAGGTTTAATGGTGGGAGGGTTGCTTAAGTATTTTATGGCTGTTATTATTATAGTTCCAGGAATTGCACTTTATGGGATTCTAGGAGACAGTCTTTCAGAACCTGACTTAGCTTTTCCTTACCTAGTAAAAACATATCTACCTAATGGAGTTAAGGGAATTATTCTCTGTGGCCTATTTGCCTCCTTAATGAGCACCGTAGACTCTACTTTTAACTCATTAGCCACACTTTGGTCTACAGATGTTTATGCAACGTATATCAATAAAAAAGCTACTGATCATGAAAAAATAAATGCAGGGCGTAAAACCATTCTATTTAGCCTTGGCACAGCATTAATTATGGGATTCATTTTGTTGTATTTAAAATTTGACAACCCTGATTCTGCCTTTACCCATACGCTAAATAATCTTCGTTATTATATTAACTGTGGAATAGTGGTGTTAATCTGTGCCGCAGTTTTATTAATAAAACCAAATAGAAAAATTGTTTTAATGGCTTTTATTGCCTCACTGCCAATTAATATTGGATTACAATTATTATTTCCTGAAATGAATTATTTTTTAAGAGCCTTTTGGGTTATAGCAGCGAGTTTAGGTTTTGCATTACTCGGGAATAAGGGGAAAATTCATAAACTGACTTCTCTTTTTCAACCCTCTAATACAAAAATTAGAAATTGGGGAATTGCTTTAGCAATAAGTTTAGTTGCACTTCATATTATTTTTCATTAACCAAAAATATATAACTAAATGAATAAAATAAAGAACAGACTTAGTATAGTGCTACTTTTTATTAGTCTTTGTATAAATGCTCAAAATAAAAAAGAAATCATTCATTTTGAAAGTGCCAATCCATTTTCATTAAGTGACATTATTACAGATTTAGAGAGTCAAGAAAAGCAGCGCGTTTTTGGACAACTCACAATCCCCGTAGATAGTTTAAATTCTGACAAAAAATACCCTTTAATTATCGGAGTTGCTGGGAGTATGGGTTGGAGAAAACATCACTTAGATTATCTTAAAATGTATCAAGAACAAGGCTTTGCTACATTTCAACTTAATAGTTTTAAAAGTAGAGGCATTACCTCAACAGTAGGATCACAAGATGAAGTTACCATTGCTGCTGTTATTCTTGATGCCTATAGAGCACTAGAAAAACTTGCTAAACATCCTAAAATTAATGAGGATAAAGTAGCAATCACTGGATGGAGTCTAGGCGGTGGAGTAACGCTATTTGCTGGTTGGTTACCTTTAAAAGAGGCTATCACAGATCAAGTGAGTTTTGCTGCGCATTTAGCTTTTTATCCACCCTGTTTTATAAATCCAGAAAACCTTTCATTTACAAAAGCACCAATACATATTTTAATAGGTGAGGCAGATGACTGGACACCGGCTAAACCCTGTGAAGATCTGGTTGAAAAACTATCTAATACAACCAATATAAGTATCACTACATATCCAGATGCACACCATGGATTTGATAGTGAAGAACCCGTTGTTTGGAATGAAAAAGGCTATAGTTTTAAAGATTGTTTATTTGATTTAACCGCAGACGGAGATGTTTTGATGAATTATTTGAGATTACCAATGTCTAGTCCTATGTTACAGAAGATTGGTTTTCTCTTCTGTGTTGATAAAGGGGTACATGTTGGTGGCAACATAGATGCTAGAAAAAAATCTTTGGCATTTGCCAAAGATTTTATGAATAATAAATTATTAAAAATTAAATAATTGATCCCTAAAAAATGAGTGTATTACATTGTTTTTCCCACAAAAACATTCACTTTAGAATTGATAGGGTTTCCACTAGCTCGTCTATTCATAACTACTTGACCACAATGCCATATCGCATCTGAAATTGGCCCATTAATCATATTCCAAAAAGGAAATGACATTTTATTACCTCCTTGGTTTAGCGTGATTGTTAAGGTTGACAAATCTTCGATTTCTTTAAGATTATTATAAACATATTGAAGATTTTTTAGCGTTTTTTCTCTTAACCCTTGATAATTTAATTTGTCCTGTGAAAAATCAAATTCTTTACCATCTATGGTAAGAACCATTGCAAGAGTTAATCCATAGATGTGTTCAATTACTTCAAAAGTAGATCTGCTATCTTGGCTTGGCTTATAATTTAAATCATTTTCATTTAAAGATTCTGTTGACCAATAAAATCGATATCCTAATCCTTCGATCATTCTTGATACGACATTTGTTGATGAATATTCTGATGGATACTCTCCTATTTCATAAAATGGTAATTGATTCTGTTGTGCATTCATACTTAACGATATTAATAAAAAAAAATATATACTTTTCATTGATGTTGTTTTTTAAATAATTAGCTATAGTTTTAAAAGAAAAGTAATTTAATAAAAAAATTATATATATTTATAAATAGTCTTAAAAATCATAAAAAAAATTTAAAATAACCTTAAAGGTATGTCATTTAAACTCCTAAAAATAGCTAGATCAAACCAAAAAAACTCTTCTGGATATTTGAAATATGCTATTGGTGAAATTATATTGGTAGCTCTTGGTATATTGATTGCTTTACAAGTAAACAATATGAACCAGTCTAGATTGGAGAAAAAAGCATTGAAAAATTATTTTGAAAAAATAAAATCTAATGTTCAGTTAGATATGGAAGAGTCTAAAAATCTTTTGAAATTTAGAACTGATCATGCACATGCTTGTAATGAAGTTTCCGAAATGTTAATTAACAATGATTTTTCTAATCAATTGAAAATTCAACAGTCTATTTTTGATATGATCATAGAGAAACAACTAAATTATAATAGGTCTGCTTTTGAATCTCTAAAGAGTTCGGGATATTTAAGGCATCTTCACAAAAAAAGTCTTGAAAAGTTAATGTATAGCTATTATGACCAAGTTGATGAAATAGAAATGTTTGAGATAGATCAACGAGACTGGGCCAATGCTCTTGAGTTAGAGTTGGATAAAAATGGTTTTATATATGAATGGACACAAATTGGAGAGAAAGTTCATAAAAATTTATTTACACAAATCTCTTGGTACACCAAAACATTAAAATCTCATGAAGGACATAAAATTATAATGAGATTGCTATTTAGAGGTGGCTCAAATACTTCTCTTCTTACAGGGCTTTATGAAAATCATATACAAAGTTCTAAAAAACTTCTTGAAGAAATGGATCTTTATTTAAAAGAACTATAAATTAATTGCTTTAAACAATTAATTTTTATTTATTTTAGTTTTTTTTTAAAATATAATTTTTCAACAAGAAACTTTTAACTAATTATTTAAACTAAGATTATGAAAAAAATTTTATTAGGGTTTGCATTACTTGCATCTTTATCAATGACAGCACAGTATTATTCTATAACTTATGTATCAGTAGCTTCTGATGATGTTGCAGAATTTGAACGAAAGGAAACAACATATTGGTCTAAAGTAAAGAAGGCTGCTATTGATAGAGGAGAACAAAATCTCTGGTTATTGATGCGTAAAGTAGGTACAGCTGGCAATAATGACGTCAATTATGCTTTTGTTAACGGCTATCCATCCCTTGAAGCTATGACAAGTACTTCATGGAATACATCATCATTAGGGTTTGATGTTCAAGATGCAATGTCTCCATACACTGTTTATGAGATTCACAATTATAAAGTATTAGATCAGATTCCTGGTGAGGGAGGAAAATATTCTGTTTGGAATTATGCTCGTCCAAAAAATATGAAAGGCTTTGTGAGTGAAAATCAAGATCTTTGGAAGCCAATGATGGAAAAAACAATTAAAGATGATAAAACCGGACTAACAAATTGGGGTATTGGCGCTAAAATTTATCCAATGGGGCAAGATGAAAGTACAGTAATGACATGGGATGGTTACAAAACTCTTGTTGATGCTATGAAAGCTTTAGATGTTTCTGATTTTACTCCACCAGCTAAATCAAAAATGTCTGATTATGATCCAGACGGATTTAGACTTCGTGTGATATGGGAACAAGTAATGGCAGTTCAACAATAAAAAAACTTAAAATTTTAGAAAAATGAAAAATATAATAGTATTGATCTTAATGGCAACTGTTTCTATTTCTTGTAACAACAGTAATGAATCAGAATCGAAAAGTACTCCCAATCCAATTGGAGTTGAAATTCCTAATGACAGCACAAGAATATCTCTTTACGGAGGGGATATGAACACCACAAAACTTTGGGAAACCTATATTAAAGCACACAATGAAAAAGACCTAAAAACAATTGAAAGTATTAATGACGATGCTTTCAAAGGATATCCGCCAAATGGAGAAGTAATTGATGGATCTAAAGCTCATATTGGATTTTTAGAGGAATGGTTTACGAATAGCAGTCCGAAGTGGAGAACTAAATATATGATTGCTAATGAATTTACCGATAATAAAGGCGTGTTAAATCAATGGGTAACTTCTGGACAAGATTTAACTGATATGGTAGATGGTGAAGAGGTAACAGTTCATCATGTTCATGATGCTCTATTTGTAAATGGAAAAATAAAGATGATTTATGTTTATGAAAGAGTAAAAGCTAATGAGTAAACATCACCCTTTTTTTTAAAACCTATAACCTCATCATTTGATGAGGTTATTTTTTTAAAAATATATATTCTATTAAATATAAAAAATATATCTTCAAACCCTATTTATCACTATTATATAACTTATAACCTATGATGCTATTCTTATCATTTTTTGGATTCACAGCTTTAGTGGCTATCATTTCCTATTTAAAAACTAGAAATATTAAAGAAACCTCTTCAGATGGATATTTTCTTGGGGGAAGAAGCCTAACTGCAGGAGTAATAGCTGGATCTCTTTTACTTACCAATTTGTCTACAGAGCAAATAGTTGGTCTTAACGGATCTGCATACCAAAGTGGTTTATCTGTAATGGTTTGGGAAACTCTAGCTGCTATTGCAATGGTGGTAACAGCACTTTTTTTATTGCCAAGATATTTAAAAGGTGGATTAACAACTGTTCCTGGATTTTTAGCAAAACGTTTTGATGTCACAACAAAGACATTAACCTCTATTTTATTTCTATCGGGTTATGTAGTGGTATTACTTCCTGTGATTTTATATTCAGGATCATTAGCAATTAGTGGTATGTTTGACATTCCTCAATTGCTAGGAGTAACGCATACCCAATCTATCTGGGTTTGTGTTTGGGGTATTGGAATCATTGGATCTATATACGCTGTATTTGGTGGCTTAAAAGCTGTGGCCATTTCAGATTCTATCAATGCAATTGGATTGTTAATTGGTGGCCTCTTAATCCCAGTTTTTGGCTTGCTAATGATCGGTGACGGAAGTCTTTTAGAAGGACTTTCTATTTTAACAACAGAAAATCCAGAGAAGTTTAAATCTATGGGTGGTCCTACTGATCCAGTTCCATTTTACACCATATTTACAGGAATGATGTTGGTGCAATTATTTTATTGGGGTACCAACCAACAAATTATCCAAAGAGCCTTAGGAGCTAAAGATCTAAAGGAAGGACAAAAAGGATTATTACTAGCTTCATTTATAAAAATACTTGGACCTATTATTGTAGTATTGCCGGGTATTATTGCTTTTCATATTTTTCAAGGTAATTTAGAAAGTGCAGATTCTGCCTATCCTATGTTAGTTAAAAAAGTGCTACCTACTGCATGGGTTGGCTTTTTTGCCGCAGTATTATTTGGTGCTATTTTAAGTTCTTTTAATAGTGTATTAAATAGCTCCGTTACCTTATTTGGAATTGATGTTTACAAACAACACATTAATAAAGAGGCAGATGAGAAAACAATTGTAAAATATGGAAAAATCTTTGGTGTTATTTTAGCGATTGCTGCTATGTTTATTGCACCACTGATTGCCAACGCTGGAAGTTTATTTGACTATCTCCAAGAGATTAACGGAATTTACAGTATTCCTATTTTAACCATTATTGTGGTTGGTTATTTAACTAAACGTGTGCCAGCTATTGCCGCTAAAATTGGCTTAGCTTCTGGTTGTTTATTATACATTACAAGTCAATTTTTTATGCAACCGTTCTTTGTGTCTAATGCATTGAAATTAGCAAAAGATAACGGGGTTACAGACGAGGCCGCTTTAGCATTAATTGAAGCACAAGCTTATCCTCACTTTTTAGATATAATGGCTTTGTTGTTTATTCTAAACGTAGGAATCATGTTACTCATTGGTAAATTATACCCTAGAAAAGAGGAATTTGTTCAAGAGCATACAAAACAAGTAGACATTACTCCATGGAAATACACAACACAAGCTGGAATAGCAATTTGTGTTATTGTAATTGGAATCTACATTTACTTTGCTTAATAAATTTTTAAAGATATCTGTTTTTACATAGATCTTATAAAAGAAAAAACCCAAGGAAATAGTTGTGTCTCCTGAAAGGCATTGTTCCAACTTTCATGATTTACTCCTTTGTAAGAGGTGAATTTAGTGTCCTTATTAAATCGTTTCATTTTACGATACATTCGTTTGGAAAAACGATACGAAACAACGTTATCTTTATCGCCATGGAAAATCCAAAAAGGAGTTTTACCCAAAGTTTTTGACCATGCAGGGTTTCCTCCTCCACAAATTGCAAATGCAGCTGCAAAATAATTTGGCATTCTAGTTACCAGCTCAAAAGTACCCATGCCTCCCATAGAGAGGCCTCCTAGATATCGTTTTGAAGGGTCAATTGCATAGGATTTTTCAAAATCATATAAAAACAATTCTAATAATTCTTGTGTACGAAATGTCTTTAATGTTTTTTTAAACTTGAATCTCTTTTCTAGTTTTTTGGAAGAACTTTTATGAACACTAGCCCAATATGAATTTTTAGGACATTGAGGAAAAACTACAATAGCAGGATAATTTTTTCTGAAAATCTCTGAGGTATATAAATTGCTTCCATGAAGCAATTGTTTTTCATTATCAGTTCCTCTTTCCCCTGCTCCATGAAGAAAAACTAGCAATGGATATGATGTTTTTGGGTTATAGTTATCGGGAAGTAACAATCTATAGGGTAGTGTATCATTCTGGGTAATGTAGAGCCTTTTTTCATACGCTTGAGCATTAATAAATCCCACATACAGCAGTAAACAAAAAAGTGATAAAAACTTCATCCAATAAATATAACGATTTATTACAAAAAAAAAGAGCTGCAAAATATTAGCAGCTCTTATATCTTAATTCACTAGATTAAAAATCTCTAGCATATTGTGTCATAGACGTAATTTTACCCTCTAAATCAAAATAGAATATTTCAAATAATTCTTTCTCCCAAACTTTTCCGTTTTTAAAAACTCGAGTTTCCTTAGAC
Source organism: uncultured Flavobacteriaceae bacterium (assembly GCA_943789455.1). Taxonomy (GTDB): domain Bacteria; phylum Bacteroidota; class Bacteroidia; order Flavobacteriales; family Flavobacteriaceae; genus Polaribacter. The sequence continues at coordinate 17,449 of CALSUE010000002.1, forward strand.
ATTACTTGAACACCAGAAGCAGCATCTGTATTGTATATTTTTAAAGGAACAATTGCATATGGAACCCAGTTTACAGATTTATAATCATTAAAAAGACCAGCCATATCTTCTTTTTTCAACTTCATTTCTTCACCTTCGTACGTATTTAAAACTGAAATGTCTGCGAAAGGCTTTGAAAACTCCTCAACATTCATAGCATTATAATCTTTTATTAATTTTTCTATGATTTCAACTTCATTTCTATCAGAGAAAACCAATGGTCTTCCAGAATATTCATTATCATCTTTTCCAATGAATTTTCCTCCATAGGATTTACCAAAGTTTGAGGAATCAATAGATTTCCACTGTCTAAATGCATCTACTTTACCTTCTTGATTAAAGTTAAAGAACTCCATAAGATCTAATTTTTCATAAGATCCATTTTTATAATGACGTTCTTCTTTAGACCATGCCAATACTTTTGTGTCTGGGTCTCCTTGAAGCTTTACAGGAATAATTACATAGGGTTTCATGCTTATTGAATCCATTGATTCTAACCATTCTCGTGTAGTTTCCACCCCGTTTTCACCAAGGAAATCTGCATCATAATGTTTTACTAACTCGTCTGTATTTTGCATGCTGTAAGCCTTAGATAATATCTGAAGTTTTTCAGACATAGCGTCATCTCCAATACTATATGTTTTACCGAAGTTATCTCCAGCTACTAGATTTTTACCACCATTTGAAGTACAGTTAACGAATAAAGCAAAAGCAAATAGAAAGAAAATTCCTTTTAATAATAATTTCATAATATGATTAATTTAGTTGTTAAAAGAAAGTAATTTATGGAAATTATATGAGGTTTCAAAATATAGTAGTGTCTATTGCCTATAAAAGAGACTCAGAAACAGCTAAAGAATTGCACAAAAAAATTAGTATCTTTAACATAATTCTTAAAATTTTTAGAACAAATGATTGTCTGGCACAAAGCTTTAGTAGAAAAAATTCGGATTAAATTGAACCTTTCATATTACCAATTGTATTGGATCTGCTTTATAAAAGGAGTTGTGGTTTGTTATATATTGATGCTGTTTTCAAAATAATCATATCACAATTATCCCCACTCTTTTAAATAGTTTTGTTCTTTCCATCTTTAATATCACTACATCATATATGAATTTTCTCTTAGCCGCTTCTCTCATACTATTTTTAATGGTCATTCTGTGGCTTATTAGTATTCCATTAAAAAACGTTAGTATTGTTGATGCTTTTTGGGGAACTGGGTTTGTGGTTGTAAATGTTGCCTATTTTATGCTGGAGACTCATATGTATACTCGTAATTTAGTTGTTCTATGTTTAGTGAGTGTTTGGGGAATTCGGCTATCTGCATACTTATTCAAAAGAAATTATGGAAAGCCTGAAGATTTCAGATACCAAGAATTTAGGCGACATTATGGAGCAGAAAGATATTGGTGGTTCAGTTTTTTTCAAGTTTTTGTTTTGCAGGGAACCTTAATCATGTTGGTTTCTTTACCATTATTTGGAATTCATCATGAAACTGTTAGTAACGAACTAAACGCTATTGATTATATAGCTTTATTATGTTGGTGTGTAGGATTTTTATTTGAAGCTATTGGTGATTATCAATTGACAAAATTTAAGAAGAATCCTGATAATAAAGGCACAATTCTTAAAACTGGTTTATGGCGCTATACTAGGCATCCAAATTATTTTGGTGATGCAACAGTTTGGCTGTCGTTTGGGCTATTTTCAATAGCCTCTGGAGGGTATTGGCAGATAGTTGGTGCTTTAGCAATGATCTATTTGATTGTCAATATTTCAGGGGTTGCGATGTTAGAAAAATCGTTGAAAAAAACAAAACCAGGATATAAAGAATACGTAGCATCTACAAATGCTTTCATTCCTTGGTTTCCAAAAAAATTATAAAATGCTAGAATTATTTAAAAATAATATATGGCTAATCACTTTTATTATTTGGGGGCTCCCATTGTCTTATTACAGAAGTAATTTTAGAAAAATTGTTTATCAAACAAATGATTGGAAAATCAATATTAAACCCCTATTTGTTAAGGAGATTAAGGCTCTTTTTGGAAATATGTATCCAGAAAATTCATCATACATAAAATCAAGAAATTTTTATCGCTTCTATCTACTTATCTATTCAATCTTATTTTTAGTATACCAATTTTACGGTACATCTTGATTCATTATAGCGTTAATTTCTGTATCTGATATCAAAGGGTTTGCCCCTTTATTTTTAGCTACTAAAGCTCCAACTGCACATGCCTTATCAATAGCTAATTGAGCATCCTTTCCCTTTAATAAAACATCTATTAACGTTGCTAAGAATGAATCTCCCGATCCAACAGTATCTGCAACTTCAACTTGATATCCTTTACAATAAAAAAATCTTTCTTCATAAAATAGAATCGCACCTTTACTTCCTAAAGTAACGGCAATGGATGTTGTATTTGTTTTTTTAGCAATAAACAATATGGTTTGTTCAATAGACGCTGATTGATATCCAAGACTCATCGAAATTTCTTTGAGTTCGTCATCATTAAATTTTATAAAGTTAGCTGCATTCATAAGGACTTGAATTGAGTTAATGTCATAATGAGGAGGCCTTAAATTAACATCAAAAACAGAAAGTTTTGAAAACGTTAGAAGTTTTAAAAGTGTGTTTCTAGAAGTATTACTTCTCGCTATTAGACTCCCAAAAATAAAAGCTTCAGAACTTTTTACTAATGTATTAAGTTTATCGTTTACTTGAATATTGTCCCAAGCACAAGGGTGATTTATGAAATATGAAGCACTACCATTTTTATCTAAAGAAATGGCTACAGTACTGGTTTTGTATGCTTTAATTTTTTGAATATATAAAGAAGAGATTCTGTGCTTTTGAAGTTCTAGCAATAGCTCATTTCCAAGTTTATCATCACCTAAGCAACTAATAAGCGCTACCTCATTTTGAAATGATTGCAATCTCAAAGCTACATTTAAAGGGGCACCTCCAATTTTTTTATGGGTAGGAAAAACATCCCAAAGTACCTCACCAAAACAAACTATCTTACTCATTATTATTTTTTGATACTAAATAATAGTTCCAAGGTGAAAGCGTTAACTTATCGAGTTTAAACTCGATATTTTTATTTTGCAATAGGTCTTTATAATCACCTTCTAAGTTGACGGAAAATACTTGTTCTTCATTAGTTAAATTCCCAATAAAGTAAACCACCGCATCTTCTTTACTTCTTTTAAAAGCCACTACATTTTCATTTTCAGTAGTTAATCGTTCATAAGATGCTGCTAATTTACCTCCATGAAATGCAGTATGATTATTTTTTAAATCTCCTAATTTTGTGAGTAAGTTCCAGGTAGCTCCTTTGGTCTTTGGAATACTATCTTTTTCAAAAAACTTTAAACGATGATTCAAATCATATTCTTGGCCACTATAAATTAGAGGCATACCAGGCATTGCATAAACAAGAGTTGTTAAAATTTCACTAGCCTCTCCCATTCGTTCTTTGACAGTTCCACTCCATGAATTTTCATCGTGATTTGTCACAAAATTCATATTAAAATCTGATGCCTCTAACACTTCATTTTGTTTCTCCATATAGGTGTCAAAATTACTCACAGTAGCTTCTCCTTTGGCTATACTATTTAAAATATGATGGCCTTCCCATGCATATTGCATATCAAAACCATTTCTAAAAAGCTCATGTTGTTCTGCTTCTGCCAACATAAAAATGGGTTTAATTTTTTTTAACTCTGTAATGGCTTCATTAAAAAATACAGGAGGTACTTTATGAGCAACATCCATTCTATAGCCGTCAATATCAAAATTTTCGACCCAATATTTTAAGTCTTTGATCATCTCTTGCTGCATGTCTAGATTATCATAATTAAGATCTGCAGTATCTGTCCATCCCCAAGATTTTCCTGTATCTGGATTAATTGGATCTATGATTTCACCCTGTTCGTTTTGAGTATACCATTCTGGGTGAGCGGTAATCCAAGGGTGATCCCATCCGGTATGATTTGGCACCCAATCTACAATAACATATATCCCGTTGTTGTGGGCGGTAGCTATTAACGCTTTAAAATCATCTTTATCTCCAAATTCTGGATTAATGGCTTTATAATCAGATACTGAATAATAACTCCCTAAGTATTTTTTACGCTCTTCTTTATCCTCAATTTCACTTGTAAAAGAACCATCGGTTGCCTTTCTTTTTATTTCTGAAATTGGATTGATAGGCATTAACCAAATTACTTTAACACCCAATTCTTTGAGCACTGGAATGTCTTTCGTAAATGCCTTAAAGGTTCCTTCTTTAGAATATTGCCTAATATTAGCTTCATAAATAACTGCTGTTTCTAATACTTGATCAGAAATTGGAGCTATGAGTTTGTCATTTTTATTTACCGCTTCATCTTGTTGGCAAGAAAAAAATAGAATTGATATTACTACTACTAAATTTTTAATCTTCATGATTACTACTTTTATTCAGTTTTATGTATCTGTGTTTAACGTTTCGTTTAATCTCAGGGCTAGAATAGCAGCCACGGCAAAAAACACTCCTGCAAATAACATGGCATAGATAGCATTTCCATCTAATAAGTATTTATAAATAGGACCAAAAGTTAGTGTTTCTACTCCCATTGGTATAACAATCATCATGTTTAAGATCCCCATATACACCCCTCTTCTATCTTGAGGAACAATTTTAGAAACCATGGTGTACGGTATTCCCATCATGGCTGCCCAGCCAATCCCAAATAAGATCATAGGTAATACTACCAGTAAAGGATCTGTTATAAATGGAATACAGAATAGTGCTAAAGCTGTTCCAAACAAACTCAATGCATACATTTTCTTATTCCCAAACTTTAGAGTTAAAGGCACTAAAATTAAAGCTATTAGCATCGTTGTAGTGTTGTAGGTAAGGCTCATAGCTGCAGATTGAGATCCTGCTTCAGAGATAGAATAGCCCATTGTTTTCATAAAAAGTGGGGTTGAAAATTGCCAATACACAAATAAGGCATACCATTGAAAAAGATACACAGCGCCAATTTTCCACATAAATTTGGGCATATCTTTCACTGCTTCTCTAATTTCAATGAAAGGTTTGGCCATTTTATTAAGTAATGACAGGGTTTTTATTTTATTAATCTCTTTCAATTCCTCAGCCGAAGGAGGAATTTCTGCGGTTTTAAAAACTGACCATAAAATGGTGGTTAAAGAAAGTATGGCGCCTATATAAAAAGAATAGTAAATCCATTGTGGTATTGTTCCAGCAACATCAGCTTCTTTACCAAATAAATATTGAAACAACAGAATAGATCCTGTAGCTAGTAATGTTCCTAACCCACAAAATAAACTCTGCATTTGATACCCTAAACTCAATTGTTTTTCAGGTAATTTATCCCCTACAAAAGCTCTATAAGGCTCCATAGCCACATTATTACCCACATCTAAAATCCATAGTAATCCAACGGCAAACCAAAGAACCGGACTATGAGGAAATGCAAACAAACAAATACTACCTAGTAGGGCACCGATCAAGAAATAAGGTTTACGTCTACCCCATTTTAAAGACCATGTCTTGTCTGATAGTGCTCCAATAATTGGCTGTACTACTAACCCTGTTACAGGTCCTGCTATATTTAATATAGGCAACATGTCTTCTGAGGCTCCCAAATATACAAAAATATGGGGTTTATTGCTGTTTGCTGTAATCCAAAACTGTATTGAATTCCTAAGAATCCAACATTCATATTAAAGATTTGCCAAAAGGATAAACTTGGTTTCGATATTTTCATATTGGTTAATTTAATATTGATTTTAAAACTTCAAAACTACTGCTTGATATGGTTTTAAAGTAATGGTGTCTTTATCAACTGAGAACTCATTATAATTATTAATCAGAACTTCTTTACTATGATCAAAATTAGGCAAACTGATACTAGATTCAGACTCAGAAAAATTTAATAGAATTGTCATTTGCTCATCATCCAAAGTTCTACTATATGCGTAAATAGTTTGGTGCTCTTCTTGAATAATTTTGTAATTCCCGTATACTAGCAACAGATTATCTTTTCTAAATGTTACCATTTTTTTGAAATGATTCAAAACAGAATTTTGATCATTTTGTTGATTTGCCACATTAACTGTTGTATGATTTTCATGTACTGGTAACCAAGGGGTCTCACTTGAAAACCCAGCGTTATTTGAAGTATCCCATTGCATAGGTGTTCTTCCGTTATCTCTTGAAAGTAAATTTAACTTTTTCAGATAGTGATCTAGATCCTCACCATCTGATGCTGCTTTCTTATACCCATTAATGGCTGCAATATCTTTATATTGTTCAATCTTTGTAAACCCAATATTTGTCATCCCTAATTCATCTCCATAATACATAAAGGGTGTTCCTCGCATAGAAAGAATAAACGTATTCAGTAACTTGGCAGAATAATCCTTAAATGCTGGCTTATCACTACCATATCGATTTATAAATCTAGATTGATCGTGATTTGATAAATAAATAGCAATCCATCCATTTTCAGCAAATGATTTGTCCCATTTTGTAAACGATTTTTTAAATTGAGCCAGCGTACATTTTTCTAGAGTAGTAACCATATCTGTGGCTTCAAAATGATACGCCATTTGCAATTCATTACGATCCTTATCCACTAAATCATGAGCATCTTTTAATGTGCTTCCAACCCCTTCTGAAACCGCAAAGACATCATATTTACTCAAAACTTGTTCATTCATTTCTTTTAAATAACTATGTATGTGTGGACCCATTCCATGATATTCAATGACACTTGGTATATCTACATCATACCCTTCTGGAAATGGAGGAAATGTAATGTCTTTACTTACATATTGAAAAGCATCTAAACGAAAACCATCTACGCCTTTCTCTGCCCAAAATTTCATAATATCATAAACCTCTTGGCGCACTTTTGGGTTTTCCCAATTCAAATCAGGCTGTTTTTGAGAAAAGTAATGTAAGTAATATGAATCTGTTTGTTCATCATATTTCCAAGCATCACTGTTTTCATCAAAAAAACTCCATCGATAATTTGGTTTCCCTTTTTCAGCAGGCCACCAATGATAATAATCTCTATATGAATTGTCTCTAGAGCTACGAGATTGTTTGAACCATTCATGCTCATCACTACTATGATTCACGACTACATCCATGATAAATTTCATGCCACGTTGATGAAGACCTTCAAGAAGTTCATCAAAATCTTCCATAGTACCAAATTCTTTCATAATGGCACGATAGTCACTAATATCATAGCCATTATCATCATTAGGTGATTCATAAATTGGGTTAAGCCAAACCATGGTTACCCCTAAACTTTTGATATAATCTAATTTTTGAATGATGCCTCTTAAATCACCAACACCATTTCCACTGGTGTCTTTATAGCTTCTTGGATAGATTTGATATACAATTCCCTCTTTCCACCAGTTTTTTTCTTGTAGTGAGTTGTTAGCCATGTATGATTATATATTATACGATTTAATTATACTACGAAGGTTCAACTAAAGTATTAAATTCTAGTGAATACAAAGTGTATAATTATTCAGTGAAAAAAAATGAACAAAGAATTCAGTATTTGTTATTTAGAGCCCTTATTAGCCAGGTATTTTAACTATGGAAAAGTAAAGTAACTATTCTTTTAAAGGCATAAATATTTCTGCCTCCCATTGTAACTCATCACCTCCAAAATTTGGATTGCTATAAAAAACTTCCAAAGGTTTTTTATCTATCACTATGTCATTATTCTCTGCATAATCCAATAACGCATACCAAGCTCTATCAGAGGTAATATAGTTTCCATTATAGGTGGCTTTTAAAGCTTTTACTGCATTATATTGTTTATACTGAATACGAGGGTCTATTGGGAGAGAATCACTTTTTATGACAGGAAAACAAAAATCATAAGCAATACTATCATTTTGTGTATTCCAATGGGTTATTTTAACAAAAGGTGTTCCATTCATTTCAATATTTTCAGCTGAAAGTACGCTGGTTAATAAAGAATAGTTTTGCATCATTCCTCTTGCTTTTTCAATTTGCAAGCCTTTCATTGAAATATAAGCAGCATAGGTAGATCTTGTAGTATCTTTTCCAACTACTGTTACCCTAATTTTTTTTAAATGTTCTTTGAGTTTAGCTATAAAGTCTGTTACAGTATATTCTATTCTTTTTTCAAAATCTGTAGTCCCAAAAGGTATAGAAATTCTATTAGCAAAACTGTGCTCTTTATCAGTTACGTAGACATTTACTTTAGAAATAGAATCATTTACTGAGCTTATAGACCAATCATAATTGAAGGTCGAGTCTTTAACTATAATCTGCTGTGTTAAGTTTTTAAGATTTTCTTGTTGAATAGGACTTGAGTTTTCTAAACTTGTATTCCAAAGTTTGATAGATTGATTAATAGTCCCTGCAGATGTTTTTACTTTAAAAGTCACTAAATAATCATAAGGTTTTATGATGAGATACCAGAGTAAAAAACCCCCTAATATAAATCCTATAATAGCGCTTATTTTTTTCATTTATTATTATATTATTACAAAAAACAAGATGAATAGTTATATTCTAGTTGTTCAACATTGTTAATTTTTCAGTAACCAATTCTCCAATCTTTCGGCCCTGTCCTACACCAACCTCAACTGCAGCTTTGTAATGAATTCCTCCATACATTCTACTGATGGCAGCCTCGTCTGCAGCTACTTTAAAAGAAGAGAAAGATCGAATTGGTAAACCATAGGGCACCTCTGTATCGTCTTCAAAGCTAAAATTATCACCAAAAATAGAGGTAAGTACTATTGAAGCAGCTCCAGAAACAACAGAATGACCACTTGTATATTCTGGAAAGGGTGGGGTTTGTAAAATAGGCTTCCATTCATCATCAAAATAGGTATTTATTAAGGTCTCTGGACGTACCAAATTACTTCTATATTTTTCATCCCAACAACTGATAAAGGCATCTGCTATAGCAATAGAGGTCTTTGTATAAGCAAAAACTGTTCTGTTAAAATCTGCCTTTTCTTTTTTAGTAGCAATTTTAGTGATCCCAATCCAATGCGCTCCAGGAGTTATTTTTTTTACGGCAAACATCAAATGTCCACGAGTTACTGAAACATAGGGATTACAATCCCAAAATTGAGCAATGGCAATTTCTTCTGAGCTGTCTCCTTTTTTTGTGATTTCTTTGCTAATCTCATATACCTCGACAAGTTCTTTGTAAAAATCAGAATTTTTATCCATTGAAAATTTTGGTGGAGGCACTGGTTTAAATTGGTCTGCTGAGGCTAAAACAAAAGAGCGTATTTTGTTCCAGTGAGGTTCTAAACCATCCATATATGAGGGAGGGGTAGGTTGCCATCTTCCTTCATCTTCAGAATCTACGCTAAATTTAGGCATCGTTCTAGTCTGTGCATAATTATCTTTATTCATCCAATCTGAAATGTATGCTGCAACCTCCAAACCGTATGCCTTTGATTCCTTGAATTCTTTGGGGTTTTTAGCTTCCCAAACATTGTATAAGCTATCTCTGTGTGTTTCTATTTTAGCCTCAGAAAAAATTAGTTGTTTGCTTAGATGTATATGTGCAATTAAGGCAGCAAGAGGATAATTTATACGCTTTGATTCATCTGGAGATGGAATAGCTCCTAAATGTTTAATCTGATTTTTTAGAGAAAGATAAGTCGTGTCATTCTGAGCTAAAATTTCATAGGCTGCTATATTTGGATAAGCAAAAACTCTACTAGCTACTGGTGGTGAAAATATATCGTGAATCATAACCTCTACAACTTTATCAATTACTGTATGGAAATGATCAGTAGTCACTTCTATGGGAACTGAATTCTCTTTACAGGAAAACAATCCCATAACAATTGTTGTTGCTAGTACATATAATTTGAATTGTTTCATGACCACTATTTAATTAATTGGTATACTTGGACACTATCGTTGTTAATAGTAGCCAACACATATGTTTTATTTTGAACTTTAATACTATTTAATTTTTTTACAGCTTTTTGACTAAAGTCAAGTCCAATTTTATTTCCTAAAATAATTTTTTCTTCATCAAAAATTAATGCTCCGGGAAAAGAGTCAAATCTTCCTTGATATGGACTCACTCCAAAATAATTTCCTGCTACTAAAACTTCATTTACTCCATTGGCATCAAAATCGAATTCTAAAAAAGCTGATATTGGGGATACCTGTAACTCATTTTTAAAAGGAATAAATGTAAATGTATTGTTTTCATTCTTTAAATACCCGGAAGCCAGAGTATTTACTTCAAATATACGCGCTTTCTTTAACACTGATTTTTCAAAAATGGCATCAATTGATTTTCCTGCAAAACTCTTATAATTGGTAAATTTCTTTCGTAAACTTACAATTTGACTTGCCAATTCGTCTAACCCTAATAATGGGTAATAGGCTCCATTTTTAAAATTACAAAGAATGGTTTCTGTACTTCCGTTTCCATCAAAATCTGAATAGTACATTCGTAACGGATGCGCTTGTGAAGCCTCAAATTTTGAATTTTTACCCCAATTTCCAAGAAGATAGTCTACGTCTCCGTCTTTATCAATATCGAAAGGAGTAATCTGTTGCCATAATCCAGTTAATTTTGACTTTATAAGATTTTCTTCAACAAAATTACCCTTTGTGTTTTTGAAAAATTTGGGGGTCATCCATTCGCCTACCAATATCAGATCTACAAAACCATCTGAATTGTAATCCTCCCATATTGCGTCTGTGATCATCCCTGTATTTTGGAAAGGTTGGTTTTCTAGGATTGAAAACTTACCCTTATTATTTTGTAAAATATAGGAATTAGGAATTGCTCCAAAATTATTGGATACCATATTATTTCCAACAAAAACATCTAAATCTCCATCATGATCATAGTCTGCTGCTTTTATAACTGATGCATTTTCAAAGTACGCTGGTAATTGTTGTTTTTCAAAACCAACTTCACTCTGGGTATAATAAGTATCAAGTAAAGGTGTCATTTTATTATAAAAATCTGAACCACCTGTTCCAACAATCACATCGTTTTTTCTATCGTTGTTTAGGTCTGCAATTAGCGCTACAACATCCTCATTAATAGAGTCATTTGCAATAATTTCTATTTTTTCTTCTTTAAAAAAACTGTCTTTTTGAACAAAAATTTTAGCAGAATTAAACTTAGACCCTCCAAAATAAATATCTTCTTTCCCATCATTGTTTAGATCACCAACTGCAACGGCAGGACCTCTGTCTGAGTTTTGATAAGGAATTAATTTTTGACGATTAAAATCTGTGTAATTGTCTTCAGTATGAGTGAAATTAACTCCTAGATTATTTGAGACTTTTTTAAAGATTGGTGTCTCTTTTTTTAATAAATGTGAATAATTAAAAGGCTCTGTTCTTTCTGGACTAATTGTCAATTGCTGGTTTACAGTAATATTTTTTAGAGTTTGAAAGGTTTTATTGGGCCAAACAATAGTTATTGAATCTACTTCTTTAACTTGACCGTAACCAAAATGAACGATGGGTTCTGAAGAGGATTGAAATCCTCTCACTGTATACAATTCTTTAAATTGTAATTCTCCTTTAGCGTAAGAATAAACCTTGGTTCCAATACCAAAAGTGTTCGGTGAAGGGTAGTCAAACTTTAATTGAAGGTAATTAGCTTTCTCATTGGTTTGATTGACGTATAATGATACATTTTCATTAATATTACTTACTACCAAGTCAAGGTCTCCGTCATTATCGAGATCTCCAAGTGCTGTCGCTCCAGAAACTCCTTTTTTATTGGAAATCCACTCACCAGATTTATCTTCAAATTCTAAGTTTTTAACCCCTTTGAAAATATAATTATGAGCTTCACCTGTGGGCATCATTTGTAATGCTTTTTGATCTACTAACTTTGTATTGTCTATCTTTTTCTGAATTTGTTCATTAGAAACAAATTTAATAAAGTCTAAATCATTTGGTCTTTTAGAAATTCCGTTAGAAATAAATAAATCTTGTTCACCATCTTGATTGAAATCTGCAAATAAACTACTCCAACTCCAATCTGTAGCTGCTATTCCGCTAAGTAGTGCAGTTTCTAAATAACTAGAATTTTTCTGATTTACATAGAGCATATTTCTGGTAAACTGATAATGATACCCATACTTTTGAGTTCTTAATTTTTGAATCTGAATATTATCATCTCCTTCAGAAGTTTTTAAAACTACCTCGTCTTCTGGTAGCATATCTAATGAAATAATGTCTGGTAATCCATCATGATTAATATCAGCTACATCATTACCCATAGAAAAACGAGAAGTATGACCAAAGTAATCTTTCAATTGATCGGAAAAAGTACCATCTCTATTGTTTATATAATAATAATCGTCTTCGTGAAAGTCATTTCCAATATAGAGGTCTGGAAACCCGTCTTGATTAAAATCAGCAACAGAAATACCCAATCCATAACCGTTAATTCCACCAAAAATTCCAGCGGATTCACTAACATCTGTAAAAGTTCCTCCATCGTTTCTTAATAACCTGTCTCCGGTTTGCTCATTTCGGTTGTATCGTAAATCTGCTTTTCCAAAAGACTCCTGGGTGTGAATGGCATGGTTTAAGAGATAGATATCTAAATCACCATCTAAATCAAAATCTAAAAATGCTGCAGAAGAACTGTAGGAATCAAAATCTAGTTTATATTGTTCTGCACTTTCTGTAAAAGTTTCATCTCCATTGTTGATATACAATTCATTAAAGCCATAAAACCCGTTAACACCAACAACAGCGCATACATAAATGTCTAATAAACCATCTCCATTGATATCTCCCATAACGGCTCCCGTATTCCATGAGCTATTACCAGATACATTTGACTTCGATGTTATATCCTCAAATTCTAAATTTCCTTTATTAATAAAAAGCTTATTTTTTTCTTGATTTGCTGAGAGAAAAATATCTAAAAGACCATCATTGTTTATATCACCCAAAGCAACACCCCCACCGTTGTAATAATATAAATAATCAAGAATATTTAGTTCGTTAGTAGGTGTAATCGTATTCTTAAAGTTTAATCCTGTTTCTTGAGAAGTTGGATTTTTGAATAATAATTCCTTTTTATTACATGCTAATAATAGTATAGAAAAACACAGTATAATTGCTTTATTACTCATTGATTAAAAATAGTTTTGGACTTTCATTATTAATCGCCGCTATAAAATAAGTTTTTCCTTTATTATCTTTAATTTTCTTCAAATGCTTTACTTCATTCTTAACAACAAAACCTGAAGTATTATAATCTTGCCATGTAAAACCAAGATTTCCATCACCCAACAAAACCGAACCGTAATTTGCATCTAGTCTAGAATATTGAGGCTTAAACTCAAAATTATTTCCTGCCATAATAAGATCTAAATTACCGTCATTATTAATATCTGAACATACAATTCCGCAGACACAAGAAAGTTGAACACGGCTTGGAAGTTTTTTCACAGTAAAATTCCAATCGCCTTGGTTTATAGCAATAATTGATTCTGAAATAGTGCTTTGCTTCATAATTGAATTTTCAAAAATTGATGCAGAAAATAATTCATCAATAGACTTTTTAGCATATTCAGAGGCCTTTAAATTTTGCTTTTTTAAAGAAACTAGTTGAGCTGTTAATTCTTTTTTCATATGAATTGGATAGTCTTTCCCTTGCTTATGATTGGTTGTAATTTGCTCAATTGTTCCATTATTATCAAAATCATTAACCCACATCTTTACAGGGTTTTCTTTGGAGGTTTTATGCATAGTATTGCTCCCTTGATTTCCAAGTATGAAATCTATATCGCCATCATTATCTAGATCTGCTGCTTCCACTACATTCCACATTCCAAATAAATCATCTAATGTTGATTTTTGTTTAATAAGCCTTCTTCCATTATTTATAAAGATTTTTGGTGTATCCCATTCCGAAACAGTGATTAAATCTTTTTTTCCATCCTTGTCTATGTCTTTCCATATTGCGTCAGTCATCATTCCAGCACTCTTCACATCATAGGCAACTTTTTCAGTTGTATCTGTAAAAGTTCCATCGCCGTTATTTTCTAGAAATTGATGTGTTGGAGCTATTCCATATGTTGCTACCATACTCCTGGCACCTACAAAAACATCAACATCACCATCATTATCAAAATCATAAGGAGAAATCACTGCAATATTTTTTCTTAAGGGTGGTAGTTTATTTTTTGATGACTCAAAAGTTCCCTTACCATTATTAAGATATAATCTTACTTTGTAATTATTTTGTTGTCCTATTTCGTTTCCACCGGATCCAACCATAAGATCTAAATTTCCATCACCATTGGCATCAAAGAAAGAAGCAGTAGTGTCTTCAAATAAGGCATCTTTCTCAAAAGATTTTTGAATAGACATCGCTACTTTTCCACCTCCTAAATTTAAATATAATACCCCCGGTTGATTTTTAGCTCCTCCGATATAAAAATCTTCATTACCATCATTATTTATATCTCCTACAGCCAAAGCAGGACCCTCTTGTGAAAGCATTTTATTAATCAAACCTTCATAATCAAAATCAGAATAACTATTTTCCTGATGTTTTTGAAAGTTGTTTTTTGTAATCTCAGTAACGAATGTTTTTTCTTTCTTAAGTTTTAAAGGTTTTTGAATGTCTACGGCCTCATTTTGCTTTAATGTTAGCGTTGTATCTACAGCAATATTACTCCATTTTTGGGTGGTATTATCTGGCCAAATTACACGTATTGAATCTATAGTTTTTGCTGTTCCAAGCCCTATTGTCATTACATAATCCATTGAAGATTGAAACCCTCTTGATGGCATTTGTTCTTGAACATATATCGAATTATTATGGAAAATTTTAACCGTACTTCCTATGGCAAATTTATTGACTTTTTTACCTTCCAATTTAATTTTTATATAACTATTGTTGGTTAATGAATCTGTATTATTCTTATAAACAAAAGGCAACATATTTACATTATTAACAACCAAATCTAAATCACCATCGTTGTCTAAATCACCATAAGCTACTCCATTTGATAAACTAGGAGTTTCAAAACCCCATTCCTTATTTGCATTATCAAAAGTAATATCTCCATTATTTTTATACGCAAAATTTGGTTGCGGTTTAACTGGCATTTTATTAATAATAGAGTCAATTGCTTGCTTTCTCCCTGTCAAAGCCATTTTTTGAATAATTTCATTCGCAAAAAAATTGACAAAGTCTAAATCTGTCAAATCATGATTGATCCCATTTGTAATAAAAATATCTCTATTCCCATCATTATCCATATCAAAGAGTAGACCAGCCCAACTCCAATCTGTCTTTGCCACACCACTGTGATAAGCCACCTCTGAAAAAGTGCTATTTCCATTATTTAATTGCAAGGTGTTTTGAATGTATTGCTGGGAAAAATCTTTACTTTGTTTTAATTTAAAAACATTGTATCCCTCGAATTCCATCACAGACTTTACACGCTGATCTGCTTCGGGTAGCATGTCTGTAATAAAAATATCTGCATTTCCATCGTTATTAATGTCTGCAATATCTACACCCATAGCAGAAAGACTTAGATGAGATGTCCAGTTTGTAATATCTTCTTTAAAAGTACCATCTTGGTTGTTGATGTACAGGTAGTCTCTTTCGTAAAAGTCATTAGAAACATAAATATCTGGATACAAATCTCCATTCATATCCGTTACCATGACACCTAAACCAAATCCTATTAAACTACCATAAATTCCAGCCTGCTCACTAACATCTACAAATTTACCGTTGTCATTACGCAGTAACATATCTCCAACCCCTCTAAATATTTGTGGAACATTTTCCCAATCTTGGGCTCTTTTGTCTCGTTGTTCAGCATACCCAAGGCTACTAACAGGTATATTACTATTGTTTAAGATGTAAGCATCTAAATCTCCATCTTTATCATAATCAAAAAAGGAAGCATGTGTTGAAAACCCTGTTTTGGCTAAATTAAATTCAGCGGCTTTTTCTGTAAAAGTTAAATCTCCATTATTAATGTACAAATCATTGTCATGATTATTGCCTTTTAAATTTCCTGCATTACTTACATAAATATCTAATAAACCGTCTTGATTAATATCTACCATAACAACCCCAGTAGACCAAGGTTTGTTTCCTTCGATTCCTGCACTTTTAGAGATATCCTCAAATTGAAAATTTCCTTTGTTAAGGTATAATTTATTTGCAACCATGTTCCCTGTTAGATAAATATCTGCTAAGCCATCATTATTAATATCTCCTATTGCTACACCTCCACCATTGTAAAAGTTTCGGTATTTAAAAATATTAAAATTCTTTTGATTCTTAACTTTATTGAGGAAGTCTATGCCTGTATCTTTAGCATCTAATAATGTAAATAAAGTTTGAGTATCGTTGGTTGAAGATAAATTTTCCTGATCTGAAGTACAGGAATAAAGTACCGAGAAAACTAGTACTAAAATAATTTTTCTTACTAAAAATTGTGTCATTATTTATTAGCCTTTAAAAAAACAGGAGTGTCATTATTTATAGAAATAATATAGAATAACTCCCCTTTAATTTTTATTGTTTTTATATTTTTTGCTTCTCCTGGGATATTAAAATCTTGGTCTAAGCTTTCGTAAAAAAACCCTTTTTTATCATTCATCAAAATTAAGCCATGCGAGGCATCTAATTTACCCAATTGTGTGTTAATATTGTAATTATTTCCAACTAAAAGAACGTCTATAAAACCATCACTATTAAAATCATTTAAAGCAATATCGTTAACAGAAGATATTTGTGCCATAAACGGCAATTCATGTCTTTTAAATGTATTATCCCCTTGGTTTTCAAAATAACTGCTTCCCAATTCAAAAACTTGTTTTTTAAACGCTTCTTTAATCTTCTCTTTTGGGAGAAGGGCTGTAAATGAAGCCTCTGCAAAATCTTTATAGGATAAGAATTTCTTATTTAAAAATGGGAGTTGTTTTACCAACTCATCTTTTGAGGCAAACGGTGTTTCTTGTTTTTGATAATAATATGTAATTACCGGATCAACAGTTCCATTATTATCGAAATCATTGCTATACAGTGTTATGGGTTCGTTTTTACTTGCTTGTAATCGCGTATTTAAACCCCAATTTCCTGCTATAAAATCTAAATCTCCATCATTATCAAAGTCATTTACTTTAATGGTATTCCACCACCCGTTTGTTTTTTCTAAATGAGTGTTTTTTTGAAGTACTAGCTTAGTACCATCATTTAGAAATACTTTTATAGGCATCCAATATCCAACAACAATGGCATCAAGATAAGTGTCATCATTTAAGTCTATCCAAACAATATCTGTTACATTTCCACAATTCTTAAAATCAAGACCATATTTTAATGATACATCAGAAAATTTTCCATGACCATCATTTTCAAAAATATATTGGGTTGGTGTTCTTCCAAATTGCCATGGAAGAATATCTGAAAGTATTGAAATATCCATATCACCATCGTTATCAATATCTAATGCAGTTACTTTTGATGCATTAGTTTCTATATTTTTAAACTGTAGGGTATCTCTTTCAAATTTTCCTTGATTATTAATATATAATTTTGGCTGAAGAGGAGCTCCATCTTTAAATTCATTCCCACCACTAACAACCAACAAATCTTTAAAATTATCACCATTAGCGTTAAACATAACAGCATATACATCTTCATGAATTGCATCATATGTAAAAGTATCTGATTGTTCTGATGTAAATTGTCCTTTTTTATTTTGAATAAAAAGTTGACTAGACTGAGATTTTCCCCCAGTAATAAATAGATCCTCTAATCCATCATTGTTGACATCAGAAACCGCTATATGTGGTCCTAGATTTGTACTTGCATAGGGTATGATTTGATCTCTATTAAATTCTAGAGATTGTGAATCTTTATGTTTAAAATTAAAAGGGATGTCTTTATTAACTAAAAAAGTTTTTTGTGCTTTGGGAGTCCTATAAGGATAGCTTTTAGTGGCATTTTCATAAGAAACTTCAATTTCTTGATTAACTTCAATATTTTTTAATGTTTGATATGTACTTGTACTCCAAATAATTTGTAATGAATCTACAATTTTAGTAGTTCCAAACCCTAAATGAATTTTAGGTTCTACAGATGACAAATATCCTTTTGTTGTATAATTTTCTTCCGTAATTACTTGACCTTTATAAAAGGCCTTTACTGTTGTTCCTATTCCAAAAATATTATTAGAATTTCCTTTAAATTTAATTTTGAGATATGAGTTTTGAGAATTTTGATCTGAGGTATTCTCTAATACAAATGCTTCCTCATTAATATTATTAATAACCAAATCTAGATCACCATCATTATCTAAATCTACTGAAGCACCTCCGTTACTGAATGAATTATCGTGAGAAACCCATGTTGGAGTTACGTTACTAAATGTCTTGTCTTTGTTGTTTCTATAAAAATAGTTCTTAACTTTTTTTTGAGGAATTTGCTTTGACAATTCTAAATTTCTTTGCGATTTTTCTGTTGCTAATTGTTTTTGAATGGCTTCATTTGAAATGAAGTTGATATAGTCCATATCATTGGTAGCTCCTAAAATTCCATTTGTAATATACAGGTCTTTAAAGCCATCATTATCATAATCTCCTACAATTGGGCTCCAAGACCATTCTGTTGCAGCTATTCCACTTAAATGCGCTGTTTCACTGAATGTTTTATTACCATTGTTAAAATGTAATGTGTTTTGCATAAACTGAGGCGCATAACCATTTTTTAAATAGTATTGATAGGTTTGATATGGGAATTCTAATCCTGAGGTTTTATATGTTTTTAGATTTTCGGGGAGCATATCCAAAGAAATAATATCCATTTTGGCATCATTGTTTAAATCAGATATCGCATTACCCATAGAAAAATGAGATGTATGTCCTAGGATGGTTTTGTCTCTTGAAATTACTTCCGAAAAAGTTTTATTTTTTTGGTTGACATATAAATAGTCATTTTCAAAAAAATCATTACCTACATAAATATCAGGATAACCATCATTTGTAACATCACCAATTGATAGTCCTAAACCATAACCTATTTTCCCTTGAAAAATTCCGACCTCTGAAGAAACATCTACAAACTTACCTTGTTTATTTTCTAATAGTTTATCTCCAGACTTTTGATCTACCTGCCCTCTTAAGGCACCTTTGCCGTAATTACTATTAGGATACAAGGAATGATTCATCAAAAACAAGTCTAAATCTCCATCTTTATCATAATCAAAGAAAACAGCTTGAGTAGCAAATGATGCAATGTCTAAACCATAATTTGAGGCATCTTCTTTAAATCTAGGGACTCCATTATTATCTAATCCTTGATTAACATATAATAAGTTTTTTCCTTTAATTGAGTTGTGTGCTCCAACTTTGCAAATATAGATGTCTAAAAACCCATCGTTGTTTATATCTACAGTAGTAACTCCTGTAGTCCAGGGAAGCGCATTATTGATGTGAGCCTCTGATGTAATGTCTTTAAACTTTAACTCTCCTAAATTTAAAAATAATTTATCTTCAGTTTGATTACCCGTAAAATAGAGGTCAGCTAAACCATCATTATTAAAATCTGCAGCAGAAACTCCAGCTCCATTGTAATAATAGAGATAATTTAAAATGTTTAAATCTGCAGTACTAGTGAGGTTGTTTTGAAACTTAATTTGAGTTCTATTACTAGGTAACGTAACAAACAAAGTATCATTGTTATTACAAGATAAAAGCAAAAAAAACAGACTACATACTATAAACTCTTTCATGGTGTAAGAGATTATTATATTTAAATAAATAAGTTTTATAAATAATTAAAGAGGGTATAAAAATACCCTCTTTAATTTTAATATCAATAAAAGATTAAATTTAGTATCCTGGATTCTGAACTAAATTAGGATTTGATAACAATGCTGTTAATGGAATTGGGAATAAGTTTTTATTCGCATCTCCTACAGATGCTGGGTCTTTAAATTCCCAGTCTTTTGTAAATTGACCAAATCTAAGTAAATCGTTACGTCTAAAAAATTCAACATACAATTCTCTACCTCTTTCATCTATCATATCGTCTAGACTAACAGATCCTAATGCAGTTGCATCTCTTAAGACTCTTAATTCATTAACTTCAGCTAAAGCTCCTCCAGCATCTCCACTTCTTAACATCGCTTCAGCTCGCATTAAGTGAGCATCTGCATATCTAAAAATGATTTCGTGACTTCTAAAAGAAGCAGAACCTGTTCCATCAAAAGGGTGATATTTGATCACTCTAATCGCTTGCGTTTCATTACTATTAGTTAGGCTAAAGTCTCTTGAGAAACTTAAAGGATTACCAGCTCTATCTGATAATGGTTGTCCTGAAGCAGAATATTGCTGACCAATTAAGAATCCGTAGCCCATACCATAATTATCTGTATTGTTTGCATTAGATGCATCTGGAACCCAACCTCTTCTTTCTTCTTGACCTGAACCCATATAGTTTTCATTAGCATCTCCTTCAAATAAATCATAAAACTCAGCTAAAGTAGAAAAACCATTCCATCCACCTCCTCCGTTGTCTGGAGTTATGATGTTATAGTGCATTCCATTCCAAATTCTATTTCCGATACTAATATTACCGTACAATACAGTTTCTGAATCTACACTTGGTAAAAAGATATCGAAATATCCAGCTTGTAAAGCAAATCCACTAGCTTCAACAGCGTTTACAGCATTAATTACCTCTTGGTAATTTGGAGTTGAACCTGTGTAACGCTCACTATTTAAAATTAATTTTGCTTTTAAAAAGTTTGCCGCTGCCTTAGAAGCACCAATTGTTGCTGCACTAGGAGAAACTTCTGGTAAATCTGCAATAGCTTCATTTAAGTCATTTAAAATAAAATCATAAGCTTCTGATGGAGAGAGTACAATAGGTGTAGAAGACGGTAAGTCTGTAGCTTCTCTAAATGGGTTTTGACCCCACATATCTAAAACAAAGAACATATTAAAAGCTCTTAAAAACTTTGCTTCTGCTATTTGTTGTGAAGTAGAGTTACTTAAAGGATGAATGATAAAGCTTGCTTGCAATACTTTTTCATTTAACTGATTCCATGTAGTTAATAAGAACCCATGATCTACTTGCCATGTATGATTGTGAAGCGAACGCCACAATCCATTATCTCCCCAGTCACTTCCTCTAGTAGGAATTACTTGCTCGTCTGTAGTTACTTCGTTCAAGGCAAAGAAATTTGCTTGATCTCCTAACATACCCCATGTTGCACCGTATAAACCGTCTAAGGACGCCTGAGAATCTGCTAATCCGGTAAATTCGATATTTTGTATCACTGAATCCGTAGCTTCAAGCTCTAAGTT
This sequence comes from uncultured Flavobacteriaceae bacterium, assembly GCA_943789455.1. GTDB lineage: Bacteria > Bacteroidota > Bacteroidia > Flavobacteriales > Flavobacteriaceae > Polaribacter. The sequence continues at coordinate 38,889 of CALSUE010000002.1, forward strand.
AGAACAAGAATAAAGTGCTGTCATGGAAATAAGTGATAGTAAAACTATTTTTAAATTAAATTGTTTTTTCATCATTTGTGTTTTTTAAAATTTTGCGTTAATTCCAAAAGTAATTGTTGTTGGATTTGGATAAGCTCCGTAGTCCATTCCAATAGAAGGTAAAGCTCCTCCTGTCGCAGAATTTACTTCTGGATCTAATCCTGAATAATCTGAAGATAACCATAAGTTTTGTCCTGTAACAGAGAATACCATAGATTTAAAAACTCCCTCTCCAGACATTGGCATATCATATGCTAAAGTTAAATTTTGTAGTCTTACAAAATCTCCTTTTTCTAAAAACCTAGTAGAAGCTGGTGCTGATGCTCCTATAGCTTCTCCACTAGTTAAAGTTTCTGGAAGTACATTTCTAGTAGTTCCAAATGCTCCTGCTGTAAAGAATGCATTTGCTGTGTTATTATAGATGTAGTGACCAAATTGACCGTTAAAATAAGCAGATAAAGAAAATTGCTTATAATTTAAATTTGTAGATAAACCACCCGTTAAATTAGGTAAGGCACTCTTTCCTACAAAGCTTTTTTCATCACTTACAATTGCCAGACCAGCTGCGTCATACCCCTCAAACTCTAATAAATAGTAAGAGAACATTGGGTATCCTTCTTGTAACCTCATTGCAAAAGCACCAGACAATCCTGGTCCGTTTACATCAGCAAAGTCATATTGACCCAATAAAGATTCAACCATATTGTCATTATAAGCAACGTTAAAGTTTGCAGACCAGTTAAAATCTTCAGATTCTACTAAATCATAGCCCAAAGAAAATTCAACCCCTTGGTTCACAATTTTAGAATCTGGCAAGTTTTGAAATTTAAGTGGTGTAACTGCTGGTTGAGCTTGTGGTGTATTAAATATTAAATCTATTGTTTCCTTTCTATATACATCTATGCTTCCTGTTAGTCTGTCATTATTAAAACCAAAATCTAACCCTGTTGCATATTGTAATGTTGATTCCCATTTAAGTTCTGGACCTCCATAGGAAACTAATGAATTACCGTTACCTATATCTATAAAACCATCGTTACCTGGATTTAATCCATTCCAACGAGACCTGTTAATATAATTACCATATCCAACACCTTCTTGGTTACCAGTTAAACCAGCACTTAAACGTAATTTAAGTGTAGACATATTACTGTCACTCATAAAATCTTCTTCATTAAGCTTCCATGCAAAAGCTCCTGAAGGGAAATACCCATATCTGTTTTCTTCTGGAAAAGCAGAAGAACCATCAGCTCTAACTGTTGCTGTAAATAAGTACTTGTCTGCTATTGAATAATTAACTCTTCCAAAGAAAGATTGCAATTCAATATTATAATCGTTAGAATCAACAGCTAAAGATCTCACTCCTGAGATTGATGTAACTGGAGAAAAACTTGATGTAGTAAAATCATTTCCTTCAAACCCTCTAACAAATACTCCTGGTAGGTTTGGTGCAAAACCAAATTGTTGGTAATTACCTTCAACTTCACCTGCTAGACCTTCAACAACATCTTGTAGTGTAGTTCCCATAAGGTCTAAATCTTTTGTTGAAAAACCCCATGCACCAGAAAATAATCCTTGATTTTTAAAGTTTTGGTAAGAAAAACCTCCTAAAACATCCAACTTAGAATTTTTGTACTCCTTGTTGTAAGCAATAGTAGCCTCTAATAAGTCATTTTGTATGTCTAACGAATTGTAAGCACCTCTACCATTTCCTGCTATACCATCTGCTAAACCTAAAATTTCAGATGAAGTAACTGAAAAGTTTTCAGAATCTGACTTATCAATACCTAAAGATACTTTTGCTTTTAAATTAGAAGTTAAATCATATTCAAGAGAAATATTCGCTAAATATCTATTCGTGTTTGTTGTTCCTTTTGTGTATGCTAATAGGTTCGCAGGATTTACCAAGGTCCCTGTATCATAGCTAGGGTCATTTGGCCAAGTTGGATTTGCAGAAAAAGCTGCTCCTAATATATCTCCCCTGTAACCTGCAGTACCTCCTGTTGGAGCTAAATTATCATTAACTCTAGAAATAGAACCATTAAAGGTTAATCTTAGCTTATCATCTAAGAAACGTTGATTAAGATTTAATCTTGCCGTAAGTCTTTCTAAATTTGAATTCTCTACAATACCATATTGGTTTCCAAAACCTAAGGTAGCTATGTATGAACCACTATCATGAGATTTTGAATAACTTAAATTTTGGTTATGAGAAGTAGACCTTCTAAAAATAACATCTTGCCAATCTGTAGAAGAACCTGCATTACTTACCCCATCATTTGTTAACCCAACTGATGTTCTTGCTGCAAGAAACTGATCAGCACTTAATAAGTTGTAGGTTTCTCTAGCTTCTGAAGTACTTATGTTTGCTTGATAATTAAACTCTCCTTTCTTAGATCTTCCAGATTTAGTAGTAACAATAACTACACCATTTGATCCTCTAGTTCCGTATATAGCTGTCGCTGAAGCATCTTTTAAGACACTTATGCTTTCGATATCATTAGGGTTTAAAAAACTTAGTGGATTTTTAGCTGGGTTAGATCCTAAACCAATAACATTTCCTCCTGAAGTTGTTTCTTGCCCTGATAAAGGAATACCGTCAACAACAAATAAAGGATTGTTATTAGAACGAACTGAATTTGTTCCTCTAATACGGATATTAACTCCAGCTCCAGGTGCTCCACTTGTACTTGAGATTTGAACCCCTGCAGTTTTACCCTGAATTAATTGTTCTGGAGAAGCAATAATTCCTTTGTTGAAATCTTCTGCTCGAACTGAAGCAACAGACCCTGTTGCATCCTTAACAGTTGTTGTACCATAACCAATAACTACAATCTCTTCTAACTGAGTTGAGTCTTCGGTCATTGTAACATTAATTACTGTTTCAGAACCTACAGTTCTTACCTCAGTTTTGTAGCCAAGATAACTGAATACTAACACATCACCTTGACTGGCTTTAATTGTGTAGTTTCCGTCAAAATCTGTCTGTGCTCCTGATGTTGTACCTTGAATAGTAACACTAACACCCGGCAGACTACCATCGGCATCAGTAACAACTCCTTTTACTGATTGTCCGTAAGAGATACTACCAATAAGTAGCATAAGAATCAATAAAGGTTTTTTAAGTAAACTATTTTTCATAAAAGTTTAATTTTAATTAATAATGATTTGTTTTTAATTTTAATTTTTAGAGATTTTTTGCAAATTAACGCTTTTTTAACTAAATATTAAAAAAGTATTAATAAGTTTAGCAAATTAACATTTTTCTGAACTTAAAAAAAGAATAATGCAATAAAATAATCGAAAACGTTTTCGCGACGTGTTATATCTTCATTTTTGAAAAAAAATTATTTAATGTGCTTAAAATCAATATTTTATATATTATAGTGCAAAAATTTTTATTTCATAAAAAGCAAAAAAACTATTTTACTTCGTAAATATTGAGAAAATTTTATTTTAAAATCTTCTTAATCTTGATATTTCTGAAAGAAACTTGATCGCTATGGTCTTGAAGGCCTATGTGTCCTGTACTATATTTACCAAACCCCTCCCAGTCTTTGAATTTAGAATTAGCTACCATTTTTTCCCATTCAACTCCATGAAGCGGAAAAGATATTGTAGTTTTATTGTTCATAGTAACACGTGCTAAATTTGCTTTTTGATTTACCTCTAAAACACATTGATTCCATTCTCCCGCAGGGTATATATCTTCAGCTGGATAACCAATTAAATCATATAAAGATCCAGCCTTATGAATACCATTTCCAACAAAAGAATCTGGATGCTTTTCGTTGTCTAAAACTTGTATTTCTGGACCAGTCATATAGGCTTCTGAAAATTTTTCATCTTCATGTACCCCCCAAAAGATACCACTATTACCTGCCTCTGATATTTTCCATTCCAATGACAAAATAAAATTTGTATATTTTTCTTTAGATATGATGTTCTTTCCCCCCTCTTTGCCTGGCGTGAATACCATAGCACCATCTTGAATTGTCCATTCTGGATAAATATCATCGGATAAATAACCACGCCAATTCTCTAGTGAGGAACCATCAAATAAAAATATCCAGTCATTTTTATCCTTTACTTCAGTTGATGAAGTATTTTCCTGATTTACTTGATTGTTTGTTGATTTTTTTTCTGATTGATTACATGCTATTAAAAAACACAAACAAATTATTAATGTTATTCTTACCATTTTATTATAATTTAAATTCCTAATATCCTTTTTAATTGATTTTCATCTTTAGCTCCATCACTTCCCTGCAAAATCATCAAATCTTTTTGAGGTAGTTTCTATAATATGATTTTTTATAAAGCCTACACCTTCTTTGGCGCCTTGTTGCAGGGCTTTTTATCACACACTCCCACTCTAATACTGCCCAAACGTCACAGCCATATTCTGTTAATTTAGAGAAAACTTGTTTAAAATCTACTTGACCATCTCCTGGAGAACGATATCTTCCAGCTCTATTTTTCCAATCATTATATCCTCCAAAAGTTCCTTTTTTCCCACTAGGATTAAACTCGGCATCTTTCACATGAAAAGCTTTTATGAATTGGTGGTAGTGATCTATATATTTTAAATAATCTAATTGTTGCAAAACGAAATGAGATGGATCATATAAAATATTAACTCTTTTGTGATTCCCTGTGGCTTCAAGAAATCTTTCAAAAGTATCTCCATCATGAATATCCTCAACTGGATGCACTTCGTAACAAACATCTACGCCTTGACTGTCAAATGTATTCAAAATAGGCAGCCATCTTGATGCCAATTCTTTAAATCCTGTTTCCACAAGTCCTTTAGGTTGTTGCGGCCAAGGATGAACCATAGGCCACAATAAAGAACCTGAAAAAGTAGCATGAGTTTTTAAGCCCAATCGTCTACTAACAATAGCAGCTTTTTTCATTTGATCAATAGCCCATTCAGTTCTTTTTTTTGGTTTTCCTTGTAACTCTTTTGGAACAAATACATCAAACATCAAATCATGAGCAGAGTGAACCGCAACTAACTGCCCTTGAATATGAGTTGATAATTCTGTTATTTCTAAACCAAAAGAATTTATTTTTCCCTTAAACTCGTCGCAATAGGTTTGACTCTCAGATGCGATGTCTAAATCAATAATACTTTTATCTAATGTGGGTATTTGAACACCTATATAGCCAAGGCTACTTGCCCATTTACACAAACCTTCAAGAGAGTTGAATGGTGTTTTTTCATCCATAAATTGAGCTAAAAAAACTGCAGGTCCTTTAATTGTTTTCATGTTTTTATTTAAATAATTATAATTTATAATTCTGGTCTATAGCCTCCCAAACATTTCCTTTTTTGTGAGATAAAATAGCTGTTTCTATAAAACTCATCCCTCTTACACCATCTGTAATAGTTGGAAACTCACCTTCATCATAAGGTTCATTGCAAATTGCTCTCGCTACACCTTTATAGATATTACCCATGGCATCAAAAATTCCTTCTGGATGTCCTGGAGGTAATTTTGTGCCATCCAAAGATAGCTTACTGTTATATTCATGCCCTGGTTTTAATACTTGTAAGGGCTTACCCTCTTCCATTAAATACAGATAATTAGGATTTTCTTGCTCCCATTTAAGCCCTGCCTTATCACCGTAAACCTTTACTACAAAACTATTTTCTTCTCCCGTAGCAATTTGACTTGCACAAATAACTCCTTTAACATTTTTTGAGCATCGAAGTAAAATCGTACCATCTACATCCATTTGATTGTCTTCATAAACGTGGTTTAAATCTGCAAGAATATTTTCAATTTGAACCCCTGAAACATACTCTAACATATCAAATGCATGAGTTCCAATATCTCCAATGCAACAACTTATTCCTGATTTTTCCGGATTTAACCGCCAAGTTGTTTTTCGCTTCTCCACATCATGTATTAATGGGTTGATCCAACCCTGGTAATATTGAGCATCAACTTTTTGAACCTTTCCTATAGCACCACTACGAATCATTTCACGCATTTGACGAATCATAGGATAACCAGTATAGGTATAGGTGACCGCAAAAACTGTTTGCTTTTCTTTAAGAATCGTGTAAAGTTCTTTTGCTTCTTGTAAAGTTGTTGTTAGTGGTTTTTCACAAATAATATGAAATCCATTTTCCAATAATGTTTTTGCCATAGGAAAATGCAAGAAATTAGGAGTTAATATTGAAACCACTTGCATTCTTTGCGCTTCAGGTAATCGAAGCTCTTCTTCAATTAAGGTATCAACGTCTTTATATATTCTATTGGTTGGTAATCCTATTTTAGTTGCAAATTCAATATTTTCATCCCAACTAGGGTTAAAGACCCCTCCAACAATTTGATATCTATCAAACATTGAAGAAGCTATTCTGTGTAAAACTCCAATTAAAGAATTACCTCCACCTCCAAGTATACCTAATCTTAATTTAGAACTACTCATTACTTTTTTATGATTTATATTCTACTTTTTCATTTTTGAATAATAGTGCAAAAATTACCATTACTACCACTGCAAATACTGCAGGAAATATCCATATCTCTTGCCATCCGTGAGCACCACCTGCTAGTAAATTCTTGTCAACAACTTTACCTGCAATCCAGAAGCCAACCAACATTCCAACTCCATAAGTTGCTAATGTTATTAAGCCCTGTGCAGCACTTTTAACTTTTTCTCCCGCTTTGGAGTCTGTATAAATTTGACCAGACACAAAAAAGAAATCATAACAAATACCATGTAAGGCTATTCCAGTAATAATCATAAAAAATAGATCCCCGTTGTTACCATAAGAAAAAAGAAGATATCTGACTACCCAGGCTAACATTCCAAAAAGAATTGTCTTTTTAAAGCCAAACTTTTTGAAGAAAAAGGGCAATAACAACATAAAGGCTACCTCAGATATTTGACCTAAAGAAGCCCATGCCGTAGAATTTTCTACCTGATATTCTGTTAAAAAAGGACTGATATTTTGATAATAAAATGCTAAAGGAATACAAATTAAAACTGAGGATATAAAAAACACTAAAAAGTTTCGATCATTTAATAATTTTAAAGCATCTAAACCTAAAATATCTTTTAGGGTAACATTATCACCCTTAGCTACTGAGGGTGGCGTCTTTGGCAAAGTAAAACTAAAGACTCCAAGTACTAAAGATGCTAAAGCAACCATAATAAATGTATTTGACAACATGCCTTGACTAATATTTTCAATAGAATCCCATTTGAATAGAAAACTAATAGCTAAGCCAGCTAAAATCCATCCTACTGTACCCCATACCCTAACCAAAGGAAATTGTTTTGCAGGATCAGACATTTGATTGAAAGAAACCGAATTCACCAGTGCCAAAGTTGGCATATAAGCAATCATATACCCCAATACATAAGGATAAAATACAGAAAATTCTGTAGACTGAGACATGAAATACATAAGAACCGCACCCAGTAAATGAAGTACTCCTAGAATTTTCTCAGCATTGAAGAAACGATCAGCAATTAATCCTATAATAAAAGGCGCAATAATAGCTCCCCAAGACTGAGTAGAATAAGCCATAGCCGTTTCTCCTCCTGAAGCCCCTAGATTACTTCCTAAAAAAGTACCCATAGTTACAAACCAGCCTCCCCAAATAAAGAATTCAAGAAACATCATTAATGACAATTGAAATTGAATTGATTTTTTCATAATAGTATAGGTTAAATCATTAAATTATTTGATTGTAATTATTTCAGTTTAGTACTTGCCGATAATAATAAATCTTTAGTGGCCTCAATTCCTGCTTTTTCATCCAATACATCTCCTTCATATTCAACTCCAACAAATCCTGTATATCCAGCATCTTTAACTATTTGCAACATTTTAACGAAATCTATTGTGGTTTCATTACCATTCTCATCAAAATTATACGATTTGGCACTTACTGCCATTGCTGCAGGCATCATCATTTTTGTGCCTTGGTATTTGTCAGGGTAAACTTCAGCGCAATCTCCCCATTTTTCATTTATAGCCGTTCGTTTCACACACCAATTGCCAAAATCAGGAAGTGTTCCACAGTTTTTCATATTTACGTCTTTAATAGCGGACATTAAAGCCACAGGATTAGAAGACAACCACCCATGATTTTCACATAGGATATTAATGTTTTTTGTTGCAGCATATTCAGATAGCTTTTTCAAACCGTCTACAACAGTAGTTTTCCAAATTTCTGGATCATTAGTTCCAAAAGTATTTACACGAATTGAGTGACAGCCTAATTTTGCTGCAGCATCAACCCATTTTTTATGATTTTCTACTGCCTGATTTCTTTTATTTTCATCTGGATCAGCCAAATCACCTTCATCATCAACCATAATTAAAACATTTTGTATTTTTTCTTTTTCACTTAGGGTTTTTAGCGAATCTATAACAACATCAAATCCTAACTTTTCAACTTCAAACTTATACAATTGGCTCACATACTCTAATCCTTCAAAACCCATTTCTTTTGCCTGAGAAGCAAAATGAAACGGTGATTTTTTTTCAGTTCTTACATATTGGTTTAATGACCACTGCGCTAAAGAAAGTTTAAAAAACGGATCTCCTTTAGTTACTGATACTGTTGTGGAAGCAACTTCTTTATTTATGTCTTTCTTGCAACTAGAGATTATTGTAGATAAAAAAATTATTGAAATAAAAAATAGTGCTTTTGAAATAATAGTTAATTTCATTTTAATCTGATTTTTATTATTCTGTAAGTTGAAAGTATAACATAGACCTTAAAACTATGTGTATAATTGTTCAGTGAAAAAATTTGAACAAATTCTAAACATAGTTTAAGATTCGTTTTCTAAACTCTACAGGTGTACATTTTTCATGTTTTTTAAACATTGTGGCAAAGTATTGACTTGTAGAAAATCCACAGAGGTAAGCTACATCGGAGATATTCATTTCCAATTGATCTAGCAATATTTTCTTTGACATTTCTAATCTTTTTAACATTAAATATTTCATGGGTGTTAAGTTTGTCAATTGCCTACAGTGAAAGGTAAAGCGCGTTAGACCAACCCCAGATGATTTTGCCATTTTTTCAACTGTCCAACTTTCAGAAAGATTCATATCTAATTCTTTTAAAAATAACTGAACACTTCTTGAACTATTCATTAATTTTTCATCCAACTGAACTTCTTCAATAACCAATAAATCAAGAAGAAGTAGAAGTAAATTATTTACTAATAATCTTATTTTAGAGGCATTACTACCCTCAAAATCTTTATCTACCGCCTTTCCAATTTTTTGAAAACAATCTAAAATACGTTTGTCTGCTTTCCAACACACTTTTTCATTTTGCCGTAAAATATTTGTTAGTTTCTCTAAGTCTGTTGGTGCTAATATTATCCAATCTGGCCATGACCAATTCTGATGTGGTCTTCTAACATCTAAATCTAATATAATCCAGTAAAACTTTCCCATTCCTATAAAAGGGCCTCCTACCTTATGAACTTCCCAAGGCCTAGTAATTGTCAAATTATTTGGTAATAATTCTAACTCTTGACTTTCTTGAGAATAAGGCATTGATCCTGACTCTAAAAAATGAATTTCTATGCCTTCATTCCTATGCCAATCTAACCCCCAATCTTGTGGCTCATTTGCATCCCAGTACCCAATACTATTTAAACCAATAGTGTCTTGTGTTAGCCTATTTCCAGGATAGGTATGCCTTGCTAAAGCATTAAATTTTAGTTTTTTTCTACTTACGGCATCTATTAAAGGAAGACAAGTGTCAGCATAATACTCTACTCCATCTTCTTTAAAAGGCAATATATTTTGTATATTTATTTTCACTGAAAAATTTTGAACATAATAAGATCGCAAATTAATTAATTTGGCTTAGAAATGTGTAATTTTATAACAATATATTTCACAATATCATAAAAAAAAGTCTCAAAAATTATAATTAATGAATAATAACATGGCAAAAACAGAAGATAACCTATTTGATGCTATTGTAGTAGGAACAGGTATATCTGGAGGTTGGGCAGCAAAAGAACTTTGTGAGCAAGGCTTAAAAACATTGGTTCTTGAAAGAGGTAGAATGGTAAAGCACATCGAAGATTACACCACTGCACACCTTGACCCTTGGGACTTACCCAATGGAGGAAAAACTACACAAGAAATAATTGATCGGAAACCAAAACAACACCGAACTGGTTACACTACTAACCCGGCAAGAGAACATTTTTTTGTAGATGATGTTAAGCATCCATACAATGAAGTAAGGAGATTTGACTGGATGCGTGGTTATCATGTAGGCGGGCGTTCTCTGATGTGGGGGAGACAAAGTTACCGATTAAGTGATGTTGATTTCGAAGCCAACAAAAAAGAAGGGGTTGCGGTAGATTGGCCAGTACGTTATAAAGACATAGAGCCTTGGTATGATAAAGTTGAAGAATATATTGGTGTTAGTGGGCAGAATTTAGGCTTGAAACATTTCCCAGACCAAAAGTTACTAAAACCTATGGATCTTAATTGTGTTGAAGAACATTTGCAAAATAAGATTTCAGAGAAATTTGACGATGATAGAGTATTAACCATTGGAAGAACAGCTCACATTACAGAAGGAACTAAAGAGGGTCTAGGTAGAGGTACCTGCCAATATAGAAGTAGATGTATGAGAGGATGCCCATATGGTGCATATTTTAGCAGTAACTCCTCTACACTTCCAGCCGCAGATGCTACAGGGAATATGACGTTAAGACCTAACTCTATTGTTCATGAAGTTATTTACGATGACACATCAAAAAAAGCTACAGGTGTCCGTATAATAGATGCAGAAACTAAAGAAACCATTACTTATAATGCTAAAGTCATTTTTTTATGTGCTTCTTCAATAGCCTCAGCTTCTATTCTGTTACAATCTAAATCTGAAAGATTTCCAAACGGATTAGGGAATGACAGTGGGGAATTAGGGCATAATATTATGGATCATCATTTCCATGTTGGTGCTACTGCAATAGCTGAAGGCTATGATGATAAATATGATAAAGGAAGAAGACCTAATGGTATTTATATTCCAAGATTTAGAAATCTAGGTGGGAATACTAATATAAAAAGCTTTAAAAGAGGGTACGGATATCAAGGAGGAGCAAGTAGAGAAAGTGCGTCAGAATTGGTTGCAGAATTAAAATATGGACCGAAATTAGCAGAAGCTATTTTAAAACCTGGAGAATGGACCGTAAACTTATTAGCTTTTGGAGAAACTTTACCGGATCATAACAATAAGATGTATTTAGATGAAAGTAAAAAAGATGAATGGGGTTTGCCTACCGTAACATTTGATGCAGCTTTTGGAAAAAATGAATTTGAAATGAGAAAAGACATGCAAGCGCAAGCAAAAAAAATGCTGGAAGCTGCAGGGTACAAAAATGTTGAAGGATATGACAACGGAGGAGAAGCCATGGGATTAGGAATTCATGAAATGGGAACGGCTAGAATGGGGAGAGACCCAAAAACATCTGTTTTAAATAAACATAATCAAATACATGCATGTAAAAATGTATACGTAACTGATGGAGCTTTTATGACCTCTTCAGGCTGTCAAAACCCTTCATTAACTTATATGGCTTTTACAGCCAGAGCTGCAAATCATGCCGCTAAAAACATTAAAAAGAACGCTTAATAGATTGATATATGAAACGTAGAGACGCATTAAAAAACATAGGGCTTGCTGCTGGTTTTGCTGCCATCACACCAAGTATTTTTGGTATGCTACAAAGTTGTACTAGTGATACTGAAACATGGATACCAAGCTATCTAACTTCTGATGAAAAAATAGTAGTTACAAACTTAGTGGATATCATCATACCAAAAACAGCCACTACTCCAGCCGCAACAGAAGTAGGTGTCCCTCAATTCATTGACAACTATATTCTTGAAGTTTTAGAAACCAAAGATCAAGAGATAACTAGAACTGCTTTTGATAGAATAATTTCTATCCTAAAACCAAATCAAGATTCAAGTCTTGATGGCATTACAACAGAGCAATACAAGGCTTTATTAGACAATCATATGTTCTTGAGTGAAGAAATAGATCCTGAGAGAGCGGCAAATCCTGAAGCATTAAACATGACATCTTCCGAATTATTAAATCAGTTGAAATGGATGACTATTTATGGATATAAGAACTCTGAAGAGGTAGGTGAAAACATCTTAGCCTATGACCCTGTTCCTGCAGCATATTACTGTGGAGACTTACAAGAATTAACTGGAGGTAAATCCTATTCACTTTAAAAGAATGAAATCTTTTTTTAACATATTACTAATCGTACTTGTATTAAGTTCATTTTTTAATTGTAAAAAAAGTAATTCTAATAAAACTGAAACAGATAACAAATGGAAATCTCTTTTTAATGGAGAAAACTTGGAGGGTTGGGTTGTAAAAATTAATGGTTATGAATTACATAATAATTATCTAAATACTTTCAGAGTTGAGAATGGAATATTAAAAGTTTCTTATGATCAGTATGACAGTTTTACTGATGAATTTGGTCATTTATTTTACAAAACTCCATTTACAAATTATAGATTAAAATTACAATATAGATTTATTGGAGAACAAGTTGTTGGAGGTGAATCTTGGGCAAGGAAAAATAGTGGTATTATGATTCATAGCCAAGCCCCAGAAACCATGCTCCTAAAACAAGGCTTTCCAATGTCTCTAGAAGTTCAACTTCTAGGAGGAGTAGAAAATGGAGTTCAAAGACCTTCGGGTAATTTATGCACTCCTGCAACTCATGTAGAAATGAAGGGAGAAAAAATTACTGAACACTGTATTATGGCAGATAGCAAAACATATTATAGTGAAGAGTGGATTGAAGCTGAAGTGATTGTTACTAAAGATTCCATATCCCATTTTATAGACGGGAAACTAGCAATTTCTTACTCAAACCCTAGTATTGGTGGAGAATTTCTAGACAGTACTTCCAAAAATATTCAAGCTAAAGACGGTCAAGCATTAACAAGTGGCTACATTTCATTACAAAGTGAAAGCCATCCAATAGAATTTAAGAATATTAAAATTTTAGAATACTAATATTTGGATTAGTATTTATTCTACAATTAACTTTCCTTTCATCATGGCAAAGTGCCCAGGAAAACTACAAATATAGTTGTAGACTCCTTTTTCTGGAGCTATAAATTCAACAACAGTAGATTCTCCTCCCCCAATCATTTTTGTATGTGCAATTACTTCAGAAGTCCCTACTGGAATATAATCATTCTCTTTAGATGAAGCAGCTTTAACAGCAAATGCAGAAGCTTTAACTCCATTCTTTAAAATGACAACATTATGTCCCATGATTTTTTTGTCAAGCTTCCCTGTGTGGTTTAACGTTAACCTCACCTTCTGACCGGCCGATACATTAATCTTTCTAACATCAAAACGCATTCCATCATTTGAGGCAATTGTAACATTAGCTACCCCATCTGAATCTACAACTACAGCTGATTTCTTTTTGGTAGTCTTTTCTTTTTTAGAGACGGTTACTTCGGTTTTCTTAATTTCTTTCTGAGGAGTACTTTCCTTTTGATTTTTTCCGCAACTTACAAAAAACAACAAGCCAAATACAATTATAATTACGTGTTTCATTGGTTAAATTTTTATGGATATAAAAATACAAAATCCTGAGGTTAAAGTCAAAATATACCTACTGAAAAACAGGAGTAAAAGCTTTTTAATTAGTTGCCATTTGCTATTTTTATAAAAGTTAGTATATTTAAGGAACTAAAAACTTATCAAAATGAAAAAATTATTATTGTGTGTATTAACTTTTACACTCTTAATTGGTTGTCAAGATAACAACCAAAACTCTGTAGATTCAAAAATGAGTGTTTTTAAAAAAAATACAGAAACAACCAAAGCTTGGCTAGATGCATTTATGCAAAATGACTCAACAGCATTCTTTTCAGATAAATATATGAGTGATGACTTTATTTGGTCACCGCCAGCCGTTGGAATGGATTCTCTTCCAAAAGCTGAATGGGAAAAAGCATTTCGTGGTTTCATGTCGAATTTTGACAATAAAAAACTTACAAACCCTCAATATTTTGCTGCCTTGGATGAAGACAATTTACCTGATGGAAATGTGAGAGCTTATGGAACATGGACTTCAAACTTCGCTTCAAACGGGAAAAAAAGTATGTTAAAATGGTATGCAGTTCTTCAATTCAATGAAGAAGGAAAGTTATCTCATTATATGGAGTGGTATGATTCTGCTGACCTCTCTAAAGAGTTTGATTAACTAAACATATCACATTTAAATCAAATAAAAAAACCTCCAAAAGGAGGTTTTTTTATTTGATTTAATTAAGTAGAAACTACCTTTTCAACTTTATTGTCTTTTAACTCATATTCTTCCTTACTCTCAGCACAAATAGCATGTCCTAGTTCGTTAAAATTAAGGCTATGACCATATTCACTTATCCAACCAATTTGCTTAGAAGGATTGCCAACAACTAAGGCGTAAGGTAAAACATCTTTCACAACTACAGCACCTGCACCAATAAACGCATACTCTCCAATAGTAATCCCACAAACAATAGTTGCGTTAGCTCCAATACTTGCACCTCTCTTTACAAGGGTCTTAGAATACTGGTCTTTTCTTTTAATAGCACTTCTAGGATTAATAATATTTGTAAATACCATTGATGGGCCAAGAAACACATCATCCTCACAGATAACTCCAGTATAAATAGATACGTTATTTTGTACTTTAACGTTGTTTCCTAAAATTACTTCAGGTGAAATAACAACATTCTGCCCAAGGTTACAATTTTTCCCCATAACACAATTAGACATGACATGACTAAAGTGCCAAATATTTGTACCGGAACCGATATTGCAATCAGGGTCTATAACGGCAGTTTCGTGAGCAAAATAGGGTTTCATATACTGTAAGAATATTTAAACTTTTCATCGAAAATACAACTTATTATTGAAAATATAATTAGTGGAATCCTAAAATGAGTAATGTGTATAAATAAAAAATCTCAGCTTATAAGCTGAGATTTTTTATTATAAAATTAGATATAAAATTATTCTACTTCAATTCTCATTGGAAGCGTATATTTAACACCTACAGCTTTTCCTCTTTGTCTTCCAGGTTTCATTTTTGGAAGTAACTTAATAATACGGATAGCTTCTTTCTGGAGTCTAGGATGTGGAGCTTTTGCTCTAATATCAACAATATCTCCAACTTTATTAATCTTGAAAAGCATGATTATTCTTTTCTTTCCTGGAGACATTCCTAAATCATTTGGTAAATCTGCATTAAACTTTCTTCCGAAATGTTTTTGCATTTTTTTATTGAAACATGATTTTAGTTCTTTTTTATTCCCTTTACAACCTGGGAAAACTGGAACATCCTCAATAATTGTAAATGGTACATCTTCAATCACTTCTTCAGCTTCTTCAACTTCATCGATGTCTTCTACCTCCACCGCTTCATCTTCGTCTGTTTCTGTTGACTCTATGACAGTTTCTTCAACTTCTTTTTCATCTTCAACAACCTCTATTTTTTCTGGTGTTGGTGGTGGTGGAGTTTTTGGGATTTCAGGTTCAATACGCTCAGTGATTGGAATTTCTTCTTCCATATCTGCATTCATATTTACATCTCCTAAATCACCAAACTGACGATCAAAAGTCTTTTTTTCAATGGCTACATACGTTATGAAAAGGGCCAACACTAGACCTAATTGCATAAATATTTTACTGTAGTTCTCTAGATTTGATTTTGGGTTTTTTTTGATTTCCATTGCTGAAATTTTTATATAGTTCGCTAATTTAACTAAATTATTATTTGAATTACAAGTTTAACCTTAAAATACGTTAATTTTTTTTTCAAAAACGTGAAAAATTACCACAGCCAACAAAACACCAATAGTATTCGCTAAAATATCTAAATAACTAGCCGTTCTGTATGAAGTAATAACTCCTTGTAATATTTCAATAATAATGCCAAAAATAAAGCATGCTAAAATTATATATTTTACATGCTCTTGAAACTTTTCTTTTTTAAAGAAAGCGTAGAGCCATGAAAGCATTAATAAAAAATAAGCGATTAAGTGATACGTCTTATCAGATACTGAAATAGATTCTACAACAATAAGTTCTGATTTCACAAGACTGCCAAAAAGTATAGAAATTGTAAAAAAGACAGCTATGTATATAGCGTTATTCTCCAATAAGCTCTTGATAGGCTTGAGCATCTAATAGTTCTTCTATTTGTGAATTGTCTGCAATTGCAATTTTAATCATCCATCCTTTACCGTAAGGGTCTTTATTCACTATTTCTGGCTCATCCTCAAGTCCTTCATTGAACTCAATAACTTCTCCGGTTAGGGGCATGAATAAGTCTGAAACAGTTTTCACAGCCTCTACAGAACCAAAAACTTCATCTTTTTCAACTGAATCATCTAAAGTGTCAACATCTACATAAACGATGTCGCCTAATTCTCCTTGTGCAAAAGAAGTAATACCTACAGTTGCCGTATTTCCTTCAATTTTTACCCACTCGTGGTCTTTTGTATATTTTAAATCTGATGGGATATTCATATGTTAACTAATTTTATTGATTTCCTCCTAAATTGTAAATAATGTTAAATCCTGCGTTTATCGATTGTCTTGGAAATGTTGTTGATATGGCATATCTAGACGTTTGGTGATTGTAATAAAACGACGCTGTTAAATTACTATTTAATCTATAATCTGCCGATAATTTTATTGAAAATAATTTTTGACCACCACTTATTTGATCATTGTCTGAATTTACAGATCTAACTAGGGTTAAATTATCTCTCAAAGAGACATCAGCTCTTACATTAATATCTCCTTTAAGGGTCTGTTTTTTTCCTGTAAAGGATGTTTTCATCTTCACATCTTTAAAAACATAACCAAAGCCAAAAATATATTCAGTCCCTTTAATATCTGTTAATGTGCTATTATTAAAATTCATGGTAAGTGTTCTGTCTCGCTTCAACTCTCCTATCATTGAAAATGAATTTTTCATTTTCATATCTACTCTAATTAGCGGCGAAAATTCGTCTACCAAAGTTGCTGAGGAAACTAAGGTACTTGTTTCAAAATCTCCGGCAGCATTTGTATTGGTTAAATCATTAGCGTCAAATTGTAAGTTATTTGTAAAACTTGAAACTGTATAAGATGATTTATAACCATGTGAAACACTGAAACTACTAAAATTCTTTTTAAACCATTTATACTTCATAAAACCAGTATACCGAAGGTTCCAGGCGGGAATAGGAATGTCTCTAAAAATCCCCAAACTAACATTGCTTGCGTCTTTTCCAGAATAAGCTGCCAAAAATGAAGGTAATAATACGTCTTGACTACTGCCACTATAACCAATTACGGTTCCATCAATTGGATCTATATTAACAGGATCATCTACATTAATACCGGCTTGCTCACCCAATCTTCTTGAAATTCCAATTCTATTGGCTCTTAACTGATCAAATAATTGGTTTCCGTCCTTAAAAGCCGTTGAAAACATAGAATAGCTTGTACTATAATTTCCAGTTATAAAAGCAGGAATAGTTTCATCAATAAAGCCATTACCACTTGGATCGTTAGCATCGACTCTAATGTCTAATTGTTGTGCTAAGCTTCTTGTTTTAATTTTATTCCCAGTAATTTCAATATTTAAATCCTTTATAGGTTTTAAAGAAAAGTTATAATCTAATTTGTTGAAATGAGTTCTTGTATAGGTTTTATCATAATAGTCCTCTCCATCTCCTCTGGGTGTCACTAACCATCCATTCTCTAGGGCTGTATTTCTTATGTCTACCTGGCTTCCAAACACAAAGCCTAAAGATGGCGCTAAGCCTCCATTAAAATTATTTCTACCTAAAAACCCAACTTGTGGCTCATAACCTGGCAATAATTGACCATTATTCTCAGTGTAGCTTAATTTCCCTGTTTTTACTGATGTAATTACATCATAAAACCCTTTGATCACTTTTCTTCCTAAGGGCTGTTTCTTTCTTTTTTTAACAGCTACTTGTTTAGAAACTTGGAGTTTATCTGAGGAATCTGAAGCTCTTTTTTTTCTATCTTTTTTCTTTATAAATAAATTTTCAAATTTTGAATCTTTATAAAGCTTTGCAAAATTAAATGAGCCTGTTAAATTGTGAGTATTGGCATTCTGAATTAAATTTCCAACTTTCTCTATTATTGTTATATCCTGAGAAGTAGCTCTCCAATCAAAATCTGCAGTATATGCATAATCTACTCCAATAAAACCTAAATATGGAATTTTATTAATAGGTAATTTATAGGTTGAATTTAATTTTTGACTGTATTGAGTTGGTCTTCCGGTATTAAAGAAATTATTAAAAATTTCTAAATCATCTCCCCCTCCAAAAGCATCATAAATAAAACTATTTGATGCATTAAAATTTATGGCCAATGATTTTGTAAAATTAAAAGCCAATGCATAATCCCAATCGAATAAAAATCTTCTTTGTTTCAAAATTGGCTGAGGACTCAACCCTTCAACAAGATTTCTTGAGCGTTGTTCATTAAAAGTTCTATTAATTCTTGAATTAACAGCAAGACTTGTAGGGATAGGATTAAAATTGATATCTCTTATCAATTGCAAATACTTACTTCTAAATAATTCTTTTTTCTTAAAAGGCTCGAAAAACTTGGGTTGAAATGCAAAATTATAGGATACAGCTGCCATAACTTTTTGATTCAATGCTCCTTCTATATTGTAATCTCTATGAGATTCTTCATTAAATGAATAAGAAACAGACAGGTTTTCTACGTCATAAAACTTTGGTTTCTTAGTTGATTCTGAATTTCTATTTTTTCTTACGTTAATAAAACTAATACTAGATCGCTTTGTGTAATTTCTTGATACATCTTTCCCTCTTGGTAAATTGGATGGAAGGTTTGCATCTTCAACAGCTGAAAGCTCAATATCTTGGTATTGGGGATCAAATTTTGGATCTATAAATTGTTCTCCAACACTGTAATTCATAGGTAATTCTATACCCCACTTTTTTGGCATCATCTTACCTAAATTAATACTCGTAGAAATATCATATTCTTTAGTTTCGTCTAATGATCGCTGACTCACCCTATCCTCAACATTTCCAAACCCTACAGTCTGCATTCTTCCAGTCATGGAAAGCGATGCTACATCTGCAAAATTGGCGTCTGCACTTACAACAGCTGCCCACCCACCGTCATTATCAAAACCTGCCGACCGAAGTTCGTTAAACCAAATTTCAGCACTTTTGTCTAATGGACTATTATTTCTAACACCCAGCATAATTGTTCTTATCTGAGATAGTGTGGGGTTTCCTTTTACCCTAAGAACTAATTCTTCTGAATTGTTATTTGAAGCAGTAAACAACTCATTGATTGGAGCATTTACTACATCTCTTGCTAGCTTAATTTCTCCTAATTTTTCTAGCATAGCATCTAAATTATTTGCTTCAGGCCATACATCTAAGGGAGCTAAACTTCCATTTTGAGTAATTTTTAAAGGTATTTCTAATTGATAAAAATTATCATTTAAGTCTGTTCCTAATCTAATAATTGCTGTTAAATCATCATCTTCAAGAGTGTTTTCAATAACAGCTTCGGCATGTAAAAACATTTTTAATTCTTTATACCTTCTCAAATCAACACTAATATTTTTATAAATTGCCCTTACTTTATCTTGTGGAAGGTTAGTAACTTTTAAGGTAACCGACTGCTCATTTTGTTGTTGAACCGTAGTACTTCCTTGCAACCGCTCTCTTACAATTCCTGGAGGGAGTACGTATCGCCCTTCGTTTTGCTCAATATTAACAACACCTACCTCAAAATTATTTAAATCCTCTTGTTCTAATGGAAGATCTGGTAAAATAGCGGGATCTAAAGTTCTAGTATAGCGTCTCCAGTCTCCCCTAACTAAATCTAATTCTCCAAAACGGAGAATTACAGGCATTTTAAAATTAGTCATAAACATTCTAACAAAGCGAATGCTGTTAAAATCTGAAATATTATTGACAGGAGTTCCACTTCTTATTGGAATTCTAAATTGATACCATTTAGCAGTTTGAGACTCTCCATTTTTAAGGGTAACCTGTGTATCTTTTTGATCTACAATGTAGTTTTGTCCAACAATCAAGTCAGTACTATTTAAAGATACTCTATACTCAAAAAAGCTTTCAACCGTATTCATGGTTTGATCTTTATTAATATCTTCAACATCTGGATATGTTGTTGATGAAGTAGGATAAGACTCTGGAGATTGATTTAATGTTGGTGAGTTTCCTTGAGTGTTATTAAATAATTTATATCTAGAAATAATTGAAGCATCAGCATCATCATAATCTCCCCCTCTGTAGTATCTGTAATTATCTGATGCAGGGTCAGCTAAACCTGCTAATGCTGGGAACTTATCTCTCTCCTCCTCATCTGTTAAGCCATCTAATCCTATATCTTGCCTATTCCTAGAAGTGTCATCTTCGTCAAAAGCATAAATAATTGATGGATTTGTAGGAACATTACCCCAAGTAGTAGGAGTTACATTGGAAGACAAGTCATCTCCTGGCAATCCATTTTCATACATTTTAAGATTATCTTTTAAAATATCTTCAGATATATTTCCTAGGTTGATATACAGATCACCCACCTGATTCTGAAGGTCTTCTGGATTGATATCTGAGGGCAAACCTTCTTCATTTGTTATAGAATAATTAGTGTAGGGATCCATCACCCAAAACTGAATGTACTCAACATTTGCTTGCTCAAAATTATTGGTTGTTAAAGGGCGCATAATTCCTGCCCATCGATCTTGAGGGTTTTCAAGAGTTGCTGGATTTGAAATATCTGTTGGCCCCTCAAAATTATAAGGTCCACGTTCACTTGGAAAATAGGCTAAATCTAAAGTTCTTATTAAGGATTGTTGCGTGACATCCAATTCTTGATTGGGAAATAACTCATCAAAATTAACTTGCCTTGTTTCTGCTCTAGAAAGGGCATCGGCGTCAATGTTTTCTGGAGTATCTCCAGCGCCATAAAAAATAGGATCTATAGTATACCAAGCCAATCTGGCTCTTTTGTAATTATATCTTTCATCGTTACTTAAGTTCCCGTTAAAATCAGGAAAAGTAGGAGTATCTGGGGTACTTGCTGTATACCACTGTAAAGGAGTTAGTAAACTAATTGGAATTTGAGAAGCCTCAAAATCATCTATATAAGCAGTTGCAGAACCAGCAACATCAATCCCTTTTGGTGACCCCGGAATAAGATAGGCCATATCCGCTCTTAAAGATAAATTAGAAGGGACATCGGTATCTACAAAAGGCAACTTGTTTGCTAGTTTGGTGAACAAAGGCATTTCCGATGAAAAATCGATATTCATCCCTAGCATAGTGTTATTGATTGGCTCACCCCCAAAATTTACTTTTGGTGTTAATGGCCTTTCATTTACATTTAAAATAGTTGCACCTAATATGAAATTTTCGTTGAAATTGTGTTCAACATCAACTCCCATAAACGTTTTTCTTTGTTGATTGAAAACAGCATTATTTTCAGTTGAAACATTTATTGGAATTCCTGAGGATTGCAATCCTGGATCTAATATTTGTACTCTCCCTGCCAAATAATCTACAACATAATCAACACCCTCAACCAACTGTCTCCCTCCTGCGGTTACGGTTACAGAACCACGGGGAACATTATAGGCGTTTAACGGAATTCCTCCACTATCCTCAGATTTGAAATACCCTTTTAATAAAAATTTATCTTTATTCTGATTGTTATTTTTAACATTGATTTTTGTGTCAAGATATAACTCATCAAATACATATAGATCAACATCTGAAGAAGCGTCTAAAGATAGTTCAAGTGCATTACCAAAGGGCTCTGCTTGAGGGAAAATAACATATCCATTTTGAGAATTTATAGTAATCCCCTCTACATAATCAAAATATCCATCTGGAGTTTGATATTGAGTTTGGTCTAGTCTATCTAAATTAAAAACTTGTAACAATGGTTTGTTGGCAATATCCGTACTTTGAGCGTTTTGGAGTGTGTTAGAAGGGATCCCTGTTTGATCGTCTCTATATTGAATTTCAAAGCGAAAACCATCTGAAGTTAAAGGAGATGCACCCAAGGCATATATATTTTTCATCATTAAATTCCATGTTGGAAATGCCTCCTCCTCACCAGCAACAGTTCTTTTTGTAGTAAGAATTTCACTTCTTAATAACTTTACTGCTAGATTATCTGGAGATGAAATACCATCATTTGAAAACTCTCCCACTTTAAAAGAGGTTTCCCCATTTGATGCACCTACTACAGTATATTCATAAGACACTGCTAAAACCTCACCATCATTTAATCTTCTATTCAATGAAATAAAACCCAACTGAGAATTTAATGTATATTCATTGGGCTGTAACTTTCTTGCATTTTGCAACAAACTATAGTCAGAACCCTGACTCATACCATAGGTTCCCGAAAGATAATTATCTACAGTTGCTATATCTCTTATTAAAGGACTACTTAAAGTATTGGAAATGTTATTAGACGCATTTGTTGGCAATGCAATACCATTTACGGAAGGAGCATTCAATGAAGGTGTTACCAAACCACTTAAGCTAACATAATTTTCAGCTGCTGGTTCGCCAATATCAGCTAAGGCAACAATACTTCTAAAATCCTCTACAGAGGCATTTCTGTTGGTAATCCAAATTTCAATTCTAGTGATATTAACAGGGCTGCTAATAAGAGGATAATTTCTTAATGATTTAGCATAGTTTTCTCTAAAATATTGTGATAAAAAAAAGTGCCTATCATTATCGTAGTCTGTTGCTCTTAATTCAAATTCTTGAATAGAAGAACCTCCTTCTGCAGTAACTGTTGTGCTTTCTGAATTTTGTTGTGAAAAAACTGCAGTAATATTTGTTTTACCGAACTGAAGTTTAGTTTTTAATCCAAATAAACTTTGAGCTCCATTAATTAATGAGTTTTTAATTGGCATAGAAATATTACCCGCTTCAATTCCTTGTATAATACCATCTTCACTGTATTTAACGCCAGGAAGTGAAGGGGGCATAAACTCTACTTTTATTAAATTTTGAAAATCAAACGTAGATTGCGTATCGTAATTTGCTGTTAACTTTAAACGCTCTCCAACTTGAGCTTGAATACCTGCATTTATCTGTTGATCAAAATCAATAGTGAAACTGCTTCTATTTTGTTCAGACAACTGAGGGTTTTCTGTATTTTGATATATGATCCCAAATTTTAAATTAATATTACCTGTCGGTGTGATTTTTATTTCATTCCCCCCAAATATTGTCTTAAAAAGTTTAGAATTTACATAATAGGAGGGCAATAAATCTTTCTTGTCAGATGTTTTTTTACTTTTTTGTGCAGCTACTTTACTCTTAAAGTACTCCAACATGTCTCTCCGTAATCGATATTTTTCATACTCCTCAGGTGTCATATAAATTGGAGTTTTGATAAAATAATCTCCCACCTTTTCTACAAAAATATATTTGTTTAAAACTTTATCAAAAATCACTTCAATTTTGGAAGGATAGCCCAATCTCATATTCCCCGTTTGAAGATGATTAAAGTCATAAACAAGTGGAATAGAATCTCTACTATTTGAAGTTATTTGAGCCAGTGATGCATTCGCAAAGGCAGCGAAAAACAAAAAACAAACAATGTATTTTTGAAACTGATTCAATTGACTATAAATTCTTAAGTGCTTTTTTAATTAACAGCTCTACTGTTTCGTTTGGTGTGTCTTTTAGAATTGCAGTAATTACTTTTTCAGACTGCCTTCTATTAAAACCTAAGACTTCTAATGCAGATAACGCTTCTTCTTTGTTAGTATTGTTTGAGCTTAAGGAAACTTCATCAATATCAAAAGTTTTTAGAATTTTGTCTTTTAAATCTACAATAACTCGCTGTGCTGTCTTAGCACCAATACCCTTAACAGATTGAATTAACGCTACATTTTCTGAGGCGATTGCATTTTGAACTTCTTCTGAATTCATAGAGGACAACATTGTTCTAGCAATACTTGGACCAACTCCAGATACAGAAATTAATAGTTTAAACACTTCTCTTTCAGTTTTTGTAATAAAGCCATAGAGTGTATGAGCATCCTCTCGTATTGAAAGATGAGTAAATAATCGAATATTCTCATCGGTTGGTAATGACGAAAAAGTTTGAAGTGAGACATGCAATAAATAACCAACTCCGGCACAATCAACAACTACATAAGTTGGGTTTTTTTCTACAAGGCGACCTCTAATTTGTGTTATCATATTTTCAATCCTTCTTCTAAAGTAATCAATTATTTATTTCTTTCGTTGTTTTTGTTGTGCATCTACTACAGCAACAGCAGCCATATTAACCATTTCATCAACACTTGCTCCCAATTGTATAATGTGTGCGGGCTTTTTAAATCCAAGAATGATGGGGCCAACAGACTCAGAACCATCAATTTGTTTTAATAATTTATAGGTAATATTCGCTGATTCTAAATTTGGAAAAATAAGCACATTTACCTTCTTACCATTTAATTTAGAAAAAGGAAATTCTTTTGCTAGCATCTCTGGATTTAAGGCAAAATCAGCCTGTAATTCTCCATCAATATTAACATTCGGAAAGTATCTGTGAATATAAGAAACTGCGTCTTGAATTTTTCTTGAACTTTCAGATTTTGAAGACCCAAAGTTAGAGAATGATAACATTGCAATATTTGGTTTCATTCCAAACATTTTAGCAATTTTATAAGTCATTTGAGAAATCTTAGCTAATTCTTTGGCTGATGGATTAATATTAATAGTTGTATCGGCCAAAAACATGGGCCCTTGCTTTGTTAACATTAAATTAGTTGCAGCAATTCTAGACACTCCTTTGTCTTTACCTATCAACTCAATCATTGGTTTAACTACGGTAGGATAGGGTCTAGAATAACCCGTAATTAAAGAATCTGCTTGACCTTCATTAACCATCATGGCAGCAAAGTAATTTCGCTCTCGCATTAACTTTTTTGCTTGATGAAGGCTAATTCCTTTACGCTGTCTTGTTTCCCAATATTTAGTAGCAAAATAATTTCTACGCTCTAATTCTTCGTCTGTTTTAGGGTCATAGATTGGAACTTCTGCTGTAAAACCAAGCTCCTCTTTTAAAGCTAAAATAACATCTTTTCTCCCTAATAAAATTGGTTTCCCAATCTTTTCCTCGAGAACTCTTTGTGCAGCTTTTAAAACATCTAAATGATCAGCTTCTGCAAAAACAATACTCTTAGGGCTTCTTTTAGCTCTATTATGTAACAATCTAATTTCTTTACTTCCAATACCAGACCTGTCCATTAATTGGTCTCGATATTTATCCCAATCATCAATAGGTTCTAATGCTACACCTGATTCAATTGCTGCTTTTGCAATTGCTGGAGGAATTTCATAGATTAATCTTGGATCAAATGGTTTTGGTATAATGTATTCTTTTCCAAAAGACAAACTCACTTCATCATAAACAATGTTTACTTGTTCTGGAACTGACTGCTTGGCTAGATCTGCTAAAGCGTTTACAGCAGCCATTTTCATTTCCTCATTAATTTTTGTAGCTCTTACATCTAAGGCGCCTCTAAAAATAAATGGAAAGCCTAATACGTTATTTACTTGATTAGGATGATCTGACCTCCCCGTAGCCATAATAATGTCATCTCTTGTAGCGCAAGCTAAATCATAAGAAATCTCTGGAATTGGATTTGCCATTGCAAATACTATTGGGTCTTTTGACATGGATAATAACATCTCAGGAGTCACTATATCTCCCTTTGACAAACCGATAAATACATCTGCATTTTGCATGGCTTCTTCAAGAGTATTAATGTCTTCAGTCGTAGCAAACTCTTGCTTTTGAGAAGTTAAATTATCTCTATCCCGTCTGATAACACCCTTGCTATCACACATGACAATGTTCTCATTCTTTGCACCTAACCTAAGGTACAAACGAGTACAAGATATTGCGGCAGCTCCTGCACCATTAACAACTATCTTTACTTCTGCGATATCTTTTTCAATGATTTCTAAAGCATTTTTTAATGCCGCTGCAGAAATAATGGCAGTACCGTGCTGATCATCATGCATTACAGGAATATCTAATTCCTCTATAAGTCTTTTTTCAATTTCAAAGGCTTCAGGAGCTTTGATATCCTCTAAGTTAATTCCGCCAAAAGTTGGTGCTATAGCCTTTACTGTTTCAACAAATTTATCTACATCTGTGGCATCAATTTCAATATCAAAAACATCAATATCTGCGAATATTTTGAACAACAAACCTTTACCCTCCATAACCGGCTTAGAAGCCAAAGGCCCTATATCACCTAACCCTAAAACAGCTGTTCCATTAGTTATTACTGCAACTAAATTCCCTTTAGCTGTATATTTGTAAACATTTTTTTGGTCTTTTGAAATTTCTAGACATGGTTCGGCAACTCCTGGAGAATATGCTAAAGCCAAATCATGTTGTGTAGCATATTTTTTGGTAGGGATTACCTCTATTTTTCCTGGTTTAGGCTTAGCGTGGTAAAGCAAAGCCTCATGCCTTTTTCTAGAATCACTCATCTAATCATTGTTTATTTGATACCCTACAAATATAGACTTTATGAGATAAAGAATTTCAATGAAATTTAAGACTTTATTGTAAATTGCTTAACAAAATTTATACACTCTTATACTTTGGCATCATATATATTAGATTTTTTAAAACCGACAACTATTTTTATGAAAAAAATTACTTTGCTAATTCTTTTGATAGTTTGCTCCTCTGCTTATAGTCAGATAAGAGGAAAAATTACAGATCCTGATAAAAACCCAATCTCTTTTGTAAGTATTTATCTAGATAAAACTATTACGGGAACCACTTCTAATGATGCAGGTAATTATGAACTAAATATAAAAACCCCTGGAGATTACACAGTCATTTTTCAGTTTTTAGGATATAAAACAATTAAAAAAATTGTTTCAATTTCAGAATTCCCTTTTCAATTAAATGTTGTTATGGATGATGAAAAAGTAGTTTTGGATGAAATTTCTATAAGTACCGGAGAAAACCCTGCAAATAAAATCATTAGAAAAGCAATTGATAATAAGAATAATAATACAGATAAGTTTAAAGAATACACCTCTAATTTTTATTCTCGTGGACTATTTAAAGTAAAGAATGCTCCTGAGAAAATACTTGGGCGAAGTTTAGGTGATTTGGGGGGAGGACTGGACTCTACAAGAACTGGAATCATTTACTTATCTGAAACGGTTTCAGAAATAACTTTTCAAAAAAACCCAGAAAAATTTAAAGAAAAGATTTTTGCTTCAAAAGTCAGTGGTTCAGATAATGGGATTAGTTTTAATAGAGCTGAAGAGGCAAATTTTGATTTTTATAGTAATCTTGTTTTTGTGGCGGAAAATAACTTAGTGTCTCCAATTGCAGATAGAGCATTTAATTATTACACCTATAAACTTGAGGGTTCATTTTATGATAAAAATGAAAAGTTAATATCCAAAGTTAAAGTTATTCCTAAACAAACTGGAGATCGAGTTTTTAAAGGTTTTATTTATATTGTTGAAGACGAATGGGCGATTTATGGGATTGATCTTATTGCCAACGGAAAACAAGTTGGGGTTCCAATTATTGATGAATTAAGATTTAAACAAAATTATAATTATTCTGAGATTAATGATGCTTGGATAAAAATTTCTCAAACAATTGACTTTAAGTTTGGGCTTTTTGGGTTCAATGTAAATGGGCGATTCTCTGCAGGATATTCTAACTATAATTTTAAACCAACTTACACTAAAAGTACATTTACAAAAGAAATTTTATCTTTTGAAGAAGGAGCCACAGAAAAAGGTTTTGATTTTTGGACTCAACTAAGGCCTGTTCCTTTAACATCTGAAGAAACAAAAGACTATGCTTTAAAAGACAGTATTAAAATTACAAGAAAATCTAAAAGATATTTAGATTCTGTTGATGTAAAACGAAATAAGTTTAAATTACTCTCGCCTGTTACCGGTTATACATATAGAAATTCATATCAAAAATGGGCTCTTTCTTTTGATGGTTTGATAGAAGACTTTAGTTTTAATACAGTTCAGGGGTTTCATTCATCATTAGGTGTAAACTATTTTAAACGTCAAAATGATAAGGGAAAATGGTGGTCTGTAGGTTTGGGTGTATCCTATGGTTTATCAGAAAAGAAAGTGAGACCTACATTTTATTTTAGTCGAAAATGGAATAATATTTCTAAACCAAGATTTTATCTTTCAGGTGGTATTAGTACTGCACAATTCAATGGAAGAAATCCTATTAAGAAATTGGATAACTTAATTCGTTCTCTTACTAGAAGACTAAATTATATAAAGATTTATGAGAAAGAATTTGTGCGAATAGGATATTCAGAAGAAATTCGTAACGGTGTTTATTTTTCATCGTCTTTAGAATATGCAAATAGAAAACCGTTGTTTAATACAACAAATTATTCTTTTGTAAGGCAAAGTATAAATGATTCTTACACATCTAATAATCCATTAGAACCTGATAATTTTACAAGTTCTGTCTTTACTGAACATAAAATCGCAACACTTAACATTGGATCAACTTTTGTTTTTGATCAAAAATTTTTGACATACCCAGATAGAAAGTTTAATGTTAGTGAAAGTAAATTCCCTTCATTAACCGTAAATTATAGAAAAACTTTTGGTTCTTCAAATCCTGAGTTTAATGCAGATTTAATTACTGCGAGCTTAACCCAAGATATCAAAGCTGGCAATTATGGTCAATTTTTCTACAATATTAGGGGGGGTGCGTTTTTGAAAAATAAAAATATTGCTTTTATGGATAATTTACAGGTAAAAGGGAACCAGATGTTTATCGTTACAGATAGCAATCGTAGAAATAATTTTGGGTTATTAGAGTATTATCGATTTTACACTAACAATAGATACACAGAAGCGCATTTAGAACACAGTTTTAATGGGTATTTATTAAGAAAAATTCCTTTGATAAATAAATTAAACTTTCATTTAGTTACCGGAATCAAAGGATTGTTTATGTGGGATAAAAAGCCCTATTCTGAATATTCAATTGGAATAGATAATATAGGATTTGGGAAATGGCGTGTTTTACGTGTAGATTATATAAAATCTAATTTCAATGGAGTAAAAGTAGATGGTTTCTTATTTGGGCTAACCTTCTAATAGAAATATCTATTATCTTTGACATCATGAATTTAAAAGTTCTTCTTTTTGGAATAGCAACAGATTTAATTGGTGAAAAAAGTATTTTTTTTTCAGTTACACCTAGTGCAACTGTTTTAGAATTTAAGGTGCTATTTCAAAAAAAATATCCGCAATTAAAAGAAATTAATTCCTATGCAATCGCTATTAATGAAAGCTATGCATCTAACGAAACTGTGTTAAAAGAAAATGACATAGTTGCTATTATTCCTCCAGTAAGCGGGGGTTAATCCCTTAAATATTTCTTGTCTACGTAGAACGTTCCGAAGGGAAGGATTGACGCTATCAATACAACTCCAAGTTTCTTTATACTCCAATTCAGCTCAGATTTTAATAAAAAGGCGAGTACAATATAGCTCACAAATAATAAACCATGAGGCATACCTAGTAGCTTAACATACTGTGGATCATTCATCCAATACTTAACAGGAACGGCTACAAAGAGTAATAATAAATAAGAAGTTCCTTCTAAAAAACTAACAACTCTGAAAAAGGTTTTCATGATAATTGATGTCAAAAATTATTCTTACAAAGATACGTGTTAGATTTCCTATTTTTGTAGAACTATGAGCAATACTTCTATTAAAATTACTTCAGAA
Organism: uncultured Flavobacteriaceae bacterium; assembly: GCA_943789455.1. Taxonomy (GTDB): domain Bacteria; phylum Bacteroidota; class Bacteroidia; order Flavobacteriales; family Flavobacteriaceae; genus Polaribacter. The sequence continues at coordinate 68,838 of CALSUE010000002.1, forward strand.
AAATTAAGTTTAGAGGAATGTTACGAATTTGTAACAGATGATTCTTGTGGTGGAATTGTAGCTTTTGTTGGAACTGTTAGAGATAGTACCAAGAGCAAAGATGTAACTCAGCTGGATTTTTCTACTTATAAACCCATGGCAATTAAAGAAATGCAACATATTGCTGAGATTGCTATTAAAAAATTTGAAATTAAAAAAATGGCCATTCATCATGCTGAGGGAATGTTACAAATTGGGGATATCCCAGTAATTATAACCGTGGGGGCTCCTCACAGAAAAGCAGCTTTTGAAGCCTGTGAATTTGCAATTGATACTTTAAAAGAAACAGTTCCTATTTGGAAAAAAGAATATTTTTCTGATGGTGAAGTTTGGGTAAATGCACACCCTTAATTTTATACCATTTTCTTACATAAAATACAGTGATCATATTTTAAAAAATTAGTTTTATTGTAGAAAATAGATTGTATTATACATCAATAATTACGTATTCCTCCGGTTAAATTAAACACCTGTAAGCTTGGATATTTTTCTTTAAGTTGTTCTGTAGCTTTGTAACTATTAAACCCTTTTTGACAAACCATAACATATGTTTTCTCTTTATCAACATTTAAAGTACTTGCATCAAATTCTTGAATTGGTAAGGTTTGGTGAACTTTAAAAGGTAATTTCAAATTGGGTAAAACAGCAATTAATTCAAGATTTGGATCTCCAATTTTATTTTTTAACTCTTTTGGAGAAATTTGCCAGTCTGGATTTTGAGTTCCACAAGCGGCATCAAAATAATTTTGAGTATTAAATAATGATACAATTTCATCTTTTAATATATTGGAGGACAATTTCATCTTTAATTGCGTGTTTTGAAGTACATTATAAATTAACAGCTCATTGGTTAACGGCTTTCCAATTCCTGTAATAATTTTTAAAACTTCATTCACTTGAGCGGTTGCAATCATGCCTACTATTGCATTTAATGTTCCTGCTTCTTCACAGTTAGCAGTAGTTGTATTCATGTCTGGAAATGCATCGCGTAAATTGGCTGAAAAACTACCATCCTCTTGTTTCAAATTAAAGATACTTACATAGCCATCAAACTTATACAAAGAACCATATACTAGTGGTTTCTCAAGAATAACACAAGCATCATTTAATAAATACTTAGTTGGTAAACTGTCAGTTCCGTCTACAATAACGTCATATTCAGAAATTAATTCAATTGCATTTTCTTTGGTAATAGCTTCCCTAGAAAAACTAACTTCTGTAAAAGGAGACCTTTGCTGAATAAAATTTGACAAACATTCCGATTTTAATTTCCCAATATCTTTTAAAGAATAAAAAACTTGCCGATGTAAATTGCTAATGTCTACGGTGTCAAAATCTATCAAATGAAGTTTTCCAATTCCGCTAGCCCCTAAATAGACAGCAATTGGGCTTCCTAAACCTCCGCATCCAACAACCAAGATTTTAGCTTCTTGCAATTTTTGCTGACCTGCTTCACCAATTTCTGATAAAGTAATCTGACGTTTGAATAAATCTGATTTAGAAATTTGAGACATCCTTTAATTTTAATTTAATTCTTTTTTAGCCTCAGTGTATTCCTCTGGTGTATTTATATTTCGTATTAAACTATCATCTACTTCTATAATTTCTACCTCAGAATTAATCAACATTTTTCGCGGGCAAGAGTATCCTTGTGCTAAATATTGTAATAAAACCGGATATGATTTTGGTTCGTAAATAGTAATTAATGGTTCTGGGAATTGTTTTCCTTTTCCTTTAATAGCGGTGGCTACTTTAGCCGGGTTTCTTTTTTCTAATAATAACTTCACTAAGTTTTCATCCACAAATGGCAAGTCGGTTGCTAACACCATCCAAGCGGAGTTGGGATCTTTTTGAAAGGCAGAACAGATTCCTCCAAACGGTCCTAAATTCAAAAATACATCATGTATTTCTTCTTCTTTATTGTTGTTTGTTTGAACAGAATAATACGTTTTAAGCCCTTCTTGTTCTAGTAATTTCTTAATAAATTCTTTTTGAGGTTTACCATGATAATTCAATTCCGATTTATCTGTCCCCATTCGAATACTTTTCCCTCCCGTAAGAACCAATCCTTTACTCTTTGGAACGGTTTCTGAAATAAGTTTACTAATATGTTTGGTAATTATTTTAATATCATTAATATGATAACAAGGGATTTCTCTCCAATTTGAAAACTTTTCTTGTAAAGATTGAAATGGTTCAATATCATTTGTTAATCTTACAAAAAACTGAATCTCAGAAATTTGATCAATTCGCTTATTTATGGAAGCTTCTTTTTCGGGGTCAAGCAATACAATTTGTTTTTCTCCAGGGTAATGATTACCATTGATAAAGACAAAATCAAACTGAGTAAACTGAATTCTTTGTACATATTCGTTTACAGGACTAGATGTTGTAATACTTAGATTACCATCATGATGAAAAGTAAAATCTGTCAAAACATTTTTCTCTACATTTTTTGCATGTGACGCATCAAAATAGGCTAAATTATAATTTGATAAACTTTTAGAAAATTGATCAACCAAATCTGAAATAATACTGCATTTTGCTCCTAAAATTGATATTTCACTAGCTGCAAAATTTCCATTTTTCTTTCTTGTTAGGTTTGTATGTTTTTGATGTTTAACCATTTTTTATATCCGATTTTCCTCCTGTTTTCTCTACCAACTTTACTTCTTTGATAATGATGTCTTGACTTATACTTTTACACATGTCATAAATAGTTAAACAAGCTATGTTTACCCCTGTTAAAGCCTCCATTTCAACACCTGTTTTCCCTTCAATAATTACCTCACACAATACTTCTATATGTTCTGAATTTATGACATGAATATTTATATCAACTCCATTTATTAATAACGGATGACACATAGGAATAATTTCTGATGTCTTTTTTACCCCTTGAATCCCTGCTATGATAGCGGTTTGAAAAACAGGCCCTTTTTTGGTAATTAATTCATCATTCTTAAAATGAGTAATTATTTCTTCTCCCAGAAACATGGTTGCTTTTGCAATGGCTCTTCTTTTGGTAATTTTCTTATCAGAAACATTTACCATTTTTGGGTTATTATTTTCATTTAGATGACTAAAACTGCTCATTATCTATATCTTATTATTGGGTAATTTTCTCCTTTTTTATACTCTTTTTGATCTTTTGGCAATTGAATAAAAGCGTCAGAATTTACTAAACTAGCTAAATCACCAGACCCATTCCCTTTTATAGGTGTTGCTAACAAGTGCCCATATTTGTGAGATAATTTTACTTGTAAAAAGTACGTTAAATTTGGTTTAAATGAAATATTTTCTGTTAGAATTGCGGTTTCATCATTGGTTTTTATCCCTGTAGACTTATAGTACCAGGGGTAAAAATAAGCTAAACAATTTGCGAAAGTTGATATTGGATTCCCCGGGAAAGCAAATAATTTACATCCTTTTTTTTGACCAAACCAAAATGGTTTTCCTGGTCTTTGTGATACCTTATGAAATAATTTGTCTACTCCTAATTCTTGAAAAACTTCAGGCAGAAAGTCAAATTTACCTTTACTTACAGCTCCACTGAATAACAAGACGTCAAAATCTTTTAAATACTCTTTAATTTTTTGTTTTAAAATAGGTTTATCATCTGAGATATGATCTGTTTCTGATGAAATATGTAAACGGTCTAATAATGAAACTAGCGTATATACATTACTCATTCTAATTTGATGATCTAATGGAGCCTCGTTTACGCCAACTAATTCATCACCCGTAGAAATAATCATAACCTTTGGCTGTTTAGCAACCTTTACTTTTGAATTACCAACTGTTGCCAAAACACCAATTTCTGAGGCAGAAATAAGCTTATTTTTATGAATTATAATATCTCCTTCTTTTCTATCTTTTCCTTTTGCATGAATGTTTTGAAAATGTGCAACTTCCTCTAATTGAATTTTTGCTATTCCATTTTCAATTAGCACATCTTCATATCTAATAACTACGTTTGTATTGCCTGGCAATACAGCTCCTGTCATTACCTCAACGCAATTCTTGTGATCACTTAATGAAATTTGAGGGCTTCCTGCTGGCTGAATTCCTTCTATAAAAAAAGCTCTTTCTCCGTTTTGAAAAGAAGTATAATCTAATGCAACACCATCCATTGAAACTCTATTAAATGGCGGAAAATCTCTATCTGCATGGATATCTTCTTTTAAAATACGCCCTACAGATTTCATAAAAGGAATTTTTTCAGACCCAAAATCTAGAGTATTTTTTAAAACAATTTGTAAGGCTTCTTGTACTGATATCATTTACTTCTTATGCTTATTTTTTGAATAACTTTAAATACTGTTGCTAGGGTAAATGAATACATTTAACCCCCTATTGTACTCATACTCTCAGAAACATTCCCTTTTTTACGATTCATTTCAGCTATAAAACCATTTGCTGGTTTTTCCTTTACTAATTTTAAGAATAGTTCCTTTAAATCATTATTACTGGCTCCATTTCTTAAGAAATCTCTGATGTTAAAAACCCCATCATCAAACAAACAGTTTTTGAAAGTTCCTATGGGTGTGATTCTAATCCTATTACAATCATTGCATATGGTTCTTGTAAAAGCAGGAATGATTCCTACGGTTCCTTTGTGCCCGTATACTCTAAAATTCTTTGAGGTTGAAGATTTTTCGGAAACAATAGGCTTCGCATCAAATTTGGTTTTTATCTCTTCTAAAATTCGAGTATAATTCCAATTTTCTTTCATTGCTCTCTGACCTTTCCCATTAAAAGGCATTTCTTCTATAAAACGAACGGCCACGTTATTATTTTTTGTTAAGGCTACAAAATCAACAATTTCGTCTGTATTAAATCCTGGCTGAACAACAACATTTAATTTTAAATTTAGTGTACTTTTTTCTAATGCCTCAAAAGTTTTATACACTTCTGGAAAAACATCTCTTCGTGTAATTTGATGAAATTTTTCCTTTTGTAAACTATCAATACTTAAGTTGATATGTTTAATTTTATCCATCTTTTCTAGAGCAGGAATATGTTTGGCAATCATAGCCCCGTTCGTTGTAATGTTTATCGCCTCTAGCAAATCATTAAATGATAACATTTCTAAAAAACCAACAAAATCTTTTCTTACGAAAGGTTCTCCTCCAGTTAATCTTATTTTTGTAACCCCTAATTCTGTAAGTACACGAATAATTCGATACATTTCTTTAAAGGTTAATAAATCCGAGCGAGGTGCTATTTCTATCCCATGAGCAGGCATACAATATTGACAACGTAAATTACATCGATCTGTAACTGCCAAACGAATATAATCCATTTGTCTTCCAAAATTGTCAATCAATTGCTTTTGCATATTCAAAGATTTTTTGATTTAACTAGGTAATTTTTTACTCAGCAAGCCATATATAAATGCTCCTATTAAAGCTCCTAAAAGAATAATTAAAGCAGGCAACCATTTGAATCCTAATATAACAAATACCGGGGCAGCACAGGCGCCAGAAACACCCCAGCCTAAACCGAAAAAAGTTCCTCCTACTAATGTTCTAATAACGCCTTTCTTTTTTGGCCTTGGAATTATTTTATTACCATTAATATCCTTAATTACACCTCTTTTAAACAATTGCATAATCATTGCAGAAACAATAACTGCACCCCCTATAATTCCAAACATATGAAAGGATTGAAATTTGAACATTTCATAAAATCGAAACCAGGAAATAGCTTGTACTTTACTTAAAACAATTGCAAAAAAGATTCCTAACACTAAAAATTTTATATTCTTCATCATCTAAAAAATTAAAGGGATTAAAAACCAAACTGCAATAATACCTCCAATAAAAAAACCTATTACTGCTAATAATGATGGTAGTTGAAAATTACTTAATCCCGTAATAGCATGACCCGAGGTACAACCTCCAGCGTAACGGGTCCCAAAACCTATACAGGCTCCAGATAAGATTAAAATTAAAAATCCTTTTAAAGACATAGCTACCTCATTACCAAAAATTTCATTAGGGAAGTAAGTATTCCCTACATTTGAAAATCCTAGATCAGTTAACTCTTGAAAAGTTTTTGGATTTAAATCTATTGTTTGGTCGAGTATTAAATAGTTAGAAGAAATAAAACCTCCAATAATTAAACCTACTACAAAAAGTAGTGCAAAGTCTCTATCTTTCCAATCTTTTTTAAAATAATCAGATACTTTACCCGCACCTGCCATAGTACATAATGTTTCAAAATTGGTTGATGCTCCAAAATTTTTACCAAAATAAAAATATAAAAAAAGTGTCAATGCTATAAGAGGCCCACCAACGTACCATGGCCAAGGTTGAAAAATAATTTCCATATTTATAAACTTAATTGTGTGTTAACATACTGCATGATTTGAGCTGTAGCTCCATTATTTTTTCTGATATAAATATCATTTATTTTACCTGTTTCATTTCTATAATTAATATCATTTTTTAACCTTATAAAAGTACTCGAAAATGTTGACAGATTACTAATAGAAATACAACCATGTAACTCTACTAAATCTAATGCTTCCCTAAACTTGTTATATTCAGGACCAATAACGATAGGAATACCAAATGTGGCAGGCTCTAAAATATTGTGTAACCCTGTTTTAAAACCACCACCAACGTAAGCGATGTCTGCATAAGAATATATTTTAGTCAAGAGCCCTATGGTATCAATTATAAACACAGTGTACTCTGAAAGGTTTTTCCCGTTTTTTTCAGAATATAAAATTGTATTTTTTTTGAGAGATCCTTTTAATTTTTGAATAGATGTTGTGTCTACAGTATGAGGGGCTATTATAAATTTTTCTCCTCTAGAATTATTAATGTAGTTTACCAAAAGTTCTTCATCTTCTCTCCAGGTACTTCCGGCAACAATAGTGTACTCATTATTTGTAAACTCAGAAATAAATGGCAAAGTATTGTCTTGTTCTAAAATTTTTGAAACACGATCAAAACGTGTATCTCCTGTTATGGAAATAGCATTAAAGTCTATGGATTCCAATAATTTTTTTGATGGCATATCTTGTACAAAAAAATGATCAAATGCAGTCAAAGACTTACGCATCCATTTCGCTGTAGACTTAAAAAAAATCTGATTTTTTCTAAAAATACCTGAAACCAATATTGTTGGTATAGATTGTTTTTTTAGCTGCCTGAGTAAATTAGGCCAAAATTCATATTTAACAATAATGGCAATTTCTGGATGAACTAGTTCTACAAAACTCCTCATGTTAGCTTTTGTATCAAAAGGCAAATAGCAAATAACATCTGCTAACTTAGAATTCTTTCTAATTTCATATCCAGAAGGTGAAAAAAAAGTAACGATGATTTTATGATCTTGCCAATTCTCTTTCGTAGATTCTATTATTGGAATTGCTTGTTCAAATTCACCTAACGAGGCAACATGGAACCAAATTGTTCGGTCTGATTTTTTAATTGAAGAAAGGTGCTGAAAAGATTCTTCTCTACCACTTACAAATAATTTCATTTTTTTATTAAAAACCGCATAGATTCTTAAAAAGAAATAGGTAAGATGTGTTATGAAGTTGTAGAGAAATGTCATACGTGTAAATGTACAAAATAGCATATAAAAAAAACGTCCAAACTTTGTTTGGACGTTTAATATTTTAAAGTGCTATTGACTATGCCTCGAAAGGAACAATAGAAACGTATGATCTATTATCTTTTTTCTTTCTGAAAGCAACAACTCCGTCAACTTTAGCATGTAATGTATGGTCTTTACCCATATATACATTTTCGCCTGGATTGTGAGTAGTCCCTCTTTGACGAACTATAATATTACCAGCAATTGCCGCTTGTCCTCCAAAAATTTTAACTCCTAGTCGTTTCGATTCTGATTCTCTACCATTCTTCGAACTACCTACTCCTTTTTTATGTGCCATGATGCTATGGTTTTAAAATTGAAATTTTTATTTACTTAATACCTCTATTAATTCTGCTTTCTTTAAAGAAGTATATCCAGAGATTCCTTTTTCTTTAGCTAAAGCTTTTAATTGAGCTACAGTCATAGAACTAACATCAACAGATGCTGTTTCCTTTACTTCAGCTTTTGGAGCTTTAACTGCTTTTTCTTCCTTTTTAGGAGCAGCTGCCTTTTTTGCTGGAGCTTTCTTTGCACCTGATGCAGCAATACTCTCAATTTGAATTTCGCTTAAATACTGACGGTGTCCGTTTTTCTTTTTGTAACCTTTTCTTCTTTTCTTTTTGAAAACGATTACTTTATCACCTTTAAGGTGACCTAAAATTTTGGCCTTTACTTCGGCTCCTTCTATAGCTGGGGCGCCAATAGTTACATTTTTACCATCTTCTAAAAGCATTACTTTATTGAAAGTTACTTTCGAACCTTCTGCTTCTTTTAAACGATGAACGTATACTTTTTGGTCTTTTGCTACTTTAAACTGCTGCCCTGCTATCTCTACAATTGCGTACATACTATTAAGTTTGTTATTAGCTTTAATTAAATTTTACATTTCAAAAAACTGAAAATGCGGGTGCAAATATACTTTTATTTTTAAGATAAAGCAATAGCAAATTGTCAAAAAACAGCTGCAGTTTATAAACTGTGGCTTTTTTATTTAACTCTATTTACAATATATATTCCTGTAAGTATTATTATACCAGATAATAATTGAAGATAACTCACTTTTTCTCCGTCAATAAAACCCCAAATAATTGCAACTATTGGAATTAAATACGCAACCGAAGTAGAAAAAACAGGTGTAGATATTTGTATTAATTTATTAAACATAATTTTTGCTAAACCTGTTCCAACTACCGAGAGCACTATTAAGTACATAATGGAAGTATTTGTTTCAGGAGTAAATTCTACTGATGAGAAAAATCCTGAAAAAACCAAGATTAGAAATACAGGAAATATTAATAAAATAAAGTGACCTGCGGTAATACTCATCGCTGGTATATCTGATAAATATTTTTTTATGATATTCACATTAAAAGCATATCCTAAAGAAGCTGTAAGTACAAAAATGGCATACCAATAATTCTGGTTGGGGTTTAAAGAGGAGCTTTCTAAAATTAACATAATTGTACCTACCAAGCCAATAAGAACTCCAACTAATTGAACTCTTTTAAATACAACTCCAAAAAATAATGTAGCTACAATAAGCGCATTTAGTGAGGTTAAAGAGTTTAGTATTGACGCTACAGAGCTATCTATACCTGTGATTGCAAAAGCAAAAAAGAATGCAGGAAATAAAGTACCTAACAAGGAACTAACTACAATATACTTCCATTGCTGTTTTTTTATTTTTTTCAAACTTCTAAACCCAATTAAAAGCACAAATACTCCAGCAATAAATGTTCTCAAGGCTCCCAATTGTATAGGGCTTAAACCAACTAAAGATTTTTTTATTAGGATAAAAGAACTTCCCCAAATAATTGCTAAAACTATTAGATAAATCCACTTTTTATAATCGTTACTCATTATCTACTTTTTAGTGACCTACAAAAATGGAATAAATCTTAAGATATACGTCAATAAATGCATAAATTTGTATGATTAAACAATCATAAAAAGTAATCATGAATACTAAATCAGTTTTTTTATCACTTATACTTAGCTGTCTTTTAATTTGGTCTTGTTCGGATAAAACAAAAAAACTAAACAATGAAGACGTAAAGAGTGGCGTTCTGCAAATGGCTGAAATACAAACTGTATCCTTTGCTGTTTCAGGTATGACTTGTGAAATTGGTTGTGCTAAAACAATTCAATCTAAGCTTTCAAAAAAAGAGGGGATTACAGATGCCATAGTAGTTTTTTCTGATAGTACTGCTACTGTATCATTTGATAGCAGTAAAACCTCTTCAACAGACATAAGCTCTTTTATAAGTGGTATTGCAGGAGGTGATGCTTATACCGCATCTGAATTAAAACCTAAAAAATCTTTATAATTTAAACTCATTATAAAGAAAAGCCTTCTAGAAATAGAAATTTATTTTAGGTGATTTTAATTTACCTTTGAAAAAATATTCATTCAGATGAAAAATCGATTTCCTACGATTGTTAAAGTTACTTTAGTAAGTCTTTATTTAATATTTTTAGCCGGTTCAATTGTTAGAATGACTGGTTCCGGAATGGGTTGCCCTGATTGGCCAAAATGTTTTGGTTACTACATCCCTCCAACTTCTGAAGAACAAATTACATGGCAACCAAATACAACATATAAAGAAGGAATTATTATCATTAAAGATGAGATTCTTTATGTGGCTGAAAAAAAAGTAAACACTTCATTACTATTTAATGTAGCAAATTGGAAGGAATACACGAAACACGAATACGCAACCTTTAATAAATTTCATACCTGGGTTGAATACATCAATAGATTGATAACTGTATTATCTGGTTTTATTTTTCTATTTCTACTGGCTGGTTCACTAAAATTTAGAAAGGAAAATAAATGGATTCCTATAATTTCATTTATTGCCTTTTTCTTCATGTTAGTTGAGGCTTTTTTAGGAAAAATGGTTGTTGACAGTAACTTAAAACCCACAATGATTACCATTCATATGGTAATCGGGTTATTGATTATTGGCCTTATACTTCGTCTTTTATTTATCATAAGAAAGGAAAAAGTAGCGTTCAAATATCATTCATTATTTAATAAACTCCTGATACTATCAATTATTTTTTCTTTGATTCAAATAGCAATGGGAACTCAAGTTCGTCAATTTATTGATGAGCAGGTTAAATTATTTGGTTTTGAAAACAAAGAATATAGTTTAATGAACCCTAGCTTTAAATTTTATTTTCATCGATCTTTTACTATTGCAATTATCCTTGTGAATTTTGGATTATTTTACCTAAACCAACTTCATAAGTTAGGGTATAAACTAGTGAAATGGATTTTAGTTTTGCTTTTTTTAGAGACCATTACTGGAATTTTAATGTATTACGCAGAATTCCCATTGGGGACCCAAGCCATTCATTTACTTTCCGGAGCGCTGTTATTTGGAGTTCAGTTTTACCTGTGGCTACAAAGCAGAAAAACACAATAAGGCTTTAGAGCGTAAATCGTAGTTAAATTATTCTTCCCATTTAAAAGTCTCCATCAAATGAAGAATGTCTTTTTTTATGTAGTTTACAGCTGGAAGCAATGAGTCATAATTGGGTTTAACCTTAAAATATAAGGCTCCTTTTATAAAATGATTTATGCTGTCTGTGATATGAAATTGAATATGAGAGGCTGCATTTCCAGTAATGTCATATAATGTACCATATACTCTTTCCTTATCCTTTACATAACCTTTTGAAGAAATTTGTTCTGCTCTTGAAGTATGCTTAAAAACTAATTTTTCTGACTCTACCAATAGCTCTCGTAGATTTCCATCTATTTTTCTGTAAGTGATATCTATAGATGCCTTTAATCTTGGGTATTCTAACTTAAGCCAATTGTTGGGGCTATCATTTAATTTTACACTTTCAGAAAACTCAAATGTATAGGGTCTTTTCAAAAGTAATTCTTGATAGGTGGACTTTTTATATTCTAAATTTAAAAATGCTTTTGGCTTAGGTAAGGTTTCTTCAGAGCAAGAAATGAAGGAAATTAAAATAATACTAAAAAAGATTTTACTCATAATGTCTTGTTACCTTTAATTGTTTAATCCTCTTTCTGTCTAACGCTTCAATAGTAAATGTATATCTATCAAAATTTATTTTTTCACCAATTTTTGGAAATTTCCCAGATATTTCTAAAATAAAACCTGCTATAGTCTCAGATTCACCTTTATATTCCTCAAATTTTTCTTCATTAGTATCTTCTAAAACTTTACAAAAATCTTTAATCGTAATTTTACCATCAAAAATATAATTATTGGCATCAATTTTTGAATACGAAAGGTCATCTGTATCAAACTCATCATTAATTTCACCTACAATCTCTTCAATGACATCCTCTAAGGTAACAATACCACTAGTTCCTCCATATTCATCAACAACTATGGCTAAATGATTTTTTCTTTCTCTAAATTCAACTAAAAGGTCATCTAGTTTTTTGTTTTCTGGTACAAAAAATGGCTCTCTTAACAATTCTTGCCAATCAAAATCTTTATTATCAAGAAAACCTAGTAAATCTTTTGCATATAAAATACCAACAATATTATCGATAGAATTCTTATAAACTGGATTTCTAGAATAACCGTGTTTTAAAATTTTAGTTAATACCTCATCGTAAGTTTCATCATGAGAAAGCGCAAAAATATCAATTCTTGGTTTCATAATCTGAACTGTTTCAGTATTACCAAAACTGACAATTCCTTCTAAAATTTTTTTCTCCTCTTTTGTTGTTGATCCCTCAGAGGTAAGTTCTAACGCCTTCGATAAAATTTCTACTGAAAAATTCGAGTTTTTACTTCCTAACTTTTTTTCAATAACATTGGTTAAATTTATTAAAGGAAAGCTTAAAGGAGTTAAAAAAAATGAGAGAAATTGAAGAGGTCTACACATCAAATTACAAAACTTAAGAGCTCTTCTAGAGGCATAAACCTTAGGCAACACTTCTCCAAAAAGAAGAATAAAGAAAGTAACTAATAGTACTTCTATTGAAAACTTGACAATGCTTGAAGGCAGTATAAAACCTAGTATTGTGAGTGATAAATTTTGCTCTTTTAAAAAAACTTCTCCAAGTGATGCAAAAATTAATACGATTAAAATATTTATAAAATTATTAGTAATTAAAATTGTAGCTAATAATTTACTGGGGTTTTGTAAAAGGAGTACAACTGGGTTTTGCCCTTTAGTTTCATCTGAAATTTTGATAATATCTGTTTTTGACAGAGAGAAAAAAGCGACTTCAGTTCCAGATATTAAAGCAGAACAAAGAAGCAACACAATAAAAGAAATGATTGCAATTAATGACATGGCATCTAATTGAGCCGTGTATTGTAATAAAATTTCAGGATCTAAGTTCAAATAGTAAAATTTTATGATTTTTAAAATGGAAAATCGTCTTCAGTAGTTGTGCTTTTTTCTTGAGAGGGTGATATTGAGGATTTATCATCACTAGGTAAAGCTGAGCCTCCAGTTTCTTTTTTAGTTGATAAAAAAGTCATATTGGCTACATGTATTTCTGTGGTGTAACGTTTTTGCCCTTCTTGTAACCACTGACGTGTCTTGATTCTTCCTTCACAATAAACCTTATCGCCTTTGGTTAAATATTTTTCACAAATTTCTGCAAGTTTATTTCTAACTACTATAGCATGCCATTCTGTATTTATAACTTTTTGTCCAGTTTGCTTATTCGTATAACTTTCATTAGTTGCTATGGGGAAACGCCCTATTGAGTTTCCGCCCTCAAAATAAGTCATCTTTACTTCATCACCTAAATGACCTATTAATATTACTTTATTTATTGTTCCAGACATTGATTATTATTAATTACTATACCAAATGTACTAAAAAATTTGGTTCAGTTTTAAGTTGTATTCCTTCATAAAATTGGCAATCAAAACCGAAGTTGGAAATAGCTCTAATGTATCCCAATTGGTTGTTGCTTTGTTGTGATCATCAGTTTTTATAATCCAAAATTTTGTAAATAAATGTTGATGAGATAGCTTGTGTATTATTGAATTTTCATTAAATAATTGAATTACTGCATTCTTAGGAACAAGTGCTTGAAAATCTGGTATAGTATCTAAATCTTCTACATGAACTTCATTGATTGTTTCAATTAATGGAAATTGATACAAACCTTGCCAAATGCCCTTTCCTTTTCGTTCTTCAAAAATTGTTTTATTTTCCTTAGTTATAAACACAAAAAAATTAAAATATTTCTTTTTAATTTTCAACTTCTTCTCTTTAACGGGTAACTGTTTTACCAACTTATTCTCAAAAGCAATACAATTTGAACTCATTGGACATTCATAACAATTTGGGCTTTTTGGCTTGCACTGAAGGGCACCAAAATCCATAATTGCTTGATTATATACCCCTGGCTCTTTGATATCTAATAACGATTGTGCTAAATTTTTAAACTCTTTGATGCCTTTAGTGCTATTTATAGGGGTTTCAATTTTAAAAAATCTAGCTAATACTCTGTACACATTACCATCAACAACTGCTGCAGGTTCATGAAAACAAATTGAAGAAATAGCTGAAGCTGTGTAATCTCCTATTCCTTTTAATTTAATAAGTTCTTTGTAACTTGTTGGAAACACACCACTTAGTTCATTTGAGACATATTTAGCTGTAAAATGAAGGTTCCTCGCTCTGGAATAATAACCTAACCCTTGCCACATTTTTAAGACTTTACTTTCTTCTGCATTTGCAAGATCTTCGACTGTTGGAAAAACAGAAGAAAAAGTTAAGTAATAACTCATTCCTTGAGATACTCTTGTTTGCTGAAGGATGATTTCGGATAGCCAAACAAGATAAGGGTCTCGAGTTTTACGCCAAGGCAAATCTCTTTTTGTTTGTAAATACCAGTAAATTAATGTGTTAGAAAAATTCATTAAAAATGATTAGACATACAATATTACGTCTTAAAATTGATATATTTTTATCTGTTTATTTTTATGGAATAGATTAATTATCATATATTTGCCAGCAAATTTTTAGGGAAAAATATAAATTATAGAACATGACGAAAGCAGATATTGTGTCGAAAATTTCGGACAAATCAGGAATTGAAAAAGCAGATGTGTTAGCTACTGTAGAAGCATTTATGACAGAAGTGAAAAGCGCCTTAGAACAAGGAGACAACGTTTACTTAAGAGGTTTTGGAAGCTTTATTATTAAAACTAGAGCAGAGAAAACTGGAAGAAATATTTCTAAGAACACTACTATCAAAATTCCAGCTCATAATATTCCAGCTTTTAAACCAGCTAAAACTTTTACTGAAGGAGTAAAAAGTAAAGTGGTAGTAAAGTAATTATACAAATCTAAATCGAAAGATTTACAAAATTAGACAATTATGCCAAGTGGAAAAAAAAGAAAGAGATCAAAGATCTCAACACACAAACGCAAGAAGAGAGCTAGAGCAAACAGACACAAGAAAAAGTAAGGTCTAACCTTACTTTTTCCTTATTGCTTTAAAACAAAACGTTCATTGAAATAGAGGTATTTATTCTGCATAAAGCAGAAGCCTCGTATGGTATTAAAAAAAATACCTGTATAAAATTAATCCATTATTTGTCAGTATTGACATTTAGTATAAAACCATTTCAGTATGAAAACAGAATTAATAATTCGTTCAAATTCATCTGATATTGATTTTGCCTTATTAAAAGATGGAAAACTTATAGAATTAAATAAAGAAACAACTGATAATAAATTTTCTGTTGGCGACATTTTTTTAGCCAAAATTGGAAAAGTATTAACAGGGCTTAATGCATCCTTTGTTAATGTAGGATATCCTAAAGACGGATTTTTACACTATCATGATTTAGGAGCAAAAGTTCAATCTTTAAATAATTTTATTAAGAAAGTAAGCACAGGTAAGTATAAAGAATTCACTTTAAAGAACTTTCGCTTTGAGAAAGACATTCACAAAGACGGAAGTATTAACGACGTAATAAAATCAGGTCAAAATTTATTAGTACAAATTGTAAAAGAACCAATATCTACAAAAGGTCCTAGATTAAGCTCAGAGCTTTCTATTGCTGGTAGATTTTTGGTATTAGTTCCTTTTTCTGATAGAATCTCTGTTTCACAAAAAATAGAAGATTCAAAAGAAAAAGATCGGTTAAAAAGATTAGTAAAAAGCATTAAGCCAAAAGGTTTTGGTGTTATTTTAAGAACTGTTGCTGAAGGAAAAAAGGTAGCAGAACTTGATAAAGATTTACAAAACTCTTTAGATCGTTGGAAAACCATGTGTAAGCGAATTGCTAACACTAATACACCAACAAAAGTATTAAGCGAATTAAATAGAGCTTCTTCAATCTTAAGAGATTTAATGAATGACTCTTTTACAAATATTGTAACCAATGATGAAACTCTTAAGCTAGAAATTAAAGAGTATCTTCAAGAAATCTATCCTGAAAAGGAAAAGATTGTAAAACTTCATAAGTCATCTACACCAATTTTTGAAAAATATGGAATAGAACGCCAAATAAAAACATCTTTTGGTAAAACTGTTTCTATGAGTAGAGGAGCTTATTTAGTTATTGAACACACTGAAGCATTACATGTAATTGATGTAAACAGTGGAAACCGTTCTAATAAAGCTGGTTCTCAAGAAGAAACTGCATTAGAAGTAAATTTAATTGCTGCCACTGAAATTGCAAGACAATTGCAGTTAAGAGATATGGGAGGAATTATTGTAATAGACTTTATAGATATGCATCGTGCAGAAAATAGAAATAAGCTATTTCAGCATCTAAAAGAGCACATGTCTTTAGATAGAACAAAGCACAAAATTTTACCGCCAAGTAAATTTGGATTAATTCAAATTACTAGGCAAAGAGTTCGACCTGAACTCAGTATTAAAACAACAGAACCTAACCCTAATAAAAATGGAGAAGTCGAAGCTCCTATTGTTTTATTAGACAAAATTGAAGCAGATTTGGAACGTGTTATTTCAAATCCTAAAAATAAAAATGTGGTGTTGAACGTTCATCCTTTTATTGCTTCTTATTTGACTAAAGGAATATCATCGATTCGTTTTCGTTGGTATCTAAAACATAAAAAGTGGATTACAATTATACCTAGAGATGCTTACAACTATTTGCAGTACAAATTTAAAATTGTACGTAAATAAGGCACATATATATCAACAAAAACCCACATTGTTATTCAATGTGGGTTTTTTATTTATCACAACATTAACAAACTACTTGTTGTTAAAATAAGTATAGATTTTTTTAGCTCTTGCCTCACCAACAATTGCTTCTAATTCTTTAAAGGTTGCTATTTTAACTCGTTTTGCTGACTTAAATTTTCGCAACAAAGAGGTAATTGTTTGCTTTCCAATATTTGGAATTTGTTCTAATTCTGATTGAATAGCACTTTTACTTCTTTTATTCCTATGCAAAGTTATTCCAAATCTATGCGCTTCATTTCTTAAAAACTGAATAATTTTTAATGTTTCAGATCTTTTATCTAAATACATCGGAATTGAATCCCCTGGATAATATATTTCTTCTAATCTTTTTGCAATTCCAATAATAGCTATTTTACCTCTTAACCCAAGTAAATCAAGGCTTTTTAAAGCCGAAGACAGTTGTCCTTTACCCCCATCGATAACAATCAACTGAGGTAACGATTGCCCTTCAGATAAAAGTCTCTTATAGCGCCTAAACACAACCTCTTCCATAGAGGCAAAATCGTCTGGACCATCTACTGTTTTAATATTATAGTGACGGTATTCTTTTTTAGTTGGTTTTCCATCTTTAAAAACAACACAAGCGGCTACAGGATGTGTTCCTTGTATATTTGAATTATCAAAACATTCAATATGTCTCGGTTCCTCAGACAATCTTAAATCTTTTTGCATTTGAGTCATAATTCTTTTTACATGACGATCTGGGTCTGCAATTTTTATTTGTTTGAATTGTTCTTGCCTATAATATTTAGCATTGCGTTCTGAAAGTTCTATAATTCTTTTTTTGTCACCTACCTTTGGTACAGTAATCTTGATTGTAGTTCCTAAATCAATTTTAAAAGGAACATACACTTCTTTTGACGTAGAGTTGAAACGTTGTCTAATTTCTACAGCTGCCAATTCTAAGATTCTTTTGTCTGTTTCGTCTAATTTTTTTTTGACTTCTGTAGTATGAGATTGAATAATTGAACCATTTGCAATCTTAAAAAAATTAACATAGCCATAGCTTTCATCTGAGATGATTGAAAATACGTCAACATTATTTATGCTAGGATTTACAATAGTAGACTTAGATTGATAGTTTGATAATAAATTTAATTTTTCCTTTACTTTTTGTGCCTCTTCAAATTCCATTTTAACTGCCAATAATTGCATTATTTCCTGAAACTTGTCTACACTTTCTTTGAAATTCCCTTTTATTATATTTCTTATTGCTTTTATAGTTTCCTTATAACTTTCCTCCTCTTGAAAGTCTTGACAAGGGCCATTACAATTTCCTAAATGATATTCTAGACAGACCTTATATTTTTTAGCTATAATTTTGTCTCTAGACAAATCATAATTACAAGTTCTTAACGGATATAGTTCTCTTATTAAGTCTAATAAAACCTTTACTGTTCTAACATTTGTATAAGGTCCAAAATACTCCGAACCATCCTTGATAACTCTCCGAGTCATAAAAACTCGAGGAAAACGTTCCTTTTTTATACAAATCCAAGGATACGTTTTGTCATCTTTTAACATGATATTATACCTTGGTTGGTATTTTTTAATAAGATTATTTTCTAATAATAATGCGTCTGTTTCAGTTTCTACAACAATATGTTTTATGCTAACAATTTTATTTACGAGGATTCTAGTTTTAGCATTTTCGTGATTTTTTGTAAAATATGATGCAACTCTTTTTTTTAAATTTTTTGCTTTCCCTACATACAAAATGATGTCTTCTTTATCATAGTATTGGTAAACACCAGGAGAATCTGGGAGAGTTTTTAGCTGAATTTCAAGTGAAGTTGGCATAGTACGAAAATACTATTTTATTTTTTCTTACTAAGTTGTCAAGTAGATTAAACTCAGTATAGACAACTTCAAAGTTCATTTAAAACAAGTGGTATTGATTGGACCTTGTTGTGTATGTAAGTAAATACTATTATTCTGTTTTTTCCTTCGGAAATGCAGTTTTACTAAAGAGAAAAAGTAGAACTACGCCAGTGGTAATATAGGCGTCTGCAGGATTAAAAATATAATTAAAAAATCTAAAAAAATCTCCACCGATAAAAGGAATCCAATCTGGTAAAATACCTTCCCAAATAGGAAAATAAAACATATCTACAACCTTACCATAAAAAAACTCTCCATAAGGTTCAGCAGAAAATAATGTTGCGATGTTATTGCCAGAGGGAGTGTTAAAAATAACACCATAAAATACAGAATCTATAATATTACCAACAGCTCCAGAAAAGATTAATGAAATTGCTAAAATTACTGCAGTGTGAGACCCTTTTTTGACATGTTCAACCAACCAATAAATAATAGCAGAAACAGCAACCATTCGAAATAAAGTAAGAAATAATTTTCCTGCTTTTCCTCCAAACTCAAAACCCATAGCCATCCCGTTATTTTCAACAAAATGAATTCTAAACCAATTAAACACTTTAACCTCTTCTCCTAAAAAAAAGTTTGTTTTGATATAAATCTTAACTATTTGATCTATAAATATTGCTAAGATTACAGTGAGTAAAGCAATGTTTTTTTTAGACATATTTCTAGGGTTATTGGAATAAAAAATAACTATATAATTGTATTTATTATCTGTTTGTTACAACAGGTTCGCACTTTAAGTTTTAAAAAAGGGGAAATTTAAAAAGCTTCCTAATTCAGGAAGCTTATATTTTATTGTCGCCTTTTTGCCTCAATACTTAAAGTGGCATGAGGAACTAACTTTAAACGTTCTTTCTGTATAAGTTTTCCTGTAACTCTACATACTCCATACGTTTTATTCTCAATTCTTATTAGTGCGTTATTTAAATCTCTTATAAATTTCTCTTGACGAATTGCTAATTGAACATTTGCTTCTTTACTCATTGTTTCAGATCCTTCTTCAAAAGATTTAAACTGTGGAGAGGTGTCGTCTGTTCCGTTATTTAACCCATTTTTATAAGAGCTTTGTAATAGGGCAAGATCTTCTTCAGCTCTTTCTATTTTCTTTAGAATGATTTCTTTAAACTCTTGTAAATCTTCATCAGAATATTTGGTACTTGTATTCGACATGATTCTTACATTTTATAAATTAATATTTTACTTTTGATGGTGTCAAACTCAATCGCTGTACCATCTATTAATTGATCAACAAAAACTAACTCATCAGTTAATGTTTCACTCATAATATACTCTTTATTTTTATTAATAGACTCTTCTAAATCCTCAGATTTTAAAACCGTTAATTTAATTCTATCTGTTACGTCAAGACCACTATCCTTTCTTACATTTTGAATTCTATTAATCAACTCTCTAGCAATTCCTTCTTTTCTTAATTCTTCAGAAATGGTAACGTCTAATGCTACAGTAATTGAGCCTTCATTTGCGACCAACCAACCTTCTATATCTTTAGATGATATTTCTACATCTGAAAGCTCTAAGTTAATCATTTTTCCATCAAGTTCGATAGGCATTTTCCCATCTAACTCTATCTTCAAAATATCTTCTTTTGTAAAGTTTCGAATATGATTAGCGATAAACTTCATTTCTTTCCCAAACTTGGGCCCCAAAGTTTTAAAGTTTGGTTTAATTTGTTTCACTAAGATATCTGAGGCATCCTCTAACAGAACAATCTCTTTGATATTTACTTCATGTTTTATGAGATTAGCTACAGCTAAAATTGATGACTTTTGTTCTGCATTTTCAACAGGAATCATTATTTTTTGTAAAGGCTGGCGAACTTTTATTTTTTCTTTTGCTCTTAATGACAGAACTAAAGAAGAAATAGTCTGTGCATCTTCCATTTTACGTTCTAATGATTTGTCTATATAAGATGCTTCAAATACAGGAAAATCAGCTAAATGAATACTTTCAAAATTTTCTTTTTGAGAAACAGCATTCAAATCTAAATACAACTTATCCATAAAAAAAGGAGCAATAGGAGCTGCTAATTTTGAAATTGTAACCATACACGTATATAAAGTTTGGTAGGCTGAAATCTTATCTTGTTGATAATCTCCTTTCCAAAACCTTCTTCTACTTAAACGAACATACCAATTACTTAAATAGTCTTGAGTAAAATCTGAAATAGCCCTAGCAGCTCTAGTTGGTTCATACTCTTCATAGAACTTGTCTACTTTTTGAATTAGTGAATGTAATTCTGATAAAATCCATCGATCTAATTCCGGTCTTTCATTAAGTTGGATATCATCTTCAGAATAAGAGAATCCATCAATATTTGTATACAATGTGAAAAATGAATACGTATTGTAAAGTGTTCCAAAAAACTTACGCTTTACTTCTTCAATACCGTCTTTATCAAATTTTAAATTATCCCAAGGGTTTGCATTAGAAATCATATACCATCGCGTAGCATCTGCACCATAGGTGTCTAGAGTTTCAAATGGATCTGCTGCATTCCCTAAACGTTTAGACATTTTTTGTCCATTTTTGTCTAGAACCAATCCGTTAGAAACAACATTTTTATAAGCTACAGAATCAAAAACCATCGTCCCTATAGCATGTAATGTATAAAACCAACCACGTGTCTGGTCTACACCCTCCGCTATAAAGTCTGCTGGATATGATGTGTTAGTGTCAATTAACGCTTTGTTTTCAAAAGGATAATGCCATTGAGCATAAGGCATTGAGCCAGAATCAAACCAAACATCTATCAAATCACTTTCTCGCTCCATCGGTTTTCCAGAAGGTGAAACCAAAATAATTTGGTCAACAATATTTTTATGAAGGTCTAATGTAGCATAGTTTTCATCGGACATATTCCCTACTTCAAAGTCAGCAAAAATATCTTCTTTGAGTATCCCAGCATCCATAGACTTCTTAATTTCAACTTTTAATTCAGCTACAGATCCAATACAAATTTCTTCTTTCTTATCCTCTGTTCTCCATATAGGTAAAGGAATACCCCAATAACGAGAACGTGATAAATTCCAGTCATTTGCATTTGCTAACCAATTTCCAAAACGTCCTTCTCCTGTTGAGGCTGGTTTCCAGTTAATTGTTTTATTGAGCTCATGCATGCGCTCTTTTACATCAGTAACTTTTATAAACCAAGAATCTAATGGATAATATAAAATAGGCTTATCTGTTCTCCAACAATTTGGATAACTATGCTTGTATTTTTCAACCTTAAAGGCTTTGTTCTCCTGTTTTAATTTAATGGCAAGCTCAACATCTATTGATTTTTCTGGTGCTTCACCATCTTTATAATATTCGTTCTTTACATACTTTCCTCCAAACTCACCAAGTTCTTTAACAAATTTTCCTTGTAAATCTACTAATGGAACTAAATTATCGTTCTCATCTTTAATTAACATTGGTGGAATTTCAGGTGAAGCTTGTTTTGCAACCATGGCATCATCTGCTCCAAAAGTAGGAGAGGTGTGAACAATTCCTGTTCCATCTTCTGTGGTTACAAAATCTCCAGAAATTACTCTAAATGCGTCTTGAGGATTATCATTAGGTAAAACATAAGGCAATAATTGCTCATATTTAATTCCTACTAAATCTTTTCCAACAAACTCCTTGATAATATAAAATGGAATTTTTTTATCTCCTGGATTGTAATCCTGTAACTTTTCTATATGCTCTACTTGAATATTATTTTTCCCGCCAAATTGTTTAGTTATTAACTTTTTTGCAAGAACAACTTTTGTAGGCTCAAAAGTGTATTGATTAAACGTATCTACCAATACATATTCTATTTTTGGACCAACAGTTAAGGCAGTGTTGCTTGGTAATGTCCAAGGTGTTGTTGTCCATGCTAAAAAATAGACCTTTCCTTCATTTTGCAAAAAACTTGGCAGTGTTTCATTAATTGTCTTAAACTGAGCAACAACAGTGGTATCTGTTACATCTTGATATGTTCCAGGTTGATTTAATTCGTGTGAACTTAATCCAGTACCTGCTTTTGGAGAATAGGGCTGAATTGTATACCCTTTATACATTAAATTCTTTTCATATATCTCCTTTAACAACCACCAAACACTTTCCATATATTTAGGCTCGTAGGTTACATAGGGATCATCCATATTTACCCAATATCCCATTTTCTGAGTGAGATGGTTCCAGATGTCTGTATAACGCATAACCGCTTTTCTACATGCAGCATTATACTCTTCTACAGAAATAGTTTTTCCAATGTCTTCTTTTGTAATTCCAAGTTCTTTTTCAACACCCAATTCAATAGGTAAGCCGTGAGTATCCCATCCTGCTTTCCTTTTTACTTGAAACCCCTTCATGGTTTTGTAACGTGGAAAAATATCTTTAATCGCTCTAGCTAAAACGTGATGAACTCCAGGTAATCCATTTGCCGAAGGTGGACCTTCAAAAAATACAAATGGCTTGCTTCCTTCTCGAATGGTCACACTTTTTTCGAAGATGTTATTATCTTCCCAATATTTGAGCATTTCATTTGCTACATTCGGTAAGTTAAGCCCTTTATATTCAGGAAACTTTGTACTCATAAATAACTATTTCTAATAAGAATGCGAAAATACATATTTTCCAGTAATTCCATATCCTTGTTTTATAAAAGAATTGAAGTAGAACTTAGTTCTTCACTAAGATTACATGCTATAATATAATTTTAAAAAAATAAACTCTTTACATTAATTAGCTAATCCCTCGCTCATTTTTTATGGCCTCATAGGCCTCCTGTATTCTTTGGAACTTCTCTTTAGCTCCTTTTAGATGTTCATCACCTAAACCAATTAATTTATCTGGATGGTATTTTTTTACCATTTTCCTGTAGGCGGTTTTTAATTCTGAGTCAGTTACTGATGTTTCTACTTCTAAAATTTTATAAGCACTGTCTGAAGACTTGTAGAACATCGCTTTAATAGATTCAAAATCGTATTGATTAACATATAAATACCCTGCTATCTTTCTTATTTCATCTACCTCTATGTCAGAAACATACTCATCTGCTTTCGCTATTCCGAATAAAAAGTGAATTAACTGAAGTCTTGAGGAATGAGGCATATGTTGACGGATTTGAATACAAACTTGCCTTGATGACACTTGCTTCTTCATCATCCCTTTAAATAATTGAAAAGCTTTGTTTGCTCTATCTTTACCATACATGCCAACAAACTGACTTCTAACAAAATTTAATTCTCTTTCATCTACTTTTCCATCAGCTTTGATAACTACAGAAGCAAGTATTAATAAACTAATTTCAAAATCACCACTTAAAGTTTGTGCTCTTTTTTGTTGAAAGTCTTTCTGATAATTTTGCTGTTCTTTTACAAAATCTTCATTGGTGAATTTATCTACTACAGTTGCCGCTACGAAACCTAAAATAGCTCCGATAGGTCCTCCAAATGTAAATCCAATACCAGCTCCAAGCCATTTAGAAAAATTACTCATCTTTTGTCATTTTTTGATCATCAAATATACTATTTTGATTATGTTATATTCCTTATATTTGTAATCTAAATTTTAAAAAAATATGTACCCAGAAGAATTAGTAAAACCAATGCGAGAAGAGCTCACAAAGAATGGTTTTTTAGCTTTATATTCATCAGAAGATGTAGATACTGCAATTGCAAAAAAAGGAACAACTCTAGTGATGGTTAATTCTGTTTGTGGTTGTGCTGCAGGAACAGCTAGACCAGGAGCAATTGCCTCATTACAATTTGATAAAAAACCAGATAACCTTACCACTGTTTTTGCAGGAGTTGATAAAGAATCTACACAAAAAGCAAGAGAACATATGGTTCCTTTTCCTCCATCATCACCTGCGGTGGCTTTATTTAAAGATGGTGAATTAGTTCATATGCTAGAGCGTCATCATATTGAAGGTAGATCAGCTCAAATGATTGCTGAAAACTTAGTGACTGCTTACAACGAATTTTGTTAATAAGGCACTATTTTTAAATTAGCTAATAAGAAATAATATGAAACCTACCTCTAATAGAGGTGGGTTTTTTATTTTTATACAATGAACAAAAAGCAAATTATTCTAAATACAATAGACTTTGTTAAAGAAACCCTTGAAGGGGCAGAAGGAGGGCATGATTGGTTTCATATTGAGCGCGTTTATAAAAATGCATTGCTCATAGCAAAAGACGAAAAAGTTGATCTTTTTATTGTTCAATTAGGAGCCTTATTGCATGACATTGCTGATGCAAAATTTTATGATGGAGATGAGTCTATTGGGCCAAAAAAAGCACGAGAGTTTTTACTAAGTCAACAAGTAGAAGAAGAAGTTATTGCTCACATAGAAAATATTATATTGTTTATTTCTTATAAATCTTCTTTTGACCATAGCAAAAGTTTTAGCTCTCCAGAACTGAATGTGATTCAAGATGCAGATCGTTTAGATGCAATAGGAGCCATTGGTATTGCTAGATGTTTTAATTATGGTGGATTTAAAAACAGGGCATTATATGATCCAGAAATTGAGCCTAATTTAGAAATGACAAAAGAGCAATACAAAAAATCTAATGCGCCAACTATCAATCATTTTTATGAAAAATTATTACTACTAAAAGATCAGATGAATACAAAAACAGGGGAGCTTTTAGCCAAAGAAAGGCATGGGTATATGAAAGGGTTTCTTCTTCAATTTTTTGATGAGTGGAGTGGAGTTAAATAAAAAGCAGAATTACTTTTAACTGACTTTTGCTACTTCTAAGGCTGTAAGCTTATATTCTAGAATAGCCAGCTCTTCTGCACCTTGTATAATCTCCTCTGCTGTTAACTTGTTACTAGAATTTATATGTTCTATAATTTCTTTACTTTTTACAGAATAATAGTCAATTGCTTTTTCAATTTTATCGTTCATTTCTATTTTTTATTATTGAATTAGACCTTTCATCTCTTTTCTGTATGAAGAAGCGTTTTTACCTGTTATCTCTTTGAATAATTTATTAAAGTGTGAAAAGTTATTGAATCCACATTCATAACAAATATCTGTGATGCTCATATTGCTTTCAGACAATAATTTTGTAGCATGAACTACCCTATATTCATTAACTAACTTGGTAAATGTTTTTCCTGTTACTTTTTTAAAATATCTACAAAAAGCAGGAATAGTCATTGTTGCTATGCTAGCAATCTCATGTAAACTAATATGCTCTTTAAAATTAGTATTAATGTGTTTATAAATTATGTCTAGTTTAGAACTGTCTTGTAATTCTGTTTCTACAGCATAACCATCTACATTTAGAATCGTATAATCTGATGTTTTGGAAAGTATATTTAAAATTTCTAAAAAAACAAGTAGTTTTTTAAAGCCTTTTTTTTCTACTAGTTTCTCAATTTTATAGCCAACTTTAATTTTAGTTTCTGAACCAAAGAGAATCCCTTTTTTAGAGCGTTCGAATAATTCCTTAATTTTTTTCATTTCTGGAATTTGAAAAAAGTCTTCACCTAAGAAATCTTCCTTAAATTGAATTAGAGTTTCAAAGCCGTTGGTGGTTAGACGATCTGTAAAACCATTGTGAGGAAGATTTGGCCCAATTAATAACAATTGACTGTTATTAAAATACGATAAATGATTTCCTATATGCCTCTTCCCTTGCCCTTTATTAACATAAACCAGTTCTAATTCTGGATGAAAATGCCAAGAAGCTTTATGTTTTTTTAAAAACTCCGTATGCTTTTTAACCAGCAACGAACTTCCAAAGCCTGGATCTACTTTTTCTAAAAATGGTTTCTTTTTATTCATTATCTACAAAATTAAGATTTGAGACACATAGTTATATGAACAAAATTATCTAAAAACTACTCTATATTAACTAAATGCAGTGTAAAAATCATATAATAAGATAATTATGAATATAAATATACCAATATTGTTGTTTTTCAAATGGCTAAATCAACACATCTTTGCAGTGTTAAATTTAAAACTATGAGAAAAACTATAATTAAAATTTCATTAATAGCATTAATATTTGGTTCATTAACTGCTTATTCAAATGAAGTAAATTTAAAAAAAGAAGCCAAATTTAGTGCCAAAATAGAAGTAGATAATGTAAAAAACAGACAGTTGTTATTTATTAAGAATACTTCAGGAAAAATTATTCATACAGAAATAATAAATCTTGAAAGAGCGACTCCTTACGAATTTGATTTTTCAGGCTTAGAAAATGGATACTATACCTTAGAAATAAATAAAGATTTCCAAATTGAAATAAAACCATTTACAATAATTTCAGGAGAAGTAATTTTCCATAAAAAAGGAGAAAAAACAATATTCAAACCCGTAATTAGAGCAGAAAAAAATAAAATTTTTATTTCTAAATTAAACTTTATTGAAACATCAATTCATATATCTATTTATTATGAAAACGAAATCATATTCACTGATAATGTAAAAGGAGATTCAATTATTGAAAAAATTTATTCTCTTCAAAAAGAAAAAAAGGGGAGTTATAAAGTAATTACTATAGTAAACGATCGTAAATATACCAAGGAGTTCTCACTCTAGGGTTAACGAACGTAATTTTGATTTGTTTAGGCGAGCTTGTCATGGGGCTCGCTTTTTTATTTGCCTGGAAATATAGCTTTTCTTTTTTCTAAGAATGCAGAAGTTCCCTCCTTAAAGTCTTGAGTTCCAAAACAATTTCCAAACTCATGTATTTCTATAGCATAGCCATTAACACCGTCCTTAAAATTAGCGTTAATTGCTTTAATTGCAGCCCCTATAGCCACTGATGAATTTCTCATTATTCTGTTAGCTAATTTTTCTACTAATGGCATTAGTTCTTCTAAAGAACTAACATAATTTACCAACCCTGAGGCCAATGCTTTATCTGCGGTTATCATTCCAGCTGTCATGATTAACTCCATAGCTTTCCCTTTACCTACTAGCTGAGGTAAGCGTTGGGTTCCTCCATAACCTGGAATTACACCCAAAGACACCTCGGGTAGCCCCATTTTTGCATTATCAGATGCAACTCTGAAATGACAAGCCATCGCAAGTTCTAAACCACCTCCTAATGCAAAACCATTAATTGCAGCAATAACAGGTTTAGAAAAATTTTCAATTAAATTAAATAATAACTCTTGCCCTTTAGCGGCTAATTTTCCTCCATTATCAACCGTAAAATTTGCAAATTCAGAAATATCTGCTCCAGCTACAAATGCCTTTTCTCCACTTCCAGTTATTGCAATTACTTTTACAGAAATATCATCTTCTAAATTTATGAAAGCCTCATGTAACTCTTCAATGGTTTGTTTATTAAGAGCATTTAACTTTTTAGGTCTATTTATTGTAATAATTGCCAATCCTTCTCTCCTTGTACATAGAATATTTTCAAAATTCATCTTTTTATTAATTTAATTTATTAGGTAAAGTTACGGTAAATACTGTTCCTTCTTCTTCGACAGAGGTGAAGTTAATTGAACCATCATAGGCTTCAATAATATTTTTGATCATAGGAAGCCCGAGCCCCATTCCACTTGTTTTTGTTGTAAATTTAGGCTCAAAAATTAAGTGCTCAACTTCTAGTTTGATCCCTTTTCCATTATCGGAAACTTCTATAAATATTTTTTTATTTTTTATAAAAACTTTGACAACTATTTTAGGGTTCTTTACCCCCTCAACTGCTTGCGTTGCATTTTTGACTAAATTAGTCACTATCCGAATCAACTGTGTTTTATCCAAGTTTGCAAACACCTGTTCTTTTTCAGGTAGATATTCAACATAGTCCTCACTAAATATATCAAGAGCCATTTTTACAACTCCTATTATCTCAATTTTTTCTTTACGCTGTTTTGGCATTTTTGCAAAATCAGAAAAGGCCTCTGCAATTGAGCTCATAACATCTATTTGTTGTATTAATGTATTACTGTATTCTTTTAATTTTACTTTAATATTTGGGTCATTAATATCGAACCTTCTCTCAAAACTTTGAACAGAAAGCCTCATTGGTGTAAGTGGATTTTTAATTTCATGAGCAACTTGTTTTGCCATCTCCCTCCAGGCTTGTTCACGCTCACTTGTTGCTAATTTAACTGCACTTTCTTCTAACTCATCGATCATATTGTTATAGCCCTCTACCAAAATTCCAATCTCTGCACTTGCTGAACTTAATACAATTTTTTCATTCCTCTCATTTAGCCTGGTGCGTTTCATTTTATCAGTAATATTCTTAATAGACCTTGTAATATAACTCGATAAAAAATAGGCTAACATTATTGCTATTAAAAGCATAAACAGGTATACAAGAATTAAGCGTGTTAAAAAAACCTTTAACTCATATTCTTGGATGGTATTATCTTGATTAAATTCTAACTTTAAAATACCAATTCTATTAGAAATTGAATCAAGAATATAGGTGTACGATGTTTCAATTTTAATTTTATTATTTTCTACAACTTCAAAAACTCTGTCTTTTTTACTAGATTTTAATTGAGAAACTTTTGAAATAGATAAGTCGGGAGGTATTGAGTCTTTTAAGCCAAAAGGAACGGAAGTTCTTAACATTGCACCACCCAAATCATACATTGTGATTTCTAAATTGTGAACATATGCAATCTCATATATAGCATTTTGAAATATTGTTTTAAGGTTTTCAGTTGAAACAGCTATGTTTGAACGTTGATATAATTGGAGGTCTAATTCTTTTTTTAAGGTTTCCTCTTTTCTCCCAAATCGACTAACGTTATAATCTATGGTTTGTTTATTATATTGATATATAGTTACCCCTATAATTAATATTGTTGCCAAAAAAATTAGCAAAATCATTACAATAAAGATTCTAATTCTTAATGATATGTTGTTAAAATTTTTCAATGTTTTAGTAGATCAGTATCGATTTATATTTCCTAAAAAAGCTTTCTAATAACAATTTCAATTCATAAAAAATTAAAATTAATAAGTGTCAAACAAGATACATAAAGAAAATCAAAAAAAAAGCTGATGTAAATAAATTACACCAGCTATACATAAATTTATTTCTTGTTTGAACTACCCTACAATATTTATTATTTTTCCGGGAACAATAATAATTTTTTTAGGAGTTCTTCCTGCTAATTGGGCCTGAGTTTTTTCTTGTGCCATAACAGTTTTTTCTATGTCTTCTTTAGACATATCTAATGGTAATTCTAACGTAAACCTCATTTTCCCATTAAAAGAAACTGGATAGTTCTTAGAACTTTCTACTAAATGTTTGGCTTCAAAAATTGGAAAATCTTCTGTTGAAATAGATACTTCATGCCCTAATTTACTCCATAATTCTTCAGCAATATGAGGTGCATAAGGTGAGATTAGCAATAGTAATGGTTCTAAAATATCTCGTTTATTACATTTCTGCGCAGTTAACTCATTAACAGCGATCATAAAAGTAGAGACTGATGTGTTAAATGAGAAGTTCTCAATATCTTCCTCTACTTTTTTGATAGTTTTGTGTAATGTCTTTAATTCTTCAACAGTTGGTTTTTCTTCAGAAATTAAAAAAACATCCTCATTGTAAAATAGTTTCCATAGCTTCTTAAGGAATGAATGAACACCAGATATTCCAGATGTTTTCCATGGTTTTGCTTGTTCTAAAGGTCCCAAAAACATCTCAAATAAACGTAAACTATCTGCTCCATATTCTGCACAAATATTGTCTGGGTTTACAACATTATATTTTGATTTAGACATTTTTTCTACTTCGCGTGAAACCTTAAAAGTCCCGTCTTCTTCAGCAATAAATTCTGCGTGTTTAAACTCTTCTCTCCAGTTTTTGAAGGCTTCAATATCTAATTCATCTGAGGCATTTACAAAAGAAACATCTGTATGGATAGGTTGAACTTTTTTATCTTGGATTAACCCTTTTGAATAAAACTTATGAGTACCCTCTTCTCTAAATACAAAAGCACTTGTTCCTAAAATCATCCCTTGATTGATGAGTTTTTTTGCAAACTCATCTACAGGAACGAATCCTTTGTCAAATAGAAATTTTTGCCAAAAACGTGCATACAATAAATGCCCTGTAGCATGTTCTGACCCACCAATATATAAATCTACCTCTTTCCAGTATTCTAAAGATGCTTTGGAAGCAAACTCATCTTTATTGTGTGGATCCATATAGCGGTTAAAGTAATACGAACTTCCTGCCCAACCCGGCATGGTATTTAATTCTAGAGGATATACCGTTTTATTTTTTAATTTTTCATTCGAAACTACTTTCTTAGCACGAGAATCCCAAGCCCATTCTATCGCATTCCCTAATGGTGGTTTTCCATCCTCAGTAGGTAGGTACTTTTCTACCTCCGGTAAAACAATTGGTAAATATTTTGCAGCAATCATTTGAGGCATTCCGTCCTTATAATAAACTGGAAAAGGTTCTCCCCAATAACGTTGCCTGCTAAAAACAGCATCACGTAAACGATAATTTACTTTGCCATAACCAATTTTTTGTTTCTCTAATTCAAAAATAGATAGTTTTAAAGCTTTCTTATAAGATAAATCACTCAGAAAATCAGAATTTGAAATTGTAGTTCCCTCTTTATTTGTGTGCGCTTCTTCGGCGATATTTACATCTTTAAAAATATTCGGTATTGGAATTTTAAAATGTTTTGCAAAATCATAATCTCTTTGATCTCCGCACGGAACAGCCATTACAGCACCTGTTCCATATCCAGCCAAAACATAGTCTCCAATCCAAATTTGAACCTTTTCTCCTGAAAATGGGTGAATTGCATAAGCCCCTGTAAAAGCACCTGAAATGGTTTTTACATCCGCCATTCTATCTCTCTCAGACCTTTTAGCGGTAGCCCTTATATAATTTTCAACTTCAGTTTTTTGAGCATCAGTTGTTATTTTAGAAACCAATTCATGCTCTGGAGCTAAAGTCATAAAACTAACTCCAAAAATAGTATCAGGTCTTGTTGTAAAAACAGAAATTTCATATGCTGTTTTTTTAGTAGAAATTTTTTCTTTTGTTGTTTTTGGAATTTCTGTCGAAAATTGAATGGCATCATTTATTTTAGAAATAACTTCCTCAACATTTTTCTCTACTTCTTCATTAGTAACATAAAGAACATTAAAGCCTTCTTCATTGAAATAAGCAGTTCTAATTTTTTCATCTTTTTTCCCTGAAAATTCAACAATGATGTTTTTTGATAAACAAACATAATCTACCAAAAAAGAACCAATAGTGTATTTTTTTCTAAATTTTATAGCCCCTTTTTTTCCTTTTAATTTATTCCAAAGAACAGATTCTGATTTTGATAAATTTGATCTGACTTCTTTTATTTCTTCTAGGGCTTTATAAGATAATTTTGTCTCAGTATTCTCTGTTAATGTTGAAGAATCAACTTTAAACGTTACCATAGCTCCCTGTGATCGGCCAATCCAATTGGTTTGTGAGTCTTTTAATGGCTGAGGCCAATCAATAGCATCTAGGCCATCCAGTAAACGTTGTGCGTAAGCAGAAATACGCATAGACCACTGGGTCATTTTTTTTCTAACCACAGGATGTCCTCCACGTTCTGAAACTCCATTGATAATTTCATCGTTTGCCAACACTGTTCCTAATGCTGGACACCAATTTACTTCTGTATCAGATAAAAATGTTAATCGATATTTTAATAAGATTTGTTCTTGTTTTACTTTTTCAAAAGCTTTCCATTCATCAGCAGTGAACACCTCAATTTCATCGTCAGCCGCTGCATTTATATTTAAATTCCCCTCTTTTTTAAATATTGAAATTAATGAAGAAATATCCTCTGCTTTATCAGAATCTTTATTGTACCATGAGTCAAATAATTGAGTAAAAATCCATTGAGTCCATTTATAATATTCAGGGTTTGATGTTCGTACTTCTCGAGACCAATCAAAAGAAAATCCAATTTGATCCAATTGACGGCGGTACGTTTTAATATTTTCTTCAGTTGTTTTTGCTGGATGTTGACCCGTTTGTATGGCATATTGTTCAGCAGGTAATCCAAAAGAATCATACCCTTGTGGGTGCAATACATTGTAGCCCTTATGACGTTTGTAACGTGCATAAATATCTGATGCAATATATCCTAAAGGATGTCCAACATGTAAACCCGCCCCTGATGGGTAAGGAAACATGTCTAAAACATAATATTTTGGTTTTTCAGAATCATTACTAGCTTTAAATGTTTGGTTTTTAGCCCAATGATTTTGCCACTTTTCTTCTATTTCTTTGAAATTATAGTGCATGAAATTTTCTTCTTAAAAGTGGTCAAATTTACACTTATTCTTGCAAAGTATAAAGTGTATCTAATAATAATGGGATTCTTGTAAAGATCAAAAAGTATTTTAAACTACTAAAATGTTAACTAAAAAATAAAACCCATAAAAAAGATAAAATAAAATTCATCTTTTTATGGGCCTAAACTATTAAAAGTTATAGGTTTTATTTCACTGGTATACTTAAAATAACATCTCCCCACCCCATGTGAATTGTCATGTCTTTATCAATTACAATTGAAAATAGATCCATAATTTTCTCTGACTTTTTAACAGGTACACTAACCTTGGCCACATCATTTTCATCTTTATGAAAATAAACTCCCCATACGTTTACTTGACTACTTAACACTACTGTCCATGTGGTTTCTCCTGGAATCGTATACATTGTATACGTACCTGACTTTACCTCAGTACCACCAAAATTGACGTCTTTGTAAAATGTAATTTCTGTTGCTTCATTAGCTCCTGTTCTCCACTTTTTCCCAAACTTAACTAAGTTTGTTAGAGATCTCCCTTTTAATTGAGGTCTGCTGTAGATAATTTTTATCACTTTATCTGAAATTCTGTAATTATCTGGATAAGATGCCAAATCCATAGGACTTTTATCTAACCCTTTAAAGTCTTGTGCTAGCGCTTGATTTAAAAAAATTCCGCTAAAAAAAAGTATCGTAACTACTAAAAATGTTTTTTTCATGATATAAAATATTTAAGGTTTAATTTTTTTTGTCTGTTAAATCTGGTTTTTCAAAGAATAAGTCTTTTTTTGCTATAAAATTTTAGCAATCACAATCTTTATTACATCCAGACGCCGGCTTCTTGAAGAAAAATTTTTTAACTAAGAAAAAAACTGCTACTCCAACCGCACTATATACTATAATTTCTTGCATTAGCTTAGTGTTTGAAATACAACAAAGGAACAAATATAGGCCAAAACACCCATACCTACGAATTGAATTAAAGGCCATTTCCAGCTTTTAGTTTCTCGTTTTACAATAGCCAAAGTTGCCATACATTGCATTGCAAATGCATAAAAAACCAGTAAAGACATGCCTACTGGAAAATTAAATCTTTTAGTATTGGTTTCTGGATTAACTTCTGAGGCCATCCGTTGCTTTATTGTTGTAATATCATCATCATCACTTTCTACTGAATAAATGGTCGCTAAAGTTCCAACAAAAACCTCTCTTGCAGCAAAAGAACTAATTAAAGCTATACCTATTTTCCAATCATAGCCCAATGGTTTAATTAAAGGTTCTATACTTTTTCCCATAATGCCAATGTATGAGTTTTCTAATTTGGCAGAAGCAATCATTTGATTAAGTTTTACTTCAGTAATTTCTTGGCTTACTGTTTTTTCAATAATATTTTTTTCAACATCAGTATAAGCTTGTGGACCGTTAGAAGCTAAAAACCAAAGCACTATTGAAATAGATAAAATTATTTTTCCAGCACCAAAAACAAATGCCTTTGTTTTTTCAATTACATCAAAAAATACATTTTTTAGTGATGGTAATTTATAATCTGGCATTTCAACCACAAAAAATGAAGTATTTTTTATTTTTAGTGTTTTATGAAGGATTATTGCGGCAATAATAGCGGTTATAAAACCTAGGATATACAAACTAAGTAGAGTTAATCCTTGTAAATTAAAAATTCCAAAAATCTTTTTATCAGGAATAATTAATGCAATAATAATCGCATAAACCGGCAAACGTGCAGAACAGGTTGTAAACGGTGTTACCAGTATAGTAATTAGGCGTTCTTTCCACCCTGAAATATTACGAGTAGCCATAACAGCAGGAATGGCACAAGCTGTTCCTGAAATTAATGGAATAACACTTTTCCCACTCATACCAAAACGTCTCATAATTTTATCCATTAGAAAAACAACCCTACTCATGTACCCTGTTTCTTCAAGTAGGGAAATAAATAAAAATAATATTGCAATTTGTGGAATAAAAATAATAATCCCGCCTATTCCAGGAATAATTCCCTCTGAAATTAAGTTATTTAAAACTCCAGCAGGCATCGTTTTGTTTACATAAGAGCTGAGGTTTGCAAATACAGTATCTATAAGATCCATAGGAAGACTTGCCCAGTCAAAAATAGATTGAAAAATTAATAGCAATACAGTAAAAAATAGGATATATCCAAAAATTTTGTGTGTAAAAACCTTGTCTAGCTTAGCTCTCAAATCTGTTGCTTTGGAACGATCTGCCAGGTATGTTTTTTTTAATATTTCATTAATTTTTTGATACCTATAAATGGTTTCTTTATGCTGGTATTTCTTTAAATTTTTAGAGTCATTTTTAAAAGTTAAAAGCGCTTTTTTTTCATCTTCTGAAATCTTATCAGGAAAACTATTTTGAGTAATCATTAACCATAATTCGTATATAGAATATTTTGGATTAATCTCTTTTAATCTGTCAAAATAAGCAGGATCGATTCTGTTATTAACATTACATAATGGAAATGCTTTTGCTGAATTATAGGTTTTTATTATTGCTTTTTTTACCTCTTTAATTCCTTGATCAGGGTCTTTTCTAACACTTAATAAAACTACTTCGTTACTTAATTCTTTTTTTAATAATTTTAAATCTATTGTTATCCCTTTTCGTTTCATTTGATCTGCCATATTGATGGCTAAAATCGTAGGTATTTCTAGGTCTTTAATCTGAGAAAAGAGTAATAGATTTCTTTTTAAGTTTTCAACATCTGCAACAACAACAATAACGTCTGGTGTTTTTTCTGATTTAGAATTTAAAAGGGTTTTTAAAACAATTGTTTCATCTAAAGATGTAGGATTAATACTATATGTTCCTGGTAAGTCTGTGATAATAGCTTTTAAATTACTTTGGAGCTTGCTATGGCCTTCTTTTTTGTCTACTGTGACCCCTGGGTAATTTCCAACTTTCTGATTTAAACCCGTTAATTCGTTAAATAATGATGTTTTACCTGTATTAGGGTTTCCTATTAAAGCAACATTAATAGTTTTTTTATAACTCATTATTGGGCTTTAATGATTTGAATTTTTGAAGCAGTTTCTTTTCTGATGGCCAAGTGACTTCCATTTACACAGATATATAATGGATCGTTTAATGGTGCTAATTGGATGAGCTCTACTTCAGCGCCTGGAAGACAACCCATCTCTAACAACTTAAGTGGAATCTCATTAAGAGATTCTTCAGAAATATATGCCAACTCGCCGATATGTAAAGATGCTATTGTAGTCATTAAATATAGATTCCCGCTTGTGCGGGAATGGAATTAGTAAACAAAGATACTAAACTAGAATGATTCTAAACAAGTTATTTTAATTGTATTCTCTTTTTAAAATTGCGATGTCGTTTTTTATTGTATTCATATCCTCTTTTTCAGTGCCGTCATAAAAACCTCTAATACGTCTTTCTTTATCTATTAAAACAAATTGTTCTGTATGAATAAAATCATTTTCATCACCACTCCCCTCATCTAAAACTGCAAAATAATTTTTCCGAGCTAAATCATAAATATGTGATTTTGGGCCTGTTGTGATATTCCATTTTCCGTCAATAACTCCTTTTTTTATTGCATATTCTTTTAAAACAGAAACACTATCTATGGTGGGTGTCACAGAATGAGATAAAAACATAATATCATTATCGTCTTTATAATATTCTTGTAATTCGCTCATATTATAAGCCATCGATATGCATATTGTTTGACAACGCGTAAAGAAAAAATCTGCGATATAAATTTTATTTTCGTAGGTGGTATTGGTAATTTTTTTTCCGTTTTGATTTGTTAATTCAAAATCTGAAATGCTGTGATTTTTTTTCAAATTCTTTACTGAAATATCAACTAATCTGGGATTAATATCTATAGGGTTGTAAATTTTAAGACGTTCTTCTTGAGACATTAATTGATAAAAAACAGTAATACCAACTATAGAAAATACAACCAAAAAACGAAGTGTGGGGATTGATTTTTTAAAAAAGCCTAAATCCATAACTATAAATATTATACAAATATAATACACAACAACAATTTAATGTCTAATACCCTATAAATGTTTGTTAAATTAAAATAGCATCTTAAAACAATTTTTTGCACCTCTAATGAAAAGTGTACATTTGTGCCTTTAAAAACTGAAGACCTAAACTAGATGGAAATATTAATAAAAGCTTCACAATTTATATTAAGCTTATCGTTGTTAATTGTATTGCATGAATTAGGGCATTTTATCCCTGCTAAATTATTCAAAACAAGAGTAGAAAAATTTTATTTATTTTTTGATTATAAATTTTCTATTTTCAAAAAGAAGATAGGAGAAACTGTTTATGGTATCGGATGGATTCCTTTAGGAGGATATGTGAAAATATCTGGAATGATTGATGAAAGTATGGATACCGAACAACTCCAAGAAGAACCAAAGCCTTGGGAGTTTAGATCCAAACCAGCCTGGCAACGCTTAATTATTATGTTAGGTGGAGTTTTTGTTAATTTCATCTTAGGTATTTTTATATATATCATGTTAATGTACTCCTATGGTGAAAAATATCTTCCAAATGAAAATGTTGCTAACGGTGTATGGGTTCAAGACTCATTGGCGGTTAGTTTAGGCTTGCAAAATGGAGACAAAATTTTAAGTGTTGATGGTCAAGAAATAAAAAAGTTCTCAAACATTACCATTGAATTTATTAATGGTAATAATTATACTGTAGAAAGAAATGGTCTTATTATAAAAAAGGAACTACCTGTAGACTTTATTGATAAATTAATTAGTAGGGGTAAAAATGCAGGAATGATTGTAAGGCCTAGAAGCCCTTTTATGTTTGCTGAATTTCAAGAAAACTCTCTAAATGCGAACTCAGAGTTAAAAGATAAAGATATTGTTATAGCTATTAACGGTCAGTCCTTAAAATACCAAGATGAAGTTGAGAGCCTACTGAATGAAAACAAAGGGAAAGAGATTTCGATGACTGTGAAGAGAGGTGAAGAAAATAAAACATTTAATGTAGTAGTAAATGATAATGGAAAGTTGGGGGTAGTGATTTATGGCATGACTTTTTCTGACTTAGAAAAATTAGGGTACTATGATTTGGCTGATATCAACTATTCTTTCGCTGATGCAATTCCGGCGGGTATTAATAAATCATACGAGACCCTTACCAATTATGTAAAACAGCTCAAGAAAATCTTTAATCCTAGTACAGGAGCATATAAAGGGCTGGGTGGATTTATTTCTATTGGAAGTATTTTCCCTTCTACATGGAGCGCTGAAAGTTTTTGGAATATTACTGCTTTTCTTTCTATCATGTTAGGTTTTATGAATCTATTACCAATTCCTGCACTAGATGGAGGCCATGTAGTGTTTACTTTATGGGAAATGATTACAGGGAAAAAACCAAGTGATAAATTTTTAGAATATGCTCAAGTAACTGGTTTTATTTTATTAATTACTTTATTACTGTTTGCAAATGGAAATGATATCTTTAGACTTTTTCAATAAAAACTTAAATATAAAAACCAGCTTTTAGCTGGCTTTTATATTCTTCTGTTTCTCCCTCTGAAAATTGAAAGACAAGAGACCTTTTTTAAAATGCATAGCGTAAGCCAAGTAAAATATTACTTGGAGGCATTGGAACAAATCCAGATTCTATATACTCAGCGTTAAAAATATTATTAGCAGTTAAGGTAAACGTAAACTTATTAATATCTACAAGTAAAGAAGCATCCCATACATTATAGTTTGTCCCTACTGTTCTTTCTGCGTGTTTATAAATAATATTTTGACGCACATTGTTAAACAATTGAGATGTAAAACGAGAAACAAATTGATGTTTTAAAGTATTTAAAGAATAACGAGACAAATCATTATTTTGATCTAAAATATCATCATTTAAATAGGTGTAACCAAACGTTATCACTTGATTGTAGTTGTTCATTTTAAAGTTATAGGCACTTTCAAACTCAATTCCTTGAGTACTTACTTCGGCAATATTAGCTGCTGTAAAAATACTAGCTTCAGTATTTGGTCTTACATAATCTATTAAATCTTCTGAATCTCTGTTAAAGATAGCTAAAGATCCTGAAAATTTATCATCACTATACTTTACTCCTATTTCTTGAGCAAGTGCTTTTTCTGATTCTAAGTTTGGATTTCCTGAAGTTGCAGGGTCACTGTAATATAAATCGGTAAAAGTTGGTGCTCTAAAGGTGAACCCAACATTTCCGTATAATCTTACTTTGTCAGTAATTTGAACACCAAGATCTAAACCTGGAAAAGCATTAAATTTAAAATCTGAAAAATACGTTGCAGCTATACCTGGAGTAATATCAAAAGAACCCAATTTAAAGCGGTGCTCTATGAATAAGTTTGCCATAGTTCTAGCTCTAGCTCCTAAATTATTACTTTGTATGGAAAATCTTGAAAGATCTACTCCAAAACCAGTAATTCCAAGATCTGATGTATAAGAAGCGTTCGTTTCAACCCCTATTTTATTTGTAATATGGAAGTTTCTATAAAACCCTGGATCATCTCTTCTTAAAAGGAACATGTCTTGTCCTCTTCTCCAATAGATTCTCGGTGTTACTTTAAATTTATTGGATTTAAAAGTGGTAGAAACTCCTAGTAAACTATTTTGGGTTTCCTCATACTCGTTAAAAGTTGCATTAGTTGTGTAAAAGTTTTCTGCTCCAAACTTCTTATCAAAAAAAGTAGCAATAACTTCTATGGGTTGCTTCTTTTTATTAAATATTCCCTTTAAAAAATAATTTTGATTGTTATAATCAGAATTATTACGATATCCGTTAGATGAAAGCACACCAAGATGAGCGATAATTGATGTGTTTTCAGTCTCTTTTCCTAAAGTTACAGAACCGTTTGATTGTCCAAAAGATCCAGCTTCTAGGTTTATAGAAACTTTACTTTTTAATCTCTTTTTAGTTACGATATTAATGGCTCCAGTAAATGCATTTTGTCCAAAAATTCTTGCCGCAGGTCCTTTAATAATTTCAATTCTTTCAATTACTTCAATTGGCAAAGCTGCATTCATGGTGTGATGCCCAGTTTGTGCATCGTCCATTTTAATTCCATCGATGAGTAGTAAAGTTTGATCAAATCCTCCTCCTCTTATGTACAAGTCAGATTGTCCTCCTCCGGTGCCTCTTCTTCTAATATCTACTCCTGTAACTTGTTGCAATAAATCTGCAACATTAGTTGCTGCACTATTTTTAATGTCTTTGGCAGTTATAATAGTTATCGTACGAGAATTTTTCTTGAATGGTAAACTAATTCTGGAGGAGTTAATTACAATAGAATCTAATTCTTGAACTTTCTCTTGTGAAAAAGATTGTATTGTAATACATAAAACTAAAATAAAATTAATCTTCTTACTTAAACTCATGGTTGTTAATTTAAGCTTACAAATATATAGAAACCTAAAAGATAATACGATACAATATAATAGCATTAGTTCAATAAAAATACCTCAGAGAATTGATATCTTTACAACATGAAAATAATACAAAACAATGCTACAAGTTTAAAAGATAAGTGGGATTATTTGGTTAAAAAATTAACTCAACAATTTTCTGAGGGAGATGTTTTAAATCTTGACGGCATCATCTATTTAATTGGTGTTCAAGAATTAGGGCAAGGAAAAAGGCAATTCAAGAAAGATGAAAAAGTGAACCTAATGCACATTGCAATTTGCAAATTACTAGAGCCCTATGGATATTATGAATTCGATTTTTTTGATAAAGATGGTTGGCCTCATTATAGAATACTCACAGATTTACCAAACTTAAAGCCAGGTGAACAAACCGTTTTAATGAAAGAAGCTGTAATAAATTATTTTGAAGCTGTAGGTTTTTTTAAGTAACACTAAGTTTTCTTATCATAACGGAGAACACCTTTGGAAACCATCTTTTTACATAGACTCCTAATTTTTCTTTAAATCCAGCAATATAGGCTTCTTCCTTTTTGTTGTGGATTGCTTTAGCCATTAATTTTGCAAACCGCTCTGGTAAAATACCATTAGCTGTAGCCGTATCCATTTTTTGCTGTGCGGTACCATCACCTGTTAAAGCGTTCATAGAAATATTTGTTGAAACAAAACCTGGGCAGATTAATGTTACTGCTATATTAGCATCATAAACCTCTGCTCGTAAGCTATCAAAGAACCCATGCAAAGCATGCTTTGATGCTGCATAACTAGATCTTAAAGGTGTTCCTATTAAACCAACAATACTTGTGGTTACAACGATCTGTCCTTGTTGATTTTCTAAAAAATAAGGCAATACAGCTTTTGTTAACGCTACTGTTCCTGTATAATTAACTTCCATAATTTTTTGATCAATAGTGACTAAAGTATCTTTTGCCAATGATCGCTGACTAATACCGCCATTATTTACAAGAATGTCAATTCGGCCATATATCTGCATTGCTTTTGCTGCTATCTGAACAAATGATGAATGAAGTGCTAAATCTAGTGGTAAAACCCAAACATTATTTGGGTTTTTACAGCTTGTTTTCACAGTTTCTAAAAATGCTTTATTTCTAGCTGAAATAATTAGTAAAGCATCTTGGTTTGATAACTCTAGCGCTAGAGCTCTTCCAATTCCTGAGGAGGCCCCTGTAATCCAAACAACTTTATTTTGAAAATTCATATCTAATTTATTTAGGTCTAAAGTACAGAATTAAAGGAAGAAACTGTAATTTTGGATTTGTTAAAAAATTTGAATTAAATCTGTTTATTATGAAAAAAATTATTGTTTTATTTTTGTTGATAAGCTCACTATCGTACTCCCAATTTAATATAAAAGGAACAATGAGCCCAACAGAAAATTCTTCCTGGGTACTACTGTATAAAATTGAAGGCACAAAACAAATTTTTGTAAAAAACACACAAGTAAAAAAAGAAGCTGAAAAAGGTTTTTTTGAATTTTCATTACCAAATGAGGCTAAGCCTGGGGCTTACCGCATTAAATACAGTATGAAAAGAAATGGATTCATAGACTTTTTCTTTAATAAAGAAGATATCATATTTGAATTCAACCCAAATGATTCAGAAAACACAGTTATTTTTAAAGAATCAATAGAAAATCAACTTTATTCCTCTTTTACTAAAAAAATATACAACGCACAATTTACCTTAGATTCTTTACAAAGTGAATATTTTAGAAATCCCTCTACATTAATTAAAGAAGCTTACAAGAAGAGTTTGGCAAAAGTCAAAAAGGTAGAAAAAGACTATATCATTAACTCTAAAGGGAAACTAGTGAATCATTTTATAAAGGCTTCACTACGATATAATTCTCCTGAGATTTTTGAGAGGCCCTTAAATTACATCAACAGTTCAATTGCTCATTTTTTTGATTATGTAGACTTTTCAAATAAAACACTTAATAATTCTACTTTTCTATTTGATAAAATTTTAGAATATGTATTGACCCTTAACTTTGCTGTAGACCCTTTGCAAAAAGAGGAAACCTACAAGAATTCATGCAAAGTAGCCATTTCAAAAGCAAAATCTATTTCTTTTAAAGCCGATGTAATAAATTATCTTATTTCAAGATTTTCTGAAATTAAAAATGCAACCTTAGTAGACCATTTGTTTGCTAATTATTTCGATAAACTTCCAAAAGAAAATCAAAATATTAGATTCAAAAATAAAATATTAGGGCAATTAAGAATTGCTATTGGTCGAGTTGCTCCTGAGATTACATGGTATGAAAACGGTAAAGAGTTAAGGCTATCCTCGCTCAAAAATGGATTGAATTATTTACTTATTTTTTACAGTACAGGATGTTCCCATTGCTTGAGAGAAGTTCCAGAAATTTTCGAATATATGAAAGGAAAAACGAATACAGAAGTCATCGCTTTTGCAATGGAAACCTCAGATGGTGTATGGTCAAATTATCGACTTAAAATGCCAGGATGGCATCATGTTTTGGGATTAGGGAAGTGGGAAAACCCAACTGCAAAAACATATCAAATTAATTCTACTCCAAGTTATTTTATATTAGGAATGGATAAGCAGATTATTTCTATTCCAAGAACTATAGATGATTTAAAATTTATTCTAGATGAATTAAATTAAAAATATAAAAAAGCATCTTTAAAGTGTTGAATATCAAAACTTGATTTATCTTTAGTAATAGCGACAATATCAAACCTAAGCTCAATATCTAAATCTTTATTCAAAATATATTCATTCATTGCTGATACCATTAACTTAATTTTTTTTGGGGTTACAAAATCTTGTGGATTCCCAAAGTCATTAGTAGACCTAGTTTTCACTTCAACAGAAATAAGTATCTTATCTTTAGTAGCTATTATATCTATCTCTGCTTTCTGAAACCTCCAGTTTCTTTCTACAATTTTATACCCTTTATTAATTAAATAATTTACGGCTAATTGTTCTCCTTTATTTCCTAATTCATAATGTTCTGCCATTTTACTAAAATACAAAAGCATTATTTACTTAATTTTGTAAAAACACAATATAATGTCTCAAACAGCTTTAATTTCTTTTTTTCAATATGCCGGAATAAAAAATAAATGGTATGCTTTCACGAGAATGGGACGATCTCCAATTTTACAAAAAAAAATAAATGGCCTTACTTTCTTTAAACCACTTGGAACTGGAAGTGGAAATGGCTTTTCTATAAAGCCAGATTTTTCAACATTTGGATTCGTGGCTGTTTTTAAATCTGAAGAATTAGCGAAAGAATTTTTAGGAACTGATGTGGTAAAAGAATATACTAAAACAGCTGTAAGTTATAGTCATATCTTAATGCACACAGTAAAAAGTCATGGAGAATGGAGTAAGCTCAACCCGTTTGAAAGTTCTGTTGAATATGATAAAACAAAACCATTAGCTGTGATTACAAGAGCAACAATTAAACCTAAGTTGGCATACCAATTCTGGAAAAATGTTCCTGCTGTTTCTAAATCGATGGACAAGTATGATGAGTTAGTTTTTTCTAAAGGGATTGGAGAATTTCCGCTATTAATGCAGGCAACCTTTTCTCTTTGGAGTAGTGCAGAAGCCATGATGAATTATGCTTATAAAAACCCAAAGCATGCAGAAATGGTTAAAAAAACAAGAGAATTAAACTGGTATTCTGAAGAGTTATTTGCTCGCTTTCAGCCTTTCTATCAGGAAGGAAGTTTAATTCCTAGAATTCTTTAATTTATTACTGTAACTCTTAGCTTCTTTCATCACTTTTGGCGCCAGAATAATAGTAGCCAACATGGTTGGAATTGCCATCAAGGCAAAAGCACTATCTATTAAATTAATCATGGTATCTAAGCTAGCAGTTGCCCCAATCAGAATACTTCCAATAAATAAATAATTATATACATGTTTGTATTTTGCACCCACTAAAAAAGAAAGAGATTTAGTCCCGTAATATGAGTATGAAAATAATGAGGAAATACTAAATATTGCAACACAAACCATCAATAAATATTTTCCAATTCCAGGCATTGCATTTCCAAAAGCTGTTGCGGTTAAAGTCACACCATTGGTGTCGGTTGTTTGCCATACTTCCGTGACTAAAATAGCTAATGCGGTTAACGTACACACAATAATGGTATCTATAAATGGGCCTAACATAGCAACTAAACCCTCTCTTACAGGTTCGTCAGTTTTTGCAGCTCCATGTGCCATCGGAGCAGTTCCAACTCCGGCTTCATTAGAAAATGCTCCGCGCTTTATTCCTAAAATAATTAAAGCCCCTACTACACCTCCAAAAAAAGATTCTTCATTAATAAAGTCTGCTGAAAAAGCATCTGTGAAAATCATCATAAAGTATTTAGGAACTACC
Source organism: uncultured Flavobacteriaceae bacterium (assembly GCA_943789455.1). Taxonomy (GTDB): domain Bacteria; phylum Bacteroidota; class Bacteroidia; order Flavobacteriales; family Flavobacteriaceae; genus Polaribacter. The sequence continues at coordinate 113,660 of CALSUE010000002.1, forward strand.
TCAATATTTACAATTAAAATAATAACTACCAAAATAAAATAAAGCAATACCATAGAAGGCACTAACCTTGCCGTAACCTTACCTATCCTTTTTAACCCCCCAAGAACAACTATAGATGTGATAATAACAAGAATAACTCCAATACCTAAATTTGTGTAATTAGTTACTTCTACTCCATTAGGTTTTAATAATATATCGTTAACTGCTTGTGTTAATTGATTTACATTAAATACTGGCAGTGCACCAATCATAGCACATGCACTAAAAAAAATTGCCAATGGTTTCCATTTTTTCCCCAGACCTTCTGTGATAAAATACATAGGACCACCTTGTAATACTCCATGACTATCTTTTCCCCTAAACATGATGGCTAAAGAGGAAGTGAAAAACTTTGTAGACATCCCTACTATAGCACTTATCCACATCCAAAAAATTGCTCCTGGACCTCCCATAGCTATTGCCACAGCAACTCCAGAAATATTGCCCATCCCAACAGTTGCTGAAAGTGCTGTTGTTAATGCTTGAAAATGACTTATTTGCCCAGGATCATTTGGGTCATCATATTTACCACGCAATACTTGGATGGCATGACCGAAATACCTGAAAGGTAAAAACCTAGAAAGTATGAGGAGGTAAATCCCTCCACCAATTAATAATAATAATAATGGATACCCCCATATAAAAGAGGCAAAGAAAGCAATACTATCTTCTATAGATTTCATTTAAATATAATTTCTGAGGTAGTTGATGTAATATTCATTTTAATTTTTTCACCAAAAACTAGAGCTCTATTATCTGGTTCATGTCCCGCAGGAAAATTAAATAAAACAGGAAAATCAAACTCTTCAATAACATCTAAGATAAGCTGTTCAATAGAACTTCCCCAGGCTGTTGTGTTCTTTTTAATATTGCTCATATCACCTACAATAAGCCCTTTACAATTATCAAAATATCCCGCTCTTTTTAAACTTTGTAGCATTCTGTCAATATGATATTTATATTCGCCTATTTCTTCAATAAATAAAATATTCCCAGCAGTATTTAACTGACTTTCACTTCCTAACATACTTTGTAAAATACTAAGATTTCCTCCAACTAAAACCCCTTCTGTTACCCCTTCTTTATTATATTTAGAAGAATTTATTTTATACGTCAACGCTTCTCCAAATAAAGCCATTCTAAGGGTTTCAATACTGTGTTTCGTTTTTTCTGAATCAAACAATAAACTTGTTCCCATCATAGCGTGTAGGGTTTGAATTCCGAGATTATGAATATGGCTATGAAAAGCAGTTATGTCTGAATACCCAACAACCCATTTTGGGGTTCTTTTAAATTTGTCATAAACTAAATTATCTAAAATACGCCCACTACCATAGCCCCCTCTTGCGCACCAAATTGCCTTAATACTGGGGTTGTCCAACGCATTTTGAAAATCACTAGTACGTTCTTCATCTGTGCCTGAAAAATGATTGTTTTGGTTAAAAACATGGTCGCCAATGATAACTTTTAAACCCCAACTTTCTGCAAGTTCTTTAGCTTCATTGATAATATTTTCTCTTTTAATAAGAATTCCTGCTGGAGCTATTATAGCAATACTATCTCCAGCAACAAGATACTTTGGTTGAACTAATTTCATACGTTTTGAAATTGAATCATTCTTTGTTTGTCCAAAAGACAAAAAAGAAATAAAGAATAAAACTACGAATACAGATTTAATTCGTCTCTTCATAAAAATGATTTTTGTAAATGTATCTAAATTCATTGGGCTTTCAAAAATATGTTCAACTTGCTTTTTGTACTTTTGTTAACCAAAATTAGTTCAAAAGAATATTTATGAGTTCATCCAAAAGATATACTGTTACTGCAGCCTTACCATACACTAACGGACCTATTCATATTGGTCATTTAGCCGGGGTATACGTTCCAGCAGATATTTATGCCAGATATTTACGTTTAACAGGAAATGATGTTGCTTACATATGTGGTAGTGATGAGCATGGCGTGGCAATCCCAATGCGAGCAAAAAAAGAAGGAGTTTCTCCTCAGGTTATTATTGATAAATATCATGCAATAATTAAACAATCTTTTAAAGATTTTGGAATCTCTTTTGATAATTACTCCAGAACTTCCTCAAAAATTCATCATACCACAGCCTCAGATTTTTTTAAACACTTACACAAAGAAGAAGCCTTTGTAGAAGAGGTAACCGAGCAATTGTATGATGCTGAAGCTAATCAGTTTTTAGCAGATAGGTTTGTTATTGGAACCTGTCCAAAATGTGGTTTTGAAGAAAGTTATGGAGATCAGTGTGAGCAATGTGGAACCAGTCATAACGGAACAGATTTAATTAATCCTAAATCTGCTATTACAGGAAATACTCCAACACTTAAGAAAACGAAACACTGGTTTTTGCCACTAGACAAACATGAATCTTTTTTACGTGAATGGATTTTAGAAGGCCATAAAAACGATTGGAAATCTAATGTTTTAGGACAGGTGAAATCGTGGATTGATGATGGTTTGCGACCAAGAGCGGTTACTCGAGATTTAGAATGGGGAATTCCTGTTCCTGCAGACGGAGGCGAGGGAAAAGTTTTGTATGTATGGTTTGATGCTCCTATTGGTTATATCTCTTCAACAAAAGAATGGGCAGAACGAGAAGGTAAAAATTGGGAAGATTATTGGAAAGATAAAAACACAAAACTGGTTCATTTTATAGGAAAAGATAATATTGTCTTTCATTGTATTATTTTCCCAAGTATGCTAAGAGCACATGGTGGATATATTTTACCCGAAAATGTTCCTGCAAACGAATTTTTAAATTTAGAGGGAAATAAGTTGTCAACTTCTAAAAATTGGGCTGTTTGGCTCCATGAGTACTTAGAAGACTTTCCAGGTCAACAAGACGTATTGCGCTATACCTTAACAGCAAATGCTCCAGAAAATAAAGACAATGACTTTACATGGAAAGATTTTCAAGCGAAAAATAACAATGAGTTGGTCGCTATTTTTGGAAACTTTATAAATCGTGTGGTTGTTTTGACAAACAAATATTATGGTGGACTAGTACCTTCAGCTGGAGAATTAAGAGAAGTTGATCAAGATGCGTTAGCAGCAATCAAATATTTTCCTGAAAGTATTGGAAAATCTATTCAACGATATAGATTTAGAGAAGCTTCACAAGAATTAATGAATCTTGCTAGATTAGGAAATAAATACCTAGCAGATGAAGAGCCTTGGAAAGTAATTAAAGTAGATGAAGAGCGGGTAAAAACAATCATGTATGTTGCCCTCCAAATTGCTGCTGCTTTAGCAGTAGTTTCTGAACCATTTTTACCTTTTACTTCAGACAAATTGAAAAAAATGCTGAACATTTGCGATGCTATTGACTGCTCATGGAGTGATGTTTCAGAAAAAGAGACCTTACTGCCTGCCAATCATCAAATTGGAACTGCAGAATTATTATTTTCAAAAATTGAAGATAAAACAGTTACCATACAATTAGAAAAACTAGTGGCAACTAAAAAAGCCAATGAGGAAGAAAACAAAACAGTAGAACCTCAAAAAGAAACCATAGACTTTGAAGACTTTACAAAGTTAGACATGAGGGTTGGAACCATTTTAGAAGCTGTAAAAGTTGCTAAGACTAAAAAATTATTACAACTCAAAGTAGATGTTGGAATAGATGTTAGAACCATAGTTTCTGGAATAGCAGAAAGTTTTTCTCCTGAAGATATCATTGGACAACAAGTAACTGTATTAACCAATTTAGCTCCAAGAAAAATTAGAGGTGTAGAAAGTCAAGGAATGATTTTAATGACAGATACTTTAGATGGAAAATTAGCTTTTGTAGAACCAGAACAAAAAGTAAGTAACGGCCAACAAATAAGTTAATGCTTAAAATAGCATATCATCCAATTTACAAACACAGTTTACCAGATGGGCATAGGTTTCCGATGGAAAAATATGACCTTTTACCTCAACAATTAGTTTATGAAGGAACCTGCAATGAAGAAAATTTCTTTGAACCTGTAATTCCAAATAATAAGTACTTTTTTATCGTTCATGACGCAGAGTATGTTTCAGATTTAATGAATTTGACTCTCAATCAAAAAGCAGCAAGAAAAATTGGCTTTCCACTAAATGAAGATTTAATTGCGAGAGAAATGATTATTGCAGATGGTACTATAAAAGCTAGTGTATTTGCAATAAAGTATGGTATTGCAATGAATATTGCTGGAGGAACTCACCACGCCTTCACAAATAAAGGAGAGGGGTTTTGTATGTTAAACGACCAAGCCATTGGTGCTAGGTATCTTCAAGAAAAAGGGTTGGCAACTAAAATTTTAATTGTTGATTTAGATGTCCACCAAGGTAATGGTACTGCAGAAATATTTAACAATGACCCTACTGTTTTCACCTTTTCAATGCATGGAAAAAGTAATTATCCGTTTCATAAAGAAAAAAGTGATTTAGATATCCCCTTAGATAACGGAACAGGAGATACATTATATTTATCTCTTTTAAAAGAAGCTTTACCTAAATTAATAAAAAAACAACAGCCTGATTTTATCTATTATTTATGTGGTGTCGATGTAGTTAAAACAGATAAGCTTGGAAAACTATCTCTTACGATAGAAGGCTGTAAAGAACGTGACAGGTTTGTCCTACAAACATGCAAAAATGAAAATATTCCAGTAATGTGTAGCATGGGTGGAGGCTATAGCCCTGATATTAAAATTATTATTGATGCGCATGCCAATACCTTCAGATTAGCACAAGAAATTTTCTTTTAATGTAGCCCTAATTCCTTTCTTAAGTACTCATCCTTCAAGCTATTTTGTCTCCAATATGGGAGCATTTTTTGAGCCTTTAAAATGGCGCTGGTTGTCCTAGTTTTTCCATCAAAAGAAGAAGGAAATTTTTCAAACCATCCCATAATTTTATAAGGTGCTTTATTTTCAAAAACTATGCGTATACTTCTTTTCAATTGAGGATACACTATTTTATATTGCATTAAATTTGTGCCAGAAATCTCTTTTCTTTCATAAGGAATTAATGAAGCTATTGCCTCATAAGACCTAATTTGTAAATGTTTTAATTGAATATAATTAGCAGAAGGAATTAACTGAATAGACCCTAATGGTAATAATAAAGGATTCATTCTAAGTACGTTAAAAACCTCATCTTCAAGATATGATTTTTTAATTCTTGTAGTTTTATCTCCTTCTGTTTCAAAATATGAGCGGTGTTCTACTTTGTAATCTGTATTTAAAATAAGATTAAATTGTGTATACATGGTTCCACACCATTCTTGAGAGGAAGCAGATACTTTTAGTGATTTTGGAAACTTATTTCTATCAATTGGAGTAAATACAGAATTAAATAATGAGTAATCATAGACTCCTGTCGTAAATTTTTTTAATTGAATATTTTTTAAAATCCATGTAGAATTTTCATTTACATAACGCTCATTTTTTACTTGTTTATCTGTTAAAAAATCTTCGGTTACAAAAACACTAACAAGTTGTCCTGAATGATTTTCTTGATATCTATTTTGAGAAACTTCGTATACATTTACTTCTGCCTTCCCTTGAGACCAATAATTATCAACTGCTACATTATTTGTTTGAGCACATATACCTCCAACAGTAAATAAACTTATTATAAATAGAGCTTTAAATATTGATGTTTTCATGAACTAATTATTTACAGGTAAAGATAAAGTTTTTTAAAACTTGAAAATCATTCTCTGCAAGACTTCAAAAATTTGTAATTTGGTAGTCTTATATATGATACACGAATTAAAAGACATCATTCGTTCTGCTAAAATTGCACAAAGTAAAGGCATCAAAACCGTACTTGCCTCAGTGGTTTCTTTAGATGGTTCATCCTACAGAAGGCCAGGAGTAAGAATGTCTATTCAAGAAAATGGAAAAATGATTGGTGCTGTAAGTGGCGGTTGTGTGGAAAAAGAAATCTTACGTCAAGCACAACAAGTTTTTAAAACAAATTCATCAATCTTAATGGAGTATGATGGGAGATACCGTCTGGGGTGTGAAGGAATTTTATATATTTTAATTGAGCCTTTTCATCTTACTAACACTTTCTTTGATGCTTTTGAGAAGCAATGCTCTTCAAGAAAACCTTTTCTCATTAATTCCTATTTTTCAAAAGAGACCTCAGCAAGAGCACAAGGAAGTTCTTGCTTTCATTTTGGTGGCCAAGAATTTTCTGTGTCAGAATTAAAACCTGAAAAAAAACTAAATCTTTTCAGTCAAACCATTAAACCAGGAGTTAAATTAATTATTATTGGTTGTGAGCATGATGCAGTTCAATTATGTAAATACGGATCAGCAACAGGATGGGAAGTTGAAATTGTTGCTCCAATAGATGAGCTAAAAACAATTGACGATTTTCCTGGTGCCGCTAATTACTTCGGAATTAATGAAAAAGAATTTAGTGGAATTTCTATCGATTCTCAAACGGCCGTAGTGATTATGTCTCATAGTTATGTTAGAGATTTAAAATACCTATCAGAGCTTCTTGGAAAAGAAGTTACTTATATTGGATTACTTGGCCCTAGTAAACGAAGAGAAAAGTTATTGAATGATTTAATTGAAAAAAATGATTTAATTTCTGAAGATTTTTTTGACAAAATATATGGCCCTGCTGGTATTAATATAGGTGCAGAAACACCTCAAGAAATAGCGATTTCTATTCTTGGTGAAATATTATCTGTTATTAGAAATCAAAAACCCATATATTTGAAAGATAAACAAATTGGAATACATCAATGATGCCTAAAACTGCGATTTTAATTCTTGCTGCTGGAGAGTCTAAGAGAATGGGTGAGCCCAAACAATTATTACCCTACAATAACTCTACATTACTACTTCACACTATTGAACAAGCTAATAGTATAAAATATGCAGATGTTTTTATTGTTATCGGCGCTCATTTTACTGATGTTTTTAAATCTATTAGAGGTCAAAAAGCTACAATCCTTAAAAATAATAATTGGGAAGATGGTATGGGAAGTTCAATAAGTAAAGGTGTTGAACTCATAAAGAAAAAAAATAACTATGATAGGGTTTTAGTTACACTGGCAGATACTCCTCTTGTGACCCAAGAACATTATGAAGAATTAATCTCATTGTCAGACGAAACAGGTAAACGAATTATACTCACTAACTATGAGGAGGTTTCAGGGGTTCCTGCTATTTTTGACAAATCATTATTCAATGAGTTATCAATTTTATCTAATAATGAAGGTGCAAAACCTGTAGTGGTAAAATATAAAAAAGAGGTCTTAGAAATGACATCAAAGACTCCTTTTTTTGATGTTGATACCAAAGAAGCATATCAAAAACTATTGAAATTATCCTAATAATTTACTTTTAGATATTTCTAATTGATTAATAAACGGTTGTTTTAATAAGCGCTCACCTGTTGCCTTATAAATGGCGTTAGCCACTGCTCCTCCAGCTGGAGGTAGACCTGGTTCTCCTAAACCTGTGGGTGACAAATTATTTTCAACAAAGTAAGTTTTTACTTCTGGCGTTTCTTCCATTCTAATTAAACGATACTTATCAAAATTAACTGATTGAGGAGTTCCTTTCTTAAAAGATAAATCACCATACATCGCATGACCAATACCATCAATAACTCCACCTTCAACTTGGTTTTTCGCTCCTAAAGGATTCACAACAATTCCGCAATCAACAGCCACTGTTACTTTTTTAACAACTGGCATCCCATTTTTTAACTCAACATCTGCAACCTCTGCTACGTGGGTATTATGGCTATAATAGGCAGAAAAACCTTGATAAACCCCCTCAGGTGTTTTACCCCAATTAGACTTTTTAATAACTAAATTAATAGTTTCCTCCATTCTTTCTGGAGAATATTGAATTCGCTCATCTGCCGTCCCTTTTACATTTTGTAGAAGGTCAATAATTAGCTGAGGATGATCTTTGTCTAATTCAGTAGCTATTTCACTAAAAAAACTTTGTTCAGCAAATGCTAAAAAGTTTGTAAAAGGCGCTCTCCAAGCACCAGTTGTAATATTACTTTTATAATTTGCAGTACTTACTCTATAGTTTGGAACACATCCTGCTGGAAAAAAATTTGCAATCAATCCATACATATTCCCGTTAATTGCAGCTTCCTTTAAGTGGTAAGCAGTTAGCTTCCCTTCTTTAATAGCCGCTTTTATTCTGTATTTAATAGCTGGTCTGTAGGTTCCGGCTGCCATATCATCTTCTCTCGAAAAAATAACTTGTATTGGTTTTTTAGCGATGTTTGAAATTTGAGCAGCCTCCTCGGCAAAGTCTCCGTAGAGTCTTCTCCCAAAACCTCCTCCCATTCTAGTCATTTCTAAATGAATTTCCTCGGGTTTTCTATTTAAAATTTTTGCTATTTTGCCAGAGGTCCACGCAGGGGTTTGAATAGGGCCTACAAGATGAACTTTTTTATCAGTAACATTAGCGTAAAAATTCATTGGCTCCATGCAGTTGTGTGGTAAAAATGGAGACTCATAGGTTCTTTCAATAATTTTATCTGCATCTTTAAAAGCGGTCTCTACATTTCCATCTTCTCTATTTGTTTCAAACTTGTTACCGTTTAAAATCTTGAACAATTCAAAATTATGATCATCAGTGCTTTCAAGTTTTGTTTCGTTCTCCCAATGAGCTACTAATGCCTTTTTCCCTTTCATTACTGCCCAAGTATTCGTGCCTAAAACAGCTATCTTATCTCCAAATTTAATAACCTCTGTAACCCCGTTAATACTTTTAGTAATTTGGTCATCAAAACTAGTTAGTTTATTACCAAAAGCTGGTGGTCTTAATACAGAAGCATAGACCATTCCCTCAGAACTATAATCTATTCCAAATAGAGGATCTCCTGTTATTATTTTTTGAATATCTACATTTATAATATCATGTCCAATAATTTTAAAATCTTTAGGGTCTTTAAGATTAATATTTTCTGGGACCTCTAGATTAGCCGCTACTTTAACTACTTCTCCATAACCAAGAGTATCTCCATTTGCATTGGTAATATTTCCTTGAGATGCAAAACAAGTATTGGGTTCTACCCCCCACTGTATAGCGGCAGCGTTAACTAGCATTTGCTTGGTGGTTGCCCCTGTTTGGCGGAGAGCATCCCAACCAAAGCGGATTGATTGACTACCTCCTGCAACTTGTCTTTGGTAATTTTTTGGGTCATAAAATCCTTGTGCAACAGAAACCTTTTCCCATGCAACATCTAACTCTTCAGCTATAATCATTGGCATAGACGTTTTAACACCTTGACCTATTTCAGGATTTGGTGAAAAAATTGTGATATATCCTTCGTCAGAAATTTTTATGAATGCATTAAAATCGTTAAAATTTAGATTGGAAATATCTATTGGTAAAATGGCTTCTGGTTTACAAGCACTTAAGAAATTAAAACCAATTAACATACCTCCTCCAGCAAGTAAAGATGTTTTTAGAAAATTTCTTCTACTTAAACTAAGTGATTTATTTTGGGACATCGTGAATTTTTATAGTGAGTTAATTTATGAGTTTTTTGCAGCCAATTTAACTGCTTTTTCTATTCTATTATAAGAGGCGCATCTGCATATATTTCCATGCATTGCTTCTCTAATCTCATCTTTTGTAGGTTTAGGTTTTTCCTTTAAAAAAGCAGAGGCAGTCATTATTTGTCCAGCCTGACAATAACCACATTGAGGCACATCAATTTCCTTCCAGGCTAATTGTACTGGATGAGTCCCAGTTTCTGAGAGCCCTTCAATAGTTGTAATTGATTCCCCTGAAATGGAAGAAACCGGAAGAGAACAACTTCTTACAGCACTATCATTAATATGAACAGTACACGCACCGCATTGAGCTATTCCACAACCAAATTTAGTGCCCTTTAACGATAATTCATCTCTCAAGACCCAAAGAAGCGGTGTGTCTTCATCTGCATTAACAGTAATTTTTTTTCCATTAATGTTCAAGGTATAGTTTGGCATAATTTATGAATTTGTATTTGAAAGCATAAGTTACAAAAAGTTATAATTATTTAATATTTTATTTTATTTATATAACAAAAACAGAAATTAATTATTCTATTTTTTGCTATATTGGAGAGGTTAAAAAAAAATAAAACCTTAACACAAACAATACAGAAAAATTAAAAATCATTGTTTTTAAAAGATTTAGTGTAATTTAGTAACCAAACATTTAAAGAAAATTTTAACTTTAGTTAAAATTTATTCTATTAATTGTCATTAATTTTTCAAGTCAAAAATAATGAAGTTTAGAAGTTTTATTTATTTTTTTATAGTTGTTCAACTCACTGTTTTTTCACAAGAACTTCCTCCAATAGAGGTTTTTAAACCAAAAGACTATGGCGCGGAAGATCAAAACTGGAGTATTTCTCAAGGAAAGGACAAATCTATTTACTTTGCAAATAACAAGGGGCTATTAATGTATAATGGAGCTAGATGGAAGCTCTATAAATCAAAAAATTCATCTATTGTTAGGTCCGTTAAAGTTATTGGTGATAAAATTTACACTGGTAGCTATATGGATTTTGGGTATTGGGAAAAGAATGAATTTGGGACTTTAGAGTACAGTTCTATTACTTCAGAAAAAAATATTTCTTTAACAGAAGATGAAGAATTTTGGAATATACTAGAACTTGATCGGTGGATTCTTTTTCAATCTTTAGATAGAATTTACATATATGATTCAAAATTTAAAACTATTGCTACTATTGAATCAGAGACTACCATTACTAAAATTTATGAAGTAAATAATGAAATATATTATCAAAAAATTAATCAAGGAATCTTTAAATTTAAAAATGGTAAAGAGATAATAGTTAACAATAATATAATAGTAAGAGATTATATTGTAATTAATATTTTTGAAAATGAAAATCAACTTTTATTTCAAACAAAAGAACACGGTTTTTTTATTAATGAGAGTGATAAAAAAATAAAAGAATGGGATATTCTACTAAATTCAAAACTTCGGGAGTATAATATATATAATAGTTTACAATTAAAAAATGGAGATTTTATCCTTGGATCTGTTGC
>CALSUE010000003.1 GCA_943789455.1 uncultured Flavobacteriaceae bacterium
TTCAAGCAGATACAGATTAATGGAAGGTGAACTATTACCAGTAGTGTTTAAAAATTAGTTCTCAAACTCCAATAACTTACCGTTTTCATCGACATAAATTAACACCACTTTTAAATTTGGTTTGGCTTGTAAAAACTTTTTGGTTTTTTCAAATCCCATAGCCATAAAAGCTGTTGCATAGGCATCAACATCAGCACAATCTAATTCTGCAATAACGGTTGCTGCTAATAAATTACTTTCGGTTGCATAGCCTGTTTTGGGGTTGATTGTATGAACATATTTTTCTCCATTTTTAGCAATTCTGAATTTTCTATAATTTCCAGAACTTGCCAAAGAGATATTGGTCAAATTTAATTTTTTATAAGCAGAGCGTGATCCATCCGTATTTGGATCGTCTAATTGAATGGTCCATAACTTCCCAGTTGGTTTGGTTCCTTTTAATCTTACTTCACCACCAATTTCAACTAAATAATTTTTAACCCCCTTAGATTCTAAAAATCTAGCAATAACATCTAAACCATATCCTTTTCCGATAGAATTAAAATCAAAATAGGTTTCATTATACTCTTTAACAACTTCATTATCAACTAATTTCACTTTGTCAAAACCAACAAATCTCATTAAATCTTTTACTTTACTACTATCTAGATTGTTTAAAGGTTTCTCTGGTCCAAAACCCCATGCATTCACTAAATTTCCAACAGTTGGGTCAAAATAACCATTAGTTTCATTAAAAATTTGAGTTGTTTTAGAAAAAACCTCTTTGAAGTATTTATCAACTTTTACGCCTTTTTCACCCCTGTTAATTCTTGATATATCCGATGAATATATATAAGTTGAAGTAGATTGATTTACTTCATCAAATAGTTGATTAATATCTTCTTCAAAATTAGTGGCAACATCATAATAAATTATAGTGTAGGTTGTCCCAAAAACAAACCCATTAAGTTTTGTCGGAGAATCAGGCTCTTTATTACATGAGGTAAACGCAAAAAGTGAAGAAAATAATAGAATAAAAAAAACCTTTTTCATCAGTTAAGTTTTAAGCCAACAAAGATACAATTTAAAGTTTTTTAAAATCGTTCATAAATATTTATAAAACACTATGGTTTTACTCTCAATATTTTTAACTTTGTTTATAGTAATCTTCAATATCAAAAAAATGAAAAAAATAATTATATTACTAGTCTCCGTAGTTTTCATTAGCTCTTGTATTTCTAAAAAGGAACATGCAGCGCTTCAATCTAAACACAATAAAACCAAAGATGAACTTCTAGCAGTAAAAAACAGTTTAACAAAATGTGTTATTGATAATGAAAAATGTGATGCTGATGTAGCAAACTTAAATAATATCATTGCTGATTTAAAAAATGATAAAAAAAAGACCTTAGAATATGTTGATAACTTGACCGTATTAACTCAAGGAGCTACAGATAACATTAAAGAAACACTTGCTCAATTAAGCAAAAAAGACAAGTATATTAATAGAATTAGAGCAGCTGCTACTAAAAAAGATTCTTTAAATTTAGTTGTAGCTTTCAACTTGAAAAAGGAATTACAAGATGGTATTGATGATGAGGATATTGAAATTAATGTTGAAAAAACTGTTGTTTTTATCTCTATATCTGATAAACTATTATTTAAAAGTGGAAGTTATACGATAACAGAAAAAGCATTTCCAGTTCTTGAGAAAGTTGCTACTGTTATTAACAGCCAGCCAGATATGGATGTGATGATTGAAGGTCATACAGATGCAACACCTATTAGCAACGAAATTATTGCAGACAATTGGGATTTATCTACCAAGAGAGCTACCTCAATTACTAGAATATTACAAACTGAATTCGCAGTAGAACCGAGTCGATTAATTGCTGCGGGAAGAAGTAGTTATGTGCCGTTAGCTCCAAATGATACTCCTGCTAACAAATCAAAAAATAGAAGAACTAAGATTATTATTTTACCTAAAATTGGTCAATTCTTTGAAATGTTAGAAACCAAAGCTGAATAATTAACTCATCCTTAAATAAAAAAAAGCATCACTAAAGTGATGCTTTTTTTTAGTCTAAAATTTTAATAAAATCTTCGAAAGCAACATAGTAAGGTTGGTCTTTAAAAACAGGATTCTCTACACTTTCTGCGTTAGCAATTCCAACCCCTGCAAACCAGACTTTTGCATTTTGTTTTTTTGCATGTTCTTTAAAAGTCTCCATCCATAAAACATCATATTCTTCAGGATTCTGAATGTTATTAGAGGCTTTTACCAAAACAAAAATAGGAGCCTCTCCTTTTTTAAATAACACAAATTGTGGATGTCTTTTTAATTGACTATTTATGGCTTGAAACTCATACCCCATCTTTTCTAGCTTCTTACCTACAATGTTCATGGCTAGATTATGTAATTCTTGTTTTGTTAAAACGTGCATAATTGTTCTGTATCCTTATTTTTAGACATGTGCTATTTCCTCTTTTTTCTTAAATTATAATTCTTATCACCTCGAGTTTTGGGTTTTTTATACTTTTTAGCAATTTCTCTTCTGTAAGAACCTCCTTGATTTGTTTTTTTGTTTTTTTCACTCTTCTCGTGAAAAGCAGGACCAGGAATATATTCTTCAGAAACTCTATTTTTTGAAATTTCTTGATCTTCTCTAGGACGCTCCTCTTCCGTTAATTGTTTCGATATTTCTACTTCACTAGGAAAATCAAGAACTGGAATTTCATATTTCATTAAGGCTTCAATTCTTTCTTTTGATTCTTGCTCCTTCTCTGTTGAAAATAAAATGGTTCTTCCTTCTCGCTCTGCACGACCAGTTCTACCAATTCTATGCATATAATTTTCTGGAAAATAAGGGGTGTCAAAATTAATAACATGTGAAATTCCATCTAAATCTAATCCACGAGCCATAACATCTGTAGCTACTAAAATACGGTTGATACCCTCATCAAACTGGCGAATAGAACGAATTCTATAATTTTGAGTTTTATTGGAGTGAATGATACAACTCTCTGATCCAAAAAACTCTTCTACAACATTAAATAAGAGATCTGCTCTTCGTTTATTCGAAACAAAAACTAGAACTTTAGTAAAGATGTCTCGATCAGCTAATAAGTGATTCAATAGATTCGCCTTTGTATAAAAATTAGTAACTGTATAAGAGGTTTGTTTAATATTGTCTAAAGGCGTACCACTTAAAGCTACAGAAATCTTCTTAGGTGATTTAAAAAAATCTTTTATTAATTCATCTACATCATTGGTCATGGTAGCAGAAAACATAATATTTTGTCTTGATTTTGGCAGTAAATCAAAAATATTAAGCAACTGAAAACGGAATCCTAAATCTAGCATTATATCTACTTCGTCAATTACTAGTTTTTGAATCGATTTCAATTTTAATACATTACTCAATGCTAAATCGTATAATCTTCCTGGGGTAGCCACAATAATATCTACACCTTGTGCTACTGCTTGTTTTTGAGTGTTGATATTCGTACCTCCATAAACTCCTAAAACTCGAATATTAATGTATTTTGCTAGTTTTTCAATTTCGTCTACCACCTGAAGTACTAATTCACGCGTTGGAACTACAACTAAGACTCTTGGGGTTACTTGCTTTGAGAATTTTAAATCTCTTAAGATTGGTAACATATAAGCAAATGTTTTTCCCGTTCCAGTCTGTGCGATTCCAACAATGTCTTTTCCAGATCGAACTACAGAAAAGGCAGCTTCTTGAATTGGGGTTGGATGTGTAAAACCCAACTCTTCTATACTGTTATAAAGTTGATTAGATAAGTCTAAATCTTTAAAAGTAGTCATGTTTGAAAAATTTGAACAAAGGTAACTTGTTTATTTGTGCTACTCTAAAATTGAACTCATTTTTGATGGTTAAGAATATAAACTCAAAGTAAAATATTAAAAAGAGTGGTACAAAATAGTATTTGTAGTTTAAGTTAATCAAAATCTTTTGTACTTTAGAGGGTATACAAATAGATCTTAGTATGAAGACTCCAAAAAGATTAGAAGAGGCTATCATAAAATTATATAAAGCCTTTCATAACAATACACTAGATCCAGAAGATTGTGCTGCTTGTGCTGTTGGAAATATTCTAGACAATCATGATAGTTGGAAACATCTGTCCAATGACCATGGTTCTTTACAATTGAATTATATTGGAACAGTTCACCAAAAATTAGGAAGAGAATTTAATGGGTATTGTCCAGAGGAGTTGCTAAAGATTGAAAAGACATTTCTAGAGGCCTGCGGTTTTAAAACACCGCTTTGCCATTACAATCAAAAACCACAAAATCCTAGAAATAAGGAAACATTATTTAATGGACTAACAGCTGTGGTTTCTTATTTGTGTATCTTAGATAACGTTCCCAACGTCATGGATTATTCTCGATTATTTGAATATGAAAATAATGAACCTATACATAAATTAGAAACTATTTTAATATAAAAAAACCAGCAAAATCTGCTGGTTTTTTTTATGTGTTGGGTAATTAGTTAAGATTAACCTCCAAAGTCATCAAATCTGATATTTTCATCAGGAATACCAAAGTCTTCTCCCATTTTTTGTACTGCTTTATTCATTAATGGTGGTCCACAAAAATACAACTCAATGTCTTCTGGCGAATCATGGTGATTTAAATAGTTATCTATAACACAATTATGAATAAATCCTGTAAAACCGTCACCATCACCCTCTATTCCTTCTTTAACTTTCCAGTTATCTTCTTCCATAGGTTCAGATAAAGCCATGTAAAATTTAAAGTTCGGGAAATCTCTTTCTAAAGATTTAAAATGGTCTATGTAAAATAATTCTCTTTTTGATCTACCTCCATACCAATACGTAACTTTACGTCCTGTTTTTAGAGTTTTAAAGAGGTGATATAAATGAGAACGCATCGGAGCCATTCCTGCACCTCCACCAACATATAACATTTCTGAATCAGATTCATTAATGAAAAATTCACCATAAGGTCCAGATATTACTACTTTATCTCCAGGTTTTTGAGCGAAGATATATGATGATGCCACACCTGGATTTACATCCATCCAACCGTTTTTAGAACGATCCCATGGTGGAGTTGCTATACGTACATTTAACATAATCTCTCTTCCTTCTGCAGGATAAGAAGCCATTGAATAAGCACGCTCTACAATTTCATTATTTTTCATGACTAAAGGCCATAAACCAAACTTATCCCATTCTGCTTGGAATTTATCAGGAGTTTCGTGTTCTTCTGGGTGTGCTGTGATATCAATATCTGAAAACTTAACCTCACAGTTAGGAATTTCAATTTGAATATACCCCCCTGCTTTATATCCCATATCTTTTGGAATCTCAACAACAAACTCTTTGATAAAAGAGGCAACGTTATAGTTACGCACTACAGTTGCATCCCATTTCTTAATTCCAAATATTTCTTCCGGAATTGAGATGTCCATATCTTGCTTCACCTTAACTTGACAAGCTAAGCGTATTCCATGTTTTAATTCTTTTCTAGAAAAATGTGGTGTTTCCGTTGGTAAAGCTTCACCTCCTCCAGAATTTACGTGGCACTCACATTGAACACAAGATCCACCTCCACCACATGCTGAAGGTAAAAATATTTTTTCGCTTCCTAAAGTTGTTAATAATGTACTACCTGAAGCAACTTCAATTTTTTTCTCTCCATTAATCGTAATTGTTACTGGACCTGACGGAGATAATTTTTGTTTAACAAACAATAATAATGCTACCAACAACAGTGTAATCAATAAAAAAGCTGCTACGGTTGCTAAAATAGTTCCTGTGGTGCTTGCTGCTAATGAAATCATACTAATTTTGTGTTTCTTTAATGTTAACTGCTACTTCTTCATGCTCACTTTTTTTAGCAGTATCAATCGTTATTACTTTAGATTCTTTTTCTAAATTATTAGATAAAGTGGCTTCAGTATTTTTTTCTTTTGTTTCTTCATCACCTCCAGTTAACATCCCCCCAAAACTCATAAATCCAATAGCCATAAGACCTGTTATAATAAATGTAATCCCCAGACCTCTTAGGGCTGGTGGAACACTAGAATAACGGATCTTTTCACGGATAGCTGCAATAGCTAAAATGGCTAAAAACCATCCAATACCAGATCCAACACCATAAGTTAAGGCCAAACCTAAACTTGGAATCTCTCGTGATTGCATAAACAATGACCCTCCTAAAATAGCGCAATTCACTGCTATTAAGGGTAAGAAAATTCCTAGAGAATTGTATAATGAAGGTGAAAATTTCTCAACAATAATTTCAACTAATTGAACCATTGTTGCAATCGTTGCAATAAACATGATAAATGATAAAAAACTCAGATCATAATCTGCATATTCTGGACCTAACCAAACTAAAGCACCTTCTTGTAATAAATATTGATCTAACAACCAGTTTAATGGAACGGTAACTGCCAATACAAAGATGACAGCAGCTCCTAAACCAACAGCTGTGGTTACTTTTTTTGAGACAGCAAGGTAAGAGCACATCCCTAAAAATGTTGCAAAGACCATGTTGTCTATAAATATCGATTTGAAAAATAATTCTAAATGTTCCATGATATTTTAATTTTCTTCAATTAATGCTTGGTTTCTACTTCGTTGTACCCAAATAATTAAACCAACTACAATTAAGGCCATTGGAGACAACAACATGAATCCATTATTTTCATAACCAAAAGCATACAAACCTGTTTTTTCAATTGGATCTCCTAAAACTTGGATTCCTAATAAAGTTCCAGAACCTAATAGCTCTCTAAAAAATCCTACTATAATTAGAATAACTGCATACCCTAAAGAGTTTCCAACTCCATCCAAAAAAGATTTCCATGGACCATTTCCTAAAGCAAAGGCTTCAAATCGTCCCATGATAATACAGTTAGTAATGATTAAGCCTACAAATACTGAGAGTGTTTTACTGAGTTCATAAGCAAAAGCTTTTAAAACTAAATCCACAATAATTACAAGTGTTGCTACAACTATTAATTGAACAATAATTCTAATTTTTGAAGGAATAATATTTCGCATTAATGAAATCACTACGTTTCCAAGCCCTAAAACAAATAATACAGAAACAGACATTACAATTGAAGCTTTCAATTCAGCTGTAATAGCTAATGCAGAACAAATTCCTAGTACTTGGATTGTAATAGGGTTATTGTCTGTTAGTGGATCTGTAATTAATTTTGCGTCTTTCTTTGATAAAAGTCCCATAAAATTATTGTTTTAATGTTTTGAAATAATCAACGTATAATTTCAAATCAGATTTAATCATCGCTGAAACTCCGTCGCCGGTTATAGTTGCTCCTGCTATGGCATCAACTTCATAATCTGTTTTCTCATCGTTCTTAGGATCGTTATTTCCCTTAGCTACTCGAATTCCTTTAAAATTTCCTGAAGCATCTAATAAATGCTCTCCTTTAAAATCATCCATGAAAAAACGATATTTAATGTTAGCGCCTAAACCAGGTGTTTCTCCTTTATGATCAAAATACGCTCCTTGAACAATCATATTTTCGTCCATAGCAACATATCCCCAAATAGCATCCCAGAGACCTTTACCTCTTATTGGAGCTATATAAAACGTTTTACCATCTTTCTCTCCAACAAATAGAGGGAGTTTTCTAGTACCACCGTTTTTTGCTTTTGATTTTTCTTTTTTTACATCTATCATGTAGGCTTTTTCGTCTTCTGAAAAATTATCGCCTTCAATAACTAGTTGCTTTTTTATATATTTTTGAAATTCTTGTTCTGCAACAGATGTGGAAACGAAAATAGCACTTGACTCGTCATTTTCGTTAACACCCATAGCGTACAGAATGTTTTGTTGTTTTTCTATTCGTTTATTCTCACTAATATTAGGTTTCAAAGACGATGCTAAAAAAGCTAATAAAGAACCAACAACCAATACCATTCCTATGGCAAAAATCATTGTATATGAATTACTATCTGTTTTTTTAGACATAACTATGCAGTTTTAGCTTTTAAACGTTTTAATCTTTTCTTTACATTTCCTTGGACAACGTAATGGTCTATAGTTGGTGCAAATACATTCATTAGAAGAATAGCTAAGAATACACCTTCTGGATATGCTGGATTGAATACACGTAT
Source organism: uncultured Flavobacteriaceae bacterium (assembly GCA_943789455.1). Lineage (GTDB taxonomy): Bacteria > Bacteroidota > Bacteroidia > Flavobacteriales > Flavobacteriaceae > Polaribacter. The sequence continues at coordinate 8,131 of CALSUE010000003.1, forward strand.
CATAATGGAGATAAATCCAATTAAGAAACCGTAGATCCATTTTCCTTTATTTGTTTGCGAACCTGTTACAGGGTCAGTAGCCATAAAAACAGCTCCAAAGGCTAAGCCTCCAATCATTAGGTGTTGCCACCAATTAGTATTCATTAACCCATAAAATTTACTGGAATCAGTAATAATATCTAATGCAACTATTTGATTAAATATGATTCCCATTACAGCAGCTCCAATAAATGTAGAAAGAATAATTCTCCAGCTACCAATTTTAGTAAAGATTAAGAAAGCAGCTCCTAGTAAAATTAAAAAGGTAGATGTTTCACCAACGGAACCGGGAATAAAACCAAAGAATATATCCCAGTTAGAATATACTATTTCTTGATTTTGTGCATAACTTCCTAAAATTGTTTCCCCAGAAATTGCATCTGGAGTCCCTACTCTATTCACTGCGTCATATACCCATACTTTGTCTCCACTCATCCATGTTGGATACGCAAAGAATAAAAATGCTCTAATGGTTAATGCAGGGTTTAGAATATTCATTCCTGTTCCTCCAAATACTTCTTTCCCAATAACAACTCCAAAAACTACGGCTACTGAAAGCATCCATAATGGAGTGTCTATGGGCACTATTAATGGCACTAACATTCCTGTTACTAAATACCCCTCTTCTACTTCATGTCCTTTAATTACAGCAAAAATAAATTCCACTAATAATCCTACTCCATAAGAAACAATAACCAATGGAAGTACTTTAATAATTCCAATCCAAAAATTATCCCAGGTAATAAAACTACCTAAAATAGAAAAATCTGTGGTTATTCCTTTAGCTGCATCAATTGCTGCGTAATGTTGGTATCCTGCATTAAACATACCAAACAACAAACATGGTATTAAAGCCATGATTACAATGTTCATGGTACGCTTTAAATCATCTGCGGCCTTAATATGAGTTCCATTATGAGTTACCTCATTTGGTAAGTATAAGAACGTATGGATTGCGTTAAACGCAGGAGCCATCTTTGTTCCTTTGTACTTCTCTTTTAAATTATGTAAATTACTTTTTAAGCTCATTTGATATTTATTTTTTAGCCTAATTCTTCTTTCATTAAATCTAACCCTTCTCTAACAATCTTCTGGTGTGGTTGTTTCGATACACAGATAAACTCTGTAAGTGCAAAATCTTCAGGGGCAACTTCGTAACCTCCTAAATTTTCCATCTCATCTAAATCTTGATACATACACGCTTTTAAAAATTGCAGAGGAAATATATCTAGTGGAAATACATTCTCATAAGATCCAGTAACAACAAATGCTCTATGTTCTCCATTTGTATTGGTATTCAAGTCATATTTTTTCTTTGGGGTTAACCAAGAAAAAGTTAATGCTCTAGATGGAGAAATCTTATTAAAAACAGGCTTATTCCATCCAAAAAATTCATAATCATCTCCTTCTGGTATTGCCGTAATTTGATTGTCATAGTAGCCTAAGAAATCATCTTTGGAAACTTGTGTTCCAGATAAAACATTTCCACTAATAATTCGTGTATTGTCAGTGTTTATGTTTTTTGCTACAACATCCGAAATAGAGGCACCAGCAACAACTGATACATAAGAGGGGTTCTCAAATTGAGACCCTGTTAACGCTAAGGTTCTTGAGAAATTGAAATTCCCTGTTAACAATAATTCTCCAATGACTAGGAGATCATGTGGATTGATTACCCAAACTACCTCACCTTTGTTCAAAGGATCTATTTGTGAAATTTGAGTACTTACGTTTCCTACGGGATGTGGCCCAGAAACGCTATGTAATTGAATATTTTTTAAATCAGAGAAAGGTGAATTAGAATCTTTACCAACTGAAACATGTACGCTACCAGTTGTTAATTTTGAAATCGCTGTCAATGCAGCTTGTAATTCTTGTTCTTTCCCAGCTAAAGTGTAATCATAATTAGCGGCTAGTGGTGAACTAGCATATGCAGAAATAAAAATTGCTTTTGGGCTTTGGCTTGGATTTGCAATAATATCAAATGGACGCTGCTTGACAAATGGCCAACAACCAGAACTTAATAAATGATTTTTGACTTCTTCTGCAGACATTTTATCTGCATCTTGTTTGCCAAAATCTTTGAATGATTGTTTTCCATCAGCAGCAATCTTAATACTGATAATTTTACGTTTTGCTCCACGAATAATCTCTGTTACTTTTCCGCTAACTGGACTAGGAAATAAAATACGGTCATCACTTTTTGAATAAAAAATTGATTCCCCTGCTTTTACTTCAGCGCCTTCTTTTGCAATAAGTTTTGGAATGATTCCGTGAAAGTCTTGAGGCTTTAGGGCAAACATGCCTTTGACAGGCAATTTATTTGTAGTGAGTGTTGCCTCACCAACAAGTTTAATGTCTAAACCTTTTTTAATACGAATGTCTTTTGACATGTTACTTTCGAAATTTAGTTATCTAAAAAAATCATGCAAATTTAAAGATTTTGCTTAGGATGTTGGAACAAAAGGAGCTTTAAATTAGTGATTTAAACTTATTTATAATTATTCTAAATAGATGTGTTATTGATCTTGTTTTATATTCATTAAATTTGTAAAAATTGCGCCCAATAATTATTACAAATAAATGATATGGTTTTTATGAAAAATATACTTGTTACTTTTTTTTTCTTTCTAATCACGAATCTACTTAATGCCCAAAAAACAGCACCACCTAATATTAAATCTATTCAATTTCAATCCCTAAATAAAACTACTTTCAATCACATAATCCCGTTAGGAAATACAATAGAATTGAACTTTGATGATTTAGACGGAGACCAAAAAGAATATTATTATAAAATAGAATTAATGACTCACGATTGGAGAGAAAGTAACTTAATATCAAATCAATACATAAATGGTTTTCAATCAAATGTAATTTTTGATGTAGAAAATTCTTTTAATACATTTCAAAACTACACCCATTATACTGTTCAGTTCCCAAATCAAAATACAAGAATTACAAAAAGTGGAAATTATCTCCTTTCAATTTTAGATGATGTTGGAGATGTGGTTTTTACAAGACGATTTACTTTGTATGAAAATATAGCAATTGTTGGTGTGTCAGCTAGTAGAAGTAGAAATACAAAAAACATGGATAAAGAACAAACCGTTCAATTCTTAGTAAATCATTCTCGTCTTCAAATTAATAATCCAAGCCAAGAAATTCATGTTGCCATATTACAAAATGAAAATTGGAAAACAGCCATCACTAAAATTCAACCTCAATTTTACAAACCAAATCAACTTGTTTACAATTACATAAAAAAAACTAATTTTTGGGGAGGAAATGAGTACTTGTTTTTTGACAATAAAAATATTAGAAATGCTAGTGTAAGTATTGCCAGATCTGAACGTAAAGAAATAGTTCACAACTATTTATACCCATACATTAACAGAGGACTAAAATCTTACAGCTATAATCCAGATATTAATGGTCAGTTTGTAATCCGAAATATTGAAGCAACAAATCCAAAGACAGAGGCAGATTACGCAATGATGTATTTCTCATTGAAAGCTGGAAAGGAGATTGAAAATAAAGAAGTTTATGTGTACGGTGCATTCAATAATTTTAATCTTACTGAGGAAACTAAAATGAATTTTGACCCTTCAACTAACCAATACAATGTCAACTTTTTATTAAAACAGGGTTTTTATAATTACACATTTGTTACAAAATCCGCTGAGAATTTGATTTCAGAATCTGAAATTAGAGGTAATTTTTCAGAAACTGAAAATATGTATACCGTTATTGTGTACCATAAAGCTTTCGGTTCGTTATTTGACAGAGTTATCGGAGTTGGATCAATTCAATATACGGGAGAACGCTAATTCTTAGAAATTAAAAACATCTCAAATATATTTGAAAGAAAGTAATACAAAAAAATCTAGTGAGTTAATTTCACACCCATTAGTTGAATTTATTAAAAAATTTATAGTAAAAATGAAGAAGTACAAATAGTTCTTTAAACCCTATACTACCCGTCATTTTCTAAAGGCAAATAAGCTACTGTACACATACTTGTATTGAGTTAAACAAAAGATTATAGTAAAAGTTATCAGTCTTAAAACTAACAAATAAATTGTAACTTCGCGACATTAAAATAAGACGATTACAACTTAAAAACATATAAAATGGGAAAAGGTTTTTTTCACGTACCAACCGCTATTAACGAAACCGTAAAATCATACGCTCCTGGTTCTCCAGAAAGAGCAGCTATTGCAAAACAATATGCTGAGTATTTTAAAGGAGCTGTGGATGTGCCAATGTATATTGGAAATGAAGAAGTTAGAACTGGAAACACCAGAAATATGACACCTCCTCATGACCACCAACATGTTGTTGGTCAATATCATTTAGGGGAACAGTCACACGTGGAAAGTGCAATAAAGACTGCTTTAGAAGCCAGAAAAAACTGGTCTCAAATGCCATGGGAACAGAGAGCTGCCATATTCTTAAAAGCTGCTGAATTAGTAGCCGGACCCTACAGAGCAAAAATAAACGCCGCTACAATGATTGCACAATCAAAAACTGTGCACCAGGCCGAAATAGATGCAGCTTGTGAATACATAGATTTTCTGCGTTTCAATGTAGAATTTATGTCTCAAATATATGATGAACAACCAGACTCTTCTGATGGGATTTGGAATAGAGTAGAATATCGCCCTTTAGAAGGTTTTATTTATGCCATTACTCCATTTAACTTTACAGCCATCGCTGGAAACTTACCTGCAAGTGCAGCCTTAATGGGAAATACGGTAGTATGGAAACCTTCAGATCATCAAATATTTTCAGCAAAAATATTAATGGATATTTTCAAAGAAGCTGGAGTTCCAGACGGGGTTATTAATATGGTTTACGGAGATCCAGTTATGATCACTGATACTGTTTTAAAAAGCCCAGATTTTGCTGGTATTCATTTTACAGGATCTACTCATGTATTTAAAGATATATGGAAAAAGATTGGAGAAAATATTCATATTTATAAAACATATCCTAAAATTGTTGGAGAAACAGGAGGAAAAGATTTTATTATTGCACACCCTTCTGCAAATGCAAAACAAGTAGCAACTGGAATATCTCGTGGTGCTTTTGAATTTCAAGGACAAAAATGTTCAGCTGCCTCAAGAATCTATTTACCATCATCATTGGCGAATGAAATACTTGACTATGTAAAAGAGGATGTAGCCTCCTTCAAAATGGGGTCTCCTGAAGATATGGGAAATTTTATCACGGCCGTAATTCACGAAGGTTCTTTTGACAAATTAGCTTCCTACATAGATGCTGCTAAAAAAGACCCTAATGTTCAAATTATAGCTGGAGGAAACTATGACAAGTCTAAAGGCTATTTTATTGAACCCACAGTAATTGTAACCAAAGATCCAAACTACACTACCATGTGTACAGAATTATTTGGACCAGTTGTAACCATTTATGTATATGAAGATACAAGCTGGAAAGAAACGCTAAGTTTAGTAGATGCTACTTCAGAATATGCGCTAACAGGAGCCGTTTTTTCAACAGATAGATATGCCATAACTGAAGCAACTCGTATGTTAGAAAATTGTGCTGGTAATTTTTACATCAATGACAAGCCTTCAGGGGCAGTAGTTGGTCAACAACCGTTTGGTGGCGCTAGAGCCTCAGGAACAAATGATAAAGCTGGGTCTGCTCAGAATTTATTACGTTGGGTTTCACCAAGATTAATAAAGGAAACCTTTGTATCTGCTTCAGATTATAGATATCCTTTTCTTTCGTAATTAGAAACATGTATCCATAAAAAAATCAGACTTCATTAGTCTGATTTTTTTTATATTTTAATATTTAGTGCATTTAATCAAAGTCTTGGTTCTGGCCAGATACAACATATTGAGCATTGTATAAAACTCTTGCTGAATCATCTACTAACATTGCTAAAACACCTGTTTTTGTTGGGTCTTGTACCCCTTGAGAACTTAAGCTTACACTAAATGATTGTTCGTGTATACCAAGGGTAGAGGTTGTTGTATTACCCATTATATCAGTTGCAATATATCGTAAAACTCCATTGTGTTCAAAATTAGTTATGGTACTTGATCCTCCATAATAACTGGTATAATTAGATTGATTTGCTATAATTCCATCTTCTAAAATAAATACAAGTAATTTTACATTTGTCATGTTTTGAAGAAATCCTTGGTGAATAGTAATGTCTAAAGTAGAACCATTTAATGAAGATTCAATTGCTAAACCAACATCAACAGTTCCCTCTGCTGCCTCTAGAGCCTGATTTATATTATTTGGCTCAGGATAATTCCAAGTATTGTTACGATCTATATAAGCCGTTGGGAATCCAGTAATATTATACATGTTTTCTAGGGAATTACCAAAACTGTTAGCCATTTGATCTCCGTTATGAACACCAACTACAAAAACTTTATCCGTTTGTTCTTCAACTAGACTTGCAGCATAGGATACTCTAGGACAATAGCCGCACCATGTTCCTGTAAAATCTTCAATAACTGCTTTTTTAGAAAAACTAGCTGGTAAACTTGATGGATCTACAATCGGAACTTGAAATTCGCTACTTGTTGTTGATTCAAATACTGCTTTTACTCCAATAGAACTTTCTTCGACTCCAGTGTATTCGTTTCCTGAAATAAGCACATCGTCTACATAAAACTCTGTTTCTGAGGTGATATCTACTGAGGAATTATCAGTATATACAGCAGTTGCAGTTAAAGTAAGAATATCCCCAATAAAAATAGAAGGAGAGGATAAAGTTAGTTCAACAGATGATAAGGTTACAGGAGCATTCACGGTAACATATACAGAATTACTAGTTGTAGATTGATATGTTGCTTTGATTTCGTAGTCTGCTGCCTCAGAGGTAGTAAAAGTATTTCCATTAATGGCAGAATCATCTACTTTTATTGTTGATTGTGAAGTGATGTCATCATCATTATCATCAATAACTGTAAGTGTTACAGTTTCACCAACTTCAATAATTGAAGCATCAGCAGATAATGAAATATATTCAGGTCCATTATTTTGAGGTGGAGTTGAAGTGGAATCATCTGACGTTGAAGAACAACTAGATAAAAGTATTAAGGTACCAAGGAATAAAATTTTGTTTAATTTCATAATAAATAGCGTAAATTTTTTGTGAGCATAAATTAACAAAAAAAAAATCAACCGTCAGTGCATTATTGAGCTTTTTATTAATGGCGTATTGCAACTTTAATTCCTTGAAAATTAAGAATATAAATCAACAATACTAAAAACTATTTTTATAAATTTACCTTATTATTGATCTTTTAAATTACGCTATGAAACAATCCTTATTTTTATGTTGTCTTATTTTTTCTACCGTCGCTTTTAGCCAAAAAAAAATCCCTAACAGCACACTAAGAACACTAGATGGGAAATTTGTTAACATTCAAGATGAGATTTCAAATGATAAAATTACAGTTTTAAGTTTTTGGGCAACATGGTGTGTACCTTGTATCAATGAATTAGATGCCATAAGTGAAGTTTATGATGATTGGCAAGAAAGCACCAATATGGAATTGATAGCAATTTCTACAGATGACTCAAGAACTCAAAAAAGAATTAGACCTATGATTAGCGGTAAAAGCTGGCCTTATAAAATTCTACTAGACAAAAATCAAGAATTAAAAAGAGCCCTAAATATCTCTACCATCCCTCAAACTTTTATTCTGAAGGGTTCTAAAATTATTTACATCCATTCTGGATATACTCCAGGAGTTGAAGACGAGCTTTTCGAAATAATACAAAAACATAAAAATTAATCTCTAATCTAGATTTAAAAAAATGAAAAAAATAATAGTCTTACAATTGTTGTTTTTTACAATTGCAATAATAGCTCAAGAAAATGATAATATAGTGGTTGGTTTTGAATCTAATTCGCAGTACTACATAGATGATAAAAAAACAGGAGACTTCACAGAACCAAATAGATTTAGGTCCAACAACTATTTAAAAGTTGATTATTCTATTTCAAAATTTTCTTTTGGTATTCAAGTAGAAGGCTATGAGCCTATGAGTTTATTAAATTATTCCCCAGATTTTAACACCACAAATATTGCCCTATACTACGCTAAGTATGCATCAAAAAAAATTGAGGCTACAGCAGGATATTTTTACGAACAATATGGTAGTGGGTTAATTCTTCGCTCTTGGGAAGATCGTCAATTAGGAATTAACAACGCATTAAGAGGGGGAAGAATTAAATTTTTCCCAACAGAAAATATAACCTTATCGGCTTTATATGGAAATCAGAGGAGTGGTTTTGATGTTTCAGATGCAAATATTTATGGTTTTAATTCAGAAGTAAATATCTCTTCTATACTGAAAGCGAACTCTTGGAACTTAGATCTAGGGCTAAGTTATGTGGGGAGAAAAGAAGAAAAAAATACCACAGATTTTAATTTTAATGATCTTACAAACGCATTCTCTAGTAGGTTAGATTTTTCAAAAAATAACTTCTATTCTAGTGCAGAGTTTGTTTCTAAAAGTGACGATGCTGTAATTATCTTTAATGAAATTAGAAACGCAAAACCTGGCAGTGCATTTCTTTTTGATGTTGGATATGGGAAAAAAGGTTTTGGAATAAATGCCAACTTTAGAAGAATTGAAAACATGACTTTCTATTCTCAGAGAAGCGCTACCGGAAACATTTATAACGAAAACATCATTAACTACATTCCTGCCTTAACAAAGCAACACGACTACCTGCTTACTAACATCTATGTATATCAAGCGCAACCTCAAATTTCTTTTCAAGATTTTGAACTGTTAAAAATAGGGGAAATTGGTGGCCAAGTTGACTTATTTTACACACTTAAAAAGAAAACTTCCTTAGGAGGGAAATACGGCACAAAGATTGCCTTAAATATGTCTTATTGGGCTGGATTAAGTGGAGAATATGACTATTTAAATTTCGAGTATGATTCTGATTTATTAAGTTTTGGAGAAAAATATTTCTCTGATATCAGTTTAGAAATACGCAAAAAATGGTCTAGTGAATGGAGTTCAGTGTTTTACTATGTAAACCAATATTATAACAAAAGGTATGTAGAAGAAACTTTTGGAAACGTAAAAACAGATATTTTTGTCAGTGAATCAACTTATAAACTGGGCGCTGGAAAATCGTTGCGATTTGAAGCACAACACTTATGGTCTAAAGATGATAAAAAAAATTGGGCTGGTGGAACTTTAGAATTTAATCTTAATTCTAGATTTGCTGTATATGTGAATGATATCTACAACTATGGTAATGATAATAAAACAAAAAGAATTCATTACTATAATTTTGGAAGCAGTTATACTAAAGGTGCTAAAAGATTTGCATTAAATTATGGAAGGCAACGCGGTGGGCTTATTTGCATTGGAGGAGTTTGTAGATTTGTTCCTGAAAGTACAGGACTAACTGCCAATATTGTTCTCTCTTTTTAAATTTTTTTAAAAAAATTTTTAGCAATTAACACAATTTTCTTTTCAAATATTGATAATTTGTTAAATGAAAAGCTAAGTATCAATCTTTTTTTATTAAAATAATAAATTTAACTAATATTTATGATTATAAATTTTAGTTTAGTTATAATTTCAACCGTTTTATAAGATTAAAAAAACAGAAGAAAAATATAGAAAATTTTATGTAATGAAAAATATTTTTATTGCAATTTTTTTTGTCAGTTTTTGTGCTTTTTCACAAACCTCAAACAAGTCTGTACTTGCAAAATACACAGATGATGAAATTAAAATTGATGGTGTTTTAGATGAAACTTCATGGGAAACAGTAGCACCAGCTACTAATTTTTATCAGTATTTCCCAACAGACACAGCACAGGCTAAAAGACAGGTTGAAATTAAGTTTATGTTTAGCGACAGAAATTTATATGTTGGAATAAAAGTATATGCCAAAGGAAAAGATTATATCATTCCTTCCTTACGTAGAGATTTTAGAGGTGGCGCTAATGACAGTGTAACGCTCCTCTTCGATACTTTTAATGACGGAACCAATGCGTTTGTCTTTGGCTCAAACCCATACGGGGTTCGAAGAGAGATATTACTCTCCGGAGGTGGGAATGAAAGACAAGGTTTTAATAGTGCTTGGGATACCAAGTGGGTAGGAGAATCTGTAATTCATGATAATCATTATATCTTAGAATGGAAAATTCCTCTGTCTGCTTTTAAATATAAAGAAGGAGAAACGAAATGGCGATTTAATAGCTATCACTTTGACACACAGGACAATGAAAGAAATACTTGGATAAATATCCCTCAAAATCAAAATATTTACAACCTAGCTTTTATGGGTGACCTTATTTTTGACCGACCTTTAGGTAAGTCTAAGTCTCCTGTTTCTATCATTCCTTTTGTGAATACAATTACTTCAAAAGATTTTGAGAATAACGAAAATACCAGTAGTTTTAAAATTGGAGGCGATGCGAAGTTAACGATTGCTAATAGCATGAATTTAGATCTTACATTAAACCCAGATTTCTCGCAAGTAGAAGTAGATCAGCAGGTAACAAATTTAACACGATTTGAAGTTGGATTACCAGAGAGAAGACAGTTTTTTATTGAAAATAGTGATTTGTTTGGCAGCTTTGGAGATGGTAGAGATTCAAATCCTTTTTTTTCTAGACGAATTGGGATCGCAAGAAACATCGATGGCGAAAGTATCGAAAATAGAATTATTGCAGGTGTAAGATTAAGTGGAAAAGTGAATAATAATTTACGCCTTGGTATTTTAAGCATGCAAACCGATGAAGATATTGCCAATGAAATTCCTACAGTAAATAATTCAGTGATTTCTCTTCAACATAAAGTATTTAGTAGGTCTAATATTAGTGTACTTTTCATCAACAAGCAAGCAACCAAAGACTACGATTTTGTTAACGAAGAAGATACCTACAATAGGGTTTTAGGCATAGATTATAGCCTGGCCTCTAAAGACAATACTTGGAGTGGTAAATATTTCTTTCATAAATCATTTTCTCCAGGAATAAGCTCTAATGATTTTTCAGCTGGTTTTAGAACCCAATTTAACAATAGATTTTTAAATGTTCGACTTAGTGGAGTTTTTATAGCTGATGATTTTAGATCAGATCTAGGCTTTATTAGAAGAACTGATATTCTCAAAATAAATCCACAAATTGAATTAAAATTTTGGCCTAAGAATGGAAGAATTCAACGTCATTCTTTTTCAGTTATGCCCATTTCTATTTGGCGTCCAGAATTAGACTATGAAAATTCTGATTATACAATTATTAGCACTTGGGAAGCAAATTTTCAAAACAGTTCTCAACTCCGTCTAGAAATGTTCAATAGATACGTAAAATTATATAACGAATTTGATCCTACAAGAACAGACAACGCAGTTCCTTTACCTGCAGATCAAAATTATTATTACACAAGTTTTGAAGTAAGTTATAGATCTGACCAACGTAAAAAAGTATTTTATAGAATTAACCCATCAATAGGTCAATTTTATAATGGGAATAAGTATTCTTTAGAAACTTCTCTTTCATTGAGGTTACAGCCTTATTTTTCTGGTTCTATTCAGATGAATTACGATAAAATAGATTTACCCGACCCATATCCAGATGCTTCAATTTGGTTAATTGGACCAAGATTAGATGTCACTTTCAGTAAAAATATGTTTTGGTCTACCTTTTTCCAATACAGTACACAAAGAGAAAATCTTAGTATTAATACAAGATTTCAATGGAGAGTTGCCCCGTTATCTGATTTATTCCTTGTTTACAATGACAATTACGCAACAACTGTCTTTAGCCCTAGATTTAGATCATTAAATTTAAAATTTACCTACTGGCTAAATATTTAGTCTAAAAATTATATAAATAATAAAAAATCAATTCATAATTAATTTAAACAGATTAAAATGCTACACAAATTACTTACAAAAATCTTTATAGTTTTTTTCCTTTTGGGAATTACATCAACCGTTGATGCACAGACTGGAAGAATAAAAAAACAAAAAAAGAAGAAAACTACTGAAATTCAAAAACCAAAACCAAAACCAAAACCGAAAAAAGGTGCTATCCTTCCCTATGGAAAAGTGGTAACCAAAGAAATGAAAACTGATGAGGGCTTATTTAAGGTTCATTCTGCTGATGATACATATCTTTTTGAAGTTCCAGACACCCTATTTAACAGAGAAATGTTAATGGTTACTAGAATTGCTAAGACTGCCAACGGAATAGGTTTTGGAGGAGGAAAAACAAATACACAGGTACTACGCTGGCAAAGAAAAGGGAAAAACATATTGTTAAGGGTGGTTTCACATAATGTTGTAGCAGACACCATTTTACCAGTTCACGAAGCTGTCGTAAACTCTAACTTTGAGCCTGTTCTATTTTCATTTCCGATAAAGGCATTTAATAAAGACACTACTGCTGTTGTTATTGATGCTACCTCTTTATTTTCTACCGATGTAAAACCTCTTGGGTTTCCACAGTTTTATCGTTCTAGATATAAAATATCAAGAATGGATAAAACACGTTCATACATAGATAGGGTAAGTAGTTATCCTGAAAATATAGAAGTTAGGCATGTAAAAACATATTTTGCAGGTAAACCCCCATCCAATGGAAGTGTAGGTTCTATTTCTGTTGAGATGAGTAACTCTATGATTTTACTTCCTAAAACACCCATGAAACGTCGTTATTTTGACGAAAGAGTTGGATGGTTTGCTCGAGGACAAGTTGATTATGGTCTCGAAGATCAAAGAAGCAAGACTGTTACTTACCTAGATAGATGGAGATTAGAAGTAAAGGACGAAGATCTAGATAAATTTAAAGCTGGTGAATTAGTAGAACCGAAAAAACAAATAGTTTATTATGTTGATAGAGCCACTCCTGAAGTTTGGAGACAATACATTAAACAGGGAATTGAAGATTGGCAAGTGGCTTTTGAAGCTGCTGGTTTTAAAAATGCAATTATAGCGAAAGATCCACCTAGTAAAGAGGAAGACCCAGATTGGTCTCCTGAAGATGTAAGATACTCTGTAGTACGTTATCTAGCATCACCAATACCCAATGCAAATGGTCCTCATGTTAGTGACCCACGTTCGGGAGAAATTCTAGAATCTGATATTAATTGGTATCATAATGTAATGAGTTTGTTGCGTAATTGGTTCTTTATCCAAACAGCAGCAATTAACCCTGAAGCTCAAACTATTGAATTTAAAGACGAAGTAATGGGACGTTTAATTCGTTTTGTTTCTTCACATGAAGTTGGACATACATTAGGGCTACCACACAATATGGGTTCTAGTGCAGCATACCCTGTAGATTCATTAAGATCTGCTTCTTTTACCAAGAAGTTCGGAACCGCTCCTTCAATCATGGATTATGCTCGTTTTAATTATATAGCACAACCTGAAGATAAAGGGGTTGCGTTAATGCCTGATATTGGACCCTATGATAAACATGCAATAGAATGGGGATATCGTCCAATATTAGATAAAACTGCCAAAGATGAAAAAGAAACACTAAATAAGTGGATTTTAGACAGAGCAGATAACCCAATATATCGTTTTGGTCATCAACAAGCTGGGGGTGTTGTAGATCCAAGTTCTCAAACCGAAGATCTTGGAGATGACGCTATTAAAGCAAGTACATATGGTATCAAAAATTTACAAAGAATATTACCTAATATAGAAAAATGGACAACCAAAGATGGTGAAAACTATGACGAAATGGCTACCATGTACGGTCAAGTTTTAAGTCAATTTAATAGATATATGGGGCATGTTACTGCTAATATTGGTGGTGTTTACGAATATTACAAAACTTCAAATCAAGAAGGAGCTGTTTATTCTCACGTAGCCAAATCACATCAGAAAAATGCGTTACAGTTTATCAACAAAGAGCTTTTTTCTACTCCAACATGGATGATTGATAATAACATCTACTCTAAGACTCAATTTTCTGGAGCAATTGAAAAAATTGGAAATGTTCAAACAAGAACTTTAAATAATATTCTAGATTCAGGGAGAATGGCTCGTATGATAGAAAACCAAACAATGAATGGTTCTAATGCTTACACTTTAGTCTCAATGTTTTCAGATTTAAGAAGAGGAGTTTGGTCAGAATTGTACAATGGTAAAAGAATAGACACTTACAAAAGAAACTTGCAAAGAGCACATATTAATCGTTTAGATTACTTGTTAAACACTGCAAAAAATCAAAGAGGAACAAATAGTGGATACTTTAAACAAAGTGCGGTAAATATTGGTCAATCAGATATTAAAGCGATGGTAAGAGGAGAATTAAATAGAATAAAACGCGACGTTAGATCAGCTATTTCTAAGGCTCCAAATACAACTAGTAGATATCACTTACAAGACGCTATTGCACGAATAAATAAGGCATTAGATCCTAAATAATTACTTCTTAAGTAATAAAAAAAAGCCTCGCATTCTGCGAGGCTTTTTTTTATTACTTTTAAAATGGTAAATCATCTGGCTCGTCACTTGATAAGTCTGGAGCAGGTTGAAATTGTTCTGCTGGAGGCGCTTGAGAAGGAGCTGCTTGAGCTAAACTCTCTATTCTCCATCCTTGAACAGAGTTAAAATACTTTGCTTCTCCTTGAGGATTAATCCATTCTCTACCTCTTAAGTTGATTGAAACTTTTACATCCTGACCCACAGAGTAATTGTTTAATAAATCACATTTATCTTGAACAAACTCAATCATAATCATTTGAGGATATTGCTCATCTGTTGTAACTACTACTTCTCTTTTTCTGAAGCCATTACTTCCAAAAGTTTGAACTTCTCCAATTAATTTAACTTTACCTATAACTTCCATAATTCTTATTTTAATAAAAGTACTTTCCAAGCACTTTCTGTATCGTTATTTTCTAAATACTCTTGAGCAAATGTATGTTTTTTTACCATTTCTAAACCAATAAACTGGGGATGTTCTTTTGCAAAGTTATCAACATCTTGATCAGTTGGCAACAATGTTATATTCCCAAGCATCCCTAAATTATTTCCTGTTAAAACAGTACTATTTTTAATAGCTGAAGGAATTTGATCTATACCTATCCCTAATGTAGAAACTGGTTTTGGAATTTCAAAAAAACCATCTCGAGCTCTAGAATAATAGCTCCCTCCTGCTCTTGCGACTAAATCAATTTTATGCTGATCAATCATTCCATTTGCATCTAAAACTGACTCATTAATATGAATTTTAACTACTTCACACACAATCAAATTTCCAGCACCACCTTCATCTCCAGTATAAATAATATCCGTTACCTTACATTCAAATTGAACTGGGGACTCTGCAACTCTAAAAGGCTTAACCTCATCCGAGGAAAGCATTGTAAAACCTGCTTTTTCAAATTCGTTTACACCCTCTGGATATTCTGAACTACTCAATGACATTTGTTGAACTATGTCATAATTTACGACGTTTATTACAACCTCTTTAACTTTTTCAACATTCTGTAGCGTATGTTTGGTTGTATTACCACGAACTCTTCTAGCGGGAGAAAAAATCATCATGGGTGGATTAGAACCGAAGACGTTAAAAAAACTAAATGGAGACAAGTTTGGAGTTCCATGTTCATCAATTGTACTCGCAAAAGCTATAGGCCTGGGTGCAACAGCACCCAATAAATAACCATGTAACTTACTTGTTGGAATTTCTTTAGGATTAATGGAAAGCATGCACTAATTTTTAGTAGTAAATATACTATCAATTTTATAAATGAGTTATACTTTTGAATCTAGTATATTTGTTTAATGAGTTTTTTTAAAAACACCATACTGCTAAAGCGAATTGTCATCCTAATTTCGTTTTCTATAGTTACATTAATACTATGGAACACGTATTCATTTTTTAAACGATTTAAAAATGAAGAGCGTTTAAAGATGGAAATAGTTGCAACAGCAATGAAAGAATTTGCAACAAATCAAGATTTAAATGCTGACGTTAGTTTAGAAGACAAGATTATAAAAAGCAACACTAGTATTCCAATGATTTTGGTAGACGAAAATGGAAATATAGGTTTAGATTCTTACTTAAATTTAGATTCAGCAAAAGCAAAAGATCCAGCATATTTAAAAGCTCAGCTGGAAATTATGAAAGAGCAAAATAATCCTATTGAAATTACTTTTGCAAAAAACAGAAAACAATTTATCTACTACAGAAACTCAGATTTATTAAATAAATTATCTTATTATCCATTAACCTTAATCTTAATTCTCTCACTATTTTTAGCATTAATCTACATGATGTTTACCTCAAGTAAGATTGCCGAACAAAATAAATTATGGACAGGCATGGCCAAGGAAACTGCGCATCAAATTGGCACTCCTTTGTCTTCACTTCTAGGGTGGATTGCCATTTTAAAAATGGAAAATATAAATGATAAATATGTTAATGAAATAGAAAAAGACGTGCATCGTTTAAATACTATTGCGAATCGGTTTTCTAAGATAGGTTCACTACCGGCCTTAAAAAAATTAGATATTATTGCTGTTACTAAAAGTGCCTATGAATATTTAGAGTTTAGAAGTTCTAAACAAATTGCTTTTACATTTGAATCTTCTGAAGAAAAACTTTATAGTAATGTAAATGAAGAGTTATATGGTTGGGTTATAGAAAATTTAATTAAAAATGCCATTGATGCCATGTTGGGGAAAGGAAAATTAGCTCTAGTAATATCAGATGATGCTAAAAATATTGAAATTAACATTACAGATACTGGCAAAGGAATGGCAAAATCTCAGTTTAAAAAAATATTTAACCCAGGGTTTACTAGCAAAAAACGCGGTTGGGGATTAGGCTTATCGCTTTCTAAACGAATTATTGAAGATTATCATAAAGGAAAAATAGTTGTAAAAAATTCCGAGCTCAATAAAGGAACAACATTTCAGATTATTTTAGCTAAAGTTACTTGATATATCTTTAGCTAAACTTTCAAACTCATTGGAAGTTAATTTTTCTTTCTCTACAAATCTCATATTACTCATTGTATTAATAGGAATTAAATGCACATGAACATGGGGTACTTCTAGACCTATAACACTCATTCCAATTCGTTTACAAGGAACTGTTTTCTCTATAGCTTTTGCTACTCGATAAGAAAAACGCATTAAGTCTAAATACTCCTTTTGATCTAAATCAAATAATTTATTAATTTCTTTTTTAGGAATTACTAGCGTATGGCCTTTTGTATTTGGATTAATGTCTAAAAAAGCGAGATAATTGTCATCTTCTGCAAGTTTATAAGAAGGTATTTCTCCTGAAACAATCTTTGTGAAAATACTCATATTTGTCTATTTTTTATAAAAATAAAAAACGCTTTCTATTAGAAAAGCGTTTCATTCAACTATTTTAATATTTTTTATCTTGAAACTTCAGTAACCTCAAATTTCATAATACCATTAGGTACTTCAATTTCTACATTATCACCTAATTCTTTACCTAACAACCCTTTACCTATCGGTGAGTTTACAGATAATTTTCCATTTTTAATATCAGATTCAGAATCAGCAACTAGGGTGTATGAAAACTCCATCCCATTGGTTGAGTTTTTAATTTTAATTTTAGAATGAATTAAAATTTTAGACACATCTAATTGAGATTCGTCAATAATTCTAGCACTTGCTACTACATTTTTAAGCTTCGCTATCTTTGTTTCAAGCAAAGACTGTTCTTCTTTTGCTGCATGATATTCAGCATTTTCACTCAAATCACCTTTATCTCTTGCATCTGCAATCTCCTGAGTTACTCTTGGTCTTTCAACTTGCTCTAACTGTAATAATTCTTCTTTTAATTTTTTTAATCCTTCTGGGGTATAATAGGAAACATCACTCATGATTTCTAATTTTTGAAACTTTTTCGATTATTTTTTAAAAAAAAACAACCTTCAATATAAAATAGAAAATCTCATAGCCTTTTACAGGATGAGATTTACAGTACAAATGTACAAAATATTTGTAAATTGTGCTTTTTTAAAGTAATGTTGAAAAAATTCAATATGAAAAAAATATTTTTTTTAACCGCTATAGTTCTGTCTTTAGGATGTACAAATAATGCTATTGACAATAATTGTTTCCCTTTTATAACGGTAAACGAAACCATAAACCTAGACCTTCCTCAATTCATAGATCTGCAGGTTCCTGGTGGATGGGCCTATACAAGTGGTGGATTGCAAGGATTGATTGTTTACAACTTAAATGGCGTTCAATTTAAAGCTTTTGACAGATTATGTCCAGGACAAAATCTTTCCTCTTGTTCTCAAATGACCGTTGGAAGCAATCTGCGAATTATATGCTCATGTGATGATAGTGAATTTAATATTTTAAATGGAGCACCTTTAACCGAAGGAAGTACATGTTTTGCAAATGAATACTTAGTGGATAATGTAAATGGTTCACTTCTTAGAATCACCAATTATTAATATATAAAATAGACAATAGAATGCGTACTTTTGTTTTTTATATCAATACCACATTGTTTTGAAAGATTATTTTTCATCAAATTTTAAATTAGGCGTTCTTGGCGGTGGTCAATTGGGTCGAATGTTACTTGCTGAGACACAAAAATTTGACATCTATACAAGTATACTTGATTCGTCACCTGAAGCCCCATGTGCTCAACTATGCAACGAATTCCATCAAGGAAATTTACTGGACTTTGAAACTGTTTACAATTTTGGCAAACAAGTAGACTTACTAACTATTGAGATAGAAAATGTAAATATTGATGCACTAGATCGCTTAGAAAAAGAAGGTCTTTCCATCTATCCAACACCTAAAAGCATTCGAATTATTCAAAATAAAGCCACTCAAAAGAATTTTTACAAAGACAATAATGTCCCAACTGCGCCCTACTCTCATTATGCCTATTTAGAAGAGCTCAAACACTCTTTTCAAAATGATATTATTGAGTTGCCTTTTGTTTGGAAAGCAGCCCGTTTTGGATATGATGGAACTGGCGTTAAAATTGTTAGAACTTTTGAAGATATAGAAAACCTACCTCAAGGAGAATGTATTGTAGAAAAACTAATTCCATTTAAAAATGAACTGGCAGTTATTGTTGCAAGAAACAGTAAAGGAGAAGTAACCTCCTATCCTGTAGTTGAAATGGAATTTCACCCAGAAGCAAATCAAGTTGAATATGTTATTTGTCCTGCAAGGATTGATGATAGCATAGCAAAAAAGGCAAGAGAAATTGCCTTAAAAGTTGCTGATGCTTTTGATTTTGTAGGATTATTAGCTGTAGAAATGTTTCAAACTGAAGAAGATGAAATTTTAGTAAACGAAGTAGCACCTAGAACTCATAATTCTGGTCATTATAGTATTGAAGCTAGTTATACCAACCAGTTTGAACAACACTTAAGAAGTATCTTAAATCTTCCTTTGGGAAATACAGACAATAAAGTAGCAGGAATTATGGTTAATCTTGTAGGAGCAGAAGGACACACAGGTGAGGTAGTCTACGAAAATATTGACAAAATTTTACAAATCGATGGTGTTACCCCTCATATTTATGGAAAAAAAATAACCAAACCTTTTCGTAAGATGGGCCATGTAACCATCGTAAATAAAGATATCGATGAAGCACGAAAAGTTGCACAACAGGTAAAAAAAATAATTAAAGTAATCAGTAAATAGAAAGCATAATGGTAGGAATTATAATGGGAAGCGATTCAGATCTTCCAATCATGCAAGAAGCAATTGATATCCTTGAAAGTTTTGATATTCAAATAGAGGTAGATATTGTCTCTGCTCATAGAACCCCAGAAAAGTTATTTGACTACTCGAAAAATGCACACACACGAGGTATAAAAGTAATTATTGCTGGTGCTGGAGGAGCCGCTCACCTGCCAGGAATGGTAGCCTCTTTAAGTCCTTTGCCTATAATTGGTGTTCCTGTAAAAAGCAGAAACTCGATAGATGGATGGGATTCTGTATTGTCTATATTACAAATGCCTGGAGGAGTTCCAGTGGCAACTGTTGCATTAGATGGTGCAAAGAATGCAGGTATCTTAGCTGCTCAAATTATTGGAGTTTCAGATACATGTGTTCAAGACAAAATCACAGCTTACAAAGAAGGTCTAAAAATAAAAGTAACACAAGCTTCAGACCGCGTAAAAAAATAATAATATTTATTCTTACTGTACCTACCAATGAATCCTTTATTAGAAGATTTTAATACCGCTCCTTTTTCAAAAATTTCAAGCACAGATTACAAACCTGCTATTAAAAAAGCTATAGAGATTTGTAAGAAAGAAATAGAAGCTATTATCTCAAACCCTGAAACACCAAGCTTTAAAAACACTACAGAGGCACTAGAATTTACAGGTCAAAAACTTGGAAGAATTACCAGTATTTTCTTCAATTTAAACTCAGCTGAAACCTCCGAAGCTATTCAAAAAATAGCCCAAGAAATTTCACCTTGGCTTAGTGAATTTAAAAATGATATGATTTTAAATTCAGCCCTATTCATAAAAGTAAAATCTGTATATGACATCAGAAAAAAATTAAATTTAGACCCTGAACAAACCATGTTATTGGAAAAACAATACAAAGGGTTTTCAAGAAATGGAGCAAATTTAAATGATGAAGACAAAGAAAAATTACGAAAAATAGACACTGAATTGTCTAAACTTTCTTTACAATTTGGAGAGAATGTTTTAGCAGACGGAAATGCTTTTGAGCTACACATTACCCATGAAAAAGACTTAAAAGGTCTTCCTGATGGAGCCAAAGAAGCGGCGAGTTTATTGGCAAAGAACCGAAATAAAGAAGGCTGGCTTATTACTTTAGATTACCCAAGCTACATTCCGTTTGTAACTTATGCTGAAAATAGAGAATTACGAAAAAAACTCTCTATAGCCTTTGGAAAAAAAGGGTTTCAAAACAATGAAAACAATAATGAAGAAATTGTTTTAAACATTGTTAACTTAAGATATCAAAGAGCAAATTTACTTGGTTATAAAACACATGCACATTTTGTATTGGAGGAACGAATGGCTGAAACCCCTGAAAAAGTACTTTCTTTTTCTAATGATTTAGTAAGAAAGGCAAAACCAGCAGCACTTAAAGAATTTAAAAAACTTGAGTCATTTGCAAAAAAATTAGATGGAATAGATAAACTTCAAAAATGGGATAGTGCCTTCTATTCAGAAAAGTTGAAAAAAGAAATATTTAATTTGGATCAAGAAATATTAAAGCCCTATTTTCAATTAGAGAATGTTATTCAGGGGGTGTTTACGGTCTCCAAAAGATTATTTAATTTAACCTTTGAAGAAGTTTTCACTATTGAAAAATACCATGAAGATGTAAAAACATACCATGTTAAAAACACTAAAGGAGACTTTATTGCTATTTTATATGCAGACTTTCATCCTAGAGAAGGAAAAAGAAATGGCGCATGGATGACCTCATATAAATCGCAACAAATTAAAAACAACAGCAATGAAAGACCTCATATTTCTATTGTTTGTAATTTTACAAAACCTACTGAGACAAAACCCTCTTTATTAACCTTTAATGAGGTAACTACCCTATTTCATGAATTTGGACATGCTTTGCATGGCATGTTGGCAAATACCACCTATAGCAGTCTCTCTGGAACCTCGGTGTCTTGGGATTTTGTAGAGTTGCCAAGTCAAATCTTAGAGAACTGGTGTTATGAAAAAGAAGCCTTAGCGTTATTTGCTAAACATTACCAAACAGGAGAAGTTATTCCTATGGAATATGTGAATAAAATTAAAGAATCTGCAAGCTTTCATGAAGGCATGCAAACATTACGCCAACTGAGCTTTGGTTTATTAGATATGTCTTGGCATGGGGGGGAAACCCCTGAAAACATCTTATCTGTTAAAGAATTTGAAACCGAGGCCTTTTCTGAAACTCAATTGTACCCTGATGTTTCAGAAAATTGTATGAGTACTGCTTTTTCACATATTTTTCAAGGTGGGTATTCAGCAGGATATTACTCCTACAAATGGGCCGAGATTTTAGATGCTGATGCTTTTGAATACTTTCAAGAAAAAGGAATTTTCGATAAAGAAGTTGCAGCTAAATTTGAAGCGCATGTTTTAAGTAAAGGAGGTACTGAAAAACCAATGATTTTATACAAACGCTTTCGAGGCCAAGAGCCAAAACCAGAGGCGCTATTAAAAAGAGCGGGGTTATTGTAAATTATTATTTTTTTCTTGAATCCATTTACTCATGTATTTTGAGCTCTGTAAAGAATGGTGCATCAACATTTTTCCTGTGAAATTATTATTTCTGTGATCTTCTAAATTGGAGAAAATTTCTTGAATATAGCTAATAAAGTCATCTTCAATTAATTCTTTATTATACTTGGAATTAATAATTTCAACACCATGTTGCTGTGCCTGATTCCATTCAAATTTATCTGTATATAATAGAACGGCTTTCTCTACAAAATTTGCGATCTCATCTTCTACAAAACCACTCCAAGGAATTTCATCATTCATCCCCTCAGATCCAATACTAGTAGTAACCGAAGGCGTTCCGCACAACATCGCATTGCTAAGTTTCCCTTTAATGCCTGCACCAAAACGCAAAGGAGCTAGTAAAACTCTACTATTTTCAAGAACAAATGAAGCATCTTCTACAAAACCATGTACAAAAAAACCTTCATTTGCATTAGTAAATTCTAAAACTTGCTGAGTTGGATAGGCTCCATAAACATGAAGCTGTGCAGCTGGCAATTTTTTTCGAATTTCTTTCCAAATATATTTTTTTAATTGAATAGTCGCATCTAAATTGGGTGCGTGAAGAAAGTTCCCAATAGATACAAAATGATGTCTTTCATCATAGGGCTTCCATGAATTATTTTCATCAATTTTATCAAACAAAAATGGTAAATAATACAACAAGCTTTTATCAATTTTAAATACTTCTTTCAATAACTTCATCTCAAAAGTTGAAATGATTAAAGAAATATCACAACGATAAATTGCTGCGATTTCTCGTTTAGAGCTCTCTGAATTTAAGAGCACCTCATTGCTAAACTCAATTCCTTTTTTAAGGGCTTCATGTCTAGTTTTTCTCAGGCAATGAAGGTCTTCAGTATCCAATATACGAAGGGCCTTTGGACAATATTCTGCAACTCGCCAACCAAATTGCTCTTCTGTGATAAAACGATCAAAAACAACTATTGTTGGTTTTAAATCTGTTATGAACTCATCAAAGCTAGTGGAGTTTAGTTCTAAGCGAATCTCCTGAACCCCTAGTTTAGATAAGTCTATGGAATTTGGATTTTTTTGAGAAACTGTTCCAAAAGTCACACGCCAACCCTGAGACAGAAAAGAGGTGATTAGCTGAAGCATCCTACTTCCAGCAGCTGAAGAGTTAGGTTCTACCCAAACAGACCCTATGATAAAAACATGATGCTTCAAGTAGTTGTTTTTTACAAATGATTCACAAAAATAATCTTATTTATTTTAGAATTTTAAACTGAATTCATATTTGCAGTTTAAAGATGAAAAATCCATTATAATTTTAAGAATAATGAGTACTTTTGTAGTACAAATAATTCAATTAAAATGAAGTACGATGTTATCGTTATTGGTTCAGGTCCTGGGGGATATATCTCTGCAGTAAGAGCCTCTCAATTAGGCTTAAAGGCTGCCATTATAGAAAAATATGCTACCATGGGTGGAACCTGTTTAAATGTTGGCTGTATTCCTTCAAAAGCCTTGTTAGATTCTTCTCATCATTATTATGATGCTGTGAAGCATTTTGAAGAACACGGAATTCTAATCGATCCTCCAAAGATTGATTTTACAAAGATGATTGATCGTAAGGCTACTGTTGTAGAACAAACTACAGGTGGTATAAAATATTTGATGGACAAAAACAATATTGATGTTTTTGAAGGAATAGGATCTTTTGTAGATGCTACCCATGTAAAAATTTCAAAAAATGATGGATCTGATGAAACTATAGAAGGAACCAACATTATTATAGCAACCGGATCTAAACCCGCCTCTTTACCTTTTATTGAATTAGATAAAGATAGAATTATTACCTCTACAGAAGCTTTAAAGCTTCCTGAAATACCAAAACATTTAGTAGTTATAGGTGGTGGAGTAATTGGCTTAGAATTAGGGTCTGTATATAAGCGTTTGGGTGCAGAAGTAAGTGTAATTGAATACATGGACAAGATTGTTCCTGGAATGGATGCAGATGTTTCCAAAGAGCTTCAGAAAGTATTAAAAAAACAAGGTGTAAAATTTTTCACCAAACATGCGGTAAATGATGTACAGCGTAACGGAGAAGAAATTACGGTAAAAGCGACCAATAAAAAAGGCGAAGAAATAGCTTTTAAAGGTGATTATTGTTTAGTATCTGTTGGTAGAAAAGCGTATACCAGTGGATTAGGATTAGAAAATATTGGTATTAAGGTAAACGAGAGAGGTCAAATAGAAACAAATGATCATCTTCAAACTAACGTCTCAAACATTTATGCGATTGGTGATGTAGTTAAAGGGGCTATGTTAGCCCATAAAGCTGAAGAGGAAGGGGTGGTAGTTGCAGAACTTATTGCGGGACAAAAACCACATATAGACTATAACTTAATTCCAGGAATTGTATACACATGGCCAGAGGTTGCTGCTGTTGGAAAAACTGAACAAGAATTAAAAGAATCAGGTGTTCACTATAAATCTGGTAAATTTTCCATGAGAGCTTTAGGGAGATCAAGAGCGAGCGGAGACACAGATGGCTTCGTAAAGGTGCTGGCAGATAAAGAAACAGATGAAGTTTTAGGAGTTCATATTGTAGGTGCAAGAGCAGCAGATTTAATTATGGAAGCCGCAGTTGCTATGGAATACAGAGCTTCTGCAGAAGACTTGGCAAGAATTTGTCATGGACATCCAACCTATTCTGAGGCCATGAAAGAAGCGGCTAAAGCAGCTTGGGATGGAAAACCATTAAATGCTTAAAAATATATTACATACCTAAATATATAATGATCGGAAGTTCCTTCCGATCATTACTTTTTAATAAAACAGCAAAACTCAGTTTAAACTTTTTGCCTTCAAAATGCAAAGAACAACACGTACTTTCTCAATAGAAACTGTTTCAAATCTCAATGAAAAATTATTGAGATGGGCACAACAATACGAGACTGCTGTTTGGTTAGATTCTAACAAACATCACCAAGAACACAGTAATTTTGATAATATACTCGCTATTGAGGAATTTACAAGTATTCAAACCGATGCAGAACATGCATTTGAAAAATTAAAGGAATACCAATCGATTACTCAAGATTATTTATTTGGCTACCTCAGTTATGATGTAAAAAATGACGCTGAAAATTTAACATCCTCAAATGTTGATGATTTAGGGTTTGCTGAATTGTTTTTCTTTCAGCCACAAAAAATTCTATTCATAAAAAACAATCAAATAGAATTTCAATATCTAGCAATGGTTGATGATGAAATTGACATAGACTTTAAAGCAATTTGTAATATTGAATTGACACCACAAAGTACTCATCTAAGTGAGGAAAAAATTGAAATTAAATCACGAATTTCAAAAAAAGACTACCATCAAAAAGTAGAAAAAATTCTAGAGCACATTTATAAAGGTGATATTTACGAAGCTAATTTTTGCCAGGAGTTTTATGCAGAAAACACCCGTATCAGTCCACTGCATATGTATGAAGATTTAAATACCATCTCTGAGGCGCCATTTGCGACATTTTTAAAAATAGATCATCAATTTTTACTTTGTGCATCTCCAGAAAGGTACTTAAAGAAAGTTGGGCCTAAGATTATTTCACAACCCATAAAAGGAACTGCCAAACGTTTTGAAGATTGTTTAGAAGATCAGAAAGCTGCCACGACCTTATCAATAGATACTAAAGAACGATCAGAAAATATTATGATTGTAGATTTAGTTAGAAATGATTTATCTAGATCTGCTAAAAAAGGAAGTGTTCAAGTAGAGGAATTATGTAAGGTGTCTTCTTTTAAACAAGTACATCAAATGATCTCTACTGTAGTCTCTGAATTGAAGGATGATGTTCATCTTGTCGATGTCATTAAAGATACCTTTCCCATGGGAAGTATGACGGGAGCTCCAAAAATATCTGCCATGAAAATTATTGAACGCCTCGAGGAAACCAAACGAGGTTTGTATTCGGGTGCCGTTGGATATTTTACTCCATCTGGAGATTTTGACTTTAATGTAGTGATCAGAAGTATTTTATATAATGCAGAAAAAAAGTACCTTTCATTTTCGGTAGGTAGTGCTATTACGGCAAAATCTTTTCCTGAAAAAGAATATGAAGAGTGCTTATTAAAAGCAAAGGCAATGCAATTTGTTTTAACAAATTCTAACAAACTATGATTCCAAATCAAGAAGAGAAATTTGAAGCTGTGTATAAAAGTCTTACTGAAAAAGCTACAGAACAACTCTTATTTAATACATTTTTAAAGATGTATCCAGAGGCATGGAAACAACTAAAAATTACATTTTCAAAATTTAAAAGAAGTAAACAATTTGGTAAAACCATTCCTTTACCAAGACCAGAGGAATCACTTCGTAAAAGTATTAGAATTTGGCTAAAAAAAACTACTAATGGCTCCTAAAGAATTCAATTTTCATATTTACAACACCACTTTTTTTGGTCAATGTTGGGAAGCAAAAAACACAAAAGCTGTTGTTGTTTTGGCACATGGGATGGGCGAATACTCAGGACGCTATATGCATGTAGCCAAGAAGTTAAATGAACATGATTTTTCTGTTGTTGCTTTTGATCATTTTGGACATGGCAAAACAACTGGAAAACGTGGTCATAACCCTAGTTTTGAAGCTGTATTAGAAAGTGTTGCTGTAACTATAGAAAAAGCGAAGGCATTTTTCCCCAACACTCCTGTTTTTTTATATGGGCATTCTATGGGTGGAAATGCTGTAATTAATTATGCGCTCAAAAAAACAACTCATTTACAAGGAATTATTGCCACAAGCCCCTTTTTAAAATTGGCATTTGAGCCGCCTAAGATTAAATTAGCTCTAGGCAAGTTATTGCAAAAAATTGCACCCTCAGTAACCCTAGGTAATGAGATAAACCCAAATGATATCTCTCGAGAAAAAATAGAAGTTGAAAGGTATATAAATGACCCTTTAATACATTCAAAGATTAGCCCTAACTTCTCTTTAACGTTTATTGATTCTGGAAAATGGGCTATTGAAAATGCATCTCAACTAACCATCCCAATACTAGTACTGCATGGAACAGGTGATAAAATTATCGATTATAGAGGAACACAAAAATTTGCTGAAAATGCCAAGAGAGCAACTCTGAAATTGTATGAAAATGGGTATCATGAATTACAAAACGATTTGTGCAGAAATGAAATGCTGGTAGATGTTGTAAATTGGATAAGTTCTCAACTTTAATTTCCATATTTTTGTAATACCAATGCTACAGAAATTTAAACAACACCTTCATCAAAACTTTCCTTTTTTAGAGGATAAGAAACTTCTTATTGCTATTTCTGGAGGAATAGATAGTGTTGTGCTGGCTCATTTATGCAGTCAATTAAACCTAAACTTTTCTTTATGCCATTGTAACTTTAACTTGCGTGGTCAAGAAAGTGATGATGATGAGGCCTTTGTAAAATCTTTAGCAAAAACACTTAAAACACCAGTATATTCCACTTCTTTTGAAACAGAAAAATATGTTGCAAAAAACAAGGTTTCTATTCAGGTGGCTGCAAGAGATTTACGCTATACTTGGTTTTATAAGCTACTAGATACAAACGGATATGACTATGTGTTAACTGCACACAATACCAATGATAATTTAGAAACTTTTATTATAAACTTAACAAGAGGAAGTGGTTTAGAGGGGTTTACAGGCATCCCACCTGTAAATCAAAAATCTGTGAGGCCATTATTGGCTTTTTCTAGAGATGAAATCACCTTATTTGCCATTAAAAACGGAATTATTTGGAGAGAAGACAAATCAAATGCTAGCATAAAATATGTTAGAAATAAAGTACGTCACAAAGTAATTCCTATTTTAAAAGAATTGAATCCACATGTTTTAGAAAGTTTTCAAAACACCATAGAATATTTAAATGAAAGTCAGTCCATTATTAATGACGCTCTAACAAATGTTACTGCCAACGTTGTTTCTTATGAAAATGATTTGCTGAAAATAAGTTGTAAAGAAATCGAGAAGCTTTCAAATAAGAAAGCGTATCTATATCAACTTCTTCAAGGATATGGATTTACTGCTTGGAATGACATTGTTAATTTAATTTCTGCGCAACCTGGCAAACAAGTATTTTCTGATACACATCGGTTATTAAAAGATAGAAATTTTCTAATACTAACAACTATCAACAAAAACCAATCTATAAAAGGTCCAGTTCTAATAGACCAGAAAGTATCAAAAATTACAAATCCTATTAAGCTTACCATTCAAAATACAGACGATTTTACCTGTAAAAATACGCATGAAATTATTATTGATAATGATTTAATTAACTATCCATTATCTCTAAAAAAATGGCATCATGGAGATACCATGTATCCCGCTGGAATGAAAGGTAGTAAGAAAATAAGTCAACTTTTTAAAGACAATAAATTATCTTTGCTCGACAAAGAAAAAATTTGGATTCTTGCAGATGCTAAAAACCATATTATTTGGGTTATTGGGCTCAGACAAGATCGACGATATCTAGCAAACATAACAAGTAAAAATCGATTGAAAATATCGTATCTATCATGAAAAAATTAGGAATTCTTCTTGTATTATTTTTTACGCTCAATAGTATTGCTCAAACTGAAAATAATCCCGCTGTTTTTTCTACATCTGTTGAAAAAGTATCAGAGGCAACCTATGATTTAGTTTTTTCAGTAAAGATTCAAGACCAATGGCATATGTATTCTCAATACAATCCAGAAGATGCCTCGCTACCTATGGAAATTTTGGCTGCAAAAAATACTTCAGGGTTTCAACTAATTGGCAAGGCAGTAGAAAGCAAGACCTACAAAGAATACAGTGATGTATGGGGAAAAGAAGAGGTTTTCTTTAAAGAAAAAGCCATTATTAAGCAACGAATACAACTTACCAATACAGATATTACCAATGTTACATTAAACTTTTTTGCACAGGTATGTAAAGAGGTTTGTATTCAAATTGAAGAAGACTTTACCTTTTCTTTAGATGGAAAAGCTTTAGTTACCAAAGAGGTTGAACTCGATGAGAAAAGTAAACTACTCTCTAAGCAATTAATACTTCCACTGAAAAACAAGGAGCTATTAGAACAAGGCACAGACGAAAAACAACAGAAAGAAGGCTTATTTACCATTTTTTTACTTGGATTTATTGGAGGTTTATTAGCGCTTTTAACACCCTGTGTATTTCCAATGATTCCCTTAACGGTATCTTTCTTTACCAAACAATCTCAAGCTAAAGCCAAAGGAATTAGCAATGCTATCATATACGGTTTATGTATTGTTGTTATTTACCTATTGTTAAGCCTTCCCTTCCACTTTTTAGATAGTGTAAATCCAGAAATTTTGAATACCATCTCAACCAATGTATGGTTAAATAGTTTCTTTTTTGCCATCTTAGTATTCTTTGCCTTTTCTTTCTTTGGATATTATGAAGTTACCTTACCAAGTTCTTGGGGAGATAAAATGGATACTGCTTCAAACGTTGGCGGGTTCATTGGTATTTTCTTTATGGCTTTAACCCTAGCTATTGTCTCATTCTCTTGTACCGGTCCTATTTTAGGTTCTTTATTGGCAGGTTCTTTAACTGCAGATGGCGGAGCTATGCAATTGAGTGCTGGAATGACTGGTTTTGGATTGGCCTTAGCACTCCCTTTTACCTTATTTGCTTTATTCCCAAATTGGTTAAAGTCTTTACCAAGCTCAGGAGGTTGGTTAAATACTACCAAAGTTATTCTTGGGTTTTTAGAATTGGCTTTTGCTTTTAAGTTCTTATCTAATGCAGATCTCGTTGCCCATTGGGGCCTCTTAAAACGTGAGGTGTTTATTGGCATATGGATTATTATTTTTATTGGATTGGCACTTTATATCTTAAAAAGGATACGCTTCCCGCACGACAGTACCGATAAAAAAATCTCATTCTCTAGAGGATCTTTTGGAATTTTAGTTCTTGCATTTGTAATCTATCTTATTCCGGGAACTTTTAAAACCCCCAGCTGGAATTTAAGTTTATTAAGCGGTTTTCCACCTCCTCAATTTTACAGTATATACGAACAAGAAAACGATTGCCCTTTAGGCTTAAACTGCTATAAAGATTTTGAGGAAGGACTTGCAGCAGCAAAAGAAGCAAACAAACCCATCTTATTAGATTTTACAGGTTGGGCCTGTGTTAATTGTAGAAAAGTAGAAGAAAATGTATGGAGTAACCCTGCCATATACAAACTACTAAAAGAGGACTATATTTTAATTTCATTGTATGTAGATGACAGAAAGGAATTGCCTGAAATAGCCCAATTTAACTTCAAGCGAACCAACGGACAGTTAAAAGAGATCACAACAGTTGGAGACAAGTGGGCTACCTTTCAAACTGTAAATTTTAAAACAGCCTCACAACCCTACTATGTTCAACTAACTTCAGAGTTTGAAATACTAAATAGCGCTGAACAATATACAGATATAAATACCTACCTCGCTTGGTTGCAAGAAGGAATTATAAATTTTAAGAATGTCAAATAAGCTTAAACAGATTCTTAAGATTGGCTTACCTTGGGGGTTCGGAATGTTTATTCTACTAACGTTTGTTTTTCCTTATTTTAACGATGAAGTCATCACTCTAAAAAAAGCAAGTATTGCATTTCCCTTGTGGATGTTGGGTGGTCTTCTTTTTGGATATTCTATGAATCGTTGGATGCCTAAAGAAAAATAACACCCTGTTTTTACATCGTTTTCGTAGAAAAACCCTTTGAGTTCAGTACTAAATTGGGTTTTTTTGTAATTTCACATTTCAATTATTTACCTATGTCTAGCGCACTAAAAGTCTCTAAATTTAATGATAATGTAGTCTCAAAATATCAAATATACAACAGTATATTTATGACCTTACCTTTTGATTCTATTAGTAATACCGGAGTATTATTACCGCTATTTCATGAGGTGTGTAAAAAAGGATTCTCACTTGGTGAAAACCCCACACAAATCGTAGATTATTTCTTTAAAAAATACCAAGAAAACCCTACTGAAGAAGAAAAAATTCATTTATTATTTCGTTTCATACAATATATAGAAAGACAAATTGTGTTATTTGATGCTATAGAAGATGCAGAATTTGAAAACGTAAATAACATGGAAGGTATTGGTACCTTAAGAAGTTCTAAAGATGCTGCCTTCTCTCAAAATAAAAAGGAAGAACTACAGCAATATCTCAAAGAATTTAAAGTGCGTATTGTACTTACAGCGCATCCTACTCAATTTTACCCTGGTAATGTTCTAGGAATTATTACAGATTTAGACAAAGCCATACAAAATGATGACTTATTGCTTATCAAAAACTTGCTGGCTCAATTGGGAAAAACTCCCTTTTTCAAAAAACAAAAACCAACACCTTATGATGAGGCTGTAAGCCTTATTTGGTATCTAGAAAATGTATTATACCATTCTGTAAGTACTATTTACAATTTTGTACAACAACATGTATACGATGGTGAGGTTTTAGACAATGAAATTATAGATCTTGGTTTTTGGCCAGGAGGCGATAGAGATGGGAACCCATTTGTTACCACAGAAATTACGCTAAAAGTAGCCGAGAGATTGCGCCAAACCATTCTTAAAAACTACCACAGAGACATTAGAAAATTAAGAAGGAGACTTACCTTTAAAGGAATAGAGGAAATCTTAATTAGAGTAGAAAAAAGACTGAATAAGCACATTACAAAAAGCTATAAAGTTGTCAACTTTTCTTCAAAAATTCTTCTTGAAGAATTAAACAAAGCACGAGTAATTCTTATTGAAGAACACAAATCATTGTTTTTGGAAGAGTTAGACGATTTAATTCATAAGGTGTCTATTTTTGGCTTTCATTTTGCCACTCTAGACATTAGGCAAGACAGTAGAGTGCATCACAATGCATTTACCAATATGGTGCAAGAGTTATTAAATGCTAAAGACACTACCTTTCCTGAAAACTACTTAACATTATCTGAAAAGAAGCAAGTTGCCATCCTTTCAGAAATTAAAGGGGCTATAGATCCAACTATTTTTTCTGATGAAATGTTGGTAAAAACATTAAAATCTATACAAGCCATTAAAGAAATACAGTCTAGAAATGGAAAACGTGGTGCCAACAGGTATATTATTAGTAACAACCAAACTGCCTTAAATGTAATGCAAACCTTTGCCATGCTAAACCTTTCTGGCTTTGGTGATGTATTGCCTGTAGATGTAATTCCACTTTTTGAAACCGTAGATGATTTACAAAATGCTGCATCGGTAATGAGAACATTATATACAAATACAGCGTACAGAAAACATGTAAGCCAACGAAAAGACAAGCAAACCATTATGCTTGGTTTTTCAGATGGTACTAAAGATGGGGGGTATTTAATGGCCAATTGGTCCATTTTTAAAGCCAAAGAAGAACTCACTGCTATTTCTAGAGAATTTGGTATTGAAGTTATTTTCTTTGATGGACGTGGCGGACCACCAGCTCGTGGAGGAGGAAAAACACATCAGTTTTATGCCTCTTTAGGCCCTACCATAGAAGACAAAGAGATACAACTTACCATACAAGGGCAAACCATTAGTTCTAATTTTGGAACCCTAAACTCCTCTCAATTTAATCTAGAGCAGTTATTAAGTTCAGGAATTAAAAACGAAGTGTTTCAAAAAGATCAACTAAGTGATGCGCATCGTGTAATAATGAATGACATTGCAAACACCAGTTACGAAACCTATGTAGCCTTTAAAAACCATGAGAAGTTTTTACCTTATTTAGAAAAAATGAGTACGTTGCAATACTATGCAAAAACCAATATTGGAAGTAGACCAAGCAAGCGTTCGCAATCTGATACCCTAGATTTTTCAGATTTAAGAGCCATACCTTTTGTGGGGAGTTGGAGCCAACTAAAACAAAATGTTCCAGGATTTTATGGGGTAGGAACTGCCTTAAAAAAGTACGAAGACAATGGAGAGTTTGATAAGCTTATCGATTTTTACAACAACTCAGACTTTCTAAAAACACTCTTAGAAAATAGTGTGATGAGTTTAACAAAATCATTTTTTGAACTCACCGCTTATATGGCAGACGACCAAGAATTTGGTGAATTCTGGAAACTTATTTACGAAGAATATAAGACAACCAAACGCTTGTTGCTAAAAATAGCAGACCATACAGAACTCATGGAAAACTACCCAGACGGGAAAGCTTCTATAGAAATACGAGAAGATATTGTACTGCCTTTGCTTACCATTCAACAGTATGCTTTAAAAAAGATACAAGAAATTTTAGCTAGTAAGAGACCGTCTGCGAAAGAATTAGACACCTATCAAAAAATGGTCACGCGCTCGTTATTTGGTAATATTAATGCGAGTAGGAATTCGGCTTAGGGTATTTGTAATACATTATAAATAGTATAGAGAATAACTAATAAAAAAGGGCCCTATTATTTCTAGTTCTTTCTTAGGCACTTCAGACAACAACCAAATATTATCATAGTTGTCATACTTATGGTCAATAAGAAAGTAAAGTTTGGTTAGAAGTTCAAATGCATTCCCCTTCTCCTTATTGTTGAGTGGAATTAGAGCATTATTAAAATCATTCCAATTATTAATTTTATTGAAAAAAACAGAAGTTTTCATAGCATCTATTTGTGTTTAAACAAAAAAAAAAAATTTCATCATACTTTGAACTTTTATTTATATTTGAGAATAACTTAAAATAAAATGAAAAACATCAAAGACATTACATTATTAGCATTTGCAATAGTTGGATTCTACACAATTATAACTGCATTTACAAGTACCGAATCAAATCAACCTCAACAAGTGGTTAATGTAACACCTGAATCTCACGTTTGGGATGTTTTAACTGATGGAGAAGATTCATACATGTGGAATAAAATAACTGGAGATGTAAGAATTCTATCTGGAACTCCACCGTCTACAAAAGGAGGTTACATTACACTTAGGTCAGTACAGAAGTAATTCTCTCCCACTAAAAATTAATCATAAATAAAAACTGCGATGATTTAGTAGACCAGAACTAGACTCTTTTTTTTGTATATTGTGATGTACAACCTAAAATAAGTTTACGATGAAGAAATTATCAATTGCTCTATTATTTATTCTATTTACCTTATCAACTAATGCTCAAAAAATCTTCTCTGTAAGCTCTCAATTTGATGCTGATGTAAAAGTTTATGTTACGAACTCTCAATTTGATGCAGACCTATTGGTTTATAGAGTAGACTCTCAATTTAATGCTGGAAATAACGATGGTAAATGGTTTTTTGTTGACTCTCAATTCGATGCAAAGAAGAAGATATTTTTTGTTGATTCGCAATTTGATGCAGATTTAAAAATCTATTTTGTTGGCTCTCAATTTGACGCTGGATGGAGAGAGTCATCTAAAAAATATCTACTATATTAAAAATTAAAGACTATGAAAAAACTACTATTATTAGCTCTATTTGTTTGTATTGGTTCAATTAAGATTAGTTCTCAGGTTATCATCATGGTTTATTCTGATAATAAAGATGAGTTTAAAAAGAATTATCAATTTTATAAAAATACTTTGGGTGATAAATATGAAATTTTAGAAAAAAATAATTCAGAGTATTGGATTAAGAGTAAAAAAGAGAATGTAGATTATTGGAATCAAATGATTTTAAGTGATTGGGAATTTACCCCTGGTATGGACAGTTATGGTTGGAATAAACAAGAAAGATACTCAACAGATTTGAATATGATTGGAGAGAATATCACTAGCATTACTTTTCAACCTTGGATGTCTATTAAAAGTATAATTTCAGAGACAGAGGATTTCATATTTGAACTTAGACCACTTCCAGTAGCCTATTCTAGAGCTGTAATAGGCACTAGAGAGATAACTATAAAACCTGGAACACAAAAAATGGTATGGGATTCAGGAGATGGTTTTTTGCAAGAGGCAATAAAAATAAGAGAAATATATAATTATGAAAATATCTTATCTAATGAAATTGAAATATTCGATTCAAATAATCAACTAAAAACAGAAAAGATTTATGACAATAATAGCGTTCTACAATATAAAGGTCTAAAAATCAAAAGCGACTACGTAGGTGGTGAATTTTACGGAAAAGGTCGAAAACAGGAAGTCAAAAAAAATGGTATCACTGAATATTATAGATGTGGTAGCGAATATTCAAGCTGCCAATCCCAACCCGAAGAAGAAGTTTTATTCATACAAGGAAAGCGTATATTAACAAAAACAAATAAAAGAATTAGAAGTTCTTCATACAAATGGACTTTTTCTAAAACTAAATTTGAAATTACATCACATTTTAATGAGTTTGATATAGAGCCAATGATTAAACTATTTATTAGAGATATCAAGGGTTTTGCTACTTATTATGATTTAGAAGGGGATTTTGATATTTATAAAGAACAAAAGATTACAGCAACTTTTGAGCCCCTAGAAGGTAATATTTTAGCAAAGGCATACGGCCGTAATTATAAAAATCAAATATTAATTAAAATTGACCCAGAAAAATGGGCTAAAGCGTCATCAATTAAAAGATGGTATATATTATATCATGAACTTGGTCATGATTTTCTAAATTTTAGACATGGTCAAGGAGGTAAAATGATGTTTAATTACCCTTTAAATTCACAAATAACAATTGAAAATTTTGTTGAGGATAGAAACTACATGTTTAAAAGTTACTTTAAAAACGCAACAGAGTAGAACTAATTATATAATTTTGAATTTTCAAAATAACTCTTTTGGTTTGGGTTTCTTATTAGTCATTTTTAGAGTATACTTCTATTTACCTATACTATCATGATGTATTTACTTCGTTAGATGTGTGAAAGGATGAGTTTAGAGAGGGTTGGTTGAGTTAAATTTTTTAGTACTTTTGAAGTCTATGAAAAATAAGCCCCCCAGGATACAGTTTCTTTCATTGCTATTTTGTTTGATATTTCCCTTTTTAATCCATGCGCAAATAACCCTTTCACACAATGTGGGTTCAACTCCAATAAATACCGGTTGGGAGCCTTGCGAAGACCGAGAGTCTTGGGGAAGATTATTTACTTTATCTGAATTTGGAGTCTCAACATCTGAACAACTTATTATTAGATCTGGGCAGGTAGCAATAAGTAATTCTTATGAAGGAGCTAAAATTTATATGAATATTTACAGCGTAAATTCAGAATATCCTAATTGGAATCTTCAAAAAATTGGTGTTGGAGGAGGGGCTATAGCTCCTGAAATTGGAGATACTCCTCAAATTGTTGAAATTGAATTTTTTCAACCCCTTGTAGTTCCATCCGGTGTTGAAAAAATTTTAGTTTCAGTATATCAAGGTGATGATATCTATAATCCTGATTTTAATAGAGTTGTAATTGCAGGAACCGAGCAAGACAATGACACTTCATATGTAACAAGATGTAACGGAGTGAACCGATGGACCCCTACTGAAGATTTAGATAACCCTGTTCCAGATGCTAATTTTTACATTAATGTTACTGGTGAAAAATTGAGTATTATCAATTCTAGTGATCATTTATTTTTATCGCATAATGTGGGTGATGATGTAAAAAAAACCATAATGTTTTCTTGTTCTAGCTGTTATCAGTACTGGGCAAGAAAATTTGTGCTGGAAGATTTTAATATTGGAGAAAACGAAGAATTGATCATCAACAAAGGGCAAGTTGGCATAAGTATGTCTGGTTGGTCTCCAACCATTCAATTCAATATTTACGAAATCGATGAAGATTTTCCTGACTCATTCTCAGAAAGTGACTTAATTGGAAGTAGTCAAACAAAGCCAGTTCCTTATTTTTCTCATACAGATGATACTGCCTATATCGTCATGTTAGATTTTGAAACCCCTGTTGTAATTCCTTCAGATGTAACAATGATTTTAGTTGAAGTGCATAAAGGAATTGATTATGGATCTGCACTAGCTTTTGTAGCTGGAACAGAGGAAACTACCGATTCCTCCTGGTACAGAGGTGTAGGAGGGTCTAACAATTATACAACTATGGCTGATATAGCTTCAGAACCTCCTAATTTTTACATTACTGTTAATGGAGATATTGGATCCATCTTACCCTTTCAAATTGTAAATTCAAATAATTGTATTAATTTTTCAAATGACTTGAGTCTCACTAATCCATCAGAAATTGATACTGTAATTTGGAATTTTGATGATCCTGATTCTGGAGTAAATAACGCTTCAACAACGATAAATACCAACCATCAATTTACTGCTCCAGGGATATACCAAGTTTCAGCGAATGTTCAGCATATCAATGGAACTAGCTATACAATAACTAAAGAGATCGAAATTTTTGAAGCTCCAATAATTAATGAGACTGTTTCCTTAAAACAATGTGATAATTCAGATATCAATGGGTTTAGCTTCTTCAATTTGGAGGAAGTAAAGTCAAAAATAATTGCTAACCCAGAAAATTATACCATTACATTTTTTGAAGAAAGAACCTTGGCAGAAAGTAATGCTCTTAATTCTATTCAGAATACAACATCCTACTCGAATGAACTTGTAAGTAATGATGTTATTTGGGCAAGAGTTGAAGATACAAATGGTTGTTTTAGTATAAGTAAAATTCAATTAATAGTCTCTACAACAGAAATTCCACTGAGCTTTAAAAAATCTTTCCATGAGTGTGATGATGGACTTTTTTCAACAGATGGAATTGCAACATTTAATTTTAGTTCTGTAACCCAAGAAGTATTTGATTTATTTCCTCCCGGCCAGCAACTCATTATTAATTATTATGAAAGTGAAGCAGATGCTTTAGCAGAAGTAAATGAAATTACAAATATTTCTAATTATCAAAACACCAATTCACCAACTCAGCAAACAATATATATACGTGTTGATAGTGCTGTAAATAATGATTGTTTGGGTTTAGGACCTCATATTATCTTGAATGTAGATAGAGTTCCCATCGCAAATCCAGTAATTTTTACTCCTGAATGCGATAATGATAGGGATGGACTATTTATGTTTAATTCTTCAACTATTCAAAACACAATTGTAGGCAACCAAACTGGTGTAGAGGTTCGTTATTATGATGAAAGTGGGAACCCCTTGCCAAGCCCTTTACCAAATCCTTTTGCATCTGCATCACAAACCATAACGGCTAGAATTACCAATAGTAATTCTCAAGATCTTGATGGTCAATGTTATGATGAAACACAAATTGAGTTTATTGTAAATAGCGTTCCTGTAGCTAATCAAGTTCCTGTGCAAGAAGTTTGTGATGATGATTTAGATGGCGTTGTAGGCTTTGACACCTCAACTATAGAAACTACCATTTTAGGTGTTCAAACAGATTTAATTGTTAAGTACTATGATGGAAATAATAATGCATTACCTAGTCCTTTGCCTAATCCATTTTACACCACTTCTCAGACCATTAGTGTTCGGTTGGAGAACCCCAATTATGACGTTTGCTACGAAGAAACAACTATAGATTTTAGAGTTCGAGAGAAACCTATATTTGACTTGGCTGAAAAAGCAACGATTTGTATGACTAATACTCCAGAATTAACTATTGCTGTCGAAAATCCAAATGGATATCATAGCTATACGTGGAAAGATGAAAATAATACTACTATAAGCAGTTTTTCTGATGTTACTCTAACTCGAGGTGGAGTTTATAAAGTATTTGCTACTTCAATTTTTGGATGCACCTCTATTGAAAAAGAAATTATTATAGAGGAATCATCTAAAGCCATGATCACCATAGATGACATTGAAGTAATCGACGATACAAACAATAACAGTATTAAAGTCAATACCAGTAATTTAGGATTAGGAGCCTATGAATTTCAATTATTAGATGATAATTCAACTATTATTAGCGATTATCAAAATACTCCTTTTTTTGATAATTTAGAGGGTGGTGTTTATACGCTAGTAGTTAATGATATTAAGGGTTGTGGTGCTGTTTCTTTTGATGTATCTCTTCTCAGTTTTCCAAAGTTTTTCACCCCCAATGAAGATGGAATAAATGATTATTGGAAAATCAAAGGGATCAGTAGAAATTTTTATCAGAGTGGTAATGTTAGTATTTTTAATAGATATGGAAAATTAATTTCCAAACACAATATCGATGATATCGGATGGAATGGAACTTACAATGGTAAAATACTTACATCAAATAATTATTGGTTTTATGCCGAATTGGTAGATGTAAATGGAAAGCTAAGAACGCGATCAGGTAATTTTAGTTTATTGAGGAATTGATTCTTGTTTGTGACTTTAAAAAATAACTGGAATTACAAAGATATAATACAAAATAAGTAAGCCTACAGCTAAGAGATTTAAAAGTACTCCAGCACGTACCATTTCACTCACTTTTACATAACCGCTGGCAAATACAATGGCATTTGGCGGAGTGGCCATGGGCAGCATAAAGGCACAACTTGAGGCCATGGTTACAGGTATAAGTACATTTAATATTGGAATGTTTAACCCAATAGCAATACCAGCAACCACTGGAGCCAACACAGCTACCAATGCAACGTTGCTCATAAGCTCTGTCATAAACAACATTAAAACAATGAGTAAACACACCACAATTAAGGGGCTAAAGCCACCGTTTTGAATACTTGCTGTAATCACAGCTACCAAACCACTAGTAGCCATTCCTTTGGCTAAGGCTAAACCTCCCCCAAACAGTAATAAAATACCCCAAGCCAGCTTACTGGTGTCATTCCAATGCAATATAAAATTTCCTTTTGTAAAGCTTAACGGAATTGCAAATAAGGAAACTGCCCCTACCAAACTAATAATGGTATCTGATAGTTGAAGGCCTGGAAAAATATAATTAATAAGGGTTCTAGATATCCATAAAAGAACAGTGACTCCAAAAACAGTAAGCACTCTTTTCTCTTCTTTAGAAATGGCTCCTAAACTTTTTAATTCGGTAGAAATTACATTTGCTGAAGCCGAAAACTGAATATCATTACAAGGAAACATAACTTTGACCAACACCACATAACACAAGCTTACCATCATTACAGAAAACGGCAATCCCATGGTCATCCATTTTAAAAAAGAGATTTGTGTGTTATATTCACTTTCTAACAAACCTATTAATACAGAATTTGGTGGTGTTCCAATTACCGTAGCAATTCCGCCTGCATTGGCAGAAAAAGCAATACCAAGCATCACACTTAAGGCAAAATTTTTGTCTCCTTTGGTAAATCCGTCTGGGTCATCTATGAGTAATTTAATCACAGAAATGGCTATGGGTAACATTACAACAGTACTTGCTGTATTGCTAATCCACATACTCATAAATGCGGTAGCAATCATAAACCCAAGAACAACTTTATTGGGGGTTGTACCAGTCATTTTTATAATGGTGAGCGCAATTCTCTTATGAAGATTTACTTTCTCTAAAGCTAATGCAAGGATAAATCCACCAAAGAATAAAAAGATAATAGGACTTCCATAATTGCCCCCTACATCTGCAATAGGCATTACTTTTAATAATGGAAATAAAATAAGAGGTAACAACGCAGTAACTGCAATATGTACTGCCTCAGTAATCCACCAAATTACCATCCAAATAGCAACAGCAATTACGGCATCTCCGGTTTCAGAAACCAAATGAAATGGAAGATTTAGAACTACAAAAAATAATATGGGAGCTAAGAGTAAGCCTATCTTTTTTGAAAACGCCATAAATAGTATTTAATGCTAAAGATAAAAAACCTCTTAATATTGAGAGGTTTTTTTATGTAAAAGAATACATGCTTTAGTGATTATAGCGTTAAATTATAACTGAGTTTATTGTTTTAGAGGAATACAAATTGAAAAAATAGATTATAATTCTAAAGATACTAATGATACAATTGAAATGACAACATAGTACAAAACCTACTTATAATGAGTAAAATTTAAGATAATTAGATAAAAAATTATTAAATATGACAATTATTTAAAAATATAATTTTTGTCGCTATAATAAATATCGAGTATTATTGTGCAGTTAAATCAAATTTACATGACTCATATTACATACATAATAGGATTTATTGCGCTGATTGCCAACAGCTTTTCAATTCATAAGATATATGATGATAAGATATTTTACAATTTTGTTTCCTACGAAAATGAATTGTATGTAAGCACAAGTAATGGGATTCACAAAATTGATGAAACTGGTGATGATTTAATTCTTTTTGATGCATCTATTTCGGGTCCAATAAATTCAATTTTTGAAAAAAATAATAATTTTAAAATTAAATTCATTGAATCACCAAATGTGTATCCTAAGCTTTACACAGAAGCAATAACAGATTTTGCATACCTAGACAACAACCTTTATGTTATAGCAAGAGGGAAATTATTAATTTACAATAACCTTAAATATTCATTTAAACCTCGAGGAAGCGTAAGATCTATTACTAAAAATGCAATTGGCACCTATGGTGGCGTTTACATTAATGGCAAAAAGTTAAGTAAAATCACCTATACAGACGGACAAATTAGAGAATTTGATAGTATTACATTTGTATGTTATAATGGTTTGTTAAGTTATAAAGACAATATAGAAACTAAGTTATACAACAACGATAATTCTATAAGAACTAAAGGTGAATATGGAGCAATATCCGACATATATCCTTTAAATAATTCTAAATATTTAGTTATTTCAGATCGAGGGATTTACAAATATGATTATAATGAAAATATTTTTGAGTTAATTTATGAGAGTCAAAATAAAATTATTCCACTTAGAAATAAGATAGTTTCCAGAATTAAAGATCGAGGAGAATTTAACTTTGTAGACAATAACAGGTATATATCCTTAAATGTAAATGACTATAGTATAGACATAATTGAGGATGATATCAAATTCGAGATTAAAGATATTTTAGAGAGCGATCTTAATGGTAATTATTTTTATGCAATTTCAAAAAATAATTTATTATTAAGTTTAAAGAGAACAAAAGAAGGTCTAACAGTTGTAAATCAAAACCTCATTGAGTCAACAGCACACACAATTTCAGATTATGAAAATTTGATATTTTTATCTGGCGATAAAGGATTAAGTATTTTTGAAAAAACAAAACAAAAAATATTTCATAATTATATTGTAGATGAGTTTAATAGAAGTGCAATTTATAAAGAAAGCAATAAGATAAGTTTTGGCAGCATTCATGGCGTTTACACTATAGATGATATTAAGGATTTCGAGAAAAACTTAATCTTCAAAGATTTTAAAATCAAGAATAATAGAAACTATCTTTATTTTGGCGTTGTCTTGTCTATACTTATTTTGATCATAATCATTAAAGTTTTAAACAAAAAAAATATTACAGACGAACAATTGATATTTAGTATAAAACGTTTTATACGTAAAAACTTAAGTAGTGTAACTTTAAAAATGTTAGAAATTGAATTTAACCTAGACTACAATGAAATTAATAGTTTAAATAAGAATTTCAAACCTGCTAAATACATAAAAAAAGAAAGGCTAGAGATAACAAAAAATATGCTTAACGATAGAAAATCAATATCTGAAATTTCAGAAAAAACTGGATACTCAGAAACATACCTCCTTAAGAATAAGTACAAATTTTTAAAATAAAATATTCTATCAAATATATTTATCCTCAGCAACTTATTTCCCAATACAATCGGGATGTATAGATCAGATTCTTTTCAAGGACGTATTATAAATGACCATAGGTAAAAAAGATGTTTTATTTAAAAATAGATGTTTTATTTTAAAAAAAAATATTTATCCCTACATAAAAATAATTGTAATTATGCATTATAATTAATAATAATTCCCTCAATTGTTATATTCAAATACATACATACGTTTTATATTTTTATTTTTCATTTTGACTAGCTGTTCAAATAGCAAAGTCTTATTTAAAAATATTCCTGATGATATAAAGTTAAAAATTCCTGAAGCTGTGATAACTTATGGGGATTTAATTGATGTTAATATTTCTTCTTTAAACAATCAAAGTACTTCAATTTTTTCACCAACAACATTAGGTAAAACAGGAACAATACGGAATGCGGAGGCTAGGAAATTAGATGGATACTTGGTAGACAGTTCAGGTCATATAGATCTACCAATTCTTGGAAAAATAAAAGCCTATGGATTAACTTGTACTCTACTTTCTGAAGCTATTAAAATAAAATTGAAGGAATATACTCAAAATCCAAATGTTAGGACTAAAATTCTGAATTTTAGAGTTTCAATTTTAGGAGAAGTTGCAAGGCCAGGAACATTTGAAGTGATAAATCAAAATATTTCTTTTACAGAACTAATCAGTAGAGCTGGAGACTTTAAAAAAAATGCAGAT
Source organism: uncultured Flavobacteriaceae bacterium (assembly GCA_943789455.1). Lineage (GTDB taxonomy): Bacteria > Bacteroidota > Bacteroidia > Flavobacteriales > Flavobacteriaceae > Polaribacter. The sequence continues at coordinate 51,750 of CALSUE010000003.1, forward strand.
CCAACTAAAGTCATGATCATTAGAAATTCTAATAATGAAATTGAAACTCAATATGTAGACTTAACCTCTCAAGAGTTTTTTACCTCAGCATATTATTTCTTAAAACAAAACGATAAAATTTACGTAAGACCAGACAAGGCCTCATTAGCATTTGATTTTGGGGTTTTAAGAAATGCTGGAGTGCTATCATTGTTAACATCTATAATTGTATTAATTGTAAGGTAATGCAGGTAGAGAACGGACATACTCCAGAAGATCAAACAGATCTTATTGAAATCATATTTACTGTTTTATCTCATAGGTGGTTAATTGCTTCATCTTTAATCCTATTTACGATTACAGGATTTGTCTATAATTATTATCATCATGATATATTTAAAACTTATGCAACATTATTAGTTAGTGAAGATCAATCTGACCCCTCCTCATTTATCAATAATAATGAATATCAATTTCTTTATAATAATAATCTAAAAAGTCAAGATCAAGTTTCAATTTTTAAATCAACGCTGATATTAAACCAAGTAATAGAAAAATTTGGACTTAATTATAGGTATTTTAAAAAAAACAGATGGAAGGCTAATAAACTTTTAACAAAAGAATCTTTGCCGTTTGAATTTGTTTTTAAACAAACCATATCTGAAAATAAATGTAGTATTAGTTATGATGATGATAATGTTATCATTAAAATAAATGATAATACATTTTCATTTTCAAAAAGGGAAAGTGAGTTTGAAAATTCATTATTTTTTTACAAACCAAAATTTATTAATTATGTAGGGAAAGACACCTACATAATAAAACAATTTAGCAAGGTAAATACTATAAATGGTATAAAATCAAATTACGTAATAAGTGAACCTAAAAAATCAAATACTTATGGAATTTCATATGCTGGGCCAAATAAAGAGTTAAATTCAAAAATTTTGAGAGGGATTGTAAATGGAATTAAAGAACACAATCTAAGAGAGAAAAAAAATGTTTACAAACTATCCATCAATTTTATTGATTCAAGAATTTCTAAATTAAAAATAAAAATTGATTCTTTGAATTCTGTAATTTCTGATTTTAAGATTTCAAATGGTGTGTACATGCCTGAAGCTCAAACAAATTCAGTTTTGAATAATTTAAATGAAATTGAGCAAAAAATATTTAAAAACAAATTACAAAGTGAACTCTCTGTTAAATTATTAAATGAAGTAGAAAAACAAAATTCTTTTGAGCTTTTACCAACTGATATTGGTATTGAAAATAAAAATATTAATGAGATGGTTTCTCAGTTTAATACAATTATTTTAGAAAAAAATAATTTACTTGTTGAGGCTACAGAAAAAAACCCCTTAGTAATTCAATCACAAAACCAACTTATAGACTTACGATCAAATATTCTAAATAGTTTAAATATCTATATTAATAAACTAAAAATGAAATTAAATAGATATGAAGATTATAAACAAAAAAGTAATTCAATGGTTGGAGTAATACCACTCAGAGAATCCGAATTAAGCAATTTAGATAGAGACCTCTTACTTTTAAATAATTTATATTCATATTTATCACAAAAAAAAGAAGAGGCATTAATTAATTTATCCTCTTTAGAGTCGAATATTAAATTAATTAACGATGTTGATTATGTATTAGAATTAAAATCTAATGAGTCAAAAACATTAGCTTATTTCTTATTTGCAGGATTATTTCTCCCTGTTGGATTTAGTCTTAGTTTGTTTTTTATTAGAACTTTTTTTATTGATATAGAATACCTAAAAGAAAAGCTCATTGATATAGATTTTTTAGGTGTTATTAAGTTTTCAAAAGATAAACTATCGACTGAGAATAAAGCATTGCATAACGAGCTTTTGAAAAGAATTTATCATAATTTGAATTTGATGATTCCAAAATCAAACAAAGGGAAGACAATTATGATTACCTCTTGTATTAAGAATGAGGGAAAAACACACACCGCATTTAATCTTTCAACTTTTTTAGCCAGTACAAATAAAAAAGTTATTCTTATTGGCACAGATGTGCGAAATCCTGATTTGTCAAAATTATTTGATTACACTAAAATTCAACATAAGGGATTAACAGACATAATTAGAGATAATTCAACTAATATTGAAGAACTTTTTGAAGCGTATAAAATGACCAATAATCAACTCGATACTCTTTTTGTTGGAACAGAAACTAATACTAAAATAAACATTTACAATAGTGGAAAATTTGATGATTTAATTTCTTACCTCCAGAAAAAATATGATTATGTAATTTTTGATACTGCACCTGTCCTATTTATGGTTGATTCATTGGAGCTGTTAAAAAAATCAGATTATATTATTCATGTGTTTAGAAAAAACTTTTCATCTAAAAAAGTAGCAAACTATGTAGTGGATTACAAGAAGAAATATAACTTAAAAAACGTAGGATATATAATTACTGATGACTCTAAGCCAGATAAGCTAATTGACAAATATGGATATGGGTATGGATATGGATATGGATATGGATATGGATATGGGGTTAATTAAATCACAAAGGGATTGTTACTGTCAAAAAATAAAAAAACCTCTCAATATTGAGAGGTTTTTTTATCTAAAAGAATATATTCTTTAATATCTGTAGTATTCAGGTTTAAAAGGACCTGCTTGTTTTACACCAATATAATCTGCTTGATCTGAACGCAACTCTGTGAGTTCTACACCAATTTTTTCTAAATGTAATTTTGCTACTTTTTCGTCTAAATGCTTTGGCAACATGTAAACTTCATTCTTATATGCTGTAATATTTGTCCAAAGTTCTATCTGAGCCAACGTTTGATTGGTAAATGAATTACTCATTACAAAACTTGGATGCCCGGTTGCACAGCCTAAGTTTACCAAACGACCTTCAGCTAAAATAATAACGTCTTTCCCATTGATGGTGTATTTGTCTACTTGAGGCTTAATTTCAACTTTAGTATCACCATAATTATCGTTTAACCAAGCCATGTCTAGTTCATTATCAAAATGACCAATATTACACACAATGGTTTTATCTTTTAAAGATGAAAAATGAGTTCCTGTAACAATGTCTTTATTTCCTGTAGTGGTAATAATGATATCTGCATTTCCCATCACAGTTTCTAAACGTTTCACTTCAAAACCATCCATTGCAGCTTGTAAAGCACAAATAGGATCTATTTCTGTAACTGTTACAATAGAACCTGCTCCTTTAAAAGAGGCAGCAGTTCCTTTTCCTACATCTCCATAACCACATACCACAACTCTTTTACCAGCTAACATAATATCTGTAGCTCTTCTTATGGCATCTACTGCAGATTCTTTACATCCGTATTTGTTGTCAAATTTAGACTTGGTTACAGAATCATTAATATTAATAGCAGGAATTGGCAACGTCCCTGCATGCATTCTTTCATATAATCTATGAACTCCTGTTGTTGTTTCTTCAGACAATCCATTAATTCCAGAAACCAATTCTGGATAGCGATCTAACACCATATTAGTTAAATCTCCACCATCATCTAAAATCATATTTAATGGTTTTTTATCTTCTCCAAAAAATAAGGTTTGTTCTATACACCAGTCAAACTCTTCTTCATTCATTCCTTTCCAGGCATATACTTCAATTCCTGCGTCTGCAATTGCTGCTGCTGCCTGGTCTTGAGTAGAAAAAATATTACAAGAGCTCCAGGTAACTTCAGCTCCTAAAGCGATTAAAGTTTCAATTAAGACTGCTGTTTGAATGGTCATGTGTAAACAACCTGCAATTCTTGCTCCTTTTAAGGGTTGTTCTTCTTTATATTCTTCTCGTAAAGACATTAACCCAGGCATTTCTGCTTCTGCTAATTCTATTTCTTTTCTTCCCCATGCTGCTAAAGAAATATCTTTAACTTTGTAGGGTACGTAAGTAGCTTTATTAGTGCTCATTATTATTGTTATATTTATCTAATTTAAGACTGCAAAGTTACATAATAACTTTTAAAACATGCCATTATATAAGACCATCCGTGTTAATGATTTTACAAAAGTTCTTATCTGGAAGATTGAAGAGTCTTTAGAGGATTTAACTAAGGGTATAGAACTCACAGAACAAAGTAAAAAAAGAGTAGACGCTATGAAATCTATTCTGCATCAACAGGGTTTTATGAGCATTAGACAGTTACTAAAACAAGCAGGATATGTAGATGCTGATGTGTTTTATGATGAATTTGGAAAGCCTCACTTAAAAGATAAAAACTATCTTTCTATTAGCCATTCTTTTACTTTTACAGCCATTATTATTTCTAAAAAAAAACCTGTAGGTATTGATGTAGAAAAACAACGAGATAAAATTGTGAAAATTGCTCATAAATTTACACCCATAGAAGAATATAACACCATTGCAAATCATGAGGCGCTGGTAAGTAAATTAACAATTGTATGGGGCGCAAAAGAATCTTTATATAAAATATATGGGAAGAAAAAATTACAATTCTTACATCATATATACATTGAAGATTTTTCATTTATAGACACCAAAACAACGGGAGTTATTAAGTATAAAGGATATGTTTCTTCTTATGATATATGTTTTTTAGAGTTTGAAGGATTCACCTGTGTTTATGCTTTTTAAAATGTTTAAAATCAATTACCTTAAAAAAATCTGTACACTTAAATTTCACCTCTAAAAAGATAAATGTATCAAGAACTTCTTATGTTTGCAAACAAATCAATTTACAGTAAAATACTACTAACAAAAATTAGAAATCAAGTATGAAAATATCAGTTGAGCTTACCTTAATGCCACTTCAACACGATTTTGAAGCCCCAATTAGTAGATTTATTAAAAGACTTCGAGGTTCTAAATTTACGGTGCTAGAAAACCCGATGAGTACTCAAATATATGGTGACTTTGATGAATTAATGCCCTACTTAACTGACGAAATAAAAACCGCTTTAGAACAGCAAGAAAATGCTGTTTTAAATTTAAAAATAGTAACCTCTGATCGCAGCAATTATGAACCAATTTTTTGATTTTTTTTTCAGTCAGTACTCTGGCTATTCGTCTGCTGATACACTATTAGAAATTAATGCTGTTATTTTTGGATTTATGTCTGTTTGGTATTCAAAACAAAATAATATTTGGGTATTTCCTACGGGTATGATTAGCACTTCTATTTTTGTGTATTTACTCTTAAAGTGGGGATTATTAGGAGATATGATGATTAATGGGTATTATTTTATAATGAGCATTTATGGCTGGTATCTCTGGACAAGAAAAGTAGACGAAACCCAAACAACACCCATATCTGTAACTTCTAAACAAGATAAAAGGAATGGAATTCTTATCTTTATAGCTACCTTATTCTTTGTGTATTTTATTTATAAAATATTTGATAAATGGACAAGTTGGGTTGCCTATATAGACACAATTACAACTGCAATTTTCTTTGTAGGAATGTGGTTAATGGCAAAAAGAAAAATAGAAAATTGGATCTTTTGGATTATTGGAGATATTATTTCGGTACCGCTATATTTTTACAAAGGGCTTACATTTACTAGTTTTCAATATTTAGGATTTACATTTATAGCAATAGCAGGATATTACGCATGGAAAAAGACCTTAGACAAGAAGACATTAATCTCGTAAAAATAGTGCTGTTTGGGCCAGAAAGTACAGGTAAAACAACACTATCTATACAACTCGCTAAGCATTATAATACGGTTTGGGTTCAAGAATACGCCAGACCCTACTTGCAAAAAGTGTGGAATCAAGAAAGAAGAACCTGTGAAGCTAAAGACATCTTACCTATTGCCTTTGGTCAGATGGCTCTAGAAAATAGGCTAGCAAAGCGAGCTGATAAAGTTCTAATTTGTGATACAGATTTATTAGAAACAAAAGTATATTCTGAAGAATATTATGGTGGATATGTAGATCCATTATTAGAAATAGGAGCTCAGGAAAGTAGTTATGATTTGTATTTTCTTACCTATATAGATACCCCATGGGAGGCAGACGATTTACGAGACAGACCAGATCAAAGGGAAGAAATGTTTCTTGCATTTAAAAAAGCTTTAGAAGACAATCACAGACCTTATATTTTATTAAAAGGAAATAAAGAAGAAAGATTTAATACTGCAACTAAAGCTATTGATAAAATTATTGAAAAGAAAAACAACTTATATTCATATTCAGAGACCTTAAATAATGAATAAAGACAGTATTTACAAAGAACTATGCTTCAAAGCAGTCAGAAGCTCAGGAGCTGGTGGGCAACATGTAAATAAAGTTTCTTCTAAAGTTGAGTTATATTTCGATCTTTCTTCATCAGAAGGATTTACTGAAAAAGAAAAAAAACTACTTCTTAAAAACCTCTCTAATAGAATTAATAAAGAAGGAATACTAAAAATATATTCTAGCGAAAGTAGAAGCCAACATACCAATAAAGAAAAAGTAACAAAAAGACTTTTTAAGATTATTGAAAAAGGACTTATTGTACCCAAAAAAAGAAAACCAATAAAAACGAGTAGAGCTCAAAAAATAAAAAGGTTAGACAATAAGACCAAGCATTCAGTAAAAAAACTACTGAGAAAAAAACCTAATTTAGAATAGGGTATTAGAAATAGAAAAATACTTGACAAAAAAAAGATAGGTGAATAACACGAATATTATTCACCTATTAATACCAAAAAATAATACTATTTTCCCCTCAAAAAATGAATAACCTATATTTTGGTTTATTTGTAATTTACTAATTCAAATACTTAAACAAATATACATAGTAAATAAAGTTCTAATTCTAAAATTAGCTTAAAAATAATAGCTTCCTAAACTAACTTCATATGGTGTTTCTAAAAAGCTATGAAAATCCCTATAAATGGCATATAATAAAATAAACTCTTTTTATATTTTTGTAAAATATATATAGCTGAACCCTACTGCAATAGACATGAATACATCAAAATTACAAGTTGAAGAAATTAGAGAAAGAATTAGAACATACCGAATAGAAAAAGGATATTCTCAAGATTATATGGCTGATATGCTAAATATAAGTCAAAATACCTACCACAAATTAGAAAAAGGATATACTAGAATTCATCTTGAAAAATTCATTGACATTGCAAAAATTCTTGAAATTGAGTTTTCTGAATTATTAAATGGCCCTGATTATGTTTATATTTTTTCTGGTCAATACAAAAAAAAACATATTAAAAAAGTTTAACCCTTAAGGAGCTCTTCTTCTGAAATTTGAAAAAAATAGTTATTTTATATACAAATCCAAAATCAATTTTTATCTTTGTAGCGTTCTCATAAAGGGGTGCTTTTTTTATAAGGCTGAGATCATACCCATTGAACCTAGAACAGGTAATGCTGTTTAGGAAAGCGAGTTAAAGAACTATTTATATGTTATTTAACAAGTGAAGAAGTAGAATACTTCAAAAACTAATTATTCAACCATAACACAAGAATAATTACCTCTTTTTATTCGTTTTAACTATTTTTAAAATGAAAAAAATTACCATTTTTTTATTCTTGTTTGTAAGTGTACTTACAAACGCACAAAAAGTAACGGTTTCAGGGAAAATCGTTAACAAAAATCAAGAAGTTTTAGCTGGAGCTACCGTTCTTGTTAAAGAAACAAATCAAGGAATTTCAACAGATTTAGATGGGAATTTCACATTTAAATTGAACAAAGGACCCTTCACCATAAAGGTCTCCTTCATTGGGTTTAAGACCATTGAAAAAAATGTTTATGTAGATAAAGACAAAGCGTTTACCATAGTTCTTTATGAAGATGACAATGTCTTAGATGAAGTATTAGTCTCAGCAGTAAGAGCTACTTCTAGTATTCCTGTCACCTACTCCAACCTAAGTAAAAAGGAACTTGCTAAACGTAATTTAGGACAAGACATTCCCGTCTTATTAAACTATCTGCCTTCTGTTATCTCGTCCTCAGACGCTGGAGCAGGGGTTGGGTACACGTATTTAAATGTTAGAGGCTCTAATAGTGAGCGTATTAATGTAACTATTAATGGAATTCCGTACAACGATCCTGAAAGTCATGGAACATTTTGGGTAAACTTAGGAGATTTTGCTTCATCAACAGAAAATTTACAACTTCAACGAGGTGTTGGAACTTCTACCAATGGGTCAGGTGCTTTTGGAGCTAGTTTAAATATCTTAACAGATGCTGTCTCAGAACATGCAGGTGGTGAAATCTCCAACTCTTTTGGTTCTTATGGTACAAGAAAACATACTGTAAAATTTACTACTGGAAAAATTAATGAGCATCTTGAAGTTTCTGGAAGATTTTCTAACATCCATTCAGATGGGTATGTAGACAGAGCTTTTACCAACTTAAAATCATATTTTTTACAAGCTTCTTACCAAGATGAAAACACACTTATTAAAGCGGTCTCTTTTGGTGGAGCTGAAAGAACCTACCAAGCTTGGTATGGATTAGATCCACAACAATTGGAGGAAGACAGAAGACAAAACCCATATACCTATGAAAACGAAGTTGATGATTACAAACAAAATCATTATCAATTGCATTGGAATGAACAATTAAATAGCCATTGGTCTACGAATTTGGGTTTAAATTATACTAAAGGTGCTGGTTTTTTTGAACAATATAAAGCAGAAGAAAATGCCGATGCTCTTAATAATTTAATTGAAGATGGTAGTGATGTAATTGTGAGAAGATGGTTAGATAATAATTTTTACGTATTAAATTTTAATGCCAATTATAAAGATGAGAAGTTAAATTTTATCTCTGGAATCTCTTATAGCAAGTATACAGGTGATCATTTTGGAGAAGTAATTTGGGGAAGTAATTTAGCTTCTGGAGTATCTTTTGGTGATCGCTATTATTTTAGTGATGCTAAAAAAACAGATATGAGTATTTTTTCTAAAGCAACCTATGAAATTAATGAAAAGGTATCTACCTATCTAGATCTGCAAGGTCGTTTTGTAAGCTATAAAACAGCCGGGCTTACTTCTAATAGAAACCCTTTAGATGTAGATGCTAAATTTAACTTCTTTAATCCTAAAGCTGGGTTCATCTATAAAATAGCAGCCCAAAATAGTGTATACCTTTCTTATGCTAGAGCCAATAGAGAAGCCAATAGAAATGATTTTGAAAATGGTGTTTCTTCTCCAGAAATATTAGATGATATTGAGTTGGGATGGCGTTACAAAAGCGATCAAATTCAGTTAAACACCAATATATATTTCATGAGTTATAAAAACCAATTGGTGTTAACGGGTGCCATTGATGATGTTGGAGCACCCATTAGAGCTACTAGTGGAAAAAGTTATCGTTTAGGACTAGAAATTGATGCTGATGTTAAATTAAATGACCAATTTTCTATAAAACCTAATGCAGCATTTAGCACCAATAAAAATGAAGATTTTACAGCACCTATTAATGGAAATTTAATAAACTTAGGAAATACTCCTTTGTCTTTTTCTCCAAATGTAATTGTTGGAAATATGCTTATATACCAACCTAAAGATAACTTCCAAATATCGTTCTTGTCTAAATATGTAGGTGAACAGTTTATGAGCAACTTAAATAGTAGCGTTTCTAAATTAGATGTTTTAGACAGTTACTTCACTAGTGATTTAAATTTTGTGTACGAGATCGCAACTAAAAAGGTTTTTGATGCTATTATCATTTCTGGCTTAATCAATAATATTTTTAATACAGAATATGTAGATAGAGGGTATTATTATACCTATGATTACCCAGATGGAAATGGAAATACAATTACTGGAGATGGAGCAGGTTATTACCCCCAGGCTACAAGAAATTTCTTGGTTGGAGTTACCTTACAATTCTAATTTAGAATTATAAAAAACCGAGGCAATTGTCTCGGTTTTTTATTTAAAATTTTTCCATTTAGTAAACCCTCCTTTTAAATCATAAACTGAATCAAACCCTACAGCTATCAATTTTCTTGCAGCTTTATTACTTCTTCCTCCAACAGCACAATAGATGTATAAAGGTTTATTTTTATCAAAACTAGCACTAACTTTTGTTACAAAATTCGAATCGAAAAAGTTAATTAAAGTAGTACCTTCTATGAATCCTTGTTGATATTCTTGTGGAGTTCTTACATCTAATAGTTGTATTTCCCTTGTCGAAAGTTTGGCAAATTCTTCTTGAGAAATCAATCGTATTTTTTTAGTTTCTTGTGCACAAGAACTAAAAGAACACAACATTATAAGAATGAAAAAGAACTTTTTCATATATTATTTTGAATTAGAACAAACTGTTACTTGTGTCCTCTTAATCGTCGTTTTTTTAATTGCCCCATACCCTCCTGCAACATCAATTACCTTGCTATACCCTCTAGCTTTTAGAATTGAAGCTGCGATAACAGAACGGTAGCCTCCTGCACAATGTAAGTAAAAATCTTTATTTGTTGGAAATTCTGCAATATGGTCATTTATAAAATCTAATGGAGTACTCTGAACATTTTCAATATGTTCAGCATTATACTCTCCTGGTTTTCTTACATCAAAAACAATGGCATCTTTATGTATTTGTTGAGCCAAAAAATTAGCAGAGACAGATTGTAAAGTATCTATTTCTTTACCAGATGTTTTCCATGATTCAAAACCACCACTTAAGTACCCTAGTACATTATCAAATCCAACTCGAGACAGCCTTGTAATCGTTTCTTTTTCCATATGATCTGGAACCACTAAAAGTATAGGTTGGTTGATGTCTTTTATTAAAGCCCCTACCCAAGGTGCAAAGGTTCCTCCCAATCCAATAAATATAGATTGTGGAATAAAACCTTTAACAAATTCAAACTGATGCCGAACATCAATTATAATAGCTTCTGTTTCATTAGCCACCAACTCAAAATCATCTACAGACAGTGCTTTTGCTCCAGTTTTTATTACTTCATCAATTGATTTATAACCTTCTTTATTTAAACCAACATTTAGTGGAAAATATGCTGGTGGAGGCAACAATCCCTGAGTCACTTCTTTAATAAATTCTTCCTTAGTCATATCTTTTCTTAAAGCATAATTATACTTCTTCTGATCACCAAGTGTACCCACGGTTTCCTTACTCAGGTTTTTACCACATGCAGATCCTGCTCCATGAGCTGGATATACAATAACATCATTACCTAATGGCATAATTTTATTTCGTAAGCTGTCATATAAAGTTGCTGCTAAGTCTTCTTGACTCATACTACTTTTTTGAGCTAAATCTGGTCTTCCAACATCACCAAGAAATAAGGTGTCTCCAGTAAAAATAGCAATATCTTTTCCATTTTTATCTTTCAATAAATAGGTCGTACTTTCCATAGTATGCCCTGGTGTATGCATCGCAGTTATGGTAATATCTCCCAATGTGAAAATTTCTCCATCAGTAGCTTCATAGGAATCAAATTTGGTCTCAGCATTAGGGCCAAAAATAATTTTTGCTTTTGTTTTCTCGGCAAGGGTTACATGGCCACTCACAAAATCAGCATGAAAATGCGTCTCAAATATATAGCGAATATTTGCTTTGTTCTTAGTCGCTCTATCAATGTAATCTTGAACCTCTCTTAAAGGATCTATAATTGCAACTTCACCATTACTTTCAATGTAATAAGCACCTTGAGCTAAGCAACCTGTATAAATCTGTTCTATAATCATAATTCTATTTTTCTATCAATCATATGATTGATGAATGTAATTTGCATATTTGTTTTGATATTCTTTTTCACCAGTTTTATAATAATTAACCGCACCATTAACTCTCATATAAAAATGATCTAGAGAAATTAACTCTAGTATTTTACCTCGAAACAAATGATCTCTAACTGGACCTTTTACACCAGCAAAATAAAATAAAATACCTTTTTTACTATAAAATCTAATTCTTTCCTTTAACATTTCTACTCCAGAACTGTCAACTCTATTGATACTTTCAGCATCTAAAACAATAAGTTTTAATTCATGACCTTTTTCTTCTACCATCAACTCCAAAGTTTCAATAAAATAACTCGCATTTGCATAAAATAACTGAGCATCAAATCTAAAAACTAATACCTCAGTGTCTAAAATTACATCAGTAAAACGCTCTTTATTTCTGTAAAAATCTGAATCTGGAACTTTTCCTAACTCAGTTACATAAGGTCTAGATGTTCTAAAAATTAAAATAACTAATGAAAGACCTACACCAATCATAATTCCATACTCGATTCCAAATAATAATGTTGAAAAGAAAGTTGCAATGAGTAGCCAAAAATCTAAGTTATTTGCTTTCCATAAAAAAATTGCTTCTTTAATATTTACCAATCCAAAAACAGCTACTATAATTATAGCTGCTAAGACAGTTTTGGGCAAGTGATAAAATAATGGAGTTAGAAACAACAACGTTAAAAGTACCATAACTACAGAAACCAATGAGGCCATTCCTGTAGTTGCCCCAGATTCTTGATTGATAGCAGATCTTGAAAAACTTGATGTTGATGGATATGCTTTAAACCAAGATCCAATCATGTTACTTAACCCTAAAGCAATCAATTCTTGATTCGGTTTTATTTTATATTCATCTTGTTTTGCTTCTAATGATTTCCCTATGGATATAGTTTCCAAATATCCTACCATTACCAGAGTTAAGGCAATAGGTAGTAATTCTTTCATTTGACTAATATCAAATTCAGGGAATGAAAAAGAGGGTAATCCAGACGGAATATTTTTTACAATGGCAACATCAGAAAATTCATCTCCAAAATAGCGTATAGTTAAAATCCCAACGACTACAACAAGCAATGCATTTGGAATTTTTTTATTTATTTTTCTTAACAGAATAATTACCCCTACAGATATCAATCCAATTGCTGTTGTATGAAAATTATAATCTGTAATCGTAGACCAAATGTCTTCTAGGACATATTGAATTTGGTCACTTTGCACAAAATCTACTCCGAATAAATTTCTAAACTGATTAATCCCTATGGTTAATGCTACAGCTGAAGTAAAGCCAGAGATTACAGGTTTTGACAAGAAGTTTACAATAAACCCCAACCTAAACACACCTAATAAAAACTGAATAGTTCCAACCATAAATGCCAATAAAATGGCTATGGCTATATAACTATCTGAACCTGCTAAGGCTAATGTAGAAACCCCGGTAGCTACAATTAATGAATCCATGGCTACTGGACCTATAGCTACTTGCCTGGAAGAACCAAATATTGCGTACACTAGCTGAGGTACCAATGCACAATATAGACCATAAATTGGAGGCAAACCTGCAATTAAAGCATACGCTATTCCTTGAGGAATTAAAATAATAGAAACGGTTATTCCTGCTATAAAATCTCCTTTAAATCTGGAACTATTATAGTTTGGTAACCATTCTAAAATTGGTATTAATCCTCTTAATCTTTTCATTTGTGATAATCAAAAAAGTCTATTTAATCTTTACTAAAATTAAAACAATTCTCCTTGATTTTTGCCTTTTATTCGATTTAAATGTGTGTAAGCCAATTCAGTAACTTCTCTTCCTCTTGGAGTTCTCATAATAAAGCCCTCTTGAATTAAAAATGGTTCATAAACTTCTTCTATGGTTTCACCGTTTTCTCCCACAGCTGTGGCAAGTGTACTTATCCCTACGGGGCCACCTTTAAACTTATCTATGATGGTTGTTAAAATTTTATTATCCATTTCATCCAAACCATATGCATCTACGTTTAACGCTTTTAAAGCATATTTAGCTATTTGGATAGTGATGCTTCCGTCTCCTTTTATTTGAGCAAAATCTCGTACTCTTCGTAGTAATGCATTGGCTATTCTTGGTGTTCCTCTACTTCTTCCAGCTATTTCTATGGCAGATTCCATAGATATGGGAACATTTAAAATTTTAGCACTTCTTTGAACTATTGTTGTTAGCAATTCTTTCTTGTAATAATTTAATCGACTACTTATTCCAAAACGAGCTCTCATTGGAGCGGTTAATAATCCGGAACGTGTTGTAGCTCCAATCAATGTAAATGGCTCTAGATTAATTTGAACCGTTCTTGCATTGGGCCCAGATTCAATCATAATGTCTATTTTATAGTCTTCCATTGCAGAATATAGATACTCCTCTACAATAGGACTTAGCCTATGAATTTCATCAATAAATAAGACATCCCTTTCGTCTAGGTTAGTTAATAAGCCTGCTAAATCTCCTGGCTTATCTAATACAGGACCGGAAGTAACCTTAATCCCTACTTGTAACTCATTAGCTAATATGTGTGCAAGAGTAGTTTTCCCTAGACCAGGAGGTCCATGGAATAACGCATGATCTAAAGCTTCCTCTCTTTGATTAGCTGCTTCAACAAAAATCTTAAGGTTTTCTATAGCTTGCTCTTGACCTGTAAAATCATCAAATGAGAGTGGCCTTAATTTTTTTTCTGAGTCCAACTCCTCATTAGAGTAGTTTTCACTTTCAGGATTTAGATGTTCGTTCATATTACAAATATACTAGAAATTGAAGACTGATTTACTTCGTATTAAAAAACAAAAAACCTTTCCATGTTGGAAAGGTTTTTAATGTTATTTTATATCTCTATTAAGATGGCTCTTCACCTGGAAGTAAGGGTACAGTTTGGGATACCCAATCTTTTCCATGTAAATAATCACTATTGTCATCTTCTGGATCAACTTTTTTACTGTAATCATAAGCCCACCTATGAACTTCTGGTATTTTACCTGGCCAATTTCCATGAATATGTTCTACTGGAGTAGTCCATTCTAAAGTATTCGAATTCCATGGATTTTGACTTGATTTTTCTCCTCTATAAATGGAGATAAAGAAATTCGCTAAGAATATAATTTGACCAATACCACCAATTAAAGCAAAATAAGTAATCACTACATTAGTATCTGAAACATCATCAAACATTGGGAAAGCGGTGTTAGAATAATATCTTCTTGGAAGACCTGCTAATCCAATAAAGTGCATCGGGAAAAATACTCCATAAGCACAAATGATAGTAATCCAGAAATGCCAATATCCCATAGCTTTATTCATCAATCTACCGTACATTTTTGGGAACCAATGATAGATTCCTGCGTACATTCCAAAAATAGCAGAAACACCCATTACTAAATGGAAGTGAGCGACTACAAAATAGGTGTCATGTATATTGATATCTAAAGCAGAATCCCCTAATACCAAACCTGTTAATCCTCCAGTAACAAATGTAGAAACCAATCCAATTGAGAATAACATTCCCGGATTTAATTGAAGGTTTCCTTTCCAGAGTGTAGTGATATAATTAAAAGCTTTCACCGCAGAAGGAATAGCAATTAGTACTGTTGTAAAAGTAAATACAGATCCTAAAAATGGATTCATTCCTGAGATAAACATGTGGTGACCCCATACAATTGTAGATAAGAACGCAATAGCCATAATAGAACCAATCATAGCTCTATATCCAAAAATTGGTTTTCTTGAATGTGTTGAAATAATTTCTGAGGTAATTCCTAAGGCTGGTAATAATACAATATATACCTCTGGATGTCCTAAAAACCAAAATAAGTGTTCAAATAAAACCGGTGAACCTCCTTGATAATGGAGTACTTCACCACTTATAAATATGTCTGAAAGAAAAAAGGATGTACCAAAGCTTCTATCAAATATCAGTAATAAAGCTGCAGATAAAAGAACAGGGAAAGAAACAACACCAATAATTGCTGTAATAAAGAACGCCCACATCGTTAAAGGCAATCTTGTCATTCTCATTCCTTTTGTACGTAAATTTAAAACTGTTACGATATAATTTAATGATCCAATTAATGAAGAAGCAATAAAAATTGCCATGGAGCTTAACCATAAGGTCATTCCTAATCCAGAACCTGGAATAGCTTGTGGCAATGCACTTAATGGTGGGTAAATTGTCCATCCTGCTGATGCTGGTCCTGCTTCTACAAATAAAGAAACCACCATAATAACACTAGAGATAAAAAACAACCAATAAGAAATCATGTTTAAAAAACCTGATGCCATATCACGTGCTCCAATCTGCAATGGGATTAATAAATTTGAAAAGGTACCACTTAAACCTGCTGTTAGCACAAAGAATACCATAATGGTTCCGTGTATAGTAACCAATGCCAAATAAATATCTGGGCTCATAATACCGTCTGTTTGGTGAGGCCCTAAGAAAGCTTCTATAATGGTAAACGACTTTTCTGGCCACGCTAACTGTAGACGAAATAACATAGACATGAAAATTCCGATGACACCCATAATCATTCCTGTAATCAGAAATTGTTTTGAGATCATTTTATGATCATGACTAAAAATATATTTTGTTACAAATGTTTCTTTATGATGATGTTCTGACATAATCTAACTTTTTCTAAATTCTGTAATTAATTTATAACTTTTCTGCATAAGTAGCTTGCTCTGCTAACCACTTTTTATAATCTTCTTCTTCTTCAACAATAATTTTCATTTGCATACTATAATGAGATGCACCACAAATCTTATTACAAAGAAGTACGTAATCAAACTCATATAAGTCTTCGCCTTTATCAGAACGAATCTTATTAATTCCTCTAGTTTTGTCCATTACTTCAGACTGTTCTCTCATTTCTTCAGTCGTATACTTTGGGGTAAACGCGAACTGAGTAACCATTCCGGGAACACAATTCATCTGTGCTCTAAAGTGAGGCATATAAGCAGAGTGTAATACATCTTGAGACCTAAACTTGAACAATACTTTTTTCCCTTTGGGTAAATGTAACTCTGTCACAGGTTTATCATCTAATGATGCAGGATCAGACATATCAACTCCTATTGGATTATTAGTCTCATCTATGAAGTTTACGTTTCCTAACCCTAGTGTATTATCAGCACCTGCATATCGTGCCTGCCAAGCAAATTGCTTAGCATATACCTCAATAATAATTGGATCTTCACTTTCATCAACATACATCACTTCTGTCCATTGAAAAATTCCAAACCCAATAAGTACAATAATTACAACACCAGGAATTATTGTCCAAATCATTTCTAGCATATGATTGTCTGCATAGAATTTGGCCTTATTTGTTTTTTTACCCCTGTATTTATAGGTAAAAAAGAAGATAATAAACTGCATGATAAATTGAACAATTCCTATCATCCAGAAAGAAATGTCAAATAATAAATCGTCATTTTCTCCTTCATAAGATGCAGATTCAGGAAGCATTAAAACATTCATTCCAATTAAGCAATAAATCATTAATGCATAGATAAAAATTCCAAAAAGGATGAAATATTTTCCTTGTCTGTCATTGTCTTTATCAGTAGCAATTACACCTCTTAAATTTAAGATTCTAGTAATCTGCCAGAAACTTACTCCGATTGCAACACCTATAAAAATATAAAATAGAGCTAGCATAATTTTTTGTCTTTGTTAATTATATTGATTAATGTTGATTGTCTTCTTCTGAGTGATGTTCAATATTGAAATAATGAAAATGTTCACTCTCATGTAAAAAAGGATTTCCTTTTGGCACGGGATCAGCTTTTGCGAAAGCACTAAATACCGTATAAATAAATATACCAATAAAGAAAAACGTTGCTCCAATTTCTGGAATACCAAAACTCCAACTTCCTCCAACAGTACCTGGCATAATCATGATAAATAAATCTACATAATGACCTGCTAAGATCACTAAACCACCAATGATAACAAACCAAGGTCTACTTTTAAAGTCACTATTAATTAATAGTAGTATTGGGAAAACAAAGTTCATTACTAACATCGATAAAAACAATGTTTTATACTCTGTAAATCTCAACACAAAATAGGTTGTCTCCTCTGGGATATCTGCATACCATATTAGCATGAACTGAGCAAACCATAAATACGTCCAGAAAACTGAAAACCCAAACATGAATTTTGCCAAATCATGAATATGACTATCATTTACTTTTGGTAAATATCCTTTTGAACGAAGGTAAATAGTTACAAAAGCAATTACAGTAATCGCACTTACTAATAAGGTAGCTAAGACATACCATCCAAATAATGTGGAGAACCAATGAGGATCAAGTCCCATAATCCAATCCCAAACTGCCATAGATTCTGTAATCATAAATAAAAACAGGAATACTACAGACATGTTATAGTTTTTCTTATATAATTTATATCCGTCGTTAACAGTATCTTCTTTAATAGAGTTTCTTCTGATTAACATTCTATATGCATTCCAAACTAATAAGTAAAATACACTTCTGATAACCCACCATGGTACATTCAACCAAGCTCTTTTCCCATATACAATAGGATCAAAATTTTCACTTGTTTTGTCAAAAACACCCTCACCCATCCATGCAAATAAATGATTACCATGCATTGCTGTTAACACTATGACAACAAGCATAATAATGGAGGTAGGAACTAAGTTAGCAGTAATAGCTTCCATAACTCTAAACAATACGATAGACCACCCAGCTTGTGCAACTCTTTGAATTGCGTAGAATGCTAAGACTAATAATGATATCCCTAAAAAGAAAAGTAATGCTACATATACTGCAGACCAAGGTCTATTTTGTAATTGATGAAAAACATGTTCTGCATGAGCATCATCATGATTTCCTCCATGAGCTTCATTTACAGAATGGTCATCAGATTGATGTGAATCTTTGGTCACCTCATCATGATTTTCTTCATGAACATCATCAGTAGAATGTGTCCCTGAAGAATGTTTTTCATTTGAATGCGATTGTGATGAATGCTCCTCATTTGAAGCAGTTCCATGCGAAGCTTCAGCACCATGACCATCTCCATGATCAGCACTTGAAACCATTTCCATAGCTTCTTCTACCGTGGATGGCGCATTATAAAAACCAATACCTATACCCAATACCCCTAAAACAATAAGAGCTATTGAGAACATTTTTAATTTACCTGAGAATTGATACATATCTTTCGTATTCTTCTTTTGTACTTATTTCAATAAATCATTACGCAGCTTTCCGACATATTGTACTATTTGCCAGCGCTCGTCATGAGTAATTTGTGATGCATGAGAACCCATTAGGTTTTTACCATGCATAATTACATGATAAATGCTTCCCTCTGTAATATCTCTGTCTTTATAACTTGGAATCCCAATAAACTTTTCAGCTTGAGACAAATAACCATTACCATCTCCTTTTTTTCCATGACAAGAAACACAGTAGATGGTGTACATTTTTTTACCTTTTTCAAGAGAAACTTCATCTTGAACTAGAGGAGAACTTAATTCAGATTTAGCTTTTTCATAATCTGCATTTGTATCTGCATATTCATAAGGAACATTCCCTCTAGCAATAGTTCCGTTTACAGGTTTCAAATTGGAAGAAACTCCTGTAGCTCCTTTTTCTGCATCTGCCTCGTAAGGAACAGCCACATACATGTCTGGCATATATTGGTATTGTCTTTCTCTTTTGTCTGAGCAAGAAACAATTGTTGCTAAGACAAGAAGTGCAATGTTATATTTGATATACTTTTTCATCTATTAATGCTTATCTACTACGTTAATTTCTACAGCTCCAGTTTCATTTAATAATGCTGTTAATTCTTCTTCATTATCATGAAGTTCAATTTCCATTAAAAAATGATCATCTGTAGTTCTTGGGTCTGGATTTTCTGCTTTTTTAAATGGCCAAATTCTACTTCTCATGTAAAATGTAATTACCATTAAGTGTGCAGCAAAAAAGACAGTTAATTCAAACATTATTGGCACAAAAGCAGGCATATTTTCTGCCCAACTAAAACTTGGCTTTCCTCCAATGTCTTGAGGCCAATCTGCAATCATAGTATAATAAGTTAACCATATCGCTATTCCTAATCCAGTAATACCATACATGAAAGATGTAATGGCTATTCTAGTTGGTGCTAAACCCATGGCTTTGTCTAATCCGTGAACAGGAAAAGGACAAAATACTTCTTCGATATGATGATTTGCTGCTTTTACTTTCTTAACAGCATCAAGTACAACTTCATCATCATTATAAAATGCGTGAATTACTTTACTACTACTCATGATTATCGTCTCTTAATTTTTTATAACTCTCACCTGAAGATTTCAAGATTGTTTTTACTTCTGCTTGAGCAATCACAGGAAATGTTCTTGCATACAATAAAAATAAAACAAAAAAGAATCCAATGGTTCCTATAAATATTCCTACATCTACAAATGTGGGCTCAAAGCGCCACCATGTTGATGGTAAATGTCCTTTACTTAATACTATGGCAATAATATCAAAACGCTCAAACCACATTCCTATGTTAATGGCAATAGAGATTAAGAAAGACCAGATAAAACTTCTTCTTATTTTTTTAATCCAAAGTAATTGTGGTGTCAAAATATTGAAAATAATTAACGACCAGAAGGCCCATGCATAAGGTCCGGTTGCAGATCCTATAGATAAATACGTATAATCTTCATATTGAGACCCAGTATACCATGCAATAAAAAATTCTGTTGCGTAAGCTACGGCTACAATACCACCTGTTAGAATGATAACTATGTTCATATATTCTACGTGTAAACGCGTAATGTATGCTTCAAGGTTGGTTACTTTACGCATAATCCCTAATAGGGTTTGTACCATAGCAAATCCTGAAAAAATTGCTCCTGCTACAAAATAAGGTGGAAAAATTGTTGAGTGCCATCCTGGATTGATAGACGTTGCAAAATCCATTGATACAATAGTGTGAACTGAAAGTACTAATGGTGTTGCTAATCCAGCTAATACCAATGATACTTCTTCAAATCTTTGCCAGTCTTTTGCTCTACCAGACCATCCAAAAGATAATAAAGAATAAATTTTCTTTTGAAAAGGTTTTACTGCTCTGTCACGTATCATAGCAAAATCAGGTAATAATCCTGTCCACCAGAATACTAATGACACGGAAAGATATGTTGAAATTGCAAATACATCCCACAGCAATGGAGAATTAAAGTTTACCCATAATGATCCAAATTGATTTGGAATAGGTAATACCCAATAGGCATTCCAAGGACGTCCCATGTGAATAATTGGAAATAAACCAGCTTGAAAAACGGCAAATATTGTCATTGCTTCTGCAGAACGATTAATTGCCATTCTCCACTTTTGACGAAATAATAACAATACTGCTGAGATTAATGTTCCAGCGTGTCCTATACCTACCCACCATACAAAGTTGGTAATATCCCAAGCCCATCCAATGTTCTTGCTTAATCCCCAAACTCCAATTCCAGTTCCAACAGTATAAAAGATACAACCAAACCCCCATAACATAGCGGATAAGGAAATATAAAATGCTATATACCAGTTTTTATTTGCCTTACCTTCTATAGGTTTAGCAATATCTTCAGTAATATCATGGTAACTTTTGTGACCTAATATTAAGGGCTCTCTAATGGGTGCTTCGTAATGAGACATATGATATATCTTAAATTTTAATTACGCTTCGTTTGTATTTCTAACCTTCACTTGATATACTACATTCGGTTTCGTTTGTAGATAATCTAATACGTGATAAGCTCTTTTATCTGCTGCTAATTTTACAACTTCTTCTTCTGCATTATTTACATCTCCAAAAGCTAACGCTCCTGTTGTACATGCATCTGAACAAGCTGTAGAGAATTCTCCTGTAGCTACCTTTCTTCCTTCTTTCTTCGCTTCTAAAATAGTAGCCTGTGTCATTTGAATACACATAGAACATTTTTCCATAACTCCTCTAGAACGAACAACCACATCTGGATTTAAAACCATTTTTCCGAAGCTATTGTTCATGTTAAAGTCGAACTCGTTATTATCTGAATAACTAAACCAGTTAAAACGACGAACTCTATACGGACAGTTGTTTGCACAATATCTAGTCCCTACACATCTGTTATAGGTCATTTGATTTTGTCCTTGACGCCCATGTGTTGTTGCCGCTACAGGACAAACCGTCTCACATGGAGCATGGTTACAGTGCTGGCACATCATTGGTTGAAAAGCAACTTGTGGATTTTCTGCTTCAGTTTCAAGAGCTGCGTACATATCACCATCTCCTAAACCTAAACTATCTTTTGCAAACTCTCTAATAGATTGCGAGTTTGGTTCTTTATTGTAAACTTCGTTAAACTGCTCTTCAACACCTGAAGAATAATAACGATCAATACGCAACCAGTGCATATCTCTACCTACTCTAACTTCATTTTTTCCTACAACTGGAACATTATTCTCTGCATGACAGGCTACAACACAAGATCCACAACCTGTACATGAGGTTAAATCTATGGATAAGTTAAAATGATGTCCTATTTCTCTGTTATGTTCTTCCCATAAATCAATAGACTTTGCTTCAACTTCTTGATGATCATAAGAAACCATAGCTGGAACATTCCAACCGTTTTTATGATCTTTTGGGTCTATAGTTTTGTAATCTTTTAAAGTCGTTTCCTTTAAAATATCATGTCTTCCAGCAATTGTTTTTTGTACTTGAGTACAAGCAAACTCATGAACAGCTCCTGAGGTTTTCTCAATAGTAACACCAAATTGAACATTATTAGCTTTTGAGTAAAGCTTGTAAGCATTAACACCTACTTGCATATCTTCTTTCAAATTGGTTTTTCTACCATATCCTAGAGCCAACCCTAAAGAACCAGATGCCTGACCTGGTTGAATCATTACTGGGATATTTTCTAAAGAAACACCATTAACGGTGATGGTAGCATAATTACCATTGATTGCCCCATTATCTTTTACTGGGTTTGTAAAGCCTAGTTCTCTAGCATCTGCAATAGAAATAGTTACATAGTTATCCCAAGCAGCTCTTGTGATTGGATCTGGGAACTCTTGCAACCAAGGATTGTTTGCTTGTTTTCCATCTCCTAAGGCTATTGATGAGAATAAAGTTAATTCAAAAGCTGATGCTTTAGTTGCTTTAACTAAATCGATAGCTGCTGAATCTATTGAAATTGAATTCTTTGAAACTTTATTTGAAACTTCTTTTGTGAAGAATCCGTCATGTAATGCTTGATTCCATGAACTTCCATCTAAGATGTTTGATGACCAATATCCTTTTAAATAATCATGATAAGAAATTGAATTACCTGACCATTTTAATAATACTTCTTGAAATTGAGCTGTATTAAATAATTTTTGAATAGTAGGCTGAACTAATCCATAGTTCCCTTTGGTTACCATTACATCTCCCCAAGATTCTAAGAAATGAGTTATTGGCAATGTGTATTGAGTAGAGTTTGCGGTAGCGTCATTTTGAATTGACATGGCTACTGACAACTCTAATTTTTTTAATGACTCAGCAAATTCTGAACCTACAGATAAATTATATACAGGGTCTACATTATAAGTAAGTAATCCTTTTACTTTACCAGCTTTCATGTCGGCAACAACTTGAGCTAGTTCTGTTTCGTTTCCTTTTCTAATATGCAATGGATTAGCTGCATCAAATACAATACTTTTTAGAGCCTCATTGATAGCAAAAGCAATTAGCTGTGCATTTTTATCTGAAGATCCAGATACTACAACTCCGTGTGAACCAGATTTCTTTAACGCTGCTGCAACATCTTTAATATGAGCATCTACTGGTGTAGATTTAGATGGTAAATTAGCCCCAGTAATCGTATTGTATAAATTAAGTAAAGCAAAAACTTGATCTGAAGGCTTTGTAACTACTCGCTTATCTGCATTTGCTCCAGTTAAAGACATGTTAGCCTCAAACTGAACCAAGTAAGACATGTGACCTGAATCTGGATTTCTACTAGCAGCGTAACCTTTTTCAAATCCCCCTTGCCAATCACCTATAAAGTCTGCACCAAATGAAACTATGGTATGAGCTTTATCAAAATGATAATTTGGGATTGCTCTTTCACCAAACATAGCTTCAAAAGCATCTGCTGTTCCACTTTCAGAAATGGCATCATAAGCAACATGCTTAATATTTGGGTAAGCTCTTGTAAATTCTAAAATAAGTTGTTCTGTAGAAGGACTTGCTAATGTTCCAGTTAACAAAACTACCGGTTGGTTAGCTTCTTTTAACTGAGTTAAAGCTGCTCCAATTTCATTATGAGCTGTATTCCAAGAAATAGTGTTTTCACCTTTTTTTGGCTCTTTCAGTCTTAATTGCTCATCATACAAAGATAAAACTGCTGCTTGAACTCTGGCATTTGTAGTTCCATTAGCATCTTTGTTTGGCATAATTAATATTGGACGACCTTCTCGTGTTTTAACTAACACATTTGCAAAGTCGAAACCATCAGCAATCGTACTTGCATACCAATCTGCAACACCTAAGATAGTATCGTTTGGTTTTACAACATAAGGAATTGATTTTTTAACAGGACCTTCACAGGCTGCCATAGTTGCAGCTGCAGTTGTAAACCCAACATACTTTAAGAAATCTCTTCTAGATGTAGATGAGTTTTCTAATGTTTTCTTATCTCCTAAAAATTCATCTGTAGGAATTTCTTCTACAAATTCATTTTTACTTAGCGTTTCAACAATAGAACTATCTCTCAGTTCCTCAACACTTTGCCAGTATTTTTTGTTTGAAGCCATTTATATAGAATTTATCTTCTTAATTTGTTAATGATGACATTTACCACATTCTATTCCACCTAACTGAGCTATGGTTACTTCTTTAGTACCATACTTCTCTGCTAATTGTTTGTGAATTTTCTCGTAATAAGGATTTCCTTTTAAATCTACGTTTGTTTCTCTATGACAGTCTATACACCATCCCATAGTAAGTGGTGAATACTGATACATCTCATCCATTTCTTCAACTGGTCCATGACATTGCTTACAATCTACACCTGCAACAGTAACATGTTGTGCGTGAACAAAATTCACGTGATCAGGCAAATTGTGAATACGCACCCATTTAATTGGCTTTGTTTCACCTGTATATTCTAGATTTTCCGCATCCCATCCTGCAGCATCGTATATCTTTTGGATTTCTTTGTCTAGTTCATTCTTTCTTAAAATCACGCCATTATATTCAACCTCTGTTCCTTCAGCTACTTCCGCAATGTTTTGATGACAATTCATACATACATTTACAGAGGGTATTCCAGAATGTTTACTGTGTTTTGCTGAGGAGTGACAATACTGACAATCAACTTTGTTTTCTCCAGCATGAATTTTATGTGAAAAGGCTATTGGTTGAACAGGTTGATAACCTTGATCTACACCAACACTAAATAATGTTCCAAAACCTATATAGGCAGAAGTTAATAGTAAGAATATCACCCCTACCACATGTAAAAATGTATTTTGTTGGATTGCTGCCCAGACTTCTTTAAGTGCTCCTAGAGAACCAGGTGTTTTTGGTGCTCCTTGTAATTCGCTTATTGTTTTTAATAGGGTTGCAATGATTAAAAAAGCACAAATAATAACGGCTGCTAAAATAGATATCACCCAACCTGGGGCTTCATTCTGACCTCCTGATGAGACAACTGCTCCTGCCGCAACAACTGGTTTTGGGTTACCTACCTCAGTATAATAAAGTATGTCATCTATTTGAGTATCTGAAAGCTGTGGAAAAGCAGACATAACACTACCATTATATTCGTTAAAAATAGCAATAGCATCTCTATCTCCTGAAGCTCTTAGGGCTGCATTGTTTTTTATCCAAGCTTTTAACCACTCATTCTCTCTTCTTTCAGTAACGCCTGCAAGAGCAGGGCCAATCAATTTCCTGTCTAACTTATGACAAGAGGCACAAAGATTGTTGTATAATTTTCTACCCTCTTTTTGACGAGCAGCATCAACAACATCTTGTGCAATAGCTGAAAAACTTAAAGAAAATAATAATAGAAATGTAAAACTCTTAAGAAATACGGTGGTTAGTCTTTTGTGTAGGTATACACTTTTCATATTCACAAACTATTTATTTAGTATCAATTTACTATAATTCTGACTAAAATTCGACTCAAAAAACGAGTCTCAATTAGAAGCACAAAAGTACTACATATATGTAAATTTTGAAATGTCAAAGAGCTGTTAAATATTAATTTATATTTGTTCTAAATAAGGCTGTTTTGCAATATATTTATGATGAAGTTGTTAACTTTGTGACGTCAATATTTTTATGAAAAAATCAAAATTTACAATGTGTATTTTTTTAGTGGTTGTATTAACCACTAATTTCACCTATTCTCAATCAAAAAAATCTGACAACACTTTAATTAAAGAACTTATTTCAAAGAAAAAAAGTTTTAATAAAGAGTTTGGTTATGGCTTTAGAATTCAGTTATATAATGGAAATGAGGCGGTTGCGATAAAAACAATGAGGAAATTTAAATCTGATTTCCCTGACATTGAGACACATCTTGAATACAAGCAGCCAGAATGGAAAACACAAGTTGGATTTTATAAAACTAAACTAGAGGCTGACAGGGCATTACTAAACTTTAAAAGAAAATATCAGAGCGCAATTGTAATTCCGTTAGGAAAGTAATAATATTTATAAATAAAAAAAAGCCTTGATTAAAACAAGGCTTTTTTTTTGATTTTATTTTAATTTTTTCTTGACAGCTACTTCTTGATAAGCCTCTACAGAATCTCCCATAACGATGTCGTTATAATTTTTAATTTGAAGACCACAGTCATACCCTTTGGCAACTTCTTTTACATCATCTTTAAATCTTTTTAAAGAAGTTAATTCTCCGTCATGAACTACAATACCGTCACGAATAATTCTAATTTTAGAATTTCTAAATATTTTACCATTCATCACCATACAACCTGCAATATTTCCAACTTTAGAAATTTTATAAACCTCTCTAATTTCTACAGTTCCTGTTACCTCTTCTTTCATTTCTGGAGATAACATTCCTTCCATAGCATCTTTAAGATCATTAATGGCATCATAAATAATAGAGTACGTTCTTATATCTACTTCTTCTCTATCTGCAATTATTCTTGCATTAGATTGTGGACGAACATTAAAACCAACAATGATAGCATCTGAGGCAGTTGCTAATAAAACATCTGATTCTGTAATTGCTCCTACACCTTTATGTAAGATGTTAACTTGTATTTCTTCAGTTGATAATTTCTGGAAAGAATCTGTAAGCGCTTCCACAGAACCATCTACATCTCCTTTTAAAATAATGTTTAATTCTTTGAAATCTCCTAAGGCAATTCTTCTTCCTATCTCAGCAAGTGTTAGTGTTTTCTGAGTTCTAACAGATTGCTCTCTTTGAAGTTGAGATCTTTTAGATGCAATTTGCTTCGCTTCTCTTTCGTCATCAAATACATTAAATTTATCTCCTGCTTGTGGAGCTCCGTCTAATCCTAAGATAGAAACCGGAGTTGATGGCCCAGCTTGATCAACATTATTTCCTTTGTCATCAAACATGGCTTTTACCTTACCACTATTTTTACCCGCTAGAATATAGTCCCCTATTTTTAAGGTTCCAGCCTGGACTAATATTGTTGTAACATAACCTCTACCCTTATCTAATTGTGCTTCAACTACTGCACCAATTGCATTTTTATTTGGATTAGATTTTAATTCTAAAATTTCAGCTTCCAGTAATACTTTTTCTAATAATTCAGGAATTCCTTCACCTGTTTTTGCTGAAATATCTTGTGATTGAATACTTCCTCCCCATTCTTCAATTAACAAATTCATTGAAGATAATTGAGTTTTAACATTGTCAGGGTTCGCGTTTGGCTTATCAATTTTATTGATTGCAAAAATAATTGGAACACCAGCAGCTTGTGCGTGAGATATCGCCTCTTTTGTTTGAGGCATCACATCATCATCTGCAGCAGCTACAATAATAACCAAGTCTGTAACCTGAGCACCACGTGCACGCATGGCTGTAAATGCCTCGTGTCCTGGTGTATCTAGAAATGCTATTTTCTGATCTCCTACATTAACAGAATATGCTCCAATGTGCTGAGTAATTCCTCCTGATTCACCTTCAATAACATTTGCTTTTCTAATATAATCTAACAGTGAAGTTTTTCCGTGATCAACATGCCCCATTACAGTAATAATAGGTGCTCGACCTACTAGGTCTTCTGGCTTATCTACAACTTCTTCAATTGATTCTTCTACTTCTGCCCCAACAAATTCTACAGTATGATCAAATTCTTCAGCTACGATTTTAAGAGTTTCGGCATCTAAACGCTGATTCATCGTTACCATCATTCCTAACATCATACATGCAGAAATAATTTCTGTAACAGCCACTTCCATCATGGTAGCAACTTCACTTACAGTAACAAACTCAGTAACTTTTAAGACCTTTGCCCCTAGTACCTGTGCTTCAGTTTCAGCATCTGATAATTCTCTGTGAGCATCTCTTTTGTTTCTTCTATATTTAGCGCCTTTTCCTTTAGAGGATTTTCCTTGAAGTTTCTCAAGGGTTTCTCTAACCTGTTTTTGTACTTCTGCTTCTGTTAGCTCTCTTTTAACAGGGGCAGGTCTTCTTTGAGCATTTCCACCTCTAGGCCCTCCAGATCTTGCTGAACCTGGTCTTGTTCCGCCTGGCCTTCCTACTCCTGAAGTTCTATTTTGACTACCTTGACCAGGTGATCCTGGTTTACTAATCCTTTTCCTTTTTCTTTTAGAAGCATCACTTTTGGCTGTTGCTTTTGATTTATCTTCAGGTTTCTTCTTAGCCTTTTCAAATTGCTTAAGATCAATTTTTTTACCTGTTAACTTTGGGCCATCAAGTTTTTTATATTGTGTCTTTATGGTTTCTGATTGCTCAGAAGATTCAGTAGACTCAGTTTCTTCAGTTTTCTCGGATACAACCTCAGGTTTTGACTCTACAACTTCTGGTTTTTCAGAAATAGTTTCTTTTTGTTCAGAAGATTCAGACGGATTTTCATCTGTTTTTTGAGAAATTTCTTGCACCTCCTTTTTCTTGGCTTGACTAACATCAGCTACTACAGCTTCTTTTTTGTCATCCTCACCCTCAGTTTTTTGTTTAACAACAGGGTCGTTTTTAGTTTCAGCTTTTTTTGGATCAATATCTATCTTCCCTACAGTTTTAATTTGAAGCTTTTCTGCTTTGGCTCTTAATATTTCTGCTTTAGCTCTTAATACTTCTTCTTTCTTTTCTTCTTCTAGCCTCTTTCTTTCAATCTTAGCCTCTAACTCAAGCCTAATAGCCTCTTTCTCTTTTCGTTTTTCTTCACCAACTTCCTTAGATGCTGCTTTTTTGTTGGCATCTGTTTCAAAACCGTCTTGAAGTATCTGATAAATTTCACTTGATATTTTTGTAGTAGGTCTTGCTTCGATTTGTTGACCGTTTTTTGCAAGATATTCTACAGCTCTATCAAGAGAAATATTTAATTCTCTCAGCACCTTATTAAGCCTCACTGTTCTACTTTCCGACATATACCCTTGTTATCCTTTTATTTATAAAAGTATTATTTTTTATTGATAATTAATCCTCGAATTCTTCTTTTAGGATTCTTTGTACATCTAGGATTGACTCCTCTTCTAAATCTGTTCTCTTTAATAATTCTTCAACAGAAGCATCCAATACACTTTTTGCTGTATCTAAACCAATATTTTTAAATTCTTGTATGATCCATGCTTCAATCTCATCACTAAACTCTGTCAATTCAACATCTTCTTCTTCTAGACCTTCTCTTTGAACATCTATATCATATTTTGTTAATTCACTAGCTAAACGAATGTTAACTCCCCCTTTACCAATTGCTTTTGATACTTCTTCGGGTTTTAGAAAAACATTTACACGTCCTTTCTTTCCGTTTTTCTCTTCTTCATATTCTTCAATCTCCATTGAAACAACCTTTGCAGGACTCAATGCTCTAGATATTAATAACTGTTCGTTTTTAGTATAATTGATGACATCTATATTCTCATTTCCTAATTCACGAACAATCCCATGAATTCTAGAACCTTTCATCCCAACACAAGCACCAACTGGATCTATTCTGTCATCATAGGAATCTACAGCTACTTTAGCTTTTTCTCCAGGAATTCTAGCAACTCTTTCAACAGTAATTAATCCATCAAATACTTCTGGAATTTCTTGTTCAAATAACTTTACCAAGAAATCAGGTGAAGTTCTGGATAATATAATTGCTGGCTTGTTACCCCTCAACTCTACCGTTTTAATAACTCCTCTAACAGAATCTCCTTTTCGAAAAAAATCTGAACGTATTTGTTCACTCTTTGGTAATACTATTTCATTTCCGTCATCATCAAGTAAAATGATTGCATTATGACGAATATGATGAACCTCAGCACTGTATATATCTCCTTCTAATTCCTTGAAATGTTTGAAAATATTTGTACTGTCATGTTCTTGGATTTTTGAGATTAAATTTTGACGAAGCGCCAATATTGCTCTTCTTCCAAGATCGTAAAGTTTTACTTCTTCAGAAACATCTTCACCAATCTCAAAATCGGGTTCAATTTTTCTGGCTACTGAAAGTTCAATTTCTTCATTATCATCTTCTACCTCGTCATCAGCTACAACAACTCTATTTCTCCAAATTTCTAAATCTCCTTTATCAGGATTGATAATGATATCAAAATTTTCATCTGAACCAAATTTACGGTTTAAAGCTGCTCTAAAAACCTCTTCTAAAATAGACATGAGTGTTACTCTGTCTATACTTTTCATGTCTTTGAATTCTGAAAACGAATCTATTAATGCTATATTTTCCATTGCATGTTCTTCTTAAAATGTAATCTTCACTTTTGCTTCTTTTATACTATCAAATGCTACAAGGGCATTTTTCTCAACAGTTACTTTTCCTTTACCAACTGGCTTCGGTTCTCTTGTCTTCCAACGTAAAGAAATTTCTTTATCATTGACATTTATGAGCGTTCCCTCTAACTCTTCATCTCCAGTTTTAACCTTTAATATCCTATTAATATTCTTTAGATATTGTCTTTTAACTGAAAGTGGATGAGATATGTCTGGTGAGGTAACTTCCAATCCAAAATCTTCTTCTTCTCTATCAAGGTTATGCTCAACATGTCTGCTAATTCGCATACATTCTTTTATAGAAATACCCTGATCACCATCTACAATAACTTTTATCCTATTACCTACTAAAAAAGATAGCTCAATTAAAAACAAAGAATCATTCTCTGATATTGCTTCATTTACTAATTTTTTAACTACACTTTGATCCATAACTAAGGATATAAAAATAGGGGACTTATTGTCCCCTTCTTCTTCGTTTTTGTTTATTTTCAGTGCAAATATAGTAACTTGTTACTTAATAACCAAATTGCTTTTTCTCATTTTTATTTGTATATTTAGATATAGGATTTCTTCTTTCTAAGAAGTGTCCTTAGCCACAAATAAACAATGCCTACTATGTATAAAATTTTAGTTCCTGTAGACTTTTCTAAAAAATCAGAATTCGCTGTAAAAATGTCTGCTCAAATTGGCAAAAAAATCAAAGCTGAAATTCACCTTCTACATCTAGTTGAATTACCATCAGGAATAGTAGATATGGGTGCAGGGAGCAATTTTAGTATTCCAGCTAGTATGATATATTTGAGAAAAGTAAAAGAGAAAATAATACACTTAAAAGACACCTTCTTTGATAGTGATCAAATTATTAAATATTCTATAAAATTTGAGAACCCTTTCGAAGGGATTAAGAATTATGCAATAAAAAATGATGCAAATCTTATAGTTATGGGCTCCAAGGGGGTTTCTGATTTTGAAGAGATGATTATTGGATCTAATACCGAAAAAGTTGTTAGAACATCTAATATTCCTGTTATTGTTGTGAAAACTGATGCTAATAAATTTAAATTTAAAAAAATAGTTTTTGCTTCCAATTATGATGAAGAAAATAAGGTTGCATTTAAAGATTTTTTAGTTTTTGCTAAAAAATTCAATAGTCAAATTCATTTATTGAAAATAAATACAGTTAGTAATTTTGAAAGTTCATATGCCACTCAAAATAAAATCAAAAATTTCATCAAAGATTTTGATTTACAGAGAAAAACTATAAATATTTACAATGATGTATCCGTTGTTAAAGGAATCATGAATTTTGCAAAAGATATTGATGCTGACCTGATTGCATTATCCACACACGGAAGAAGTGGTTTGTCAAGTCTATTTAATGGCAGTATCGCAAAAAGTGTCTCAAAAAATGTTTTAAAACCTGTGATAACTTTTAAGATCTAATTATAAAAATAAAAATCCCGTTCAATGAACGGGATTTTTAATGTTGGCCTACAAGGACTCGAACCTTGAATGTCGGTACCAAAAACCGGTGTGTTACCAATTACACCATAGGCCAATAAATTTGATAACGGCTGCAAATTTAAATCAAAGTTTTTATCCTGCAAATGTTTTTAATACTTTTTTATTTTTAACAAACTTTTACAATCTTAGCATACTTTATACCGCCCTGTTAAACGTTTAATCTCTGATAAATCACTAAATTCGCCATTACATTTTACAACTTATGACATCAGAAAACTTTAAAAAATGGAATCTCATCCTTGGATGGGCCACTTTTGCTATAGCACTTATCACATATTCTCTTACTTTAGAACCTACAGTGAGTGCATGGGATTGTGGGGAATACATATCTACATCTGTAAAGTTAGAAGTTGGTCATCCTCCAGGAGCCCCACTATTTCAAATGTTGGGAGCTTTCTTTGCCATGTTTACTAGTGAGCTTACTGAAATTGCAAAAATGGTAAATTTCATGTCTGCTTTAGCCAGTGCATTTACTATTCTTTTTATGTTTTGGACCATTACTAACCTAGGGAAAAAACTAATTACCATATCAAGTTCAATAACAGAGGGGTCATCTATTGCAATACTTGGAAGCGCCCTAGTGGGATCACTAACCTACACCTTCTCAGATAGTTTTTGGTTTAGTGCTGTAGAGGGAGAGGTTTACGCAATGTCTTCATTTTTAATGGCGATATTATTCTGGCTTGGTTTAAAATGGGAAAGTGAAATATATACTCCAAGAGGGCACAAATGGCTTGTGATTATCAGTTTTGTAATTGGTTTGTCTTTTGGTGTTCATATTCTATCACTTCTTGTTATTCCTGCGATATTTTTATTATATTTTTTTAAAACTTACCACACTATAAATTTAAAAACTACAACTTATGCCTCAATAATTTCAATATTCATATTAGCATTTGTTTTTAAATTTTTATTTCCATTCACCTTGAAATTCTTTAGTGCCTCTGAATTATTTTTTATTAACTCAATAGGCTTACCCTATAATTCAGGATCAGTAATCGCTGGATTTATATTAATTGCTTTATTTTATTTTGGACTTAATTATACCAAAAAAAAGAAAAAAATTATTGCCAATACTCTACTACTTTCTATTCTATTTATAATGATTGGCTTTTCATCTTGGTTAATGCTTCCCATAAGAGCTAACACAAATACAACAATAAACGAAAACAATCCATCCAGTGCTAGAGAATTATTAGCCTATTACAATCGTGAACAGTATGGTGATGCAAATGTGTTTTATGACACTTACTATTCACATACCTACAACAGAGAAGTTGACAAAGACAAACCTTTGAAGGATGACAAGCCTAAATATGAAAAAAGAAATGGCAAGTATGAAATTGTGAATAAATACAAAGATGTATTGCCAAATGCATCAGACAAACATAAAGGGTTTATTCCTAGAATGACAAATCCAGCAGCAGAAAAAATGTATAAAAATATTGCTGGTATTCCTCAGAATAGCTCAAGAAGACCCACATTCGCGGAGAATATAAAATTTATGATTAGCTACCAATTTGGCTATATGTATGGTCGTTATTTCATGTGGAATTTTTCCGGTAGACAAAATGATGTTCAAGGACAATTAGACAGATACAACGGAAATTGGTTAAGTGGGATTAAATTTATTGACGAGGCAAGACTGGGTCCACAAACTAATTTACCATCAGATGTGGAAGAAAATAAAGGAAGAAATATTTATTTTATGCTTCCTTTTTTATTAGGCTTACTAGGCCTATTTTATCAAGTAAAGTGGGATAAAAAAAACTTTTTTGTGCTATTTATGTTTTTTGCATTTACAGGATTTGCTATTATTTTTTACACAAATCCGAAGCCTTTTGAGCCCAGGGAAAGAGATTATGCTATTGTAGGTTCATTTTATATATATGCCATATGGGTTGGTTTTGGTGTATTGGCACTCTATGAATATCTCAAGAATTTTGCGAATAAAAAAGTGGTTGCAATTACTGTTTCATTTGTTTCTTTACTAGCTGTACCGTTACTCATGGGCTTTGAAAACTGGGATGATCACGATAGATCAAACAGATACACCACCCATTTAAGTGCTCAATCATATTTAGAATCTTGTGACGCTAATGCTATAATGTTTACCATTGGAGACAATGATACTTTCCCATTGTGGTATATGCAAGAGGTTGAAGGGGTTAGAACAGATATTAAACTTGTGAATACTAGTCTTTTTGCTACCGATTGGTATATCGATCAGATGAAGCGAGCTACCTATGATGCACCTCCAATTCCATCACAATTAAAACATGATGATTATAAAGTTGGTAGCTTAGATGCTGCTTACTATTTTGAAGAATTATTTCCCACACTGAAAGATTCCATTCTTCCGATAAAAGATTATATGCAATGGATAGAAAGTAAAAATAAAGTTACTTTTTTTGATATTGATGGAGATGGGAATGAAGAGAAAGTCTTGCCAACTAGAAAAATTAGAATTCCAGTAAACAAGCAAAATGTTCTAGAATATGGAATAGTTGCCTCTAAAGATGCAGATAAAATTGTAGACTACATAGACATTGAAATTGGAAGAGGTATTGCCAAAAACAGAATTTTAATGCTTGATGTTCTAGCAAATTTTGATTGGAAAAGGCCCATTTATTTTACTGGTGGCGCTTTTGCTGACGAAGAATATATTTGGTTGAAGGATTTTTTACAACTAGACGGAATGGCTTATAAATTAGTTCCCATAAAAACGCCAATGAATATTGTGAATTCAGACGGAACCGTTACTAAGAAAAGCCCTTTTGATATGGGACGAATTGATCCAGAAAAAATGTATGCCAATATTCAAAAATTAAATTGGAGAAACATTAACGACGGTAAAATATATTTAGATGAGCAGACAAAAAAGAGTTCAATTTCATTACGTAACAATTTAATGCGTCTTTCTGACGCTTTTGCCGCAAAGGGTGATACTTTAAAAGCCTTAGAAATACTTGATTTATCAATTGAAAAAATGCCAATACGAGACTTTGGTCATTTTAGTTTATCAGTTGGCTATCCAGAAATGTATTATTTGTTAGGACAAAACGAAAAAGCAAGGGCTGCTGCTGAAACTTTAATTAAAATTTTCAAAGAGCAACTTGTTTGGTTGGCAGAATTTCCTGCTGAAAACTCAGATTTAATTTTCGAAGAAATAGATAATAATTTGCTGATGTATCGAAATATTATTGCTACTCAGATAGACAGATTTGATTCAGATGAGCAATACAAAACTTCAAAGCAAGACGAATTTATAGAGACTGTAAAATTATTTAGTCATCTTATGCCTGATGAATAAGAGGTTTATGAAATTTTACACCATTAAAACGCCAACAATAATTCAGAAATTTTTTCCCAATTATTGTTGGCGTTTTTCTTCCTCTGTAAAAGAAATCTATCTAACTTTTGATGACGGCCCAACTCCAGAAATAACGACTTATGTTTTAAATGAGTTAAAAAAACATAAAGCAAAGGCAACTTTTTTTTGTATTGGGAAAAATGTAAAAAAATATCATACTATTTATGAGAGAATTAAAGAAGAGGGGCACTCCATTGGCAATCATACATACAATCATTTAAACGGCTTGAGAGCTAATAAGACATCCTATATAGAAGACATTCAAAAAGCTGCAAAGCTTATTAAATCTAATTTATTTAGGCCTCCTTATGGAAGATTAAAACCATCGCAAGCAAGGTCAATTACAAGTAAAGGATATAAAATAGTTATGTGGGATGTACTTAGTGCAGATTTTGACACTACGATAACTCCAGAGAAATGCCTAAAAAATGTTCTTAATAAAACCTCAAGTGGAAGTATTGTTGTAATGCATGATAGCCATAGAGCAAAAGATAAAATCTTTTATGCACTTCCAAAAATTCTTAGTTATTTTACTAAAAAAGGATATGTATTTAAATCAATAGATTTATAAATATTGCTGAACTAAACCAATTAAAGTATTCGCATCTTGCTCTCCAGTTTGCCTCCATTTCATTTCCCCATCTTTATATATCATAAAAGTTGGATTTCCTTTTACACGAAGTGCCTCAGCTAGTGGTTCATTCTTTTTTATATCTATCTTAATCACTTTTGCCTTATCCCCTAAAGCAGCAGCTACATCTCGAAGAGTATCAATACTATTATCTGCATCTTCCCAATCAAAATAAAAATCTATTAAGACCGGTTCTTCAGCACTAATTAATTCACCAAACTTTGTCATTTTAAAACATTTTTCTTAGTGTAGAACTGCAATTAAATGCATATTCTTTCCTACAAATATAACATTTCTATTGAATTGACCTGATTATCAACCCTTTTTCAGCTCAATCACAGTAATTTCTGGCCAAATACCAACACGTCCAGGAAACGCATGATAACCAAAACCTCTGTTTACATTAATGAATCTTCCTGACTCATTATATAGCCCAGCCCATTGCTTATAGACATACTTGGATGGGCTCCATTTAAACCAACCTGGAATCTCGATGCCCATTTGTAATCCATGAGTATGACCACTTAATGTTAAATGATAATTAAAATCATCTTGTTTAACCTCAGCATCCCAATGAGATGGGTCATGAGACATCAGTATTTTAAAATCCTCTTCAGCAATCCCTTCAGATGCTTTGGTAAGATCTCCTGCTTGTTTGAAATTCTTACCCCAATTTTCAACTCCTATTAAGGAAATTTTTTGTCCATCTTTTTCTATGTAACGATTTTCATTGCACAATAAATCAAAGCCTATTTTGGGATGAATATTTTTAATTTCCTGAAATTGTAATGCTTTTTCTTCTTTACTAATTCCTCTTATATATTCAGCATAATCATGATTTCCTAGCACAGAATATTTCCCAAACGACGCCTTCAAAGCGCTAAACATTTCTATCCAATTATCCATTTCACTTGCCATATTATTTACAATATCTCCAGTAAACAATAATAAATCAGAGTTTTGATTATTGATCATATCAACACCGTACTGAATTTTCTTTTTATTGGTAAAACTTCCCGAATGAATATCTGAAATTTGAGTAATTGTAAATCCATCAAAAGCATCAGGTAAATCTTTAAAAGAAAGCTGATACTTTAACACCTTATAATTATACCTTCCTTGAATAATTCCATATAAGAATGAAGTAAAAGGGATAGCTGCTAATACAAGAGCTATCTGAGATATAAACTTACGTCTTCCTGGAATTGGCTGTGTTGGGTTATTACCAAGCCAAGATATAATTTTATGAATGATTCGAATAATATCTTCCCCAAAGAGTACTGCTAGAATAAATGTTTTAGGAATTAGAATGGTAATCATCATTCCTGTTGCCATTTGAAACTGACTCGTTTGACCTGAATTGCTTGGTGTTGTAAAAATAACATACAATAAATTAAGATAAACAAGTATTCCAATAGTCATCCAAACCCACCTAACAATTCTATTTCTTGTAACAGTTTTAACCGCTTGAAAAGCATAATATTCAAGAATAAAAATAATGGCGGAAGCTATCAATAAAGGGATTACCCATCGTGGCATAATTATATTTTTAGAAGACCATAAATATACCTCAAAATAAAAGTCATAATTTTAAGATCATGTTAAAGTTTTCTTTATAAAAATGAAATAAAATTAGCCATCATATGGTTTTTCTCATCTATTATCCAACTAAATAATTTTAAGCTCATAACTATTAACAATTTTAAAAAATTATTGATCTAAAAAAATTAATATTTTGTAGTTTTATCAAAACAACTTTAACCTCATGCCAAACACAAAACGCCTTTTTTTACTTGATGCTTTTGCTCTAATTTTCAGAGGATATTATGCGTTTATTAAAAATCCTAGAATTAATTCAAAAGGTATGGATACTTCTGCTATTTTAGGTTTCACTAATTCTTTACTTGATGTTATAAAAAGAGAAAAACCAGACCTTTTAGCAGTTTGTTTTGATAGAGGCGGAAGTGTTGCTAGAACAGAAGCATTTTCTGAATATAAAGCCAATCGTCAAGAAACTCCTGAGGCAATAAAAATTGCAGTACCAATAATAGAAAGTATTTTAAAAGCTATGAAAATTCCAGCTGTTGTTTTAGCAGGTTATGAAGCTGACGATATTATTGGGACTTTGGCTAAAAAAGCAGAAAAAGAAGGGTATCAAACTTTTATGGTTACACCCGATAAAGATTTTGCACAATTGGTTTCTGAAAATATTTTCATGTATAGACCTAGATTTGGAGGTGGTTATGAAACTTGGGGGATTCCAGAGGTTCAAGAAAAATTTGGTGTAGAAAGACCTGAGCAAGTTATTGATTTTCTCGGAATGATGGGAGATTCTGTAGATAATATTCCTGGGTTACCAGGTGTAGGAGAAAAAACTGCAAAAAAATTCTTGGCTCAATACGGCTCCATGGAAAAATTGCTTGAAAATACTGCAGATCTAAAAGGTAAAATGAAAGAAAAAGTTGAGGCTTCTAAAGAATTAGGTATGCTCTCCAAAGAACTCGCTACCATAATGCTAGATGTTCCTGTTGATTTTATGGAAGAACAATTTAAAATGTGCATGCCAGATATTGAGGCTACTAAAGAAATTTTTAATGAGTTAGAATTCAGAAGACTCACTGATAATTTCGTTAAAACATTTACTGTGGCTACAGCTATAAATTCTTCTGAAACTTCAGACTCCACCCCTTCAACGAATTCTGAAAAAATTATTTCTAAACCTCAAGAAATTCAAAATGGCCAGTTTGATTTATTCGCTACACCGGGTTCTGGAAATATTTCAGAAGAAGAGAGTGTTCGAGGGTATAAAACTATTACAACTTCAGATCATTTTTATCAACACATAAACACCCCATTATCTAGAAAATTATTCTTAAAAAAATTACAAAAACAAACTTCGGTTTGCTTTGATACTGAGACTACTGGATTAAAGGCTCTAGAGGTTGAACTCATCGGAATTTCCTTTTCATGGGAAATTGGAAAAGGATATTATGTATCATTCCCAGTAGACCAAATTGAAACAAAAACAATCTTAGAAGAGTTTCGAAGTTTTTTTGAGAATAAATCAATTGAAAAAATAGGCCACAACTTAAAATACGACATTAAAGTTTTATCAAATTATGACATGCCTGTGAAAGGGCCCTTATTTGATACAATGATAGCTCATTATTTGATTAACCCTGATATGCGTCATGGAATGGATATTTTAGCTGAAACCTACTTAAATTACCAGCCCGTACCTATCACAAAACTGATTGGAAAGAAAGGAAAAAATCAATTATCTATGCGAGATATTCCTCTAAATGATCAAACAGAATATGCTGTTGAAGATGCAGATATTACATTTCAATTAAAAGAACATTTTGTTGAAGAGTTAACAAAAGGAAATGTTAGTAAACTTTTTAAGACTATTGAATTACCACTTGTTTCAGTATTAACAGCTATGGAAATTGAAGGAATTAATCTGAATACTGATTTTTTAAGAGAACTATCAATTCATTTGACAAATGATATCAACCGTTTAGAAAAAGATATTTTTGAACAGGCTGGTGAAGAATTTAATATAGCCTCACCTAAACAACTAGGTATTGTCCTTTTTGAAAACATGAAGTTAGTAGATAAGCCAAAAAAAACAAAAACAGGTCAATACTCTACCGCCGAAGACGTATTATCTAATCTATCTAAAAATCATACTATAATTGCTAATGTCTTAGAGTATAGACAATTTAAGAAATTACAAAGTACCTATGTAGATGCCTTACCTAACGAAATTAACCCCAATACAGGTCGAGTTCATACCGCCTATGCTCAAGCTGTTGCAGCAACAGGGCGATTGAGTTCTACAAATCCAAATCTTCAGAATATCCCTATTAGAACGGAAAGAGGAAAACAAGTTAGAAAAGCGTTCATTCCAAGAGATGAAAACCACGTATTACTCGCTGCAGATTATTCACAAATAGAATTAAGAATTATTGCTGCTTTGAGTGAGGAGGAAACTATGATTGAGGCTTTTAAAAACGGTGAGGATATTCATGCCTCTACAGCAGCGAAAGTCTTTAATGTTCCTATCAATGAAGTAACCAGAGAACAACGAAGTAATGCAAAAACGGTTAACTTTGGAATTATATATGGGGTTTCCGCATTTGGATTGAGCAACCAAACGGATTTAACAAGGAAGGAATCAAAAGAATTGATTGATTTGTATTATGAGACCTACCCAAAGCTAAGAAATTACATGGCTGCTCAAGTAGATTTTGCAAGAGATAATGGCTATGTAGAAACCATCTTACAACGTCGTAGATATTTAAAGGATATTAATTCTAGAAATGCAATTGTGAGGGGTGCTGCTGAGAGAAATGCTGTAAATGCCCCAATTCAAGGATCTGCTGCAGACATTATAAAAATAGCCATGATTAATATCTTTAGACGATTTGAGAATGAAGGCTTTACATCAAAAATGTTGTTGCAAGTTCATGATGAATTGGTGTTTGATGCCCATAAGGATGAATTAGATATTATTAAACCAATTATAAAATATGAAATGGAGAATGCTTTTAAAATGATTGTACCTCTAAATGTAGAAATGGGTATTGGTAAAAATTGGCTGGAAGCACATTAAATTAATACAAGGCTAAAAAATTTCAATATTTTGCTTCATTTTCAACATTTCAAAAAAGATATTTCTGGAATTCAAATTCCACATAAATTTACATTCCCATTTTACTATGAGCCAAATTTATTGGCTAAAATAGCCACAAAAGAACTTCAAGAATATCTCGAAAAACAAACAGAATTTAAACACGAGTTTGGGATTAAAGATTCAACAGCTAAAAACGCTCTTGGAAAAATGTTTGGTGTCTTAGTCGTAAAAAATACTGATGGTGATCTTGGATATTTAGCTTCATTTTCTGGAAAATTAGCTGATGAAAGTTTACCAAATAAATTTGTTCCTCCAATATTTAATATGAGAACAGAGGGTAGTTTTTACGAACAAGGAGAGAAAGAAATTGAAAAAATTGGAGAAAAAATTCAACAAATTAAAAAAGACAAAAACTATTTGTTGAATAAGAAATTACTTAAGAAACATACGGAATATGTCAAGGAGGATTTAGCCATTCAGAGGAAAAAAATGAGAACCTCAAAACATATACGAAAACATCAAAAAGAAGAAGCTCGCTTAAGGTTAGATGATAAAAGCTTTGAAGTTTTTACAAAAAAATTAATACAAGAAAGTTTTAACGATCAGTTTTTTTATCGAGAACTTCAGGAGTATTATGAAAATAAAATAAAAAAAATTAAGAATAGTCTTTTACTATTTGAAAATAATATTGAGGAACATATTCGCAGTAGAAAGAAAATTTCGAAAACTATTCAAAACACCTTATTTGAAAAATATCAATTTTTAAATCAACAAAAAGAACAAAAAGGGCTACTAGATATATTTGACAACGCTTCTGTTAGACCACCTGCAGGATCAGGTGACTGTTGTGCTCCAAAATTATTACAATATGCTTTTCAACATCGTTTAATTCCCGTAGTAATGGCAGAATTTTGGTGGGGCATTTCACCAAGTTCTGCAATTAGAAAGCATAAGAACTTTTACCCATCATGTCAAAGTAGATGTAAACCTATTTTGAGACATATGTTAGAGGGGATTAAGATGGATGAAAACTTATTACTTAAAAATCTATCTGAAAATGTAGAGTTAAAAATCGTTTTTGAAGATGATGACCTAATTATTGTTAACAAACCCCCAGAGTTTTTATCTGTTCCAGGAAAAGAAATAAAAGATTCTGTATACACCAGAATAAAACAAAAATATCCATCTGTAACTGGCCCCATAATTGTTCACAGATTGGATATGTCTACTTCGGGAATTTTAGTTCTTACAAAGACTAAAGAAGCAAACAAAATTCTTCAACAGCAGTTTATTAAACGAACTGTGAAAAAAAGATATATAGCACTTCTGTCTGGTAAACTTAGCAAAAAAAAGGGCGCCATTACACTCCCTTTAAGGCTTGATTTGAACGATAGGCCAAGGCAATTAGTAGACTTTATAAATGGGAAAAAAGCTGAAACCAATTGGATTGTTATTACACAGAATACCAAGCAAACCCGGATTCACTTTTATCCAATTACTGGCAGAACCCATCAACTAAGGGTTCATGCTGCTCATAAAGATGGATTAAACCTTCCAATTATTGGAGATGATTTGTATGGAACAAAGGAAGATCGACTGTATTTACATGCTGATTTTATTGAGTTTATACACCCCACTTCAAAAAACAAAATTAGCTTTACTGTACCCTCTGATTTTTAAAAATTACTATTTAAAATTATTTTTACTAAAAAAGCAAAAGCAACTCATTAAAACTACATGTTTACTGTTTGTCAATCAAATAATTAATAGTACATTTGCACTCCTTTTTTAAGGAAAAAATAATTTTATTAATAAACAAAAACTAAAGTGTAATTATGAACACATTAAGTTACAAAACAGTATCGGCTAATAAAGCTACCGTTTCAAAGGAATGGGTCTTGGTTGATGCGGACGGGCAAACGTTGGGTCGTCTAGCTTCTAAAATAGCAAAGCTAATTAGAGGTAAACACAAACCAAACTTTACTCCTCACGTAGATTGTGGAGACAACGTGGTTGTTATCAACGCAGAAAAAATTAATCTTACTGGAAAAAAATGGACTGACAAGAGTTACATCCGTCACACAGGATATCCAGGAGGACAAAGATCGTTAACTGCAACAGAAATGTTTGAAAAAGATCCTACTAGATTGGTAGAGAAAGCAGTAAAAGGAATGTTACCAAAGAACATCTTAGGTAGCGCTCTTTTCAGAAACTTGTATGTATACGCTGGCTCAGAGCACAATCATGATGCTCAAAGCCCTAAAGCTATTAACTTAAACGATCTTAAATAATGGATATAGTTCACAAAATAGGTAGAAGAAAAACTGCCGTAGCTCGTGTTTACCTTTCTGAAGGAAAAGGAAACATAATCGTAAATAAAAAAGATTTCAAAGACTATTTTACTACTGCTACTCTTCAATACAAAGTAGAGCAAGCCCTAATGTTAACAGATAATTTAAAATCTTATGACATTAAAGTAAACGTTTATGGAGGAGGAGTAACAGGTCAAGCTGAAGCTATTCGATTAGCAATTACTAGAGCTCTTGTATCTATCAACGAAGAATATAGACTTATTCTTAAGCCAGAAGGATTATTAACTCGTGACCCAAGAATGGTAGAGCGTAAGAAATTTGGTCAGAAAAAAGCACGTAAAAAATTCCAGTTCTCTAAACGTTAATAATTTGTTTAGATTACTGTTATCAATTATTAATAACAGTTTAGTATCTAAATATATAAGACTCGTAATTTAAAGACTACTTATATA
Organism: uncultured Flavobacteriaceae bacterium; assembly: GCA_943789455.1. Lineage (GTDB taxonomy): Bacteria > Bacteroidota > Bacteroidia > Flavobacteriales > Flavobacteriaceae > Polaribacter. The sequence continues at coordinate 95,359 of CALSUE010000003.1, forward strand.
TTGATTTCAAATAACAGAAAGTAAACACATTTTAAAAAATGGCAAAAGCAAACATTCAAGAATTATTAGACAACGGAGTACATTTTGGTCACCTGACTAGAAAATGGAATCCGAACATGGCACCTTACATTTATACAGAACGTAATGGAGTTCATATTATAGATTTATACAAAACAGCAGCTAAAATTGATGAAGCTTCTCTAGCATTGCAAAAAATTGCAAACTCTGGAAGAAAAATTTTATTTGTAGCTACAAAAAAGCAAGCTAAAGACATCGTTTCGGAAAAAGCTGGAGCTGTTAATATGCCTTTCATTACGGAAAGATGGCCTGGTGGAATGCTTACAAACTTTATCACTATTAGAAAAGCGGTTAAAAAAATGACCTCTATTGATAGAATGAAGCAAGATGGATCTTTTGATGCTTTATCTAAAAGAGAGAAATTACAAATTAATCGTCAAAGAGAGAAATTAGACAAAAATTTAGGTTCTATTGTTGATATGACTCGTTTACCTGGGGCAATTTTTGTTGTAGATGTTAAAAAAGAGCATATTGCAATTGCAGAAGCTCAAAAATTAAACATTCCAATTTTTGCTATGGTTGATACTAATTCTGACCCTAGACCGGTAGATTATGTAATCCCATCAAATGACGATGCTTCAAAATCTATAGAGAAAGTATTATCATTCATCACTGAGGGTATTGCTGAAGGTTTAGCTGAAAGAAAGGCTGATAAAGAAAAAGCAAAGCCAGCTGCAAAAGAGACTAAAAAAGAAGTTGAAAAACCAGCAAAAAAGGAGGCTAAAAAAACAGCAAAAAAAGAAGTTGCTAAAGATGAGGTAACAGAGGCTGCACCTGCAGTTGAAGCACCAAAAAAAGCAACTACTGAAAAGAAATAAATTGTAAATTTTTTAAAGACTAAGAAAATGGTTAAAGTAACCGCTGCAGAAGTAAATAAATTAAGAAAAACAACAGGTGCAGGAATGATGGACTGCAAGAAGGCTTTAGTTGAGGCAGAAGGAAATTTTGAAGAAGCTATAGATATCTTAAGAAAAAAAGGACAGAAAGTAGCTGCTAAAAGAGCAGATAGAGAGTCTACTGAAGGTGCTGCAATAGCAAAAGTAAATGACAACAAAACTGTTGGAGTCTCAATAGTTTTAGGATGTGAAACTGATTTTGTTGGTAAAAATGAAAGCTTTGTTAGCCTTGCACACGAATTTGCTGCGTTAGCATTAGACTGTTCTTCAAAAGAAGAATTATTAACTGCTGACTTCAACGGAATGACTGTTGCCGAAAAATTAATTGAGCAAACTGGTGTTATTGGAGAAAAACTTCAAATCAATGCTTTTGAAAAAGTAGAAGCTCCATTTGTTGGATCTTACATTCATGCAGGTAATAAAATAGCTACAATTGTAGGACTATCTTCAGCTACTGAAGGCGCTGACGTTGTAGCCAAAGATGTTGCTATGCAAGCTGCTGCAATGAATCCTATTGCTTTAGACGAAAATGAAGTTGACGCTTCTGTTATCGAAAAAGAAATAGAAATTGCTAAAGAGCAATTAAGAGCTGAAGGAAAGCCAGAGGCAATGTTAGATAATATTGCTAAAGGGAAAATAAAGCGTTTCTTCAAAGATAATACGTTAGTGAATCAAGCTTTTATCAAAGATAGTAAGCAAAGCGTTGCTGCTTATGTAAAAACTATTGGAGATGTTAATGTAACAGGTTTTAAACGTGTTGCCTTAGGATAAGTTATTCTTTGATATTAGACTAGGCTGAGCTTAGTGTATGTTATAATTTTAGATTAAACCTTGTTAGTCACTGAAATAAAATTCAGAGTTCTAGCGAGGTTTTTTCATTGAAACAAGCATTTAAAAAAAGAAAAAATGCTTAGTTTTGTACAACTTTCTGAAATATGCAATACAAACGAGTACTTTTAAAACTAAGTGGTGAGGCCCTTATGGGGGATAGACAATACGGAATTGATCCTAATCGCCTAAAAGAATATGCCAAAGAGATTAAAGAAGTAACTGAAAAAGGTATAGAACTTGCCATTGTTATAGGTGGAGGGAATATCTTTAGAGGGGTATCTGGTGCAAGTAATGGGATGGATCGCGTTCAAGGTGATCATATGGGAATGCTAGCAACGTGTATAAATGGATTAGCACTTCAAAGTGCCTTAGAAGACGAAGGAATATATACAAGACTACAAACCGCAATTCAGATTAAGGAAATTGCAGAGCCGTATATTAAAAGAAAAGCAATTCGTCATTTAGAAAAAGGAAGAGTTGTTATTTTTGGAGCAGGAACAGGAAACCCTTATTTCACCACAGATACAGCAGCCGTTTTAAGAGCTATTGAAATTAATGCTGATGCAATTTTAAAAGGAACACGTGTAGATGGTATCTATAATGTAGATCCTGAGAAAGATGAAAATGCAATTAAATTTGAAACCATTACATTTAAAGATGTAATCAGTAAAGGATTAAAGGTAATGGACATGACAGCATTTACTTTAAGTGAAGAAAATAAACTTCCAATTATTGTTTTTGACATGAACACAAGTGGAAATCTCTTAAAATTAGTTTCTGGTAAACAAATTGGAACCATTGTTAATCATTAACAAAATATCATACTTATGAACGAAGAAATTGAATTTATCGTTGATTCTGCGAAAGAACAAATGCAAGGAACTATAGATTTTTTAATCAAAGAATTAAGAAGTATTAGAGCGGGAAAAGCATCACCATCTATGTTGGCAAATATCATGGTAGATTATTATGGTTCTCAAACTCCTTTAGGGCAAGTTGCAAATGTAAATACACCTGATGCCAGAACTATCAGTATTCAACCTTGGGAAAAGCAAATGCTTACAGAGATTGAAAAAGCTATTATGAAAGCAAATATTGGTTTTAATCCAATGAATAATGGTGAAAATATAATTATTAATGTACCTCCTTTAACTGAAGAAAGAAGGCGAGGCCTCGCAAAACAAGCGAAGGCAGAAGCAGAACATGCTAAAGTTGGTATACGGAATGCTCGAAAAGAAGCTAATAACGAAATAAAAAAATTAGACATATCTGATGATATGAAAAAGAATGTTGAGACAGATATTCAGCAACTTACAGACACTTTTGTAAAAAAAACTGATGAACTTTTTGACTTAAAAGAAAAAGAAATTATGACTGTTTAAAAGCAGTATAAAAACTTCGTTAATAGCAATAAAAACTAAATATTATTCCGAATGAATTTCTGGACTAGAGTATCAAGAATTATCTTAAAAAACAGATACTTAATTCTTATTCTTATTGCCATAGCTACAACTTTTCTTGTTTCTCAAATGAAACATATGAGGTTTTCTTACACCGAGGCAAACCTATTACCAGAAGACCATGAGGTAAATATTCAGTACAACAAATTTCTAGATATTTTTGGCGAAGAGGGGAATTTAATTTTACTTGCAATTAAAGACTCCACAGTCTTTACTCCTACTAAATTTAATCTATGGAATTCATTAGCTAAGTCATTTGACTCTCTAAATGAGGTTGAGTTTACACTATCTATAGCTGATGTTAAAAAATTAAAAAAAGACACAAAAAATAAAAAATTTTTACTGGAGTCTATTTATACAGAAAAACTTACCTCTCAAAAAACAATTGATGCTGTAAAAGAAGAATTATTTGAAAAACTACCCTTTTACGATAATTTACTATACAATAAGGAAACAGGGACCATACAAACCGCTATCTATATAAATAAAGAAATTGTAAATACACCTGTGAGAAAAGCGTTTGTATTTAACAAACTTATTCCAATCATAGAAGCTTTTGAAAAAGAAACAAATCTAGATGTTCGTGTGTCTGGAATGCCATACATTAGAACTATAAATGCTCAAAATATTATTGATGAAATTCAATTGTTTGTTTTAGGTGCACTTCTTATCACTGGAATTATTTTCTTTTTCTTTTTTCGTTCTTATAGAGCAACGTTTATAACACTTTTAGTGGTTACCATAGGAGTTACTTGGGCTTTTGGTTTTATTGGGCTCTTTGGTTATGAGATTACTGTTTTAACGGCATTAATACCACCTTTAATTATCGTTATTGGAGTTCCTAATGCTGTATTCCTTATTAATAAGTATCAACAAGAAATAAAGTTACACGGCCAGCAAGCTAAAGCATTACAACGCGTCATATCTAAAATAGGTAATGCGACCTTAATGACTAACATTACAACTGCATCAGGTTTTGCAACTTTTGTTTTTGTTAAAAGTCAATTACTTAGGGAATTTGGTATTCTTGCCTCGATAAATATCTTAAGTATTTTTGTTTTAGCACTTTTAATTATTCCTATTCTTTATAGCTTTATGAAGCCTCCAAAGAGGAAACATCTCAATCATTTAGAAAAAAAATGGATTGAAAATGTTGTGAATTGGATGGAGAATATGGTGCGCAAACGTAGAATAACTATATACATTACTACAGTTGTCATTATAATTTTAGGAATTATTGGATTGTATCAAATACGTGTTTCAGGAAGTTTAATTGAAGACATGCCAAAAACAAAAGCTTTCTATAAGGATATTAAATTCTTTGAAAAAGAATTTGGAGGTATTATGCCTTTAGAAATCTTAATTGACACAAAAAAGGATAAAGGTGTTATGAAGCTTTCTACCCTAAAAAGGATGGATAAACTTAATGAAGTTATAGCCTCGTTTCCTGAATTATCTAAACCAGTATCAGTTGTTAACTTGGTTAAATATTCTAAACAAGCCTATTATAAAGGCAATCCAAAATACTATCAACTTCCAACATCTCAAGAACAAAACTATATTTTTGAGTACACCAAAAATTCTGATGGAAATTCAAATTTACTGAATAATTTTTTAGATTCTACAGGACAATATGGTCGAATTACCACCTTCATGAAAGATGTAGGAACGGATAAAATGAATGATATTCAGGAACGTCTTCAACAGGTAGTAACTAAAGAATTTCCAGAAGAACGTTACGCTGTGTCTTTTACAGGTAAGGCTTTGGTGTTTTTAAGAGGAACTAATTATTTAATTAGTAATCTTGTCTTTTCACTGTCTTTAGCAATTTTTTTAATAGCATTATTTATGGCTTGGATGTTTAGATCTTTTAAAATGATTTTGATTTCCATAATTCCAAATATGCTGCCATTACTTATTACAGCAGGATTAATGGGCTTCTTTGGAATTCCTATCAAACCCTCCACTATTTTAGTATTTAGTATTGCTTTTGGGATTTCTGTAGACGACACCATTCACTTCCTAGCCAAGTATAGACAAGAATTAATAGCCAATAATTGGAAGATTAGAAAATCTGTTTACGCTGCTCTTAGAGAAACTGGAATTAGCATGTTTTACACTTCAATTGTACTTTTCTTTGGCTTTTTAGTATTTACAGTTTCGAGTTTTGGTGGAACTATAGCATTGGGTGGATTAGTATCCGTTACCTTATTACTTGCAATGGTTTCTAACTTACTATTATTGCCCTCCTTATTACTTACTTTTGAAGATAAAATTGCCAATAAAAAAGTTTTGAAGGAACCTTCAATAAAAATTATTCCTCAAGAGAAAAAGAAAAAGCTCAAATAAACTCAAAGGATTACTATAGGATTCATTGGTCAATGTTTTTCAAAAAAGTATCTTTGCTTTTTTGCTTTGGATAACATAAATTAATGTGTGAAATAATGAAAACAAGTAGTGTAGCCGAATTATTACAATCAGATATAACTTTACAAGAAGTTACTTTAAAAGGATGGGTAAGAACATTTAGGAGTAATCGTTTTATTGCCGTAAATGATGGCTCTACAATTCACAATATACAATGTGTTGTTGATTTTGAAAAGACAAAAGAAGAAACACTAAAAAGAATTACTACAGGTGCATCTGTTTGTATTATTGGAACACTCGTTGAAAGTCAAGGAAAAGGACAAAATGTAGAAATACAGGTTTCTTCATTGCAGATATTAGGGGATTCAAATCCTGATGAATACCCAATTCAACCCAAAAAACACAGCTTAGAATTTTTAAGGGAAAATGCTCACTTACGAGTACGAACAAATACATTTAGTGCAGTAATGAGAGTTCGCTCTAAATTATCATTTGCTGTTCATAAATATTTCCAAGAAAATGGTTTTCACTACGTTAATACACCTATTATAACTGGTTCAGATGCTGAAGGTGCCGGAGAGATGTTTGGTGTTTCAAATTTTGAGACAAATAAAGCACCTTTAAACGAAGATGGAAATATTGATTATAAACAAGATTTCTTTGGAAAAGAAACAAACCTAACAGTTTCTGGGCAGCTTGAAGCTGAAACCTACGCAATGGCTTTAGGTAAAGTATATACTTTTGGGCCTACATTTAGGGCAGAAAATTCAAACACAACAAGACACTTGGCTGAATTTTGGATGATTGAACCAGAAGTTGCGTTTATGGATTTAGATGGCAACATGGATTTATCAGAAGATTTTATTAAATCTGTGCTTGGATATATTATAGAGCATTGTAAAGATGATTTAGCTTTTTTGGATAAGCGATTCGCTGATGAAGAAAAGACAAAACCACAATTGCAAAGAAGTGAAATGACATTACTAGAGAAATTAAACTTTGTTGTAGAAAATAACTTCAAACGAGTTAGTTATTCAGAAGCAATTGATATTTTACGTAACTGCAAGCCCAACAAAAAGAAAAAATTCCAATTTCCAATACATGAATGGGGAGCAGATTTACAATCTGAACACGAACGTTTTTTAGTTGAAAAATATTTTAAATGTCCTGTGATTTTATTTGATTATCCAGCCAACATTAAAGCATTTTATATGCGTTTAAATGAAGATGGAAAAACTGTAAGAGCCATGGATGTCTTATTTCCAGGAATTGGAGAAATTGTAGGAGGTGCACAACGTGAAGAACGTCTAGACGTTTTAAAAGAAAAAATGGCTGCTTTAGCTATTGATGAAAAAGAATTGTGGTGGTATTTAGACACTAGAAAATTTGGAACTGCTGTACATTCTGGTTTTGGATTAGGATTTGAAAGGTTAGTTCAATTTGCTACTGGCATGAGCAACATTAGAGATGTAATACCATTCCCAAGGACTCCACAAAATGCAGAGTTTTAATTCAGTTCTTTTTGTACCTTTAGAACATGCTAAAACAAAGTCTAAACTTTAAGCTTTCCCAAAAGCTTTCACCCCAGCAAATTCAATTAATGAAGATGATTCAATTGCCAACACAGGCTTTTGAAGAGCGTTTAAAGCAAGAAATTGAAGAAAACCCTGCATTGGATACAGGGAAAGAAGAAACAGATGATTTTGAAGAAAATTTAGAGAATGAATTTGATGATGACGGAACAGAAAATATAGATACTGAAGACATTAACATTGATGATTACCTCAGTGATGATGAAATCCCTAACTATAAAACACAGGCAAATAACTATTCTTCAGATGATGAAGAAAAGCAAGTACCTTATGCAGCTGGAAAAACTTTTCACCAATCTTTACGAGAACAATTAAACACCTTTAGCCTTAATGAGGAAGATAATGCCATTGCTGAATTTTTAGTAGGAAGTATAGATGACAGTGGTTATTTACGAAGAGATCTTGCCGATTTAGTAGATGATTTAGCCTTCACTCAAAACGTCTTTACTACTGAAGATAAGATAGAGAACGTTTTAATTAAGGTTGTTCAAACATTAGACCCAATAGGGGTTGGTGCCAGAGATCTAAAAGAATGTTTAATCATACAATTAAAGTCTAAATCCTCAACTGAAATTAGAGTTTTAGCAGTTAGTATTTTAGAAACTGCATTTGATAAATTCGTAAAAAAACATTATAATAAATTATTAGAAAAATTTGACATCAATGAAGAAGTACTTAAAAATACAATAACTGAGATATCAAAATTAAACCCAAAACCTGGAAGTTCATATGCTGGAAATAACAAAATAGCAGAACAAATTGTTCCAGACTTTTCTATTCGAATTTTAGATGGTGAACTAGATCTAACCTTAAACTCCAGAAATGCTCCAGAATTACATGTTTCTAGAGAATACAACAACATGCTTAAAGGCTATCAAGAGGCTACTGAAAAAAGTAAATCTCAAAAAGATGCTGTACTTTTCATCAAACAAAAACTAGATGCAGCGAAATGGTTCATTGATGCTATAAAACAACGGCAACAAACCTTAATGGTAACTATGAATGCTATCATGCATTACCAATATGATTATTTTTTAACTGGTGATGAACGAAAGTTAAAACCCATGATATTAAAAGATATTGCAGATAAAATACAAATGGACGTTTCTACCGTTTCTAGAGTTGCAAATAGTAAGTATGTGTCTACACCTTATGGAACAAAATTAATAAAAGAATTCTTTTCTGAGTCAATGAAAAATGATCAAGGTGAAGACGTATCTACTAGAGAAATAAAAAAAATATTAGAAACTGTTATCAGTAAAGAAAACAAACGAAAGCCTCATACAGATGATAAACTTTCTTTACTTCTAAAAGAAGAAGGATACCCCATAGCAAGAAGAACAATAGCTAAATACAGAGAACAATTAGACATCCCTGTAGCTCGATTGAGAAAGGAGTTCTAATGAAATCACACAAAGTCATATCTACGATATTACACCCTACTGTATTACCAACTGTTGGTGCTTTTCTGTATTTTATTTTTATAGATCAAACCTTTGAAAAGGGGCTTCAATTAATAGTAGTGGGTCTAATATTTATATTAACCTATATAGTTCCAATACTTCTCTTGTTTTTTTTGAAAAATTTCGGGTTTATAAAAGACTTTCAGCTTTCTACAATAAAAGAGAGGCGGGTTCCAGTCATATTCATGATTCTGATTTTATATTTTTTAGGAAATACAATTATACAAATTCCTATGATAAGAAATCTGGGTATCCTGTTTTATGGTACATCACTAAGTTTAATTTGTATTTATATCCTTTTTAGTATAAAACTAAAATCTAGTTTACACCTTGTTTCAATGGGTAATATGCTTGGTTTTTTTTTAATTATGACCAATGTCAATAATTTATCTATTTCATTTATAATTATACTCTTGATATTTTTATCGGGAATATTGGCAAGCTCAAGATTATATTTAAAAGCGCATACACCTATAGAACTTCTTATTGGTTTTTTTTTAGGATTTATATCTCAATTTCTACTATTTACTTCCTTACAATAGATAAAAGATTAAACCTATTCTCATAATTTTTGAAGAAATATTCACGCTATTAAGTGAGGTGTTTTTTAAAATTGGATTTAATCCATAATACATATGGGCTGTAAAAACATCATAACCTGCAGAAAGTGTAAGCCCATATTGCCAAGTCGTATAACTAGAAACATTACGATAAGAAAATGAATTGCCTTGGTCAGAAAATTTAAAATTATTTGATACGTTATAACTTGCTTTGACACCCAGATAAACTCGCCAAAATTTATAGGTTTGTGCATCCGAACCCCTCCATCTTAACTCAAAAGGAAACTCTAAATTGTGAACTAAAAGTTCATTAATGATTCCAGAATTATCTGCATTAAAAATAATATTGTTATTCTCTTCAGTAATGGTTAATCCATGATTTAACAGATCAAAATTATATCCAAAACCAAGAGCCATAGAAAAACTCCCTTGTGTATTTAAAATCTGATCTTTCATAAACCCAGCAGACAAACCATATGAAAAACCGCTTCCTTTTACCATCGTTGGCTGATTAAACAATTGGTTGTAAGAAATCATAAAATATACCTGATCTTCAGCATACTTATTCCCTAGACTTAATGAATCTTTTTGAGCTACAGTAGTCAATGAACACAGTATAAAAAATAATAGAATACGCTTTTTCACATCTATAGAATTATGATTTTTTAAAATTATAACATAAAAAAGGGAATACAAAAATTTGTATTCCCTTTTTTATGTTTAATAATGTATTACGATTAATTGTCAGCTCCAGTTTGGGTAGAGTAACTTAACTTTAAAGCATTAACATCTCTTAATTTAATTCTAATGTCTGTAATAGTTCCTACACTAGATTCTTTATCAGCTTTAATTGAAGTTGTCATGAATGGTATTTCACCTTCTGAAACCTCTTCTCTAGCTCTTAAAATAAAGGATGGTACGTCCTCTGGCGTTGCTATCTTATCATTTAACTGAATTCTATTGTAAGCAGTACCATATTTTTCATCTTTTGCTTTACCAACATAAATAGTACTTACCAAACTCTTATGCTCTAGTTTCTTTATCTCTGTAGCACTTGGTAATCTAGGTGCTTCAATTTGTAAAGAAGTTTCTCTCATAGTAGTGGTTACCATAAAGAAAAATAATAACATGAATACAATATCCGGTAATGATGCTGTATTTACAGCAGGCATTCCTTTTTTCTTCTTTTTAAACTTAGACATTTTGTATGTTTTTATTGATGTTAAGAGGTAGGTTCAGCATCAGATATGATCTGAGGAAAACTCGTTTTAATATCCTCAACTTTTTTCTTTAGATCATCTTTTTCAGTTCCCCTACTATCTTTATATCTCTTTTCTAATTCTGAATATGTAATTTTATAACGTTGTTGACATAACCTGTTCCTTAAAACAGTATAAGCCTTTAACAATTCATTTTGAACTTCAATATAGGTTCCATAATCAGTTCCTCTATCACTTTGTACAGATATAATTGCTTTGTTAGGATGATCTGAAGATGATGGACTTCTTTCGCCTTCACAGTAGTCACATGGTGCTCCTGGGGTTCCATCTTCACCTGGCTTACCGTCTCCTCCACCATTATCAATAAACTTGATAGCAGCTTCCTTAAGTTCTGATAATTCCATCCTATTATCTTCCACCAATAACTCGTTATTTCTATTGATATTTACTTCAAAGATATTTTTCTCCTTAATAATGGGTGGTTTATAATCTGGTGGTGGTTTCTCTGATAATTTCTTAGATATACCTGAATCTACATTCATTGTGGTAGTTACTAAGAAGAAAATTAATAACAAGAAGGCAATATCTGCCATAGACCCTGCATTAATTTCCGGTGTCTCTCTTCTTGCCATAAATTAAGATTTTATAAGTCCTTTTGCTAAGTCTACTACAAAAAATATGCCACCAATTAGCACTAAAATTGTACTATACCATATTAAACTTCCTACCCATTGATTTGAAGCGGCTCCTAATTCACCACCTTCTAATACTTTCCCCTGTGCATTTAACACCGGTTCGCTATCACCTAAAAGGTAAGAAACAATTAAAAGAACAACCATAACTCCTAAACCTAATAAGGTCTTTTTTAAATTTTCTGGATTTTTAACTAATCCTCTTATTGACAAACCTATTGTTATAATCACAGCTGCATAAAATAAATATAATGAGAATGCGATTAAAGGTCCAACAGCACTACTAACCGATTCTGGAGATCCATCAGTAAAAGAAACATTAACAAATAATGCAATTCCTAGTACAGATATAACAGCCACTATGATGGTTAGTATTTTTGAAATTTTACTATTCATAATGCGTCTTATTTTTTATATTTAACTAATAAATCTATAAGAGTAATAGAAGCATCTTCCATGTTGTTTACGATACTATCTACTTTAGAGATAATGTAGTTGTAAAAAACTTGAAGTATAATCGCTACAATTAGACCAAATACCGTAGTTAATAAAGCTACTTTAATACCTACTGCTACAACTCCTGGAGAAATATCATTGGCAACAGCAATTGCGTCAAAAGCGTCAATCATACCAATTACAGTTCCCATAAACCCTAACATCGGTGCTAAAGCGATAAACAGTGATAACCAAGAAATATTCTTTTCTAATAATCCCATTTGTACACCTCCATAACCAATAACAGCTTTTTCTGCAGATTCAATACCTTCATCAACTCTGTCAAGTCCTTGGTAAAAAATAGACGCTACTGGTCCTTTTGAGTTTCTACAAACTTCTTTTGCTGCTTCTACACCACCAGAACTTAAAGCCTCGTCTACACTTGCCATTAATTTCTTAGTATTTGTAGTTGCCATGTTTAAATAAATAATTCTTTCAATAGCAATTGCTAAACCTAAAATAAGGGCTACTAAAACAATTCCCATAAAACCAGGACCACCTTCGATAAAACGTTGTTTTAATACTTGGTGAAAAGTTTGTTCAGCGACCTCAGCCTCTTGTGCAAATACTGACTGGATAGCTCCAAAAAACATGAATCCTGTTACTGTAAGGATATTTACTACTTTTTTCATCATCGTTGTAATTAATTTTTAATAATTTAATTTTTTAAGATATAACATCATGTTACATGAAAAGAAAAAAATTAAACGCTATGAAGTTTCATAAAAATAAAACTACTTTTTGCTTAATTTAATTCAGATGACCAAGTAACAAAAAATAGTTGGTTTCTTAAAAAAAAATAAAAAGTTTTTACACAACTAATAGCAAAAACAAAGAGATTTAACAGATTATCTACTTTTTTGTTATTTCTCCCCTCAAAGATTGCTCATAATAAAGTACAAACTCATCTTTTTTTAACCCAATCCCTAAAAGATACATCAATTTAGCAGTTGCTGATTCTGTGGTCATATCTTTAGCATCTATGACTCCTATTTTTTTTAATTGAGAACTTGTTTCATAATGACCGGGTAAAACTGATCCTCCAACACATTGAGTTACATTAATTATATAGATTCCTTTACTTATAGCATCAGAGATTAACCTGACAAACTCCTTGTTGCTAGGAGCATTCCCTGCTCCATAAGTTTCTAAAATAACGCCTTTAATACCTTTAATATTTAACATACTTTCTATCACCCCCATAGAAATACCTGGAAATAATTTAATAATTACAATATCTGTACACAAGTTTTTTCTGATGATTAGTTTTTTATTGTGTGTGGGCACCTCCAAAAAATCTTGATTAAAGTTAAGGTGAACTCCACTTTCAGCTAATGGAGGGTAATTCATTGAAGTAAATGCTTCAAATTGTTCTGCACTTAACTTGGTTGTTCTATTGGCTCTGTATAATTTATATTCAAAATATAAACAAACTTCACTTACTATTGGAAGACCATCTTTATATGCGCTTGCTATTTCTATGGAAGTAATTAGGTTTTCTTTTGCATCTGTTCTCAAATATCCAATGGGTAATTGTGAACCAGTAAAGATGACTGGCTTTGTCAAATACTCCAACATAAAACTAATGGTAGATGAAATGTAAGACATCGTATCAGAACCTGTTAAGACAACAAAACCATCATATTGTTCATAATTTTGCTCAATCATTTCGGCAATTTGAACATAGTACTGTGTATTCATGTTTGAAGAATCTATGGGTTCATCAAACGAAAGAGAGGTGATGTTACAATCTAATTGTTTTAATTCAGGTATATTTTCTAAAATCTGACTAAAATCAAATGCTTTTAAGGCTTTTGACTCATGATCTTTTACCATCCCGATGGTACCTCCGGTGTAAATGAGTAGTATTTTTCGTTTACTTGTCATTTTGTCACTATTTTTATAAAAAATTAAATTGGAATACTTTGTGATGTAAAAGTATCAAAGAAAATTGAATACTCATTTTAATACTACAAATATGATTGAATTTTATATAATTATTGGTGCTATAGCTCTTACAAGTTGGGCGGTAAGCAATACGCTTAAGAATAAATTTAAAAAATACTCCAAAGTTCATTTGAGAAATGGCATGTCTGGTGCTGAAATAGCAGAAAAAATGTTAGCAGATCATGGCATTAAAGATGTTAAAGTGGTGTCTACTGCAGGGATGCTCACCGATCATTACGATCCTAGAAATAAAACCGTAAATCTTAGTGCTGGTGTTTACAGTCAGAGAAATGCTGCCGCTGCCGCTGTAGCAGCTCATGAGGTGGGGCATGCTGTGCAGCATGCACAAGCTTATGAATGGTTAACCATGCGTTCTAAATTGGTTCCTATGGTGAGCGTTTCTTCAAGATTTTCGCAATGGCTTGTTTTTGGTGGCTTAATTTTAGGAGCTGCTTCAGACAATACTGGAATTGGGTTTTATATAGCTATCGTTGGTTTGGGTTTTATGGCTTTAGCAACCGCATTTAGTTTTATCACATTACCTGTAGAATATGATGCAAGTAATAGAGCATTAGCCTGGTTAAAAAATAAAAATATGGTAAGTCAACAAGAATATGCTGGATCTAAAGATGCCTTAAAGTGGGCTGCCAGAACGTATTTAGTTGCTGCTTTAGGTTCTTTGGCGATGCTACTGTATTGGGGCCTACAAGTTTTAGGAAGTAGAGATTAAACATTTTTTAGATAATAAAAAAAAAGCTTCGATTTCTCGAAGCTTTTTTTTAATCATTTAACTTTAAAACAGCCATAAATGCTTCTTGTGGTATTTCTACATTTCCTACCTGACGCATTCTTTTCTTTCCTTTCTTCTGCTTTTCTAAAAGTTTACGTTTTCTAGAGATATCACCTCCATAACATTTAGCAGTTACATCTTTACGCAATGCTTTAGTGGTTTCTCTAGCTATAATTTTTGCTCCAATAGCTGCTTGAATTGGAATATCAAACTGTTGTCTTGGTATTAATTGTTTTAGTTTTTCAACAATCTTCTTTCCTATTGTATACGCGTTGTCTGCATGTAATAAGGCAGAAAGTGCATCTACTGGTTGACCGTTTAATAAAATATCAACACGCACCAACTTGGATGTTTTCATTCCTATTGGATTGTAATCAAAAGAGGCGTACCCTTTGGAAACTGTTTTTAAACGATCATAAAAATCAAAGACAATTTCTGCCAACGGCATATTGAAGGTTAACTCAACTCGTTCAGTTGTTAAATACGTTTGATTGGTAATCTCTCCGCGCTTTTCTATACACAAACTCATAACCTGTCCAACAAAATCTGATTTTGTAATAATAGAGGCTTTAATATAGGGCTCTTCTACTCTTTCTAACTTTGAAGGCTCAGGCAAATCTGAAGGATTATTTAATAAAACTATTTCCTCAGGATTCTTCTTTGTGTAGGCATGATAAGAAACGTTAGGAACAGTTGTAATCACTGTCATATTAAATTCACGCTCTAAACGTTCTTGAATAATCTCCATATGCAGCATTCCAAGGAATCCACATCGGAAACCAAAACCTAAAGCGGCAGAACTTTCTGGAACAAATACTAAAGAAGCATCATTTAATTGTAATTTTTCCATGGAATACCTCAACTCCTCGTAATCTTCTGTATCAACTGGATAAATTCCTGCAAAAACCATGGGTTTTACATCTTCAAAACCATCTATAGTCTCTGTAGTAGGGTTTTGAGCGTCTGTAATGGTATCTCCAACTTTTACTTCTTTAGCTGTTTTAATACCTGTGATTAAATAACCAACATCACCTGTTTTTACAGATTTTTTTACAACTTGATTCAGTTTCAAAGTTCCTACCTCATCGGCAAAATACTCATTGTCTGTAGCCATAAACTTAATCCGCTGCCCTTTTTTAATTTCACCGTTTAGAATTCTAAAATAAGTTTCAATTCCTCTGTAAGAATTATATACTGAATCAAAAATTAAGGCCTGCAAAGGTGCTTCAGGGTCTCCCTTTGGTGCTGGAATTCTATCGATAATAGCGGTTAAAATATTATCAACTCCAAAACCAGTTTTTCCACTCGCGTGAATTACCTCTTCTGGATTACAGCCTAAAAGATCTACAATATCATCAGTTACCTCCTCTGGATTTGCTGAAGGTAAATCTACTTTATTCAAAATTGGAATAATCTCTAAATCATTCTCTAAAGCCAAATACAAATTTGATATGGTTTGTGCTTGAATGCTTTGTGCTGCGTCTACTATTAATAGTGCGCCTTCACAAGCTGCTATAGAACGAGAAACTTCATAGGAAAAATCTACATGGCCAGGTGTATCAATAAGGTTTAAAATATAATCTTCCCCATTGTGTTTGTAGTCCATTTGGATGGCATGAGATTTAATGGTGATTCCACGCTCACGCTCTAAATCCATGTTGTCTAGTAACTGATTTTGCTTTTCTCTATCAGTTACGGAACCTGTATAATCTAACAATCTGTCTGCCAACGTACTTTTACCATGATCGATATGAGCGATAATGCAAAAGTTTCTAATATTCTTCATGCGTTACATTATTTTTAAGGATGCAAATATAAGTGATTTAGAAAGTTGACACAATAAAAACATTTTCTGAAATGCATTCAAATTTAAAAATATAGCCCTTATATTAAAATAAAAAATAAGATCTTAGTGATTCTATTTTAATTGAATTAAAAATACGCTAATAAAAAACAATTATGAAGATGAAAATAATCTTATCAATTTTTGGAATTATTTTAGTACTATTTGTTATTTCTCAACTCTTTTTTTTAAACAGTCAACGGAATATTGAAACCTATGCTTTTACAATAATTGACTCCTATGAAACAATTGAAATTAGACAATATGAGGCATCGTTATTTACTTCAGTTCAAATGCCTTCAAACAATTATCGTAAAACTTCAAGTAAAGGGTTTTCTGTTTTAGCAGGGTATATTTTTGGAGGTAATGATAAAAAAGAAAAAATAGCTATGACCTCACCAGTAGCCATGTCTTTAAAAGATTCCACTACAATGCTATTTTTAGTTCCAAAAAAATACACAAGAGATAATCTACCAGTACCTAATGATTCAAGCATAGAGTTTAAAGATATCCCTGAAAAAAGAGTGGCTGCAATTTCTTTTGGTGGTTGGGCTAGTGATTCAAAAATAGCATCCTTTAAAAGCAAATTAATTACCGCTTTAAATACTAAAGAGATAGAGTATACCGATAACTTTTATTTTTTAGGATACAATGCCCCAATGGAAGTTTTTAAAAGAAAGAATGAGATAATTGTTGAGTTAAAATAACCTCCTCTATTCTTGCCATTTTGCAATAAACAAGTTGGTATCTTACTGAAGGTCATTTCAGAATGTCAATCCTCTACTCTTGCCATTCTGCAATAAACAAGTTGGTATCTTACTGAAGGTCATTTCAGAATGTCAATCCTCTACTCTTGCCATTCTGCAATAAACAAGTTGGTATCTTACTGAAGGTCATTTCAGAATGTTAATCCTTTACTCTTGCCATTCTGCAATAAACAAGTTGGTATCTTACTGAAGGTCATTTCAGAATGTCAATCCTTTACTCTTGCCATTCTGCAATAAACAAGTTGGTATCTTACTGAAGGTCATTTCAGAATGTTAATCCTTTACTCTTGCCATTCTGCAATAAACAAGTTGGTATCTCTACCACCTCCATTATTTCTATTAGAGGAGAATGCTAGCCATTTTCCATCATTTGAAAATACAGGAAAAGCATCAAAAGTTTCACCATGGGTAATTCTTTTTAAGTTTTTACCATCCAAATCAATCATGTATAAATTAAATGGAAACCCTCTTTCTGCCTCAAAATTTGATGAAAATAAAATTTTCTCACCAGAAGGGTGAAAAAATGGACTCCAATTCGCATTTCCTAAATTGGTTAATTTTTTAAGATTTGAGCCATCTGAGTTACAGATATATAATTCCATCTCCGTTGGTTCAACTAAACCTTCAGCTAATAAATCTTTGTAGGCCTTTATCTCCTCATCAGATTTAGGTCTAGATGATCTAAAAATTAATTTCGTTCCATCTGGTGAAAAGAAAGCACCTCCATCATATCCTAGCTCATCCGTGATTTGTTTCACATCTGTTCCATCTATATTCATAGTATACAACTCTAAATCTCCACTTCTAGTGGATGTGAACACTATCTTATCTCCTTTTGGAGACACAGTGGCTTCGGCATCGTATCCTTTTTCATTAGTCAATTGAGCTACAATATTTCCTTCTAAATCAGAAACAAAAATATCATAACTGTCATAGATTGGCCATACATAACGTCCGTTTTTTCGAAGGGGTGCTGGCGGACATTCTTCACCTCCTAGGTGAGTAGAACCATATACATAATGTTTATTGTCTGGCAAAAAATAGGCACAGGTAGTTCGCCCTTTTCCAGTACTTATCATAGGCGGTACTTTTTCTGAAAAATTTTCATTAATATTCATTAAAAACATTTGATCACATTCAACATTCCATTCTTTATTATTGGATTGAAATATTAATTGTTGATCATCAAAACTCCAGTAAGCCTCTGCATTATCTCCCCCAAATGTAATTTGACGAATACTCTTAAAATGTACTTCTTCAGCAAAAATGAGTGAATCATTGCCAGCGACTAGCTTATCTGTTTTTTTAGAATTTGTATTGGTGCAGCTTATACTAAAAATAGTAATTAATAAAAGTGATAATACTCTAAATTTCATATCGTTGTTTTTAATGCTTAATTTTGAACAAAAATAATACTATTTCTTATGAGAAACTTTCCAATTTTATTCTTTTTAATTTTATGTGGTTCTTGTTCAAAGGAAGTTTCGAATAAAAGTCAAATAAAAACTGATGTAGTTTATTTAGCAGACGATTTATTAGAGGGAAGACAAACAGGAACTGAAGGTGAGAAGAAAGCGGCAACCTATATAGCCCAGCGCTATAAACAGCTGGGATTAATTGCCAAAGGAACAAAGAATTTTGAACAAGAATTTTCTTTTATTCCAAAAACAGACCCTCATTCTGAGGTAAGATTTACAAAAAATGAAGACGGAACTATAACTGGAAGAAATGTGATCGGGTTCATAGATAACGATGTTCAAAACACCGTTATTATTGGTGCGCATTTTGACCATCTAGGATATGGTGGCGACGGTTCTCTATATAGAGATTCTATAAAAGCAATTCATAATGGAGCTGATGACAATGCAAGCGGAACAGCTGTTATGATAGATTTAGCAAGAAGGTTAAAAAACAAAAACACAAATAATAATTATTTGTTTATTGCTTTTTCTGGAGAAGAAATGGGATTACTTGGCTCTAATTATTTTGTAAAGAACCCTACAATAAACACCAAAACTGTGTCGTATATGATTAATATGGATATGGTTGGTAGATTAAAAAAAGATAGTGCACTTGCTGTTTATGGAACAGGAACGTCTCCAATGTTTAAACAGGTTTTGAATGCTCATAACAACAAATTTAAACTGATTGAAAACGAGTCTGGAGTTGGACCAAGTGATCATACGAGTTTTTATTTAGCCGACATCCCTGTATTGCATTTTTTCACAGGACAACACGAAGATTATCACAAACCTGGTGATGACGCAGAGAAATTAAACTATCAAGGCATGGAGACCATCTCTGATTATATTTTTGATATTATTTCTGATCTTGATGACAATGGAAAATTAGCCTTTAGAAAGACAAAAAACGAAAGTGAAATCACTCCCAGATTTAAAGTTGGTTTGGGGGTAATTCCAGACTACTTGTTCGATGGAAAAGGCATGCGAATAGATGGTGTTTCTGAAGGAAGACCTGCGGAAAAGGGAGGACTTCTAAAAGGCGACATTGTTATTCAATTAGGAGACAGCATCGTTACAGATATGATGAGTTATATGAGAGCCTTATCTGTTTTTGATACAGGAGATAAGACTACTGTTATGGTAAAGCGAGGAAATAAAGAGGTTCGTTCCGTCATAGAGTTTTAATCTTAAATTTTTACACTAAATTGCAATAGCTCAGTGTGCTATTATTTATTAATAATTCAAAGTAGTTGAATTTATGAAATTTAAATACCTTATTCTAAGTTCCTTATTCCTTGTGCTCTCTCTCAGTAGCTGCTCGACAGCCACTATTGAAGAAGTGATCATAACAGAACCTGTTACCTATGATACTGATGTAAGTATTATTATAAGTAATAATTGTCTTCCATGTCATGCTGGTGGATTTCCCTCTGCAGGTTTAAATCTTGAGGGGTATTCAAATGTAAGATCATCAACTGAAAATGGAAATCTGTTGAGTAGAATTAATAGCATCTCTAACCCAATGCCTCAGAGTGGTCCAATGGCACCAGATTTAATTGCTACCATAGAGCAATGGGCTGAGGACGGTTTTATTGAAAATTAAAAATATAAACTCATGAAAAAAATAGCACTAATTCTATTTTTATTGATAAGTTTCTCAACTTTTGCTCAAAAATATTTCACAAAAACTGGGAATACTCAATTCAAAGCTTCAGTAGAAGCTTTTGAACCAGTAGAAGCAACAAACAACAGTACTACCGCAATTATAAATATAAATTCTGGAGAAATTGCTTCCTTACTTTTTGTAAAAGCTTTTAATTTTAGAGTTGCTCTTATGCAGGAACATTTTAATGAAAACTACATGGATTCTAGCACTTTCCCGAAAGCGACTTTTAAAGGATCAATCTCTGATTTTAATTTCTCAAATATTTCAAGCACTGAAAAAAAACTTCTCCTTAAAGGAATATTAACCGTTAGAGGAGTTGAAAAAGAAATTGAAACACTTGCAACGTTTTCAAAAAAAGAAGATAAATTGCTTATGGTAACTTCATTTGGGGTTAAACCAGAAGATTTTAATATTAAAATCCCCAAAATTGTGAGTAGTAAAATAGCAGGAACAATTAATATTTCTTTAGCGTATGAGTTTATCAAAAAAAAATAAGTTTATCATTACTATTTCTTCTTGTTTTCAGTGTTATTGGTTTTACCATTTACACCTATGCTATGCGACCCCCTACTGCAATTGAAAACAAAAAAATAGACTTTAGCGGTGCTTCAGATGAATTACTTCTCAAGATCATAGATCATACTGAAGAATGGCAAGATAAAATAGTTGTTGTATCCGGAGACAGTAACTACTATAGACGATAAAGGGATTATGCTATCAAGTAAAATTTACTGTCAATTAAAACAAGTGACTGACCTTCAGAAAATAAATCCTTCAAATAATATCTCTATAAAAGGAAGAATTATTGGATATGACGATTTATTAGAAGAACTAAAATTAGATCAATGTATTATTCAATAAGCACCATCATTATGTTTAAAAAAAACTTATTTATTTTTTGTGCCTTTATGCTAGTATTCTCTAGCCTTTCTGCTCAAGACGATTTACTAGATGAATTAAATGAAAATACCACAGACAGCTCTTATGAAATGCCTGCGTTCAAAGCTATGAAAATTGGAAATCTTCAATCTACAAAAATGGCAGATCAAGGTGATTTTTATTTAATTGTTTCACACAGATTTGGTCCTTTGAAAGATGGATTTGACACTTTTCTTGGCTTAGATGAAGCCAGTACTAAAATTCAATTGCTATACTCTTTTTGGGAAGGTGTTCAATTTAGTATTAGTAGAGAATCTTACAACAGAACCTTAGCTGCTTCAGCAAAAATTCGTTTGGCTAGACAATCTAAGGACTTTCCCGTAAATCTCGTAACCTACGCTACGGTAAATAGAAATACATTAATTGATGAAACTATTTTTCCAGATTTAAAATCTAGTGATCGCCAAAGTTATGCAACCCAATTATTGGTTTCTAGACGGTTTTCTGATAAATTTTCTTTTCAACTTGCTCCAACATTTATCAGAGAAAATCTTCAAAATTTAAATGTAGTTCCAGAGGAAAAATTCAATCAATTTGCGCTTGGTTTTGGTGGACGTTATAAGTTGAGTAAACGTGTTAGCTTTAATGCAGAATATGTTTATAATGCGAGTAGAGCAGAAAGCTCTCCTTTTGACAACTCCTATGCTTTTGGTCTAGACATTGAAACTGGCGGACATGTATTTCAATTATTATTTACCAATTCACAATCTAGTAACGAACCAGGGTTTATGAGTAGCGCTGAAGGGGATATGGTTTTCGGATTTAATGTCGTTAGAGTATTTTAATTATTTTTTGAATTCATCAGTTTTGGACTCTGACTAATAAAAACACTAATTTTGCAAAAAAATAATCTAGCTTGGTAAAAATAGACTACCATAGAACTCCCAGATTTCCCACTATTATTAGCACCTATGGAAGATGTTAGTGACCCACCTTTTCGTGCTTTATGCAAGGAAAATGGTGCTGATGTTGTGTATACTGAGTTTATTTCTTCTGAAGGGTTAATTCGTGATGCTGCAAAAAGCGTTATGAAATTAGATATTTATGAAAAAGAACGCCCTGTAGGAATTCAAATTTTTGGAGCCAATTTAGATTCGATGTTACGCTCAGTTGAAATTGTAGAGAAAACAAATCCAGACATTATAGATATTAATTTTGGTTGCCCTGTTAAAAAAGTGGTCTCTAAAGGTGCTGGTGCTGGAATATTAAAAGATATTGACTTGATGGTTTCTCTTACAGAAGCCATGGTAAAACATACCAATTTACCAATTACAGTAAAAACTCGCTTGGGTTGGGATCATGACTCTATAAAAATTGTAGAAGTTGCAGAAAGATTACAAGATGTAGGTTGTAAAGCTATTTCTATTCATGGAAGAACTCGTGCTCAAATGTATAAGGGAGACGCAGACTGGAAACCCATAGCTGAAGTAAAAAATAATCCTAGAATGCATATCCCTGTGTTTGGAAATGGTGATGTAACTACCCCAGAAAAAGCGAAAGAGATGCGTGATGTCTATGGTTTAGACGGTGCAATGATAGGAAGAGCTTCTATTGGATACCCTTGGTTTTTTAACGAAGTAAAACATTATTTTAAAACAGGTGAGCATCTCGCTGGGCCAACAATTTCTGAAAGAACAGAAATGGCCCGTCGTCATTTACAAATGGCGATTGATTGGAAGGGAGAACATTTAGGAGTGGTAGAAACTAGAAGACACTATACCAATTATTTTAAAGGAATTCCTCATTTTAAAGAACATCGTTTAAAAATGGTTACCTCAGATGACCCAAAAGATGTATTTGCTGCTTTTGACGTGGTTCAAGAAACCTTTGGCAATGCTATGATTCCAGCATTTAAATAGTATTATTTTTTTACTACAATACTATTTTTAATTGCAGCTATCTCTGTTAACTTTTTGGTAGATATATTAATTGGGTAGGTTATACCTATATACAACCACTTTCTTTCATATAAATAATACATTTTTATTCTTTGAAACCTTTTCTTATTTCTTGTAAAAGAATATGATTTTTTTTCAAAGTCACCTAATCTATCTTTTCCTTTACTTTTTCTTATTGAAGACATCAACTTTTCATTAAAATTTGGTGAGCGAAAAGATCGTAATCTTCGATTGATATCTCTTTTAGGGTTTTCTGAGTTGTGAACATACATAACAATAGATGTCTCAGATTTGACCTCGTTATTTTTAAATGGGGAATGATAAATTACCTCCTTTGCAATAGGCTCTAGATAACTACGCCAACTATATGGAAAATTTACTAAATAATCATTAGTATCAAAAACGTAAAAATCTTCTTTTTCAACTATGGATACTCCTAAATTTTTTAGCAAATTTTCACCGTTATTTGGGTACAGCTTGGTGCTAGTGGTATTTTTAGAGGAAGCACAAGAAAAAAAGATAATAAACAAAAATAGATAAGGGGTTTTCATAGATTCCAATTTTATTTAAATTTAGCTAAAACTATTTTATTTATCAATAAAACCTAATGAAATTCTACTACTAGCTAGCTTTGCTGCTAAAAACCCTAGTACTGTAATAGTCGTAATTACGACAAGTAGGTTTGATCCCCTTAACTCAACTGGATACGGTATTGAAGATGTGATCATAAAAATTTGAAAGTTTTGCTGAACAATTACTAAGATCACTGATAAAAACAACCCAACAGTCATAGATATAAGTGTCAATAAAAACCCCTGTAGCACAAAAATCTTTTTTATTTCAGACATTGAAACACCCAAGCTCAACAGTGTTTTTAAGTTCTTTTTTTTATCAATAATCATCATAATAATAGAACCAATAATATTGAACATTGCTATAATAACAATCAACGTGAAAATTAAATACGAAATAAAGTTTTCTGTATTAATTACTTTATAAAAGAGTTCATTTAACTGAGCCCTTGTCTGAACTTTATATTGAATTCCTAGTTTTTCTTGAACTGACTCAGCATAATTAGCTGCATCTATTTCAGGTTTTAACTTTATTTCAATCCCTGTAAACTGATCTGATTTAAAATTTAATAATTGTTGAGCTTGAGCATTTGAAATAAAAACATAGTTGTTTTCAAAATCTTCAGTTGCATAGTATATACCCGAAATTTGAGTATTAATTTTTCTGAAGCTCCGTGATGGGTTTAAAAATCCTGTTCCAACTTTAGGAACAAGAATCTCTAAATACTCACCAAAACTTTCAACACCTGCAGATAATTTATACGCTAAACTATTCCCAACAATACTTGTATTAGTATATTCTTTTTGCAACCATGTACCCACCTGAATTGCTTGATCTAAAGCTACTACCTTAGTATAATTATAATCAACACCTTTTATAAAAGCTATCTGTTGTTTATTCTTGTTTTTTAAGAAAACTCTTTCTTCAATTACTTTTGAAAAAACTGCAATATCAGAATCCTTGGAAATAAAGTTTTGTAAAGATGTATCATAAAAGAAACTTTTACCTTTTGTTGCCGTAATTTTTATATCTGGATCAGTAATATTAAGTAATGAATAATTAAAGGTTCTTAAGCCAGAAAAGGCTGAAAGAATAATGAATAATGCAGCTGTACCAAGAACAACGCCTGAAGATGCAATGATTGTAATAATATTAATTGCATTAGTCCCACTTTTAGCAAATAGATATCTTTTGGCTATGTATAATGGAAAATTCAAAGAGAATGATGGTTATTGTTTTTTGCGTCTTGGCAGTACACTTGGATCTTGGATTGGATTTACATCTCCACCTCGTAATGACTTGTCTATTTCTTCAATATAATCTAAAGAATCATCTCCAAAAAAGAGAAGCTCCGGCATTCTTCGTAATTGATTTCGAGTTCTTTTTGCTAGTTCATGACGAATTAATGGGGAATTGTACTTTACTCCCTCAATAATAGCATTTCTTTTGTCTGAAGGAAAAACACTTAAATATACTTTTGCAACACCTAAATCTGGGGTTACAGATACTTTAGAAACTGAAATAATAACACCTTGCATTCCATCTTGAGCAGCTTTTTGCAAAACTTCTACCAAATCTTTTTGTAAAACACCAGCAATTTTTCGTTGTCTATTCGTTTCTTCCATGCTGCAAATCTACAATAATTAACAAAACATTCCTTACTTTTGAGAGACCTAGAAAGATAAAGTATCTTTTTTTGGTTAAGCTGCAACCTGCACAATCTTATATTCTTTATAAAACTAATGGATAAAATAGAACATATTGGAATTGCTGTAAAAGATTTAGAAACTTCTAATGCCTTATTTACCAAATTATTTGGAGTTGGTCATTATAAAGTTGAGGAAGTAGTTAATGAGGGAGTAAAAACCTCATTTTTTAAAGCTGGACCAAATAAAATCGAATTATTAGAGGCTATAAACCCTGAAAGTCCAATAGCAAAGTTTATTGAAAAAAAGGGGGAAGGAATACACCATATTGCGTTTGCAGTTACTGATATTATTTCAGAAATAGCACGTCTTAAAAGTGAGGGGTTTGTAATTTTAAATGAAACTCCCAAAAAAGGAGCAGACAATAAACTTGTAGCTTTTATACATCCAAAATCTAGTAATGGGGTGTTAATAGAACTCTGTCAAGAAATTGAAAATTAACAAGTTTATAGTTTAAAATCTAGCTAATATTTAGTGAGAAAAAATGTAATTTATTTTTGGGATAAAATTAAGTTTATCAATTTTTTAATCTTAAAATTTATGAATGCTAATTTGTATCTTGCATGCTAGAATAATGTAACCATATGTCATTTAATTTTGATTCTTACCAAAAACGTCGATTAAGATCGTCATACTTTTCTGTTGTGATTAGTATTACCTTGGTGTTATTTATGGTTGGGTTCTTAGGCCTAGTACTTTTGAAATCTACCCAAGTAGCTAATCACTTTAAGGAGGAAGTTGTAATTACTTTATTTCTGAAAAACAACACCTCCAATGATCAAATAGAAAACTTAAGAAATTCTCTTATTAAAGAAATATTTACAAGAAAAATCGTCTATATATCAAAAGATGACGCTGCAAAATTTTATGCGGAGGATTTAGGCGAAGATTTTGTTAATTATCTAGGAACCAATCCCTTAAAAAATAGTATTGACATTTATTTGAATCCTGGTTTTGTAACACCAGAAAAAATGGGAGAAATTGCAGAGAGATTTAAAGACAATAGTTATGTTTTTGAGGTTTCCTATGATAAACCTTTAGTTACTTTTCTAACACAAAATATCCAGAGGGTAAGTTTTTGGTTGTTTGTAATTAGTTCATTTTTTGGCTTAATTGCATTAATTCTTATCAACAGTTCAATCAGACTTTCAGTATATTCCAAAAGGTTTAATATTAAAACCATGCAAATGGTTGGTGCAACCAAGGGCTTTATTAGAAAACCATTTATTTGGAACGGTGTTCAATTAGGTTTTATCGGTGCTATTATATCATTGATTGGTTTAAGCGTTGTAATTTATTATATAGATCAAAAAATACCAACACTTCAATTAACAACAGACTATACTACTCTAGCGTATCTAGGTGGCGGAATATTGATTATAGCTTTTGTTATTTCGTGGTTAAGTACATTTTTTGCAACCCAACGTTTTTTAAATTTACAAACAGAAAAACTTTATTATTAATAAGCTTATGAGTAAAGATAAACAGACTTCTAAATCAGTATTCCTTTTTGGAAAGAAAAATTACCTATTCATGTTTATAGGAATTGCATTCATAGCGATTGGATTTATTATGATGTCAGGTGGGGGTAGTGATGATCCAGCAGTTTTTAATGAAGCAATGTATAATTTTCAAAGAATTCGTTTAGCACCAACTTTAGTTATTATTGGTTTAGCGATAGAAATTTATGCCATACTCCTTAACCCTAGTAAATAATAATGAGTATACTTGAAGCTATAATTCTTGGAATCATCCAAGGACTCACCGAATTTTTACCTGTATCATCTAGTGGACATTTAGAATTAGCAAAAGTTATCTTAGGGGATAACTCTATTCCTGAAGAAAGCCTATTATTTACAATAGTATTACACTTTGCCACTGCATTAAGCACATTAGTTATCTTTAGAAAAGAAATCTTTGAAATATTTAGTGGATTATTTAAATTTCAATGGAATGAAGAGACTCAATTCTCTTTTAAAATTATTGTTTCAATGATTCCAACTGTTTTTATTGGACTTTTTTTTGAAGAAGAAATTGCTTCTCTGTTTGGAGGGCAAATTCTTTTGGTAGGATGTATGTTACTCATAACAGCGCTGCTTCTTTTATTAGCAGACAAAGCAAAAGACACCTCAAAAAACGTAACGTTTAGAAACGCAATTGTGGTTGGAATATCTCAAGCCATAGCTATTTTACCAGGAATATCTAGATCTGGAGCTACAATTTCTACAGCTGTTTTATTGGGAATAGATAGAACAAAAGCTGCGAAATTTTCATTTTTAATGGTAGTCCCTTTAATTGTTGGTAAAGTGATTAAAGACATATCTAGTGGAGAAATTAATAGTATTTCATCAGATATAACCCCAATGATTATTGGTTTTTTTGCTGCATTTATAGCAGGCTTACTAGCTTGTAAATGGATGATCGCTTTAGTTAAAAAGAGTAAATTAATATACTTTTCTGTGTACTGTGCAATTGCAGGAGCTATTGCAATTATATATGCCTTTTAACCATGAATAAAGAAGATTACTTAAATGGCCAAGTATTATTAATAGATAAGCCCTTAGAGTGGACTTCTTTTCAGGCCGTAAACAAAATACGTTGGCATATCAAGCAAAAATTTGGATTAAAGAAAATAAAAGTTGGGCACGCAGGGACATTAGATCCGTTAGCAACTGGCCTACTCATAATTTGTACCGGAAAAGAAACTAAAAATATTGCTACCTATCAAGGACAAATCAAAGAATATACGGGAACATTTACCATTGGCGCTACAACTCCAAGCTATGATCTAGAGACTGCTGTAAATGAAAGGTTTGCTACAGATCACATCACCGGTAAAATCTTAACAAAAGCTACCCAAAAATTTATTGGTGAAATAGACCAAAAACCACCTATATTTTCAGCGATAAAAAAAGATGGGAAACGATTGTATGAATTGGCAAGAAAGGGTGAAACCACGGAAATCGCCACAAGAAAAGTATCTATTTCTGAATTTGAACTTACAAAAACCACATTGCCAGAAATAGACTTTAGAGTGGTTTGCAGCAAAGGAACTTACATAAGGTCTTTAGCCTACGACTATGGTTTATCTGTTAACTCTGGAGCGCATCTTTCTAGTTTAAGAAGAACTAAAATTGGTGAATTTTCTGTTGACAATTCACTTTCTATTGATAATTTTATTAAAAAATTAGAATTGGACTAATTATTGTAACCACAGGTTAAACCAATTTTATGAAGAAATTTATTTTTCTATTCCTTACTGTTTTTAATATTTTAATTTCATTCTCGCAGCAAAAAAATGGGGTATCTTTTTTTGATACCAATGCTAATTTGACCTTTAAATTAAATGAGAATTTTGAATTTGGTAATACTAATGATGAACCGTTCTTTGTCCCTTCAGAAATACTAATTCGTTTCGGAATAGGTTATGAGTATAAAAAGAAAATCGCCATAAGTTTTAATACAGGTTTCGATTACCATTTTGATTATTTTATAGGAACAATTCCAACATATTTTACTTTTCAATACAATCTTTGGACAAAAGAAGAAGATGCTTTTTATGTGCTTTTTAATACAGGAAGATTATGGAGACTCGCTGAACGATTTTCAGACGGTGACTATAGAGCATTTGGAGTTGGGTGGAGATTTGAATCAGATAGCAAATTAAAGCCAACACTTAAAATCATTTATCACAAAAAGAAAATTAAAAATTTTGAAAATGGGAGTTATGATAATATATCACTAGGAATTGGATTTACTATTTTTAATTAGAAAAATCGATTGTACCAACTTTCTTCAATAGAGATCTCCCAAAAGTTTTGAAAATCGTATTTATTTGTTATTAAATTATCAAAAATAATAGTTTTGGCAGTTACAGCCTTATTCTTAACAAGCTTTTTAAAATCTTTTAATTCTTTGTACTGAACGTATTCTCCTTGTTTAAAACAAACATTCATTTTGTCTAATAAGGATACCTTATAATTATTTTGAAGGTCAATAATAAATTCTACTTGAGAATCCATGTCTAAGTTCGTCACTGAAAAATTCTCATTTTCAGCAGCAATAATTATAAATCTATTGTATAAAAATTGATAGGAACATTTAAAGTTAATATTCTCATTATTCCAGTTGGTAACAAAAGTTTTGATTTTTAACTCAATTTCGTCAATTTCATGGGTGTAAAATTTTCTACTAGATGGATATACCCAAACTTTTGCTTCTTCAGATAATAAATTAAATTCTGTAATCATAGCGCAAATATAATGAAAGAAAGAACCTTTTAAGATGAATTAATTTATTAGTAAACCCAACATATTTTCTTGAATATTAACCCCTTTGTCTTTATTGTACCATACCTGCAACTCTTGTTTGAAAGTTGCATCTAATTGTCCGTGTTTATTTTTATAATCCTGTACCATTTTTGAGGCTTTATCAGGTCTAGGCCCCCAAGTATTGAGTACTTCATTTTCAGAATTTAAAACAAGTAATTTAGGAATTGATTTTCCTCCATTGGTTAGAAAATAATTCATCAACTCTTCATGCTCATCTCTAAAAATAATTTTTAAAGTAATTAAATCACTTTCATTAGCAATTTTATTAATTACAGGAAGTGTTTGTGCAGCATCTCCACACCAGCCTTCCGATAGAACCAACCAAGTAATTGGTTTATCAATTTTTTTTAATGTTAAAAGTGTCTCTTGACGAAGCTGTATTTTTTTATCTAGTCTTGTCATTCTTCGATCATTTAACATGCTGTAATTTAATAAATCTTCTGACTGTATTGGTCCACTTGATTTTCCGGACGCTATTAAATCACTTATGAGATTTCTGTAAGATGAATAAGAAATTGCTTTTCGGAGCCCCTTCTCTATACTTTTTTTTATCAATTTTTTGGTTTTATTTTCTGAGAACAATTTAAAAGTATTCTTATGTTTTAATACTAAATTTATTGAGCTTGTAGATTTTCGAGAATGTCTTTTGTCATTTTTGAAAGGGTATAGTTAGGCGACCAACCCCAGTCTTCTCTTGCTTTAGTATCGTCTATTGAATCTGGCCAACTATCTGCAATAGCTTGTCTATAATCAGGTTTATAGCTAATTGTAAAATTTGGGAGATGCTGATGTATCGCTGAAGCTAATTCTTTTGGTGTAAAATTCATAGCTGATAGATTATAAGAGGTTCTAATGTTTATTTGATTAGCGTTTACTTGCATAATCTGAACAGTTGCATGAACAGCATCTTCCATATACATCATGGGCAAACAAGTATCTTCACTTAAAAAACACTCAAAACTTCCCTGTTCTAAAGCTTTAAAAAAAATATCAACAGCATAATCTGTTGTTCCACCTCCAGGTTTTGTTTTCCAACTAATAATTCCAGGATACCTTAGACTTCTTACATCTACTCCATATTTTTCATGATAATAATTACACCAAAATTCTCCTGAAATCTTGCTGATTCCGTAAACAGTGGAGGGTTCCATTATCGTTTTTTGAGGGGTATGAATCTTAGGACTAGTTGCACCAAATACTGCTATAGAGCTTGGCCAAAATACCTGATTGATATGTTTATCTTTTGCAAGATCTAAAACTGCCAACAAAGAAGTCATGTTTAAATCCCATGCTTTTTGAGGAAACTTTTCTCCGGTAGCAGATAACATTGCCGCCAAAAGATAAATTTGAGTGACATTATACTTTTTTACAATAGCAAAAATTGCCTCTTTATCTGTTGCATCTATGATTTCAAAAGGTCCTGAATTCATTAATGATGGGGACCCATTTCTAATATCAGATGCTACTACATGAGTACTTCCATAAATCGTGCGAAGCTTTTCTATTAATTCACTTCCAATTTGCCCACTAGCACCTAATACAAGAATAGTTTGACTCATGCTAAATTGTGTTTTTCATAAAATCAAAGGTAAAAAATTTAACTATTCATAAAAAACAATTTTTTTAAAAGAATTAATTAAATTATCCATAATAAATTTAATAAAATGCTGTTGCATTAAATATTAAGATTTTTAAGGGATTTTATGTATTTTTAGGGATTGATATGTGACCTATGAAGTTTTTTTACTATTGTGTGTTTATTTTATTAATTAGCTCTTGTAATGATACTACTACAACGGCTACAAAAGTGATTGACAAACCCGAAGCTAGTCGTGTAAAAAAACATAACCAAGTGTCAAAAATTCAATCAAAATTTGAAATGGATATTGATTCTTGGATTGAATATGAAAACCTAGCAATTTTCTTACAACAATACACTGCTATTTCACCTAATGATGCATTGAATAATTCTAGAGAGTTGAATGACATTACAAAAAGTATTATTGATAGTGTTCAACCCCAATTTTTAGGAACTGCTGCGTTCAAAGCACGATTAAATTTATTGTACAATGAAACATTAAGGCTTTATGACATGTCTTCTATACCTGCAATTAAAGCCACAGAAGTAAATCATCAAGTAGCAAATATTTTAAATGCATTTTCATCTGTTAATTTTAAAATTAACACTATTCTTACCCAAAGTGAATTAGAAAAAAACATCACTGAGCCAGATTTTAAAAGAAATATTCCTGAAAATTTAAATATAAATTCTTCTAATACCTACAAAACTCCAATTAAAAAAAATCTATCGATCAGAAAAGTAGAGAAAGGGAGAAAAAAGGAGTTTTTTAAAAAATCTAAACAAAATTTAATGTTAGAGAAAGAATACCTACAGGAGAAAAAAAACAAACAACAAAAACTATTTAAAAGTAAAAAAAAGAAAAATAATTAACTTTATTTTTCTTTAATCAAATACATATACACTGGATAGTGGTCACTATACCCTCCTGTATAGGTTCCAAAGGAGAAACTTCTAAAAGGATATCCCTTATAACGTCCTTTTTTGTTGGTCATAAAACTTTTATTAAATACTGCAGGATTAAACATTTTATAACTAGAAAAATCTTTTTCCTCCTTATTTAATAATGCAGAAGTGATTAAAATTTGATCAAACATACTGATGTTATCTCTGTACCCTCCGGTATTGTATCCTTTTTTAAATAATGTTTCAAAAGGATTGTATAAATCTCCATCTTCAACGTCTTTCTTTTTTGCTTTAGTTTTCAATACTTTTTTGAAACTACTGTTTATAGGATCATCATTAAAATCTCCTAAAACTAAAATCTTGGGGTTTTCTTCTTTTTGCTTAATTTGAGCAATGATTTTGGTGTTTTGATATGCCGCCTTTTCTCTTAGTGGTCTGCTTTTCATTTCGCCTCCACTTCTAGATGGCCAATGATTAACAATAACATGTATTAATTCATCATCTAAATATCCTGAAACTAATAATTGGTCTCTGGTATAAACTTTTCTATTATCTCTGTAAATATTTGGATTAAAAGATTCATGATATGTTGGCTTAAAATAACGTTGTTGATATAAGAGCGCAACATCTATACCTCTTTTGTCTGGTGATTCATAATGAACAATTCCATAGCGTTTAGATTTTAATTTATCTGAATTCACTAAATCTTCTAAAACAGCTCTATTTTCTACTTCACAAACTCCTAAAATTGCAGGGCTTGTATTGGATTTATCTTTTCCTATTTGTAAAATCACAGAACTTAATTTATCAATTTTATCCCAATAGACTTTAGAACGATTTTCCTTCAATTCCATCATTGGACTTGCTTCATCATTTTTTGTAACATCATTTATAGTATCAAATAAATTTTCGAGATTATAAAATGCAACAGTTCTAATGGTATATTCCTTACCTTTATTTTGACTGAAAATAATTGAGGACGAAAATAGAATAAATAAAAAAAGTGTTTTTTTCATGTTTAAAATGATTTTAAAGTACAAACATAAAGAACTAATTTTTAGCTTTCCGTTAAATATTTTAATTTTAACAAATACATCAATTAATTTTGGTAATTTTGATCTTAATTAGGCTACAACTAATTTAAAACAACCAAGCAATCAATGAAAAATTTTATTACAACTTTATTACTTTTTTTTGGAATCATTTTTGGCACAGTTGCTCAAAATGTAATTAAGGGAGTAGTTGTAGATAGCGAAAAAAATACTCAACTAAAAGGGGTTGCTATCAACGTTAAAAAAAATACAGCTAATACTTTCACTAACGATAATGGTGTTTTTATTCTTCAGAACTTAACAAACGGGGCTTACGTCCTTCAAATTTCCTTCAAAGGATATGAAACACAAAATTTTCCAGTGGAACTGTCAGGTACTACAGTAGATTTAGGAACTATTTTATTATATGAAGACTTAAATGAAGAGGAAGATTTAAGTACAGTAACCTTAACTGACGATGAGTTGAATGATGATACAAGTGCTGCAGACAACATATCTGGGCTTCTTCAGGCATCAAGAGATATTTATCTCAGAACCGCAGCTTTTGAATTTAGTTCATCATTTTTTAGAATACGAGGTTTGGACTCAGAGAATGGAAAAGTTCTTATCAATGGAATTGAAATGAATAAACTCTACAATGGAAGACCACAATGGAGTAATTGGGGAGGCTTAAATGATGTACTAAGAAACCAAGAATTCAGCAATGGATTAAGAGCCTCTGATTATACTTTTGGTGGTATTTTAGGATCTACAAACATTAATGTTAGGCCATCAGAACAAAGAACAGGAACACGAATCTCATATGCCTCTTCAAATAGAAGTTATACTCACAGAGCTATGGCAACCCATTCTACTGGATTATCCGAAGATGGATGGGCCTTTACTTTAGCTGCAAGTAGAAGAGAAGGTAGAGAAGGATTTGTAGATGGCACCATGTATAATGCCACTTCCTTTTTTGGATCAGTTGAAAAGAAATTTAATGATAAACATAGTCTAAGTTTCACCTCTATTACTGCTTTAAACAGAAGAGGTAAGTCTGCTCCTCAAACGCAAGAAGTATTTGACTTAAGAGGTATTCAGTACAATTCTTATTGGGGAACTCAAGATGGAAAAATTAGAAACTCACGTATAAAGGAAGTTTCCGAACCCATATTAATGTTAAACCATTATTGGGACATCAACGAAACTACATCACTAAATACCAATGCTTCATACCAAACCGGAAATATTGGGAATAGTAGAATTGATAATAATGGAACTAAAGTTGATGGAGATGCAGTTGATGGTGAAGGAAACCCATACATAGTTAATTTAGGTGCTTCTAATCCAGACCCTACATATTACCAAAAACTGCCTAGTTACGGTCTTAGACAAGGCTATTCAAACATCTATGAAATCCAACAAAATTTCGTGAATGATGGTCAATTGAATTGGAACAGCTTATACAATGCCAATGCAAATACAAACAATAATGGGAATTCATCTTACGTACTTTATGAAGATAGAAATGATGATACTCAGTTTACTGTAAATACCATTTTAAATAAAGATATTTCTGATGACTTTAAATTAAATGCTAGGGTACAATACACCCAATTAACATCTAAAAACTTTGCTGAGATTATTGATTTATTAGGAGGAACAGGTTATTTAGATGCAGATTCATTTGCAGATACTTTTGATGAAAAACAAAATAACTTATTAAACCCACTATATATAGCTGGAACTGGAGATGTATTTAAATATAACTTTAATTTATACTCAAATGTAGTTGATGGCTTTTTACAAGGACAGTTCAAATTTAATAAAGTAGATTTTTATCTGGCTACATCCATTTCTAATACTTCACACCAAAGAGACGGATTATTCCAAAATGGTGGTTTTCCAGAAAATTCATACGGTAAATCTGAGGAGTTAAACTTCACGAATTATGGAGCAAAAGGTGGGATGACTTATAAAATATCTGGACGTCATATTGTTGATATTAACGCCGGATATTTAACAAAAGCTCCAAACTTAAGAAACTCCTTTTCTAATTCTAGAGAAAACAACAATACTGTAGAGAATTTAACCAGTGAAAAAGTGCTTTCTGCAGACGCAAGTTATATTTTTAGAGGTCCTTTCTTACAGGCTAAACTAACAGGGTACTACACAAAAATACAAGATGCAACAGAAATCTCGTTTTTCTTTGCCGATGGTATTGGTGGAGATAATACTGCATTTGTACAAGAAATTTTATCAGGAATTGATAAAAAGCACTTTGGTGCAGAATTTGGAGTAGAAGCTCAAGTAACCCCAACAATAAAATTAAAAGCTGCTGGTAATTTTGGACAATACACCTATGATAATAATCCTAACCTTTATTTAACTACCGAAAATAATACCAGATCTCAAGATGCTGGTTTTATAGATGGTCGTAAAGATTTTGGTGCTTCTAACCTAAAAAATTACAAACTAGCTGCAGGTCCTCAAACAGCCTACTCTGTAGGATTTGAGTATAGAGACCCAGACTATTGGTTTGTGAGTGCTACTGCTAATTTCTTTGATAACGTTTATGTTGATATTGCTCCTTTAACAAGGACTTCAAATTTTGCTGACGATGGAGGTATTCCATTTAATGATTACGATGAAGATATTGCAAGACAGCTATTACAGCAAGAAAGATTTGATAATTATATGGTAGTAAATATGATTGGAGGAAAATCCTGGAAAATAGGAAATCAATACATCAGTTTATTTGCAAGTATTGGAAATATATTTGACACCAAATACAAATCAGGTGGTTTTGAACAGGGTAGAAACGCAAATTATAGACAACTAAAAGAGGATAAGAGTCTTGATATTCCTGTATTTGGAAATAAATACTGGTTTGGTAGAGGAACTACTTATTTCTTAAGCCTTAATTACAGATTTTAAAAAACATTGAAAATTTTATTAATAAATATACTTATGAAAACAACTAAATTTTATGGCATTATAGCATTCTTATTGACAGCCATTACAATCATCTCTTGTGTTGAAGATGGTGAATTTGATGTACCGAACATAACGGTAGAAGAACCTAATATTTCAACAAATTCAAGTATTTCAGCAATTAAAAGTGCTTTACAACAAGAATATAATGCTAGTGGTGATTTAATTTATACCTTTTATGATAATGAGAGCAACCCAACTTATATTGAAGGGTATGTAGTCTCTACAGATGCAGCAGGAAATTTTTACAAAAAAATAATTATTCAAGATAGTCCTGAAAATGCTACTGCTGGAATTGAAGTTATCTTAAACAAAACTTCTTTAAATGAAACTTATGACCTAGGAAGAAAAGTATATATAAAATTAGACGGTTTAACAGTTTCTTATGATGATGGTGAAAGTGCTAATTATATCAACCCAACAAATAGTATTCCTGGAAAATATGTTTTAGGAGTTCTTAACGGAGATCGAGTAGATGACATACCGTCTACATCAGTTGCAGATCACATCTTTAGATCGGCTACTGTTTCAACTATTGTTCCAAACACTATTGAATTATCTGCAATTACAGGAGATCATATCAACACTATGATTCAATTAACTTCTGCACAATTCGCTAAAACTGATTTGGGTAAAACCTTTGCCGGTGAATCAGACGACGAGTTTGATGGATTCAGAACGATCTTTGAATGTGGTACAGAAAAAACAATACCTCTTCAAACTAGTACATTTGCGAGCTTTAAATCTAATGTTGTACCAACTGGGAGTGGAGTATTCAGAGCTGTCTTGTCTAAAGACTACAGATCGGAATTTTTAGTAGCCATAGTTAATGCTCCATCAGATTTAGAATTTACAAATACTGAACGATGTGACCCACCTGTTTTAGAGTGTGGTGAGAACGCTGTAGGTGGAAGTGTTGTGTTATTTGAAGAAGATTTTGAAAATATTACTTCTGCAAATGATATTACAGATGCTGGATGGACAAATGTAAACGTAAATGGAGGGAGTACATTATATTCTTCTAGAAGTTTTAGTGGAAATAGATATGTGCAAATATCTGCTTACAGGAGCAATGAAACTCCATTAGAAACATGGCTAGTGACTCCAGAAATTGATTTAGATGGCACTACAGATGAAGAATTAACCTTTGAAACGAATACAGGTTACGACAATGGAAACGCACTCTCAACATATGTTTCATCTAATTTTACCGGAGATGTAACAACTGCTACTTGGTTAAGATTAGACGCTGCATTATCCTCCGGACCATCTGGTGGCTATAATAGCTTCTCAAGTTCTGGATCTATTAATATTTCTTGTTTAACAGGAAAATTACATGTAGCTTTTAGGTATGAAGGAGCAGACGGTGGAGTAACAACTACTTTTCAAATAGACAATGTAAAAGTTACTGGTAATTAACCAGAAGCTTACAAATAAAAAAAGCATCTCAATGAGATGCTTTTTTTATAGAACCATAAAATTATCCTTAATAAAAAAACCTGAATACATATATTCAGGTTTCTTTATTGTGGAATGACAAACAGACTATCAATCTACTAAAATAATAGCTTTATTGTCTTTTAACTCGATAGTTCCAGACGAAATACTCAAGGTTAAAACTTTATCATCATCTGAATGAGCAACAATCTTTGCATGTAATTCATCTAATTCTAAATGTTCCTGAGTATGAACGTGAATTTTTATGGTTCCTTGTTTTAAGGTAGACACTACAGCTGCATGATTATTCAGCATTTGAAATTCACCATCTGTACCCGGTACAGATATAGAATCTACGGTAGATGAAAATAATACAGCTTCAGGTGATACTATTTCTAAATGCATAGGTTGTTATTTTAAGCTTCAGCTAACATTTTTTCTCCAGCCTCAATTGCTTCCTCGATAGTTCCTTTTAGGTTAAATGCTGCTTCTGGTAATCTATCTAGTTCACCATCCATAATCATATTAAACCCTTTAATTGTTTCTTTAATATCTACCAATACCCCAGGGATTCCTGTAAATTGCTCTGCAACGTGGAAAGGTTGTGATAAGAAACGTTGAACACGTCTTGCTCTAGAAACAGCTAGCTTATCTTCTTCTGATAGCTCTTCCATTCCTAAAATGGCGATAATATCTTGTAATTCTTTATAACGTTGTAATAACTCTTTTACTTTTTGTGCACAATCATAATGTTCATCTCCCAAAATTTCAGCTGTTAAGATTCTAGATGTAGAATCTAAAGGATCCACTGCTGGATATATTCCTAATTCAGCAATTTTACGAGATAATACGGTTGTTGCATCTAAGTGAGCAAACGTTGTTGCAGGTGCTGGATCTGTTAAATCATCTGCAGGCACATAAACAGCCTGTACAGAAGTAATAGACCCTTTTTTAGTTGAAGTAATACGTTCTTGCATTGCACCCATTTCGGTTGCTAATGTTGGCTGATAACCTACTGCAGAAGGCATACGCCCAAGAAGTGCTGACACTTCAGATCCTGCTTGTGTAAAACGGAAAATGTTATCTACGAAAAACAATACATCTTTTCCTTGTGCTTCTCCAGCACCATCACGGAAATATTCTGCAATTGTTAAGCCTGATAATGCTACTCTAGCACGTGCTCCAGGAGGTTCGTTCATTTGTCCAAATACAAAAGTTGCTTTAGAGTCTTTCATCCCGGCTTTGTCTACTTTAGACAAATCCCATCCTCCATCTTCCATAGAATGCATAAAATCATCACCATACTTGATAATTCCAGATTCTAACATCTCTCTCAATAAATCATTTCCTTCACGAGTTCTTTCTCCTACTCCTGCAAATACAGAAAGCCCACCATGTCCTTTGGCTATATTGTTAATTAATTCCTGAATTAAAACAGTTTTACCTACTCCGGCACCACCAAATAATCCAATCTTACCTCCTTTTGAATATGGCTCAATTAAATCAATTACTTTTATTCCAGTAAATAATACTTCTGTAGATGTAGATAGATCTTCAAACTTTGGAGCAGCTCTATGAATTGGTAAACCTTGTTCTCCTTCTTTAGGTAGGTCTCCAAGACCATCAATAGCTTCTCCAGTTACATTAAATAACCTTCCATAAATATCTCCACCGATTGGCATCTGAATTGGATTACCAGTAGCTACAACTTCTTGACCTCTTTGTAATCCATCAGTTGCATCCATAGAAATGGTACGAACAGTATCTTCTCCAATATGCTGTTGAACTTCTAAAACTAGAATAGAACCATCAGCTTTTTTTATTTCTAATGAATCATAAATATTAGGAAGTTCAGCTGATTCTGTGTTAAACTCGACATCAATTACTGGACCTATAATTTGAGATACTTTACCTGTTATTGTAGACATTGTTCTTACTTTAAATTAATTTCTTAGAAAGAGCTAAAAAAACTCTCATTTTAGGCTGCAAAGGTAAAATATTTACCTGACGTTAAAAAGCTTTTTAATTATAATATTTTTAAAATAGATCAAAAAAAAAGCCTCATCAAATGATGAGGCTTTTTCTATAATTTTATATTAAATATTACTCATTAGTAACTTTAATTTCAACTCTTCTGTTGTTAGCTCTTCCAGCTCTTGATTTGTTGGTGTCGATTGGATTATCTTCTCCAAAACCTTTAGAATCTAATCTAGAAGCGTCAACTCCGTTTTGAACTAAATAATCTTTTACAGCAGCAGCTCTTTTTGCAGATAACTTCTCATTTAAAGATTTGCTTCCAGTACTGTCTGTATGACCTTCAATCATAAAAGTAGCTTTTGAAAACTCTTTCATAATAGTTACTATACCGTCTAACTTATCTGAAACTGTTGGTAAGAATGTTGATCTTCCAGAATTGAATAAGATTGTTTTTGCAAACTCACCCATTTTCTTCTCAGCAACTTCTGTAATTACTGGCTCAGGACATCCGTTATTTGATGCTGGACCTACTTCGCTTTTACAGTTATCATCTTTGTCTAATACTCCGTCTCCGTCTGTATCTGGCCATGGACATCCTCCATTTGCTTTTGGCCCATTAACTGAAGCACATTTGTCATCTTTATCTACAATACCATCTCCGTCTGTATCAGGACATCCATTGTTGGCTTTAGTTCCTTTTGCATTTGGACACATATCGTCTTTATCTGCAATCCCATCTGAATCTGCATCTGGACAACCATTTAACGTAGCTAAACCTGCAACAGATGGACAAGCGTCTTCACCATCAATGATTCCATCTCCATCGGTATCAGGACATCCGTTAAATTCTTTTAATCCAGCTACTTCTGGACATGCATCATATTTGTCATAAATTCCGTCTCCGTCTGTATCCGTTCCTCCAAATTTAACAACCAATCCTAAAGCATGTTGGAAATGAGTTGGGATTACATCTGAAGAAGCTTGTTTAACACCACCTTGATAAGTAAGACCTACAGTTTCGCTAAACCATACGTTAAATCCATAACCATAATTGATCATTCCGTCTCCTTCGCTATCAAGGCTAGTATATCCACCCCCTACATAAACAAAAGGACTAAAGTATTGTGTCTGATTTCCGAAAATACCTTTTACTACACCATCTAATCCATACTTAAGATTTAAGTCTACTAGAAGAATGCACTAAATCTGCATCATCTGTTCATTAACTTGGTAATTCTATTTAAAGAACCAGCCAATTGAAGGGTAAACCCATCTGATAAATATCGTTCAGCAGTAATTCTAGATATCGTAGGGATAAGATTCCAGTCTCCAGGGTAAAGAAGGTCTTCACCAAATTGAAGTTGTTTCACCACCAGCATCATAAGTATCTACTGCGTTAATACCCACACTAACAGCCCAAGGGTTATTAGCATCTTGCGCATTTACGTTCACAATTGTTGCTAAAGTAAACAACGCTATTGCAACTATTTTAATTCTTTTCATTTTTAAAAAATTTTAATAAATATTTTTTTACTCGACAAAAGTAACCTGAAAGTTACTATTAACAAAGATAAATCTACAAAAAATTCTTCAAAACGCAAGATT
This sequence comes from uncultured Flavobacteriaceae bacterium, assembly GCA_943789455.1. Classification (GTDB taxonomy): domain Bacteria; phylum Bacteroidota; class Bacteroidia; order Flavobacteriales; family Flavobacteriaceae; genus Polaribacter. The sequence goes on from CALSUE010000003.1 coordinate 136,465, forward strand.
TAAGCTACTTAATGACGTTTAATTGTCTTCCAATCTTAATAAAAGAAACAATTGCCTTGTCTAGATGTTCTTTTGTATGTGCGGCAGATAATTGAACTCGTATTCTAGCTTTACCTCTTGGAACTACCGGGAAAAAGAAACCAATTACATAAATTCCCTCCTCTAAAAGCAGATTTGCCATCTCCTGAGATAACTTTGCATCATAGAGCATTACTGGAACTATTGCTGCATCTGCCCCAACCAAATCAAACCCTGCTTGAGCCATTTTTTCTCTAAAATAATTTGTATTCCATTCCAATTTATCTCTTAAAGAAGTGTCATTGGAAATGATATCTAAAACTTTTAAAGTAGCTCCAACAATAGCAGGAGCTAAAGAATTTGAAAATAAATAAGGTCTTGAGCGTTGACGTAAAATTTCTATAATTTCTTTTTTTCCTGTGGTGTAGCCACCCATAGCGCCACCCAAGGCTTTTCCTAAAGTTCCTGTAATAATATCTATTCTTCCTAATACATTTTTTAATTCCAATGTCCCACGACCTGTTTCACCAATAAAACCAGTAGCATGGCATTCGTCAATCATGACTAAAGCATCATATTTTTCTGCCAAATCACAAATCTCATCTAATTTGGCAACAATACCATCCATTGAAAAAACTCCATCAGTAACAATAATTTTAAAACGATGTTCATTTTTTGTTGCTTCAATTAACTGCGCTTCAAGTGCCTCCATATTGTTATTGTCATAACGATATCTTGATGCTTTACACAGTCTGACTCCATCTATAATTGAGGCATGGTTTAAACTGTCAGAAATAATTGCATCTTCTTTTGATAACAAAGGCTCAAAAACCCCTCCATTAGCATCAAAAGCAGCAGCGTATAAAATTGTATCTTCAGTTTGATAAAATTCTGCAATTTTAGACTCTAATTTTTTATGAATGTCTTGAGTTCCACAGATAAACCTCACCGATGATACCCCAAACCCATGAGTGTCCATAGTGTCTTTTGCAGCTTGAATTACCGCTGGATGATTTGACAACCCCAAGTAGTTGTTCGCACAAAAGTTAATAACCTCTTCTCCTGTAGAAATTTTAATAACAGCATCTTGAGAAGAAGTAATAATTCGCTCAGACTTGTAGAGTCCAGCAGCTTTAATTTCCTCTAATTCTTGTTGTAAGTGATTCTTAATGGCTCCGTACATGTAATTTTTTATTGTGTTTGATTGTAAAAATACTTTAAAATTCTTCTATAAAAACGGTTTCATTACTGTAAATAAGAATCTTCTTTATGAACAGTATATTGTAATGATTCTAAAACATTGGCATACTTTTCCAATTGAAAACGATGTTCCTCTTTTGCAATTCCAGTTTTATAGTCTAAAATCGTAAGTTTATTTTCTTGATCGATAACCAATCGATCTGGAATTACAATCTGATGATTGGACACAATTTCTCTCTCGTTATAGACAACGACATCCTTTGAATAGTACTTTTGTAATTCTGGATGTGTAATGATTTTTAGAATGCTTTCCTCTATTTCGTTTTTTTCTTGAAGAGTTATTTCTCCTTGTTGAACATATTTATGTAAGACTGATTTTACGTCATCTTTAGTGATTATTTCTGATAAAACTTTATGAATAAAAGTTCCATATTGCTTTGCCTCACCCCTAGATGTTCCCCAAAATGTGGAAGAATTTGCTAACAGCTTAATTTGATGATTTTTCCAGGGTGTACTGATAAAAGTTTCTTGAATCTGAGATGGAGTTTCTTCATCATAACGCGTTACTTTTTTTGTTGTATCTCCAAAAACATATTCAGTTTCATTTTCATCCCATAAATTATTGTCTTTTAAGAAAGAAATGAAAATTCCTGAATAGTAATTAAAATCTTCCAATCCAGACCTAAGTAGCTTTTTTTCCGTGATGATATACAACTTTTCAGCAGCACGAGTTAATGCAACATACAGCAGATTAAAACTATCTAATTCTAGAGCAGTTCTCCATTGGTTATACATTTCTTTTCCTTGATCATTTACATATTGTATTTCTTTGTTGAGAGAAACCATCATGTTTGGGAAATCATCATTGTGATTTTCTAACCAGACTTTTGGATTGATATCTTGATATATGTTTAAATCGCATGGGAAAATAACAATTGGAAATTCCAAGCCTTTAGATTTATGAATTGTCATAATTTTTACGGCTTTTGGATTTTCCGAAGTTACAATACTGAGGGATTCTTTCTTGTGTTCCCAAAAATCTAAAAAATCCTGAATACTTGCTTCTTTAATTTGCTTAGCCAGTACCTCATCTAAAAAAAATTGAACGTAAGCATCTGTTGTGTGTTGCAAATAAAATGATCTAATAATTTGCTCAATTTTTTCATAAAGAGGCGATTGATGAAACGAAATAACATCAAAATTACAGTTGTATTTTTTTAATAATTCTAAAACTTCTTGCAGCTCTAAATTTATAAAACTTGTAAAAAAAGCATGCCTTTCTATTGAGATCTTTAGATGTTTATGTAAGAAATATAAAACTTCTAATAAACTTTCTTTATCATTTGACTGAAGTGTATATTTTAGAAAATTGATGATAAAATTTACTTTTTCGCTAGTACTTAACAACAAGGTTTCTGAAGATACAATGGCTACATCATTTTCAGATAAATAATTGGCAACAACAACACCCTCACTGCGTTTTCTAACCAATACACAAACTGCCCCTAATGAAGTTTTTGGAGGTAGATTTTTGATGATTTGATGAACCCTCTTTGCGTATTTTAGCTCATTGTCTTCTTTATTCTCTAATTTTTCCAAAAAAGAAATCGACACCGAACCTCCCGTTAATTCATTTTCTTTTTGATGTGAATTATTTAAAAATAAATTTGAATAAGAGGTGTTTTGTAGAAACTTAGAAACATGTTTAAAAAAGGAATTGTTAAATTTTATTATCTCACTGTGGCTCCTATAATTAACAAGTAATTCTTTTATTTTTTTCTCAATTAAAAAAGGGTTTGTTGCACCTTTATTTTGAAGCCCTAATTCAATAAATTGAGAAGCTTTTCCTCCACGCCATCTGTAGATTGCCTGTTTTGCATCTCCAACCAACAATAAGCTTGTATTTTCTTGTGCTAATGAATTTCCTATGAGCGGAATAAGGTTTTCCCATTGAAGAACTGAAGTGTCTTGCATTTCATCGATGAAAAAATGCATAAACTTCTGACCTATTCTTTCGTAAATAAAAGGCGCTGGTTGATCTTGAATATTGTCTGAAATTAATTGATTAAACTCAGCATTTAACCGGATATTATTGTCTTCTTTTATTTGGTGTAGTTCTTGGTTGATGTTGTTTAAGACCGCTAGCGGAATAATATTTTTTAAAACTAATTTCGTTTGAATTAGTTGTTGATACAATACCTCTGAATTGGCATATAATTTTAAAAGTTCTGGTAAAATTTCTTCAATTGAAGATTTGATATCTTGAGATTTTGATTCTAAATACAAGGCACCTTCTTCAACTCTTTTTTTCAGATTACTTTGTTCAAAAAACTTTGTGGCTTCTGGTTTATTTATTAAAGATATAAAATGATTAGGGAGCATAGACCTATAAAAATCTTTGCTTATTAATTGTCTAGAATTAATAATCTGAAGTGCCTCCTCACCTGTAGATCTCATTTTAGTTATCAATTCTTTTTGAATAAGAATTAATTTTTTTTGCAAAGACTTGAAATCCTCTAAAGATTTATCACTCAACTTTCTAAAATGGGCAGTATCTTCCTCATTTAAAAGAATTTTCGAAAACTCACCTAAGTCTCTAGAGATATCCCAAGATTTATCATCGTCTGATTTATCCAAAGCATATTCTATCAAGATTTGAGTTAATTTTTCATCTACACCTATTCTTGAAATTAAAACCTCTACAGCTTTATCTAATAAATCTGTAGCATTCATTTCTACTTCAAAATTCTGACTTAAACCCAGGTCAAAAGCAAAACTCTTAATAATTTTGTGCGTAAAGCTATCTATTGTAGTAATATGAAAAGCAGCATAATTTTGAAGAATTAGATATAAAATTTTTTTACTTTTCTTTTCAATTTCACTAGCTTCTAATGCTGTCTCTTCTTGCAAGATTAAAAAAACAGGAGTCTGTTTACCTTCAGAAAAATCTTGTAAACTTTTTAAAACACGTTGCTTCATTTCAGCAGCTGCTTTATTTGTAAATGTGACTGCTAAAATTTTTTGAAAGACAAAGATATCATCACTAATCAATAGTATCTTTAGGTACTCTTTAACTAAAGTAAACGTCTTTCCACTTCCAGCTGAGGCATTATAAATTTGAAAAGTAGAATTATGTTGCACAAAAATATTTTTATTGCAAAATACGAAAAGCCAAACAGAAATTGTTTGGCTTTTAATTTATAATTATTGATTTTTATCCTAAGCCAACATCTAAAGACATCATAACAATAAAACCTCCAATAAAACCAAGTGTGGCTATGTCTGTATATTTATCTCTTTGAGTTTCAGGAATTACTTCTTCGACCACTACAAAAATCATAGCTCCAGCTGCAAAAGCAAGCGCATAAGGTAAAATTGGGGTAAAGAATGAAACAGCTACAGCGCCAACAACAGCTGCCATGGGTTCAACTACAGCAGACAATTGGCCATACCAAAAACTCTTTAGCCTGCTTACGCCTTGCCTTCTTAATGGCATTGCTACTGCAAAACCCTCAGGGAAGTTCTGAATTCCAATTCCTATTGCCAAAGAAATAGCTGCGATTATCATTTCAGTCTGTTCAACTCCAACCAAGGTAGAAGCTGCACCAAATAAAACTCCTACAGCCAATCCCTCTGGAATATTATGTAAGGTAATTGCTAAAACTAATAAAGTTGTTTTATGCCAACTTGTTTTTACACCTTCAGCTTCAGATTCTTTAAAATTTATATGCAAGTGAGGTAAAATTTTATCCATTCCAAACAAAGCTAAAGCACCTAAAGAAAACCCTATAGCAGAGGGTAATACTCGCATAAAACCTTCTCCTGGACTATTTTCAATTGCAGGTGCAAGCAAACTCCAAAAGCTAGCTGCAACCATTACTCCACCTGTAAAGCCTAACATTCCATCTAAAACTGCTCTATTCATTTTCTTAAAAAAGAAAACTAAACTTGCGCCTAAAGCAGTTAAAGCCCAAGTGAATAAAGACGCATAAAGTGCTGACAAAATTGGATGTTCTTTTCCAAATTCAACAAATTGATCAAATGTACTCATTACTGAATGTATATATTATTAGATATTTTTTTAGAAATAGTAATTTCTTTTGAGTGAATTAAAATAGTTAAGGAGCCATCAAAAGATTCTTTAGATAGTACCTTTATCTTTTGTCCTAATGAAATATTATTTTTATCTAAATATTTTAAAAAGTCTGATGAAGAATCGTTAACTCCAACACAAATCCCTGTTTTATGCTCTTCTAAAGTTGACAGCAATCTTTTTTCAATTTTTTGAAAATTACCTTCTTTGTCTGGAATCGGATCACCGTGTGGATCCATTTTAGGAAACCCTAGAAAAACATCCAACTCATCAATAAGTTTTGGAGATTTAATATGCTCTAATTGTTCAGCTACATCATGAACTTCGTCCCAAGAAAAATTTAGCTTATCTACTAAGAATACTTCCCATAAGCGGTGTTTTCTAACAATCGTTGTGGCTTCTTTTCTTCCTAGTATTGTTAAAGAAACCCCTTGATATTTTTTATACACTAATACCTCTTTTTCGGCAAGCTTCTTAATCATGTCTGTAACAGAAGAAGCCTTTGTTTCTAATTTTTTGGCAATTGAATTTGTGCTGATTCCTTTTCCATGAATGGCCTCTAAATGATATATCGATTTTAAATAATTTTCTTCAGAAAGTGAAAACATATAATTATAATATTGATGCCAAAGATACATTTTTTTATTTTTTAATAAAAAATATTTAGGCTTATCTAAAAAATTATTTACTTTTACAAAAAAATTAGCTACCCCCTATGAAACACCGTTTTAAAATTATTCTCTTACTTAGTTTATTGCTATCATCTTACTCCTACGCTCAAAACAACACCTTATCTGGAAAAATATCCAGTAATGGTGAAGAATTACCTTATGTTAACATTTATTTGAAAAATAATAAGCTAGGTTCAGCCTCAGATATTAATGGTTTTTATCAAATAAAAAATATACCCAACGGAACTTACACCCTAATTATAAGCAGCCTAGGCTATAAAACAAAATCAGTTAACATAGCGTTTAACAATACTCAAATCATTCGTGATTTTTCATTAGAATCAGATAATTCTCTTGAAGAAGTAGTGATCACAGGAACCTTAAGGCCTGTTTCAAAATCAAATAGTCCAGTTCCTGTAGAAGTATACAGCAAAACTTTCTTTAGAAAAAACCCTACACCATCTATATTTGAATCTTTACAAAATGTTAACGGAGTTCGTCCTCAGTTAAATTGTAATGTTTGCAATACAGGTGATATTCATATTAACGGTTTAGAGGGGCCTTATGCTTTTGTTTTAATTGATGGTATGCCCATTGTTAGCGGTCTATCTACTGTTTATGGTTTAACAGGAATTCCGCAAGCATTAATAGAAAGGGTGGAAATTGTTAAAGGGCCAGCATCAACTTTATATGGCTCTGAAGCCGTTGGAGGCATATTAAATGTGATTACTAAAAAACCAACTAATGCACAATTATTGTCAACTGATACATTTTTAAGTTCATGGGGAGAATTTAATCTAGATGTTGGGCTTCGATATGATGTATCCAAAAAAACACAAGGATTATTGGGTGTAAATTATTTTAATTTCCAAAATAGAATTGACAATAACAATGACAATTTCACCGATATGACCTTGCAAAACAGGATATCAATTTTTAATAAAGTTAATATCGAAAGAAAAAATAACAAACTTTTCACTATTGCTGGACGCTATGTATATGAAGATCGTTGGGGAGGAGAAATGAATTGGGAAAAAGAATTCAGAGGAGGAAACCAAATATATGGAGAAAGTATTTATACTAATAGATGGGAAACTTTTGGAACTTATGAACTACCAACTTCAAAAAATATTCGTTTTCAATTTAGTGCTAACGGACATTATCAAGATTCATTTTATGGAGAAACCTCTTATGATGCAGAACAATTAATTGGTTTTGGCCAGTTCATTTATAACAAAGAGCTTAGTGAAAAACACGATTTATTAATTGGGTTAGCTTACCGCTATACGTTTTATGATGACAATACATTTGCAACTTTAAGTGACAATGGTGTTGACAACAACCCATCAATAATACATTTACCCGGTGTTTTTGCTCAAGATGAAATACAATTAAGTGATCGAAAAAAATTACTTTTAGGAGTTCGATGGGACAACAACAGCCTTCATGGAAATATTTTTTCTCCAAGAGTAAATTTTAAATGGAACTCTAGAGATAATTCTAATATTTTAAGACTTAGCGCCGGTAATGGATTTAGGGTAGCAAACGTTTTTACGGAGGATCATGCAGCATTAACTGGAGCAAGAACAGTAGAATTTGATGGAGAATTACAACCAGAGACTTCCTGGAATGTAAATGTTAATTATGTAAAGAAAATAAATACTGAAAACTCGTTTATTACTTTAGATGCGAGTAGTTTTTATACCTATTTTAATAATAGAATTTTGCCCGACTATGAAACGAACCCCAATAAAATTATTTATGCGAATTTAGAAGGGTTTTCAGTTTCAAAAGGGGTTTCTTTAAATTCTAATATTTTATTCACCAATGGGTTAACAATAAATACTGGAGCTACCCTAATGGAAGTTTCCGTAACAGAAAATAATATTAAAAAAACACAATTACTAACTGAGGGTTTCAGTGGTGTTTGGTCTATCTCATATAAGTTTAATCGTAATTTTAGCGTAGATTATACTGGTAACATCTATGGCCCAATGCGCTTACCTTTATTGGGGGATAATGATCCAAGAGATGAATATTCTCCTTGGTTTAGTATTCAAAATATTCAATTGACCAAAAATTTTAAAAACAATTGGGAAATTTATGGTGGGGTTAAAAATCTATTGAATTTTAAACCAGCAGCAAATAGTATTAATAGTTCAGATAATCCATTTGATGTTGGCGTAGACACAGAGCTAAATCCTGAAAGAGCTTTTGACCCAAGTTATGTGTATGCCTCTAACCAAGGAATTAGAGCGTTTGCTGGGATTCGTTATACACTATATTAATACAGATAACTTAACTAACTACCAACGTCTATTCCAAAAACTTTTTATAACTCGTGTTCTAGCCTTTAAACTATAGACAACTCCAACTGTTAATTGTTTATGAGCTGTCATGCTAAAAACCTTCTCGGGCGAATGTTTATAGGAGATCTGTGTATTTAAACCCCAATGACTAGAAACCCAAAAAGTTCCTCCTAAACCAACATTTAAAACACCTGATGACTTTGAATTTTGAATTGTACTAGGTGGGCCAACTATACTAGCTCCAACCGTTAAATATGGAACAAAGTGATTGTTTGATAAATTAAAATCATATCGTAAATTTCCATCAAATGAATTGTAACTAAATTCATTAGTTACAAATGGATTGATATCTATAGCATTTAAAGTAACTCCTGCATCTACAGTAAGTCCAGAAAATAAATATCTAGCAATATTTATTTTAGGTGCTTGAAAATTATGCCAATCTTTTACTCTATTTACATTACTAAAGCGAACTAAAGAACCACTTACTCCAACTACCCATTTATTCTCATTATTTTGAGCGTTTGTTGCAAATGAAATTAAAAGTATTAAAACTAAATATTTTCTCATCCCAATTTTTTTTATGAAAATGTATTTAAATATTGATACAAATATAGGTTTATCATTTCAAATTAATATTTAAGCATTTATCTTTGAAAAAATTACAAATCCTTGAGCAAACAAGAAATTGTTAATCAGTATCAAGAATCTGTTAAAGTAAAACAGGTTTTAAATCAAATACAACAAGACAAAAACCAAATTCAAATTACGAATTTAGTGGGCTCATCGATGTCTTTTGTTATTTCAGAGACTTTCAAAAAAGATGATAAAAGTTACCTACTAATATTTAATGATAAAGAAGAAGCTGCCTACCATCTTAATGATTTAGAACAGTTATTAACTCAAAAAAGAGTTTTATTTTACCCTGGATCTTACCGAAGACCTTATCAAATTGAAGAAACTGACAATGCAAATGTTCTAATGCGATCTGAGGTTTTAAACCGAATCAATTCTCGAAAAAAACCGACCATAATTGTTAGCTATCCTGAAGCATTATTTGAAAAAGTAGTAACTAAAAAAGATTTAGAAAGAAATACCCTTAAATTATCTGTATCAGAAAGTGTTTCTCTAGATTTTGTTAATGAAATATTATTTGAATATAACTTTAATCGTGTTGATTTTGTAACAGAGCCAGGTGATTTTTCAGTTCGTGGCGGAATCATTGATGTTTTCTCATTCTCAAATGATGAGCCATTTCGTATTGAATTTTTTGGAGACGAGATAGACAGTATTAGAACTTTTGATGTGGAAACGCAACTTTCTAAAGAAAAGCTTCGAAAAGCGAGTGTTATGTCAAATGTTGAGAATAAAACACTTCAAGAGAAACGAGAAAGTTTTCTGCAATATATCGCTTCAAATACAGTTATTTTCTTAAAAAATAAGGATTTATTAATTGGTAAATTAGATAAATTATTTGTTAGAGCTGAAAGTGCATTTAGTGAACTATCTAAAGAATTAAATCATGCCAAACCAATTGATTTATTTTGTAATGGTAGTTTTATTCAAAATCAACTCTCTGATTTTAGGGTAGCTAGTTTTGAGACCTACACAACTGGAGATAGGCCCATAATTAATTTTATTACAAAAGTACAGCCTTCATTTAATAAACAATTTGACTTATTAATTGAAAATTTAAACGAATATCATACCAAAGGGTTTACCAATTATATTTTCTGTGCTAATGAACAACAAGCTCAACGATTTCACGATATTTTTGAAGATGCAAAAGAAGAAGTTCATTATCAAACTATTGTATTTCCACTTTATCGAGGGTTTATCGATTTAGAAGAAAAAATTGTTTGTTACACAGATCATCAAATTTTTGAACGTTATCATAAATTTCGTTTAAAAAATGGCTATGCAAAAAAACAATCCATCACATTAAAAGAGCTGAATAATCTTGATATTGGAGATTATGTAACACATATCGATCATGGAATTGGAAAATTTGGTGGGCTTCAAAAAATTGATGTAGAAGGAAAAAATCAAGAGGCGATTAAACTAATTTATGGTGATCGTGATATTTTATATGTTAGCATTCACTCTTTACACAAAATTTCTAAATTCAATGGAAAAGATGGAAAAGCACCAAAAATATACAAACTAGGTTCTGGAGCGTGGAAAAAGATAAAACAAAAGACTAAAAAACGAGTGAAAGAAATTGCATATAATTTAATCAAATTATATGCGAAAAGAAGAATGCAGAAAGGGCTAGCATTTGGTCCAGACACTCACATACAGCACGAACTTGAAGCCAGTTTTATATACGAAGATACTCCAGATCAATATACAGCTACTCAAGATGTAAAAACTGATATGGAGAAAGAACAACCCATGGATCGATTGGTCTGTGGAGATGTTGGGTTTGGTAAAACAGAAATTGCTATTAGAGCGGCATTTAAAGCAGTTGATAATGGAAAGCAAGTAGCTATTCTAGTTCCAACCACAATTTTAGCATTTCAACATTACAAAACATTTACAAAACGATTGGAAAAATTTCCTGTAAGAATAGATTATTTGAATCGATTCAGAACTACCAAACAAAGAAATGAAGCCATAGAAGGTGTTAATGACGGAAGTATCGATATTATCATTGGAACACATCAACTAACGAATAAAAAAATTAAATTTAAAGATTTAGGACTACTTATCATAGATGAAGAACAAAAATTTGGAGTTGCTGTAAAAGATAAATTAAAAACCATAAAAGAAAATGTAGATACCCTTACCCTAACGGCTACTCCCATACCAAGAACATTACAATTTAGTTTGATGGCCGCTCGAGACTTGTCTGTAATTTCAACACCTCCACCCAATCGCCACCCTATTGATACTCAGGTTATTCGTTTCAGTGAGGAAATAATTCGTGATGCAATTACTTATGAAATTTCCAGAGGTGGACAAGTGTTTTTTATTCATAATAGAATTGAAAATATAAAAGAAGTTGCTGGTCTTTTACAACGTTTAGTTCCCAACGCTAATATTGGTATTGGTCATGGACAAATGGAAGGTAAAAAATTGGAAAGCCTAATGTTAGGGTTTATGAATAATGAATTTGATGTACTGGTATCTACTACAATCGTAGAAAGTGGATTAGATGTTACCAATGCAAATACCATTTTTATAAATAATGCTAATAATTTTGGTCTATCTGATTTACATCAAATGAGAGGAAGAGTTGGAAGATCTAATAAAAAAGCTTTTTGTTATTTCATCACTCCACCATACCATATGATGACTGATGATGCAAGAAAAAGAATTGAGGCTTTGGAACTATTTTCTGACTTAGGAAGTGGTATAAATATTGCCATGAAGGATTTAGAAATTAGAGGAGCAGGAGATTTACTTGGTGGTGAACAAAGTGGTTTTATTAATGACATTGGGTTTGATACTTATCAAAAAATATTGAGTGAGGCCATCGAAGAATTAAAAGAGAATGAATTTAAAGAACTCTATACTACAGAAGAAAACAAACCTAAAGAATTTATAAAAGAAGTTCAAATAGATACCGATTTCGAAATTTTATTTCCAGACAATTATATCAATTCTATTACTGAGCGACTGAATCTATACAATGAATTATCTACTTTAAAAACTGATGAAGAACTTCAGCAATACGAACAACGATTAATCGATCGTTTTGGTGAATTACCAATTCAGGCTGTTGATTTATTAGACAGTGTTCGTTTAAAATGGTTTGCAAAACAATTAGGCCTAGAAAAGATAGTATTGAAACAAAAGAGAATGATTGGATATTTTATATCTAATCAACAAAGTGAATTTTATCAAACTAAGGCATTTACAAGCGTATTAACGTATGTTCAACAAAACGCTACAACATCTGTAATTAAAGAAAAACAAACAAAAATAGGCTTACGATTATTGATTACTTTTATAAAAATTGATTCTGTAGAAACTGCTTTAAAAAGATTAAAAAAAGTAGCAAATCTATCTTAATTAATACATATTAAAGGGGTTTTAATTTTTTAATAAAAATGGAAAATAGTTATTTTAAAAATCTGTCTAATTTAATTTTAGCAACTCTTTTCATAAGTACCTCTGGTGTGTTAGGCAAGTATATTGCAATGCCCTCTGAAGTTATTATCTGGTTTCGATCTGCTTTTGCAATGATTTTCTTATATGGATTTTGTAAGTATAAAAAAATAAGTATTAAAGTACCCAACTTTAAACATCATGTTCCGCTAACAATTAGCTCGCTCTTTATGGCTATTCATTGGATTACCTATTTCTATGCCTTGAAATTGTCAAATGTAGCCTTAGGAATGCTCTCTCTTTATACATTCCCTATACTAACTGCATTACTTGAACCTTTATTCTTAAAATCAAAAATAAACCCCATACATGTTGTTTTGGGCGGTGTTGTATTAATTGGAGTGTTTATTTTAGCTCCAGAATTTAATCTTGAAAGTTCTAATATAAAAGGGATTTTATTTGGGTTATTTTCTGCACTATGCTATTCAATTAGACTCTTAATTTTAAAACAACATGTAAACCACTATCACGGAAGTATGCTTATGTTATATCAGACTTCTGTAATTACTATTGTCTTGATCCCTGTATTATTTTTTATGGATGTCTCTAATTTTCAATCCCAATTTCCGTATTTACTAGTACTCGCAATTTTAACAACAGCTATAGGCCATAGCTTGATGGTGCATTCACTCAAGTTCTTTTCAACAACAACAGCTACAATTATTAGTAGTATTCAGCCTATATTTGGAATTGTAATCGCTTTCATTGTTGTTGGTGAGATTCCAGAACTAAATACTGTTTGGGGTGGACTATTAATTATTTCTACTGTTTTAATAGAAACTTTAAGGGTTAAGAAAAAGAGCTAATTACTTCGTCAATACATCTTGATAATTGCGTTTTACGAAGATTAGAATTGTTTCTAAAATATCTCCCATATTATTACATTCTTTAAACTTAACATCACCCACATATTTAATCAAATGTTTCTTTAAAAGTTGAACGTTATTGGGAAAAGAAATTGTATCACTTTTCATACACTTAATTAAACTAGTTGCTCTTCTTGGAGAGGAAATTATTCTTTTTGCCATATAAGATCGCTCTTCCAATTTGTATTGAGTAATTGACTTCTTATCTAATTTTTTATTTACCATATCAACAATTTTAAAATTTTCTTTTAAAAATTGCAAATCGTAAACTTTTAAATTTCCTTCAAAAGATTGTTGATCAAAATCAATAGCTCTGACTTTATATATAATTTTATCAAAATCATGAGTTGGTATAATTACATAATTATAGGAACGCATATCTCCGAGCAAACGAACCAAGCACCTTTCTTTAAATTTCACAAATTCTTTAGCAATTTGAGATTTCTCTGATTCTGTGCATTTGGGGAGAAATTCTTTAATAAAATCATCTCCTGGAATTCCTGAAATATGTTCCTCTATTAAAGTGTCTTTATATACTAAGAAATTTAAATTATGTGGAGACAATATATGTTCTAATTCTAAACCATATATTCTGGAAGCATCTGCTTTTTTTACATAGAAATAGGTGTAATTATCATTTAAAACATTTCTAATTTTTATGCGGAAAGGTTTTGAATTCCCGAAAGTACAATAATCAATAGCATCTACATTTAAAAATGGAATGGTTTCGTTTCCTCCATCTGAATGAAGTATAGTATAGATTTTTTTTAAACTCGCATCAATTTCCTCTCTATCATATTCTGAATAATATGTCCTAACCCATAAAGTATCTTTTTCATTCTTATCATATACTATAACTGACCCTTGAAAACGGAGCAAATCGTCATAAAAAATTGATATTTTTAAGTTTCTATTATATTTTTTTAAATATTCATCCAACATTTGACTAATAGGAAATGTTGGTTTTTTTTTAGACATTAATTTTTTTTCTGGCGCCATTTAATACAAATTACACTCAAATGTAATGCATAATCTTTTTAATTAGCTCAATTTAAATATCTTTCCAGGAAAAGGTTTTACAATATTTTTTAACTCTAGTTGCAATAATATTGTGACCAATTGACTCAAAGGAAGTTGAGTTTCTAGTGCAATGACATCCATTACTGCTTGCTCTTTTAGTTCTAAAAAATCAACTATTTTCTGTTCATCTTCAGTAAGGTCTAAAAATAATCTTGTTTGTTTAGGAAGGATTGTTTTTGATATATCCCAATTAAGCATTTTTACAATATCTTCAGAAGATTGGAGTAAATGTGCTTTATTTCTGTAAATTAAATCATTACAACCTTGACTCATAAAATCATTAATTCTTCCGGGCACAGCAAATACATCTCTATCATATGAATTTGCAATATCTGCTGTTACTAAAGAACCTCCTTTTGATGGAGATTCTACTACTATTGTTGCCGTAGACAATCCTGCAACAATTCTATTCCTTTTTAAAAAATTTTCCCGTTGAGGAGCTTCGTTGTGAAAAAATTCTGTGATGAAACCACCATGCTTATTTACACTATGGATATATTTTTTATGAGCTTTTGGATACGTATTTTCTAGACCATGAGCTAAAACTGCAATAGTTTGCAAATTGTTTTTTATGGCTCTTTTATGCGCACAAATATCAATTCCATAAGCAAAACCACTTACAATAATTGGATTGTAAGCTGCTAATTCATCAATGAGTTTTTCGCAAAAACTAGCACCATAATTTGTCATTCTTCTAGTACCTACAATAGAAATAATTTTATCATTTGAAAAATCAATAGTTCCATCTTGAAAAAATAATATTGGGGCATCTATACAATGTTTTAAATTTATTGGGTAGTCTTTATCCAAAAAATAAGAATATTTAATCTTATTTTTTTTTATGTATTGAAACTCTAACTCAGCCAAGCGCTGATTAGAGCTATCAAATAAATTTTGAATCGTGAGCTTACCGATCCCATTAATTTTTTGAAGTATCTGTTTCTTCTCTTTAAAAATATTGGTGGCGGAGCCTACATGAGCAATTAGTTTTTTTGCTATAATATCTCCAATCATTGGAGTCTTTTGCAAACGCAAAAGTGCTAGAATTTCTTCTTCATTCAAGGTGCAATTTTTTTATTTTCAATATACAAATATATTGTTGATAATTTTTGGAGGCTTTCTATGCTTCCTTTATTTAATTTTTTATATTTGTTACTATGGGTATAGAAGACTACATTAAAGACTTATTGTACAGGTATGATTGTGTTATTATACCAAACTTTGGCGGCTTTGTAACAAATAGAGTTAGTGCTAAAATTCATGAAGATTCAAACACTTTTTACCCCCCAACAAAACAGGTGGGTTTTAACGTTAATCTCATTCATAACGATGGTTTATTAGCCAATTACATCGCTTCATCAGAAAATATTTCTTTTGATCAGGCAACATCTAAGATTAAAGGCACTGTTTCTGAGTGGAATAAATTAATCAAGACAACTTCTTTACCTATTAAAAATATTGGTTCATTTTCTATGAATGAAAAAAATCAATTAATTTTTAATCCATCAAATAAAACAAACTACTTAAAATCTTCTTTTGGATTAACGCCCACACAATCGTCTGTTGTTGTTAGATCTGATCAAAAAATTATTCCTCTTAATCCTATTAAAAAGACACAAAGAAAAGTACCTGTGTTTATAAAATACGCTGCTACTGTTGCAGTTTTATTATCGCTTTCTTATGTTGGCTGGACAGGTTATGAAAATAAACAAGAACAATTAAATTTTGCTGAGGATCAAAGAAAATTGGAGGAAAAAATTCAAACTGCAACATTTATTATTGAAAACCCTTTAGCTACAATAGAGTTAAATGTAAATAAAGAAGTTCCAAAATCTTTTCATGTTATTGCTGGCGCATTTCAATTTGTAGAGAATGCTCACAAAAAAGTAGATCAACTTAATGCAAAAGGATTTAATGCTACTATTTTAGGAACTAATAAATGGGGTTTAACTCAAGTTGCCTATGCCTCTTTTTACAAAAAATCTGATGCCTTTCAAAGTCTTTCCGATATAAGAAAAGTTGACTCTAAAGACGCTTGGTTATTAGTCAAAAAATTCCAATAATCTAGAAACGCTTCACTTTAATCATTTATAAACAATCTTTTTGATTGT
This sequence comes from uncultured Flavobacteriaceae bacterium, assembly GCA_943789455.1. Lineage (GTDB taxonomy): Bacteria > Bacteroidota > Bacteroidia > Flavobacteriales > Flavobacteriaceae > Polaribacter. The sequence goes on from CALSUE010000003.1 coordinate 152,926, forward strand.
ATATCTTTGTAAAAAAATCATTAATGATAACAAAAAAACCGAGTGAGTCTTTGACAATACTCACAGATCTTGTTTTACCAGGAGAAACAAACTATCTTGATAATCTTTTTGGAGGGGAACTATTGGCAAGGATGGATAGAGCGTGTAGCATTGCTGCTCGTCGTCATTCTAGAAGAATAGTAGTTACTGCCTCAGTGAACCAAGTTGTATTTTCAAAATCTGTTCCTGTTGGAAGTGTAGTGACAGTAGAAGCAAAAGTTTCAAGAGCATTTAAGTCATCTATGGAAATATATGTAGATGTTTGGATTGAGGATAGACAATCTGGCTTAAAAACTAAAGTAAATGAAGGGATTTACACTTTTGTTGCAGTAGATGAAACCGGTAAACCTGTTGAAATTCCTCAAATAAGTCCTGAAACGGAACTTGAAAAAGAGCGTTTTAACGGTGCTTTAAGGAGAAAACAGTTAAGTTTAGTTTTAGCTGGAAAAATGGAGCCAAATGATGCTACAGAATTAAAAGCTTTGTTTATAAACTAATTAACTTTAAGTATCCAACTTGTAGGGTTTAATCGAGTAGTGTTTTTTGACAACACAAAAATTAACTTCGTTTTTCCTGTAATTCTATCGGTAAAAATTTTTCCTAAAGGTTGTCCTGTTTTTACTTTTTGACCATTATTAACAAACACACTTTCTAAATTATTATAAATTGAAATATAGTTTCCATGTCTAATTAAAACTGATTTTTTTCCTTCAGATTGCGTTTGTATTGCTAAAACCTCGCCATTAAAAATAGCATTAGCATTAGATCCTTTTTTAGTGGCAATATGAATTCCTGTACTATTTATAAAGTTTCCTGAATATACGGGATGGGGTTGTTTGCCAAACCTTCGTATAATAAGACCACTTTCAACAGGCCATGGCAGCTTTCCTTTGTTTTGTTCAAATTTAACTGCTAATGCCCTAGCCTCAGGAGTCAGAGAGAACCCCTTTGCCTTTTTAATTCCTTTCTTAGCATTGGATTTAGCAATGGCTTCTTTAATTATTTTATCTATTCGTTGCGATATTTTCTTTTCTTCTTGTTGTTTTATTCGAAGCTTCTTTTTGTATTTTTTTTCTTGGGTTTTTAGCTCAGAAATTAATTTTTTCTGATCATTCTTTTCATATTCAATCTTTGTTTTTTGTTCCTTTTCATTTGACAATAAAGTGTCTTTTAATTCCTTTTGAATTAATAATGAGTCTTTTAACCGCAAAAATTTGTTCGTTAGAAGATATACCTCTTCTCCTTGTTTTTTTCTAAAAGAAGCATACTGTTTCATATACTTCACTCTTTTATACGCTTGATAAAAACTTTTGGAAGAAAATAAAAATAAAGTATTGCTTTGCTGAGATTTACTTTTGTAAGATTTATATATCATTTCAGCATAATCTTCTTTTAGCTTAATTAGTTTTATCTCTAGCTGATTTATATCACCTTCATAAATAGCGATATCATTTGATAGAGATGCTACTTCTAAATTAATTGTTGAAATGTATTGTTCTCGAATGGAAATCTTCTGATTCAAATCTTTTAAATCTTCAAGAGCATTTTGTTCGCTTTTTATTGCGGCAAAAAGTAGCTTATTTACCATTTTAATTTCTTTTTTTATTCTTTTTCGATCGAGTTCTAACTGCTTTCTAGATTTGTTTTGGGCAAACGAAACCATTGTTAGAAAAAGAAAAAATAAAAGAGATATGTACTGGTACTTTTTAAACATTAAAGTTTGATCGGTTTATAACTAGATGGTATTTTATAGGGAGTACTAATTTGTTTGTTTAAAGTTACTGATTTAAAATCAATAGTAATCGTTGTATTATGCTCAGGCTGTAAAACATTAATCATAATTTTCTTGGGCACGAATTGTTTTTCTATCAAACGGTAGCTTTTATAGTCTATAAGCAACGCTTTATTTTTTTTATCGGTTTCAAGCAACTGTTTTTTTAAAGTAAAATTACTTGGGTCAAACAAAAAGAAAATACGATACAATTCATCTTGCTCTTTAGGAGTTAACTTGTAAACAGAAGCATCCACCTCAGATATAAATTTTTGCTTTTTTAAATCTAAAATAGATTCGCCAAGCAGTAAGTTTTGAACCTGCATAAAAGTAACTTTAGTTCCTAATATTTTTTCTAAAAGTGAGAAATCACCCTCAAAATATTTTTTATCAATTAATGAATAATAACTAAAAGATGCAGGAGTTATTTTTACTCTAAAGGCACTAATAATTTTTGAACCTCTCATCCATATTACAGAGTCTTTTAGTACACGAAGATTTACTGTAAAATTTATTTTATTTCTTTTGCCATTTTTATAATCTGCATAGCCAACTTTTAATTTAGCATCTAATGTTTTTGCATCGAAGTTGAGAGCAGTATGCTTTTTAATAATTTTTTTAGCTGATATTTTTTTTAATACTTCTGGGTTTGTTCCAACAAGGTTTCTTTTGCTTTTACAAGAACTAAATACAATTAAAAAAAGAAGTAAACAGCTTATTGTTCTCATATTATATTTTGATATTTTGAAGTTTCATTTTGTATTCTAGGGCTTTTTTGGGTTGACTTAATCTCGTATATGCGCTTACTAAAATGGTATAGAACTGGACTTCTAATAAAGAGTTTTCAATTATAAAATCTATTCCAATTTCTAGAATATCAATAGCCTCTTGATGCTTCCCTTGAAGCTGTAACGCTCTTCCTTTAGATAGATAAGAAAATGGTTGTGCTGGAAAAAGATCTATCGCTAAGTTGCTGTACATATGATATGCTGGAATATTATCTTTAATAGCCAGTGTCAATATTTTTTTCAAGGTATAAAAAGAAGGAGAGTTAAGCTCAAAATCTGAAATTAGTTTGGGCAAACTATCAATAGTTGAGATTATAGTTTGAGGTTTATTTCTCAACACCAACTTATTTTTTAATTGTTTTAATCTTGTTGTTAAACCATATTCTTTTTCAAAAACATCAATCAAAGACAACGCTTGCATATATTCATCATTTAAGTAGTATAAATAAATCAATTCTGCACGCTGTTTAGGTTTTTGCTTAACAATTATTAATTGCGTCTTTATTGCCTCTTGATAATTTTTATCTCTTTTATGAATGGCTACCAAATGTTTAAGCATCCAGAAATTTGAAGGCGCTAAACGTAATGCATTATTGATATACTGTAGAGCTTCACTTGTTCTGTTTAAAAGTAAGTAATTTTTTGAAAGTTCAAAAAAAACGGCTTTATCGTTTGGGAAAATGGCATTGCACTCCTCTAAATTTTGAATTGCAATTTGATAATTTTTAATTGACTTTTCTGAGAGCGATTTAAAAAAATATTCTTGAAATTTAATCGTATTTTCCTCTATAATCTCTTCTGTAATCTCGTTTATCTTTGGAATACTGTCTTGTGAATACAAGAGAAAAGGATTGAACAAAAGTCCAAAAAAGACATAAAGTACAATCCTTTTAATCATATCTTTTTTTTAGGTCAACTCTGAATAATCACCGATACTTAAGGAGGTGAAATTACCATTGAATGTTGCATGATTTCCAATCATAGCATTTTCAAGAGTTGCGTTTAATATTTTTACATTGGTTTGAATTAAAGAGTTCGAAATTTTAGAATCTTCCACCAAACTAGATTCACCTATAGACACATAAGGGCCAATCGTAGTATTTTTCAAAACAACATTTTCACCTACATAACAAGGCTGAATAATTTTAGAATTTTCTAATACTACAGAATCAGCAACTAAATTGAGTCCTTTTTCGAAATCAAATCCTAATATTTTTTTATTGGTATCTAGGGTTGGGTCTTTTTTCCCGCAATCCATCCAAACATCAACTTTTCCAGGTAAAAATTTAGCGCCTTCTTGCTTTAACGTTTCTAAAACTTCGGTAAGCTGAAACTCCCCCGAGGGTCTGATATCATGATCTATTAAATATTTTATTTCTTGTGAGAGTTTATCACCATCTTTAAAGTAGTAAATTCCTATTATTGCTAAATCAGACACAAATTCTGTAGGTTTTTCAACAAAATCAGTGATATAGCCATCATTTAATTTTACAACTCCAAAAGCACTTGGATCTTCTACTTGCTTAACCCAAATAGCACCATCTGCATTAGCATCTAAAGTGAAATCTGCTTTAAAAAGCGTATCTGCAAATGCAACAACACATGGTCCTGAAAGAGAATCTTTAGCACAAAAAATTGCATGAGCAGTACCCAAAGCTTCTTCTTGAACATAAACAGAACCCTTGGCTCCTAATTCTTTGGCTATTTTTAATAATTTATCTTTTGTGTTCGCTGGAAATCCTTTTGAGGATGGGCCAATAATAAAAGCTATCTCATCTATAGGTTGATTCACAACGGAAGTAATATCTTCCACTAATCTTTGCACAATTGGTTTTCCTGCAATTACTGTTAGTGGTTTAGGAATTGTTAATGTGTGAGGTCTTAAACGAGACCCAATTCCGGCCATAGGGACTATAATTTTCATGTTCTTTTTTGCATTTTTTAATAGTGCAATATACCATTAATTGAGTAATTGAAAAAAGGGAAACCGCTTAAATACCTTTAGGAATAGATGCAATTAAATTCTTTGTATAGTTAGATTTTGGAGCGCTGTAGATTTCATCTGAATCATTAATTTCTTCAATTTTACCCTGATTCATGACAATCAATTGATCTGACATAAATTTAACTATAGACAAATCATGAGAAATAAAAATATAGGAGAAACTAAATACTTTTTTTAATTCGTTGAGGAGATTGAGAACTTGTGCTTGAACAGATACATCTAGAGCAGAAACTGACTCATCACAAATAATTAATTTTGGTTGTAATGCAATAGCTCTGGCAATTCCTATTCTTTGTCTTTGACCACCTGAAAATTCATGAGGATACCTGTTAAAGTGATATTCCTCCAAACCAACTTTATTTAACAAGTCTAGTACATATAATTTCCGATCATGGTGGGTCGGCAAAATTTTATGAACTGTCATGGGTTCTAAAATTGCATTTCCAACAGATATTCTAGGATTAAGTGAGGAAAATGGATCTTGAAAAATAATTTGGATTTCCTTTCTCAAATGTATTAATTCTGTTTTAGAAAGATTTGTAATATCCTTCCCCTTATAAAATATTTTTCCTGAGGTAACTTCTTCTAAATGTAAAATTGACCTCCCTAGTGTAGTCTTTCCGCAACCAGATTCTCCAACTAAACCCAATGTCTCTCCTTCATATAATTTAAATGACACATCATCAACTGCTTTAATAATAGGGGTTTTAGAGAAATCTTTATCGTTATTAAAATACTTTTTTAGATTCACTACTTCCAGTAATGGTTTCGAATCATAAAGTTTTTGATGAAATTGTTCTCTTTCACTTTTGGTATATAATTCAGAAGAAATTTCTTTTTTGATAAAATCATCAACAGTTGGGAGTTTTTTTAATCTTTTAGAAAGACTAGGTTTTGAATTAATAAGTCCTTTGGTGTATTGTTTTTTTGGATTACGAAAAATATCTTTAGTTCTGCCTTTTTCAATAATTATTCCCTCATATATAACAATAACATCGTCAGCAATTTCAGAAACTAATGGCAAATCATGAGAGATAAAAAGAATACTCATTTTATTTTCGGCCTGTAGTTCTTTTAGAAGTGCTATAATCTCCTTTTGAACTGTAACATCTAAAGCTGTGGTGGGTTCGTCAGCTATTAATAAGTCTGGTTTGCAAGCTATAGCCATAGCAATCATTACACGTTGTTTCTGACCACCACTTAATTGATGTGGATAGGACTTGAAAATTCTGTGTGGAGTAGGTAATTTTACTTTTTCAAAAAGGGTAATCACCTCTTTAAGAATTTCTTTTTTATTTAAACCGGTGTGCTGTTTTAAAACCTCACAAACTTGATTTCCACAAGTTAATGTTGGATTTAAAGAACTCATAGGCTCTTGAAAAATCATTCCAATGTTTTTCCCTCTAATTTTTTGAAACTCTTTATCGGATAGCGTAGCTAGATTTTTTTCTTTAAAAAAAATTTCACCATCTAAAATTGCATTTTCAGGCAATAGGCCAAGAATTGAAAGCGATGTTACAGATTTACCACTCCCAGATTCCCCTACTATACCTAAAATTTTATGGGCACCTAAATCAAAAGAAACCTGTTTAACAACTTCAACTTCATTTTTATGTGAGGAAAACTTTACGGATAAATTTTTTACTTGTAACATATTAAGCAATATACATTAAGAGAATCATAAATCTCAAAATTATTTTTACAATTAATACAATTTAACCCCCCATGAATAGGTAGTTAAAAAATTCATCAATTATGGGTATTGTGAAAACAAACACAAGTAAATATATTTACATTATAATTATTTCTTTTAGTATCAAAGGTTATTACCCCTATTTAACATGAACTAAGGAAAAATTGTTGTGAAATTTAAAACCTAGATAGCTTTATCTGGGTTTTTTTTTAATTAAATGATAACCTGAGTGTTCTACTCAGTATTTTTTAGTTCCTTTGTTGAAATTTATTTTTTTGTGAATTATATTTCAGTAGAAAATATCTCTAAATCTTACGGAGATAGAACATTGTTTAGCAATCTATCGTTTGGAATCAATAAAAACCAAAAGGTGGCTTTTGTCGCAAAGAATGGAACAGGAAAAACATCGATATTAAATATAATTGCAGGATTAGATGCTCCAGATAATGGTCAAGTTATTCAAAGAAAGGATATTCAAGTTGCGTACTTATCTCAACATCAAGTTTTCGACAATAATCTCACCATCGAAGAAACTATTTTTGCTACTGAAAATAGAATTTTACCCATCATAAAGCAGTATGAAAAAGCACTAGAAAACCCAGAAGATTCTGAAAACTACCAAAAAGCTTTTGATTTAATGGATCAAAGTAATGCTTGGGATTTTGAAACCCAATATAAATTAGTGTTATCAAAATTAAAACTAAACAATTTATCTCTCAAGGTAGATAAGCTGTCTGGGGGGCAAAAAAAAAGACTAAGTCTTGCTGTTTTACTAATAAATAAACCCGATTTAATCATCTTAGATGAGCCAACAAACCATTTAGATTTGGAAATGATAGAATGGCTTGAAGACTACTTTAAGAAAGAGAAAATAACCTTATTTATGGTAACTCATGATCGTTATTTCCTAGAAAGAGTTTGTAATGAAATTATAGAATTAGATCATGGAGAGTTATTTAAATACAAAGGAAACTATTCTTACTATTTAGAAAAAAAGGAGGAAAGAATTTCGCAAGAAGCTGCCACTACAAATAAAGCCAAAAACCTATTTAAAAAAGAATTAGATTGGATGCGTAGACAGCCTAAAGCAAGAACTACAAAGTCTAAATCTAGAATTGATGATTTTTTTGAAATCAAAGCAAAAGCACACAAACGGAGACAAGATCATACCGTTCAACTAGAAATAAACATGAAGCGTTTGGGAAGTAAAATTATAGAACTTCACAAATTAAAAAAATCATTTGGTGATTTAAAAATTCTTGATGGATTTGAATATGTATTTCAAAAAGGGGAACGCATTGGGATTATTGGAAAAAATGGAACTGGTAAATCCTCTTTTTTAAACATACTTACCAATAGAGAGCCAATTGATGGAGGAAAAGTAGTGGTTGGTGAAACCGTGAAATTTGGCTACTATACTCAAAAAGGAATTGTTGTAAAAGAAGGACAAAAAGTAATTGAAGTAATTAAAGAGTTTGGCGAAGAAATCCCTTTAACCAAAGGAAGACGAATTTCTGCTTCTCAGTTATTAGAGCGTTTTCTTTTTGATAAGAAAAAACAATATGATTTTGTTGAAAAACTTAGTGGTGGAGAACAAAAGCGATTATATCTCTGTACAGTCTTAATTCAAAATCCAAACTTTTTAATTCTTGATGAACCCACTAATGACCTAGATGTTGTTACCTTAAATGTTTTAGAAAGTTTTTTATTAGATTTTCCAGGAAATCTCATTGTAGTTTCTCATGACAGGTATTTTATGGATAAAATAGTAGATTCATTATTTGTTTTTAGGGGTGATGGGATTGTTGAAAATTTCCCAGGAAATTACTCTGATTATAGAACTTATGAAGATTCTAAACCTAAAGAAAAGATTGTGAAGGTTGAAAAAAAACAACAAAAGATAAAACCAACCCAAGTAAAACTATCCTTTGAGGAAAAACGAGAATTTGGATCTTTAGAAAAAGAAATTGAAAGATTAGTCCAAAAAAAGAAATTAATTGAAGCTTCTTTTATGGACGAAGAAATCTCGCAAGAACAAGTAAAAGAAAAATCAGAAGAACTACAGCATATTATTATTTCACTAGATGAAAAAGAAGAACGATGGCTTGAATTGTCTATGAAACTGGAAAGCTAAACTTTGGTAATTTCATTTTTATCAATACGCTTTTCGTTATTAAAACGTATTAATAGTTGTGCAACGGCTATGGTATCTTTTTCACAATAACTTACAATTCTATCCAGATCTTTGTCTTTATAATAGACCTTAGCAACATGACTTCCCTCAATGTCATCTTTCGGAGATGGAATTCCTAAAATTGAGGTTAATAATTGAAGAGAACTGTAATGTTTGTAGTCTCCAAATTTCCATAACTCCATGGTATCTAAATGTGGAATTTCCCATGGTTTTTTACCAAATAGATTTAATTTTGAGGGTAACTCTATCTGGTGCACTATCATTCTTCTTGCGATGTAGGGAAAATCAAACTCTTTTCCGTTATGTGCACATAGTACATGATAGGATTTATTAAAATGTGTATCTAAGAGTTCTTTAAAATCTAGTAAGATTTGCTTTTCATTATCTCCACTAAAAGAGGTAACTCGCAAATTTCTTTCATTCTTATTATTAGTAAAATATGCTACAGAAATACAGATAATTTTACCAAACTCTGCCCAAATTCCAGCACGTTCATAAAAATCTTCTACAGTAATCGCTTCTTTGCGTTGATAGGCAGTTTTTTTTGCAAATAACTCTTGTGTTGTATTTGGTACCTCAGACCAATTTTCTTTTTGTGGAACTGTTTCAATGTCTAAGAACAAGACATTGTTCATTTTTATTTTCAAATTCATATCATTTTTTTAGTGAATTTACTAAAAATAAAAAAGCCTCGAAAATTCGAGGCTTTTTAAAGAAATTATAAAAAAGTTGATTATTCTCTAATTAATTTTACACTTTTCACTCCTTGCTTTGTAGTAATTCTAGCAATATAAATACCACTACTTAATCCTTGAGTAGAAATAGCAATTTCAGTGCTGTTGTTGTTTTGTGAAACAACTCTTTTTCCTAACAGATTAAACACTTCAACAGAAGTTATTACTGTATTACCAGTTCTAAAGTTCCAGTTTGAATTAGATGGGTTAGGATATACACTAACATTTACAATGCTATTGTCCTCAACACCAGCTGTAGCCTCACCAATAACAACACTACCCAAAGTTGTGTCTGCAGGGTCAGCTAATGGACCAGTAACTGAAAAACCATATTGAATAATGTATCCTGCAGCTAATTCAGCTGCAGTTGCAGACGCTGTAAAGTCTCCAGTACTACTAATATCAGCTGTATTGTTAACCACAGTAGCATAACCAGCGTTTGGATCTAAAGCCTTCACAAAAGCAACTACTGTATATTCTGAGCCTAGATCACTCACTGAAACATTTCCAGTGAATGTAAGATCTGAACCAGCAAGCGTATTGTCTTCAATGAAAGAACTTGCTTCAATGTATAGGAGAGCAGTCTGTGTTGTTGCACCTTGGTCAAACCATGCTGAGTTTGAGGCTTCTGCTGTCCAAATAGCTGTGTTTGGTTCTAATGTCATACTTGTTGCTGTAGGAGTAGCTCTAAGATCTGAAACAGTATATGGGAATCCAAAAGCATAACCATTATCTGAAACATTGAAAGCATTCACATAGGCATTCCAAGATTGAGAAGTTGCTACAGTTACACTATTCCCTGATGGAGGAGGAGTATTTGAATACGTTCCAATAGGAAAAGGGGAAGTTGAGGCAGTATTTGTTGCACCGTCTAATTCGGCAGATCCTCCAAATGTCCAATTTGCTAAAACAAAGCTAGATCCATCTGGACCAGTATCATTAACTCTGTAACCCCAGCTATCAACTGTATCCCAAGGCTCACCTGTACCATCAACATTAATGTCTCCATGAACATCAATAACAACACCGTTTTCAAATAATTCTATAGCATCGTCTCCATTAATAAACATAGCTCCAGATTCATAATCGGGAGTAAACCCAAAAAATGTATTAAATTTATCTGATTGATTAGTTCCAACTACATAAATAAATTCTCCCGCAGTAGCTGAAACAGCAGGAAATGTAAATTCTTGACCATCAGTTCCACCTCCATTATTTGCACTTCCAACTCCATAAAGACTAAGGTCATCTATGTTGTTTTTAACATAAATTTCTACACCTTTTGGACTTGAGCCATTTTTAGCATCAAATACACCAGTAATGATTAATGAGTTTGTTGCAGGACCATATGCATTTCCACTAACAGCTATGAGTTCATCTGTAACACCAGTTGAAGAAACGGTTATATTTCCATCATAGGTAGCAGCCGAAAGACCTGCAGCTAATCTTATAAAAATAGCTGTTGAAGTCACAGTCCCAGCCTGATCTGGAGTAATACTTACTGAACTGGCAAATCCTGTAGCTGTAGTTAAAGACACCTCGTAATTTGCTGGAGCTGTTACAGAAATATCATCTTGTAAAAATAACCCTTCAACTGAAAAACTATCTTCTGGTGATGGACCACCCTCGCTTGCGATATAAGTAAAATCATCTAAAAATGCAGTAACCGTTATTTGAGGATCTGCAGCTGTAACTGTACCCGTTAGACTAACTGTTTGACTGTCTGCACCGGCAGATGATACAGTAGTATTATCTGTATATGTATCTGGTGATAATCCAGAAACTAGTCTAACATAAACGGCACCAGAAGCTGTACCACTAGATTGTGTTAAAGTTACTGATGAAGTAAATGTACCTGCTGAGGTCAATGAAACTTCAAAATTTGTAGGTGCAGTAACTGAAACATCTGCAGTTAAATTGATACCACTTATTTGAAAAACACCTTCTGCGGAAGGCCCAGAACCTTCAAAATAATCTAACCCTGTTACAGCCGACCCAACAGATATTGAGGGGCCTGAAGCTGTTCCGATCCATGCTCCTGGATCATAATCAGTTGGTGCTGTTCTGGGGGAATTTGTATGACTAGTACATCCTGATACTGTAGAATCTGCCCACACATTCCATTCAGATTCATTCCATGTTGTGCTTGAAGCACTAACAGAAGAGACTCTTTCGGCTCTACCATCTTCAAATTCATGGCAAGTTCCTGAGCCATCTTCACCTGGAACTCCAAATATATCAATGGTTTGATCTGTATCGTCAAAAATTGCAATTTGATCATCACCGTTACTATCTGCAGCACCTCCAGTTCCTGCATTTATATCAGCAGGTATACCATATACAGTTTCGAATTCAGTGGCATTTGCTGCAATTAAAGCAAATGAACCAGAGCTTAAAGTTCCTATAGATGATAAATCTACACCGGTTCCTTGTGGATCAGCATTACCATTAGTCCATCTTCTTAATTCCCAACCAGTTAAATCAACGTCAGAATCACTGACATTATAAATTTCAACAAATCGTGCAGCGGTGGCACCATTTGGGTCAGCTAATTCAGTGATTATAACCTGACCAAAAGAAAATCCGGATATAAATAGGGTTAATAATAACGTTAAAAAGTAATTTTTTTTCATGTTGTTTGGTTTTATAAAATTATAACCCCCTAAAGATATAAAATATCTATAGATATACTTATTTATAATGAATTAAAAAATCGTTAATAAAAAAAAGTAGGCTTCTAAGCCTACTTTTTTAGTATCGAAATTATCTTTTTTTTATTAATTAGGACTTATCCAAGACCATCTAGAGACATCTAATGGGAGAGCATCATTACCTGAGTTAAGTTTATACTTGTTTGTTTCACCAGCATATAAAACAGCATCTGCTGTAGCACCATCTATTTGAACATTAGACAATGTCCCATTGTCTTTCATATCTAAATCTACATCATACCCTACAAGACGTAAACCTGAAATGGTAGCTCCTGATTCTTTCTTAAATTGCAACGCAGTCCCTCCAACAGAAGACACCGCTGTAATATTTGTAAAAGTTGGATTCGCATTGTCTTTATCGCCCTCAAAAGCAGTTGAAAAACCAGCTACTGTGTGAGAAATATATGCATTTGTTACAGAACCACTCCAACCCTCAGTCCAGTCTATAGAATCATCGTCATTGTTTTCTAAATATAGATTAGAGACTGCTACTGTACCTCCAAAAAACTCAACTCCATCATCAGATCCGTTAATGATGGCTACATGGTCTACTAAAGTACCTGACCCAACACCATAAAAAGAAATACCATTGTATTGAGATTCAGGGTTTATTTGAGCACCTGTTCCTACAATTTGAAGATATCTAATAATCCCAGAACTATCAACATCATCTGTGCCTCCATAAATAAAACCACCAACTTCTGCTGATGCATCCACACCAGCTGTAGTTGAAGCATTTCCACAAAGTGTTAACCCTCCCCAATCTCCTGGAGAGCCAGTGGCAGATGACATCAATACTGGACTTCCTGCATTTCCATTAATATTAATTTTACCTCCTTGTAAAACTGCTATATAAACTTCTGTACCACCAGCATCTGCAATAATAGTTGTTCCTCCTGGAATATTTAATGTTCCGCTTTCGTCAATTATAAATGATCCTGAAAGACGATACTGTATTGCTGAATCTAAAGTGTACTCCTCTGATAATATTCCTTCTATAATTCCATTATTTAAATTTTCTATTACAGATTCTAATGGAGGATTAATTGCTATGGGTTCATCATTACCACAACTTGTAAATGCAAAGGCTACGAGTAAAACACTTAACACATTAATTTTTAAATTTTTCATTTTTTAGTTTTTTATTGGTTTAATTCTTGTGTAAAGATCTATGTTGAACCTTTAATTTATATTAATTGAATATTAATTATAGATTATGAATAATTTGAATATCACCAGTTATTGTTAACATATGGTTACTTAAAATTTATAACTGAAGCCTATAGTCAAAAGACTCCCTCTTTTATAAGATTGAATAGTTTCATTTACTTGACTAAGAATGATATCACTTGCATCAAATACTGTTATAACTTGAGTTTGGTCTATCCTTGGGTTGAATAGATTCTTGCCAATTATTTTTAAAGAAAGTTTGTCATTTATTTTTTTACTTACAACTAAATCTAATGAGATAAACCCTTTTTCAATAATTTCATCATTAAATAAAGTTGCACTATTTACAAAGTCTTCAGGGCTTCCTAATGCATATATTTTATCTGATGAGTAATTACCAGAGATTGAGGCTATAAACTCATTTTTAGATCTAGTTCGATAACTTAAGGAACTATTTATAATAAAATCTGATGCTCCTTGAAGATCAGTATCTGTTTTTCCATTGTATTGGTATAACTCTAGAATATCTTGATTAAACTTCATTTTAGTAATATTTACATTTGCATTGAGAATACTTTTTTCATCAGCATTTTCTAGAAGATTAATTCTACCTTCTAACTCAATTCCTATAACAGACGCCATTTCTCCAGTATTTTGATATTGAAAAATACCTGCTGAACCTCTTGCTTGAGCAAGATTTATCGGGTCTTGTATATTTTTATAAAATATTGTTGCAGAAAAAAGTTCTTCACTTGAAGGAAAAAATTCCCACTTAGTGTCAATATTAAAAATAGAAGATTTTTCTAAATTTGGATTTCCTTTAATTACTCTACCTGTGGGAGAAACGTATTCAAAGGGTGCGATCTCTTTAAACTCAGGAAGTGTTTGAGTAAAACTTGATGCTAAACGAAAGAAACTATTCTTATTGACTTCATATTTTAAATTAAGACTTGGGTAAACTTCTCGATACTCTTTGTTAATACTTCCAATTCTTCCAACATAGTTTGTTACATCCCATACGATAGCTACTTTATCTAATTCATAACGAAGACCAACATTCCCAGAAAACTTTTTGTTTAATCCAAAATCTAAATTTAAATAACCTGCCATTACCCTTAAATCTGCATTGTAAAGATCTGGAAGCTGCTCTCTTAATATTAATTCTGGTAGACCAGATACCGTATTGAAATTACCAGCTATGAAAGTACTTGATATTTGATCTACAGAAGAGGTTGTAAAATCTCTAGCACTAACTCCAACAAAAAGTGACTTAAATGCTCTTTCCTTTAGTCTAAAATTTGCTCCAATGTTCAATTTAAAAGGTCTATTATCATCTTCATCTATTTCACCGAAAGAAAATTGACTTTCAATATTTCCGTTCATTTCGTCATCTTGTATTTTTTGACTCGTTTTTCTTTGTTGAAAGTCACCAACGAAGGCATAAGTAAAGGTTCCATTGTCATCTAAAATATTTCCTTCATTTCTAATTCTGTTTGGCTCCTCTGCCAACACAAAATTATATCCAACTGCCCATTTTAAGGTGTGTTTTTCATTAAGTTTATGCTCTCCCATCAATTGATTTACAAACATTGTTGTTTGCTTGTAATTTTGGTCTCTTACAAAGGCTCCATTTTCTTGTGGTTGTTGATCAAATACATATCCGTTTCCATCTCTACCTTGTTCATAAATATTATCTACTCCTTTATTAACAAACAAAGTATTGTAAGAAATTTTATGATCGTCATTTAATTTAAGCTCTCCTCTAACGTAACCTGTTGTGTTGGTATTAGTTGTATAAGATGCTGAAGTAAAGTCATTGTCTAAAATATTAGCTCTATAACTTTTAAATAAACCCTCTTGATATCCAAAAGACTGACCATGAGAAGCTGTTGCGAGTATAGAAAAATCTTTGTCAAAAACTTTAAATTTGTAGCCGGCCGAAAAGGAGCCATTGAAATTAATAGTGTTATTGGAAATTAGAGGATCCCAGCCCTGATAAGTAATTGCATCCGATAAAATATATTTTTTATTATGAAAACCAAAACTTACATCATCACTTATCAAAGTTCTTTTAAAATCTCCTTTCAAACTTGAAACAGCGGTATTTAAACCTCCGATAATTCCGAAAGACATTTCTTTTTTAGAATACTTTTTGGAAATAATATCTACATTTCCAGAAGATTGATCTGCATAACTAGAAGTGGTATATGTTTTACTAATAGCAATACTATTTAAAAGGTTTGTAGAAAATAATGATAAATCTATATTCTTATTTTGAACATCATCAGAAGGTATTGGCAGACCATTCATTGAAGTAGATAAATATCTATCTCCCAAACCTCTAATATAAATATTACCAGATTCTTCACTTCTTGATACTCCGGATATTTTGGTTGTGGCAGAAGCAGCATTTGAAACCCCTATTTTACTCAATCGCTCTATACCTATACTTTCTTTAATAACAGCTGCTTTTCTTTGCTCTAACAATAAAGCAGTTTCTTTTTGCTTACTAATATTCGCTTTTAATGTTACCTCTTCTAAAGCAACACCTTCTGCAGACTCCAATATTCTGTTAACGATTAAGGTTTCACCAGAAATAACAGTAATGGGTACCTCTAAGGTTTTGTATCCTAAAAAATCAAACATTATAATATAAGTGCCGGGAGAAACTGACAAGGAAAAATTACCTTCTAAATCAGTTTCTGTACCAATTACTGTTCCTTTGATTACAACACTTGCAAAAGATAAAGGCTCATTGCTCATTTCTTTATCTAATAATTTCCCAATAATAGTACCTTTTTCTTGTGCCATAATTGTTTGGCATATAATTAAAGAAAGGGTAAATAAGATTTTTTTCATTTTTTTATTAATAAATTTAACTATGCAAAGTTGGCGTTGATTTGTAAAGTAAATGTTACACCCGTATTACTGTTAGGTTATAGCTATGTTAACAGAATGTTATAGGGGTTAAATGATTGTTAAGCAATTAATTATTTGGATTAGATTCGCTATTTTTGATAGAATCTTTTTTTGAATAAAATGAATAACAGTGATATTAAAATCCTTTTAGTAGATGATGAACCCGATATTTTAGAAATTGTAGGATACAATTTAAAAAATGAAGGATATAAGATCTTCACTGCAAGTAATGGGATTGAAGCAGTTAAATCTGCTAAAAAAATAATGCCAGATTTAATTTTATTAGACATTATGATGCCAGAAATGGATGGTATTGAAGCTTGTGAAAAAATAAGAACTATAAAAAATTTAGAAAATACACTTATTGCTTTCCTATCGGCAAGAAATGAAGACTACTCAAAAGTTGCTGGTTTTGATGCAGGTGCTGATGATTACATTACTAAACCCATTAAACCAAAAGTTTTGGTTAGTAAGGTGAAATCACTCTTGAGAAGATTGAGGGCAAAAAACGAAACAGATGCCAACGTAATAGTAGGAAATATTACCATCAACAGAGATGAATATGTAATATTAAAAGGTGAAGAAAGAATATTTTTACCAAGAAAGGAATTTGAATTATTCTCTTTATTAACATCAAAGCCCGGAAAAGTCTTTAAAAGAGATACTATTTTAGACAGTGTTTGGGGAAATGAAGTGGTTGTAGGAGGAAGAACTATAGATGTTCATATCAGAAAATTAAGAGAGAAGATTGGTGATGATTATTTTAAAACTGTAAAAGGAGTTGGCTACAAGTTTGTTCTAAAGGATTAAAAAAAATAAATTTGTTGCTGTGAAATTAAAAAAAACATATTCCTTTACATTATGGTCGTCTATCTACTTAACGATCTCTATAGGAAGTATAGCTATTTTTCTTTTTGTGCTTTTAGGAGATGAAAGAAAATTACTTGGTCTTTTAATTTTTATACCCTTAGCATTTATAAGCTCATTTTTGATTACACAATACAGAGCTAAGCGCTTCATTTATAACAGAATAAAAAAAATATACGATGAAGTTTCCATTCTAAACGAAGATGAGTTTCATAAAGAATCTGCGACTACTGATATAGATACTTTATCAAAAAGTGTTCAGGAGTACGTGCAGGGTAAAAGAATTGAAATTAAAAATCTGACTGAACGTGATTCTTTTAGAAAAGACTTTCTAGGAAATGTTGCTCACGAATTAAAAACTCCTTTATTTACTGTTCAAGGCTATATTTTAACACTAATAGAAGGTGCAATAAATGATAAATTAATACGGGATAAGTATTTAAGTAGAGCAAATAAAGGTGTTGATCGGTTGGTTGCTATAGTTAAAGACCTAGATATGATTGCAAAATTAGAAACTGAGGGTTTACAAATGAATACTGAGGTTTTTAATATTATAGATTTAACTCAGAATGTATTTGATCTTCTTGAAATGAGATCTAAAAAAAGAAATATTACACTACAATTCGATAAATTTTATGAATTTCCAATTTTTGTAAAAGCAGACAAAGAACGTATAGAGCAAGTTTTAATTAATTTAATTATGAACTCTGTAAAATATGGAAAAACAAATGGTATAACTACTGTTGGAATTGAATCTTATACTGAACATCAATTTATAATTAAAGTAATTGATAATGGTGAAGGGATTAAACAAGAACATATTCCTAGATTGTTTGAACGCTTTTACAGGGTAGATCAAAGTAGGTCTAGAGAACAAGGAGGTTCTGGCCTTGGCCTGTCCATTGTGAAACATATTATTGAGGCACACAACGAAACAATGCTTATAAATAGTACTTTTAAGGAAGGTTCAGAATTTTCTTTTACTCTAAAAAAGGCTAAATAATAATTAGTTTTATTCTACTAAGTCAAACCCAATATCTTTTCTATAATTCATTTTATCAAAATGAATTGTATCAATACTGTCATAGGATATTTCTAATGCTTTTTGAATTGAATCAGCTATTGAAGTAACCGCAATAACTCTTCCTCCATTAGTAACAACAGTGTTATTTTTTATTGAAGTACCTGCATGAAAGACAATAGAATTTTTTATGTTTTCAAGACCAGAAATTAATTTTCCTTTTTCGTATGCTTCTGGGTATCCGCCAGAAACTAACATAATAGTTGTTGCAATTTTCTCTGTTACAGAAAATTCTTTTTCATGTAAATTTTGATTCGCAACCCCTTCAAATAAATCAAATAGATCAGATTCTATTCTTGGCAAAACAACTTCTGTTTCTGGGTCACCCATTCTTACATTATATTCAACTACTGAGGGGTCTCCATTGTTATTCATTAACCCAATAAAAATAAAACCTCTGTAGTCTATTCCATCTTTTTGCAATCCCAGAATTGTTGGTTTTACAACTAAATCTTCTACTTTTTTCAAATAAGCTTTATCTGCAAATGGAACCGGAGAGATAGCTCCCATTCCTCCTGTATTTAATCCTTGATCTCCTTCACCTATTCTTTTGTAATCTTTGGCTGAAGGTAATATCTTATAGCTTATCCCGTCTGTAAGGACAAAAACAGATAATTCTATTCCTTTTAAAAATTCTTCAATAACTACAGTAGAGGAAGCATCTCCAAATTTTTGATTAGATACCATTTCTTCTAATTCCGCTTTTGCTTCATCTAATGAATCTAATATTAAAACTCCTTTACCAGCGGCTAAACCATCAGCTTTTAGCACATAAGGTGGGGTTAATGTTTCCAGAAATAATTTGCCTTCTTGTAGACTTTCTTTTGTAAAGGACTCATATTTTGCAGTTGGAATTCCATGCTTAATCATGAACTCTTTAGAGAAATCTTTACTTCCCTCTAGTAAGGCCCCATCTTTCTTTGGACCTATTACTGGAATATTTTTTAATTCATCGTCTGCAAGGAAAAAATCATGAACTCCATTTACTAACGGAGCTTCTGGCCCTACAATAACCATTTGAATGTGATGTGCTATAACCGCTTTTTTAACTGCTTGAAAATCTGTAGGATTTACATTGATATTCGTAGCTATTTCTTGAGTTCCTGCATTTCCTGGAGCAACAAAAATTTGGCTTACCTTTTTACTTTGAATAAGTTTGTGAGTAAAGGCATGCTCTCGTCCACCAGAGCCTAAAATAAGTATGTTCATGTTATCATATATTCTTACGCAAAGATAGTTTTCTCTAATTGATTTTACACGCTGCTAAAACCCCATTTCATAAAATATTTTACGATTGATGAAATATGAATAAAGAATAATCTTAATTCTTTTGAGGAACCTTTTCTGTGGGTGTGTGTAATTTCTACTTTAGGGTAGAATAATTTTATTTTACCTAATTGATCTATTCTCTTACAAATGTCTACATCTTCCATATACATGAAAAAACGATTATCAAAACCCTTTAATCTTAAGAAATCTTCTGTTTTGAATAACATAAAGCTGCCTTGCACAAAATCTGGTGAAAAAGATTGTTTGTGATTTTGATTTTTATATTCACCTGTGGTGGTAAATTTTTTGAAAATCCCTAAAAATCTGAAAATTAACTCAAATAAGCTTGGGTATCTTCTGGCTGTATACAATAATTCATTGTTCGTGTTTAAAACTCTTGGAGCTATCATGGAAAGAGGCTCATTACTCTCCATCTTAAGTACTAATTTCTCAAGGATCTCTGGATGAAAGCTTACGTCTGGATTTAAAATCAAATGGTACTTATTCTTACTCGTAAGCTTGTGTAAAATACTATTATGACCCTTACCAAAGCCTAAATTTTTATTAGAATAAATATATTCAACAGAATCGTTCTGAATTTTATTTTTGAATTCATTTGAGGGAGAATTATCTATAACATAAAGTTTTTTTGAAAGTGGTGAGCCTAAAAAACTATCAATTGCCTTCTCAAGAACTTTGAAATTTTCTTTGTAAACTACTATTGAAGCTGTTATGTATTTTTCTTCTTGCATTAATATGCGTTTTCTTCACCTTTGAAAACATTAAAAACTGTCATTAAAATAATTTTAACATCTAATAGAAAGGACCAGTTTTCAATATAAAAAATATCTAAGCGCACTCTATTTTTAATATCTGACTTCTTTTTTATTTCACCTCTGTAACCGCTTACTTGAGCAAGGCCTGTAATTCCTGGTTTTACAGCATGTCTTTTAAAATAATCATCAACATCTTTCTGATATTCTGAAGATAATGAAGGTATATGAGGTCTAGGGCCAACAACACTCATATCACCCTTTATTACATTAAGAAATTGAGGTAATTCATCAATACTTGTTTTTCGTATAAATGAACCTATTCCAGTAACTCTTATGTCATTTTCAACTGCGTGAACTTTATCTGACATGGTATTTAATTTCATAGATCTAAACTTATAACAAACAAATTTTCTACCATCCAATCCTTCACGTTTTTGTGAAAAAATTAATGGCCCTTTAGATTCAATTTTTATAAAAACCCATAGTATTGGAATTAACCAAGTTAGAATAAATAAACAAACCATAATAGAGAAAATAATATCAAAAATTCTTTTAATAATATAATTCTCACTGAATTCAAAAGGTAATTTTTTTACGTTTAACACCACTAAAGTATCGTCGTAAAACTCAATATTTTGATTCTTACTGTAAAGTTTATTTGAATCAGGAATTAATTTTAAAATTATATTATTAGAATTCGAAAAAGATCTAATCTTGGCGATAGTAGTGGTATTTAACTCTTTTAAAGAACAATAGATTTCATCAACAGTATTATCTAATATAAATTGAAAACTGTCTTCAATGGTTCCTAATTTATCAGTATTGACTCTGTTTGTAAAATAGCCTAGATATTTATACCCTAAAGTTTTGTTTTGATTAAAAAGTGAAATGATTTTTTTGGATGAATCATCAACACCAATCACAACAACTTTTCTGAAATTTTTCCCAAGATTTCGATACCATTTTAATGAAAAGTAAAAGATGATTTTAAGTGAAAATGTTGTTAGTAATATTGACGTTAATATTAAGAATTGATTATGAACAACAAAACCTTCCTTATAAATTCCAAAAAAAGTAAAAAATCCAAGAATAAAAATAAAAAAATGCCTAAAGGTTAGACTTAGTAACCTTAGAAACTTTGTAAATCTTAAAACCTTATAGTAATCTGTTAAAACTGAAGATAGTGTCCAAAAAGAAAGTATGTAGGTTATAAATATTAAATTATAAAACTCTTGGTCTGATACAAAATAAAGTATCATAAAGATTGATAAACAATCAATAACTAATTGCAGAGGCGTAATTAAGAATGAATATCTATGTTTCACAAAAAAGGTTTAAAAAACAAATATAAGTTGTTTTGCTTTTTATTTTTTGAATTCTTTATCTAATTTAAATCGAGCTTCAGGTAAGTAGCTACTTTTTCTTTAAAATTTTTAATAAAATTAGTTTCCCTAAAAATTTTAGCATGGTTCCTAATCCAGTAAGGATCAAATTTATTTTCTATGATCTCAAAATAATTAATCGCTTCATTTAAAGCATTAACGGTTTGTTTATGGAAAAATAAACCAGAAGATTTTTCTATGTTTTCTTTATTCTCTTTGACTGTTTCTAATGCTCCTCCTTTAGAAAAAGCAATAACGGGTATTCCGTATGACATAACCTCAAGTGGAATCATTCCGAAATCTTCCTCACCGGGAAATAATAATGCTTTTGATTTAAGTATAATCGCCTCAACATCTACCCAATTAGGACAACTGATGAATTGAATATTATTATTGGCAACTTGTACTAACTTTTCTTTTTCAGAACCTTCCCCTATAATAATTAATGTCTTTCCGCTTGCATTAAAAGAATTTACTAAAAGATCAATTTTTTTATATGGAGTCAATGCACCAAAACTCAAATAATATTCTTTAGTACTTTCCTTAAGATTATTATTAAAAAGAAAATCTGCTATAGGAGGATATACTATTTCTGACTTTCTGTTGTAATATTTTTGAACCCTTTTCGCCACATTAACTGAATTCGCTATATATAAATCAACATTATCTACAGTAGATGTATCCCACAGCCTTAGCCTATTAAAGAAAAAACGAATAATAGGTCTTAAAAAGTAGTTCGTTGTCTTTATGTAAGTTTCTCCATGACTCCAAGCGTATCTCATGGGAGAATGGATATAACAAATATGAGGAGTTTTGTTTTTAATAGAAACCCCTTTTGCTGGTCCAGATTCAGAAGAAATAATTAGATCATAATTTTTTTTTAATTTTAAAGACCCAATACCAATCGAATATAAAGGAAAGATTTTTTGATAGTGTTTTCTTAAAAAAGGAGTATTTAAAATAGAGGTATAGATATTATGATTTTTAAGTGAATCTCCATATTTGTTTTCATCATAAAATAAGGTATAAATATCTGCATTAGGATATAGTTTTAAAATAGATTCTACTACTTTCTCACCTCCTCTTTTAGTTATAAACCAATAGTGAATTATTGCTACTTTCAATGATTTAATTGTTTTTTTAGTGTTATTTTATTTTTAACATAAACTACCAAAATAAACATTAAGCTAGCCATAATCATACTTACTCCATTTCCTCTTAAAAAATTAAATGATAACATAAAAAAATTTAAAAATAAAAAGAATATGAGTAAGGGTAGTAATTCTATTTTTTGTCTTTGTACTAGGTTATATATATGTTTCTGAAAAGCTCCAAAGAAAAACATAAATACAAGACCGTACCATCCTATATCTATATAAAGTCCACCAAAAAAAGTTGTAAAACTATACCCTCTTGGGTTCGCTTTTTTAATCTTAGATAAATCAAAATGAGTAATCCCCAATTTATTAGTAAACTTTATAAAATTTAAAAAATTATACTTTCCAAACTGAAAATTCAAAGAATCATTTTTATGATATGTTTTCAGTAAATTATCAAATTCAAATACACCGTGTGTATAGTATTGTCCGGTCTGAAGCCCTGAAATCAACAGCTGCTTAGTCTTGATGTTTTCTAACCCATGAATTTTTTCTAAAACACTTTTTTTAGGTTTCAAAAAATCATTATAAATAGCATCAGTCGTTAGACTTTTATAATCCTGTTTTTTTATCATTTCCCTTTTTTTGAGTATACCTGTAGCCATAACAAACAGCATAGAAAACACCAATAACAGAACTCCCAAATGAAGTTTTTTAAACTTTATTTTTTTAAAATATAACAAAGAAAAAATTAATAAAATACTTGGGTAAAAAAATGAGTTTCTACTTCCTCTTACAACTCCCTCAATGAATGGAAGTAAAAAGAGTAAAAGACAAAAGATTAACAATTTTTTACTCTTTATTTTTGATTGAAAAAGAAGTAGAATTGGAACAAAAAATAAATATCGAGTAACAGATACTAGAATAAAAATGAATTTAGGAGTATTGGCATCAATAAGCATTCTGTTCTGAGCTATGGGGTAGCTAATACGAACTCCTCTAAATATAAATAAGTCAATATATCTAATTAAAAAACTTAATAAGACAACTAAAATCAAAACTTTTATCATTGGGGGCCCAATTATAGTTTGATTTGAATGCTTTGAGTACTTCCCATCAGGTACAACAAGGTATCCAGTAATTATAGACACATATGATAATAAAATATAAACAACAACCTCAGAAGAAATTGGAAATACAACTTTAATAGGAAAAATTATAAAAACCAACAACCAACACATTATCCCTAAAGAAATACTTAAAAAAAAAGGTGAGGAAAAGATTGCTTTATTTCTCATTTTATAAGAGTACCATTATAATACAAGATATTGAATAAATACATGTTAATATTAAACTTGATTTTTTAAAAATTATCTTCTTCCTGTATAACGTAAAATATTGAATCATATTTGTAATAAAGAATAAACTATAAATCCCAAAAGACATTAACTCTAGGGTAATTAAAGGCTTCAAAATAAAAATTGTTGGAATAGATAGAATAAATAAACCTAAGAAATACATATTACTTTTTTTAGCTAATCCCTCTCTATCAATAATACTAGAATTTAGCGCCGTTCCAATCCACATTGTCATCTGTGAAAATATGATAAAAAATAAAATATTATTCTCTTTTATTGTATCCACATAATACTGGGAAAAATAGGGAACTATATAAGGTGATATTAGGTATACTGTTAATGAAAAAGAGAAAATAAAAATAAAAAACAAGGAGAAATAATTATCTAATTTTTTAAGATCTATGGTATACAATTCTTTAAAATAACGAATTGAAGCTACTTGATATATCATTACTATTATGGCAGCAAGTCTATAATAAAACCCATAAATCCCGGCTTCTTCATAACCAAAAAAGTGTTTTGCTAAAACTCTCCCAGAAACTGTTAGTAAAAATAAAAAGACAGAAGATATTAGTATATGAAAACTAAAACGAACAATTTTTTTGTATTTACTAAAAATTTCATCCTTTTTAACTTTAATAAAATTTACAAGAGCTACAACAATATATAACAATCCATATATAAAGATTCCTAAACTAATATTTTTGATAGTAAGACTCAAGAGGTCTAAAAAAAAACTTAGGACGAAAAAGCCTAATAAAATGTATAATCCTGCATCTAAAAAAACTGCTTTATGTATTTTTTCATCACTTTTTAATTGAATTGAATAAAATAACTGATTGGCAACTATAAAAGATATATTAATAGCCATATAAATAGCTATATCATAAAAATCTGTTGTAAAATAAATTATTTGATTTAAAATAAAATAGAATGATAGCCATAAAGGATGTAGAAAAAAACCTTCTTTAATTTCAGTGTTTTTTTTCTTTAAAATAAAATATGGATAGGCTCCAGGAACACCAAAATTGACAATAGCATTTAATAACATTCCTACTCCTGCCAATGCATATTCTAGAATTCCAAAATCATTTTTTGTAAGAAGATCAGCTAAAAATAGTGGAACAAGAAAAACAATGCCTTTTGCAAAACTAAATATTATGAAAAATATGATATTTTTTTTCAATCCTGATTTTTTAAAATTCTATTTAACTGGTGATATAAATATACTAAAGGTATAAAAAAAGAGAAAAATACTACTCCATGTTGTCGTTCAAAAATACTTTCTACCAGCATAAATGCACACATCGTAAATATAATTGAAACTAGAAACCAGTTTTTAAATCTTACTGCTTGATATACAATGTATATCATGAAAATTATAAAAAACAACCCCCCAAATACCCCAAATTTTAAAAATTCTTCTAAGTATTGATTGTGTGTGTTATATCCATAAACCATTCCTTTCTTAAAATCTATATCTTTATATTTTTGCACTAAAACATCATTATAGTCTCCCGTTCCAACCCCTACAAATAAGTTATCTTTGATTACTTCAGAAGCACAATACCATTTTATTAACCTCATTTCAAAAGTATTAGAAGTAGACTCATCATATCCAAAAGTAAAAACCTGATGATTATAGATATTCTTCTCTATATCCCATTCTATTTTTGAAAGTCTAGTAAATTTTTCTGAAACCTCTGTTTTGTTGTAAATAAAAAATGAAGTGAAAGCAAATATTACTATACAAGAACCACTCTTAGAAAACCTTTCAACTGTATTAATTTTTTTGACAGAAAAATAAGTGTAATTAATAATGCTACACCAAACATAATTCTAGCTCCTAAAACTGCAATAAAAAAAAAGAAAAATAAAGCCTGTAATAATCCTATACCAAATCCAATCTTTTTTGAGTTAATTTGATAAAACAAAAAAAACAAATTAAACATAAAAAATAACGAAAAATATGCGTGATGAATACCAGTAAGTCGATACAAGGAAATTACTGGCAGTGTAGACAATGGCCCCCCTATTACAAACAGTTTATGATATATTAAAAATAATGCAAAAAGGAACATCCAGTATTTAAATAAGACAAATAGTTGATATAAATAATCTTTGGAAATCTTCTCTGAAAAAATAATTATAGGAAGAAGTAAAAAACTAAGTTTTACAGTTACCTCTGTTAAACCCTCTTGCATATTCTCAGTAGTCAACAATCCTAAAACATGAATTATAAAGTAGATGAGGTAAAAATAGGCAACATTAAAAGACAAGCTTTTCACTTTAGATACTAGACTTTTATCACATAAATAAAAGACTGTTAGAAGTATAATTGAAATTGAATTTAGTTGATAACTTAATGTCAATGAAAACGCGTACACATGCTAATAACACAACATAAACCAATTCTCTTGGAATGCTTAAAATTCTCGCTTTCATTATCTTTTTATAATTTTTTCTACTATAACACCAGTATTTTTTGCAAACCTTACCGGCAATGTCCTATCAAAATTCTTTACTGTTAATTGACGGATATTTACCGGATTCAATGAATCTCCTTCATCAAAATTTGTTGTAAAATAACCATCAGAATTCTTTGAGTTTATAGTGATGTCACCTATCGTTGAATTGTAGCATCTATTAATCCAAATGGCAGAAAATAATTGGTGTTCTACTACAGAAGCATCTTGCATAGGGGTCATTCCTTCTGAAGTCCCTACTCCAAATTGGTCTATAATAATCTCGTCAATTTTATGATTAGATCCAGTTAAATAGACACCATGCCTATCTGAAGATTTTATATATAATTTTTGAATGTGTAGATTTTTAGGATTGTTTTTCCAACCATCTACTGCTAAACTTGCGTGATTGTTTTTATATCGATTATCACCAGAACCAAAGTCATCAATTGATAAATACTTAATTTTAATATCATTACATCCATGATAAATGTGACAGCCCCTTGATCTCATACTTCGAATACTTTTTTCAATATCTGATTTCAAATAAACAGTGTCAATCTTAATATTTGTAGCTTCAGTTATTCCCAACCGATCATATATGATTAACTCTCCTTTTAGTTCAATATTTTCTGGCTTTTTGTGATTTTTTGATATTTGAGTAATATGAACTAAATCAAATTCTGCTTTGTCAAATCGAAGTTGAATGTTTTTCCTTGAATCTAAAAGTAACGCAGTCTTATAGTATCCTTTTGGAAAAAACAATTCAATTTTATTAGCTTCAGCCATATCCAAAACTGTCGTAATCTTAGATTTCTTTGATACTGGATGAATATTTGTGTAGGCAGAATCAGGAAATATACCATAACGACGAACATCTCCTTTTGGGAAATTTTCATTTAAAATATATGCATCCTCAGAAAGGATTTTTTGTATTTCTTTAAATTCTATTTTTTTATCACTATTAGTTTTTTCTCCTGCTTGTTTTTCTTTGCAAGAAAGGATAAAAACTAGCATCCCTAAAAAAAAATATAAATTTTTCATTTATTTTTTGTGTAAATTTCGTCTATTAAATTTTTTTCAGAAACCCGAGTTAATCTTTCTCTTACTTCTTGAACATCTTTTTTTAAATAACGAAGAGATTGGTTTACATACATTCCAGATTCAGTTAAATCTTTCGAAATCACAGAATTCCCTCCAATATTAATAGCATTATAAACTTTAACTCCTGGATTAAAAACACATCTAGTACCGACATAAACATTATCACCTATGATTATCTCTCCATCTACACGTATTCTTTCTGTTCCTGAATTGTCATGCATATAGCCGTGTGTCCAAAACTGTGATCCTTTTCCTGCTACTTGACTGTTTTTTCCAAAACTAATACTACAGGTCAAATCAAAGAAATTATCATATGTAATTCTTGTTCCATCCTCAATACAAAAAGAAGATTTACCATAAGTTATAGGGCTATATGCTCTTGTGAATTTATTAAACTTTCCAATTCTACTTTTTTTACCTAAAAAAACAGTTATAGGCCCTTTGAAAAGATTTAAATTCTTGATTACCGCCTGGTTAGAAAGTTTAACACTATCTACTTTAAAAAAATTAAAATGTCCAATCACAGAGTTTTCATCTAATGTTAAACTCTTAACATATAGAATGGATAATCCTATTTTCGAATTCCAACTAATCTTATGTCCTAGTAATTTTAAGAACAGGTTCGCTAATTTACTCGGTAAAAGAGAGAAAAGTGCTGTTAAGAGTTTTGTTATAATCATTTACTTTATGATTAATCTATTTATATACTTGTTGTATTTATTGTTTTCGATTTTTATTGGAGAATAAGATTCAATACCAATTGGACTTAAAGAATATTGCACTTGAAATAAAAGTCTTTTTTTATTTTTTGGTAATAACCCTTTATGAAATCCATAGGTGTCTACAATAAAAGCGGAACCTTTTGGAGCTGTAAAATACTTAATAGAGTATTCACCAAAAGTTTTTATAATTTCTTCGTTGTTATAGCGTCTTATTTCTCGTAGCTTTTTTGATGAAGACGAACCTTCTACATATACATGAGGTCCATTTGACATGTCTACATCTGTAAGATAGATAAATAATTTACAAAACTTTAAATCATCTACATCTCTATGAAATAACTGTGCTTGCTCTGCTTTTTCTTTTCCTGGTATGGACCACCACATATTAATATTACTAATGGTGGGTGTTGCTCCCAAGAAATCCTGTATAACCTCAATAATATTTGAGTTATTTGCAATGTCGAGAAGTTCATTTACAGAGGATAAATCTTCTCTTCTATAATTAGCGACATGAACTTGGGCTGGAATTTCATCACTCACAAACATTCCAAGATCTTTTCTAAATGGATCATAACACTTAAAAGTACTAATTTTATCCATAATATTTTGAACTCTCTTTGGGTGAAAGGAATGAACCAAGGTTTAGATAACCCTTTTCATTTAGGTGGTTTACATCTATGTCAACAATTCTACCAATTCCTTTTGGAATCTCACTTTTTTTAATCTGTCTTGATTTTCGCTGAGCCAAAAAATCTCTAATCCTTTTGGATTTTACTGTTCTCATTAAATAAAAACTTACCTTTTTTTTAAATTTTGACATATTACTTTAGAATCTTTACATATGATATTAATCCATCTTTTGTAGATATTTTTAACTTCCCTGTTAAAAGTATATAAATAAGTGCAAAAAACCCGAAAGAAATTAGATTATATAACCCTTGAGCTCCGTTAATAAAATTAAATACAGGCATAAAGAAGTTTATGATTAATAAGTAAAATAATAGTGGAGTAAATTGAAATCTTCCTTGAAGTATTTTGTTGTATATAATTTTTTGAAAAACTCCAAAAAAGAATATAAAAATAAGTGAAAACCATCCAAAATCAATAAAAATAGGGCCAAAAAAAGTTGTATAAACCCCAGTTCTAGGCGGTGATTGTTGTATTTTTTTTAAGTCGATATTTGTCCGAAACACAATATTAATAAACTTGGCAAATATGTTGAATGTGTACCCTCCATACCAATAATTTTTTTTATAATTATTATATAAATATCCAAACTCAAATACTCCATGTAAATAATATTGTCCAAAATTCATCAATCCAAGTCTGTACGCTTGCACTGTTTTATTTTTTGTATTGATAATCTTATGCTTTGCCTCTTTGGTTGGTTCTACAGTAAAATTATATCCAGATCTAGTCAAAATATGCTCTACAGCTACTTTATCTGTCTTTGCAAAATCCTTTGTTCTTTCTATAAATAATTGAACTGAAAAAATCATAACAAAAATCATAATCAATGACACAACAAAAACTCTTGTTAATGAGATTTTTAATTTTTTAAAATACCTTAAATAAATAAGTAGTAACAAAATGATTACAAAAAGTCCAGCTCTAGACCCAAGCATAATGAATTCAAAAGCAGTAGAAAAAAACAAGAAATAACAAAAAATTAATAATAATCTATTTTTGATTCCTAAATAAAAATAGATAAACAACGGTAAAAAGCTAAAAGGATTTAATACTGCAGCGATAATACTTATAATGGATGATCCTGATTTTTCTAAAATGATTCTATTTAATGATATAGAGTTAGAAAATGAAGCCCCTCTTATATAAAATTTATCCAACACCTTAAAAAACAATCCAATAACTGCTATCAAAATAATAATATAGAGAACTTTCCTAAGTGTATTTTTATTGACTTTATATGTATCTCTATTTTCTTTTTTTACAGATGGAATGATATTTAACCCTAAAATAAAAACAAAATAATTAATCAATAAATAGAATACAGGTATCCAACCTACATGTTTTTTTACAGTAAGTGGAACTAGAAAGAAAAAAAGAATCCATAATACTAATCCAGCTATAGTAACTTTAGTTAAACTGTTTTTAAGTAAAAAAGAAAAATTAGTTTTTCCTATCATAGTTATTTATTACCGAAATGAAGGCTTTGGCTATATCATTAATATTTTCCTGGTGAATACAAGAGGTATCTGTATAAGGATCTGAAATTTTACCTTTGTAACTCAGTTGATTTAATTCATTAATAAAAATAATCATGTCTTGTTTTGTAACACAAGGAAATTCTCCTTTCTGAACTTTTTTATAATTGTTTTCAATTCAACATTTAAGGAATTGATATAAATACAACTCTTTATTTTATTATTAATTGTCTTAACAACTGTAACAATTGGTTTTTTTGATAATATAGCATTCGATTGCTATTGTACCGGTAACAGTTATTACCAAATCTATTATTGGTAAAATATCATCCATTTTTACATTATGGTGTAAGATTTCTATCTGTTGATGCTTTCTAGCTAAACGGATTAAAGTTTTTGAAATCTCATAATTAGATTTAGGGTTTGGTTTAACTACTAATTTACAGTCTTTAGGTAATGAAGCTACTACATCCTCAATTAACTTTGTTTGATCTCTATACGCTTTACCCCAAACATCAATATTTGCTTCAGGCTGCATTTGTAATGGATATAATAGTAAAAAGTCATTTCCTTTTTTTATGCTTTGTTTAGAAACTTCATCCCATTTTATAATATTTTGTTTCTTTTGTTTTTCTAGCTTTAACTTTATTATTGGGTTAGGAGTGTTGTATTTTTCTCCAAAAAAATAGGATTTAACTTTAAGAGCCTTATCATTTATTTTTGAAATTTTCGATGGAGGTTTCAATTTCATATAATCTGGAGCTGAGTTTCTGTTTACTATCTGACTGATCATTTTTTCAGCTGCAGTATTTTCTAAAACTTCTCCACTCCCATTAAAAGGGGTTAAAGTATCATACTTATAAAATGAAAATCTACCTTTTGGATACCTACAAGAAGAGGGGTTCAAGTATAAAATATCTTTTCTTTTACAATTTAAAATTGTTAATAATTCATGAAATGCAGTTGACTCTCCACAAACAATATTTGGCTTTATCTCTTCAAGAATTTCTTTAATTTTTTGGTTGTAATAATAAAAGTAGGAACTATCTTTTTGTTTAAAATGATTAAATTGTCTATCAATTTTTATTAAACTTTCTATTTCATTATCAAGTTGAATATCAATTTTAGCTTTTGGATAGGGAATGCTATATTTTTTTGATTCTAAATTTGGTGTAAATTCTTTATTTTGAATCAACCAGGAGATTTCAATTCCTTCTTCTTGAAGTTTTTTTGCTATAGGTTCATAAAAAAAAGTTTTATGTCTATTTTCTATAAAAAGTATTTTCATTAATCATCTTTAAAGATAGCGGCTGTCCTCTTTGAACATCTTCAGAGAATGTTTTCCCTAATATTTCATCATAATATTTTGGGTGTAATCCGTAACCTGGTCTTATAGATCGGATATTTTCTTTTGTGATTGTATCTCCTTTTTTTACATTTTCACAAACAAATAAAGATCTAGCAAATTTTTTGTTGTTTTTTACTTTATCAGAAATCTCATAAGATACTGTGCCTAATAATTTTTCGGCATCTCTAACTTTAGAAACCATTTCTGTGAATTCGGAAACATCTAAAGAAAAATCTGCATCAGGTCCTCCAATAGATTTATCTAAAATAAAATGTTTTTCAATCACTTTTGCGCCTAAAGTAACCGCAACTATTGGTGCTAGAAAACCATAGGTGTGATCACTAAAACCTACCTCAACCTTAAAACGTTGTTTTAAATCTGGAATTGTATTTAAGTTTGCCAATTCCAAGGGTGCAGGATAAGAGGAAGTACATTTTAGCAATATAATATCATTATTCCCAGCTTTTCTACAGGTATCAACAGCCAATTGAACATCAGTTTCTTCAGCTATTCCAGTAGAAATAATAATTGGTTTTCCTTTTGAAGCTGTATAGGTAATTAAAGGAATATCTTGTATTTCAAAAGATGCTATTTTATAGGCTGGGACATTTAATTTTTCTAAAAAATCTACAGCTGTAGCGTCAAAAGGTGATGAAAAACAAATTAATCCTTCTTCTCTAGCTACCTCAAAAAGTTGGTTATGCCAACTCCAAGGGGTGTAGGCTTCTCCATATAACTCATACAATGTTTTACCATCCCATAGAGTACCACCTTCTATTTTAAAGTGTTCATTATTACAATCTATAGTTAATGTGTCTGGAGTATAGGTTTGTAATTTAATAGCATCAGCACCTGCTTTTTTTGCTGCTCTAATGGTTTCAATTGCAACATTTAAATCACCATTATGATTTGCAGATAATTCCGCAATTATAAAACACGGATTATCTCCTCCTATAAATCTATCACCTATTTTCATTCCCTAATTTTTTACCTTCATCAAAAATACAATTTTCTGTTCTGACGCTATCTAACCTCAGATATCCATTACTAACTTTAACAACAATAATTGCGTCTAACTTTAATAGTGTTCCATTGAGAATTTTTGTGCTTAAATGACCCTCGTAAATTGATACTTTATCAATTATAATCTTTAAATTATCATAAAAAGTAAATGCTCCAGGGTATGGGTAAGCTTGTGCTCTAACCCAATTTCTAATATCTTCTTTAGGCCAAGACCAATTAATTTCTCCGTCCAAAGGCGTTCTTTTACCAAAGTAAGAAGCTTTTAGTTCAATTTGCTTTTTTAAAGTTAATTGATTTAATTCTACGCTACTTAAAACCTTTTTTACTAATGGAAAATATTCTTTAGCATATTTTTCCAAAAGCATACCCCCTGTATCGTTGTACTCAATGTCAATTTCAATTTGTTCTATAATACTTCCTGTATCACACCCAGAATCAATTAAATGAGCGGTAATACCTGTCTTTTTTTCTCCGTTAATAATTGCCCAAACATGGGGTGTTCTTCCCCTGTATTTTGGCAATAATGATCCATGAATATTAAAAATAAGTTTTTTGGGATGTGAAATAATATCATTTGCAATTAAAAACAAATAATTAATAGAAGTTATTACATCCACAGAAATATTTTTTATGAATTGATAACCATTTCCATTTCTTGGATTTCCAATAAAAAGAGGGATCTCCTGCTCTTTTGAGAATTGGATAATCTCTGTTGATTTTTTATCTGTTAAAATAAATTTTATTTGGTATTCTTCATGAATCTTTACCAGCGTATCGAATCCTAAACCTCCGCTACATAATACCCCTAATGTTATCATAAACTTGAGATTAATTTACAGATTCGATTTTTGATATTTTGATCAAAAATTTTCTTTTGACAGTTGATAAGCTCTTGAAAATCAATTTTTAAAAATTGAAGTAAATGATCTTCAAATGAGGTAATGCTAAAGTCTTTCAAATTTCCCATTTCAAAAATTGCTTTTTTATTTGCAAAACCATTGTAAATTTTTTTCTGATTATTTACATAATAACCACTTAGAACAGGTATTTGAACACAGCAAAGTTCATATAAAATAGTACTTGCTGGAGCAATAGCAAAATTAGAAGTAACCATAATTTCTAATAGTTCTTCCTCTGAAAGATTTTGATAAATTTTAATATTTTTTTGTGCTAAAGTATAAATTTCTTTATGAGAATACGCACCGCCTAATACGATATATATATTCTTTACTTGTGGTATTTTTAATAATGCTTTGGTAGCTTTTAAGGTAAGATTATAAGGGTCAGCACCTCCAAAACAAACAAAAGCATTATCTATTTTTTGTATTTTTTTTTCTTTTGCTAAGAGTTCTAAAAAAGCAGGGCGTAATAAAGCATATTTTGTCCCCAAAGCAAACTTAGTGTAGGGCTCTGCAGAATAAATCTGTGAGGTAATATTTGGTGAATGATTTATAATGAGATCTGCAAACATATGTTCAGAAGCTAAATCATCTATATATACAAATTTAAAACCCTGTTCCTTTATTTTTCTTTGGTAGCTTGAATTGAATTGATATCCATCAGCAATTAATAGAGTATTATTTTTATCAAACTCATTAGAGATCCATTCAGGTTCTTCTCTTATAGTAATTTGACTTGGAATTATTTTCAGTTGATAGCTATTTGGAATAATATTTACAGCGGAAGTTTCTGAAGAGACAAAAGTAAATTTAAAGTCCGCTTTGAGCATTTCAATCAAACTAAATAAGCGATATAAATGCCCTAAACCTATTTCTGAATTCCCATCAGCTCTAAAAAGAATTTCTTTTTGCATCCAGCAACAATTTATATTTCAATTCAGCTAATTTCCAATCTATTTCAGTATCAATATCTTGTGCCTCCAACTCATTTATAACCAAACATCCTGTATTATTTGTCCATAGTTTATGATTTTGAAGAAATAAATTCACGTTAAAAACATAAAATTGTCCAGCATCATGATATGAAGGATCTAAATCTTGAGATCTTATATTCATTTTTGAAGTATCAATCATTTCAATTTTATCTTCATCATTAATTATCATCCCTCTTTGTATTGGAAAACTGTATTTTGACACTGGAAAGACGCAATCAAATTTGTGGTCTAGTAATTTTTGAAAAGCTTTAGTTAATAAATTTTCAGACACAAATGGAGCTGTCGGATAAATACAACAGCAATAATCAAATTGCTTTTTTTGTAATCTATAAGTTTCTAAAACTTCCTCAACTACGTCAACTGTTGTTGCGTAATCATTTGAATTTTTATCACTTCTTAAAAAAGGTACTTTTGCACCATATTTAAGAGCGATTTCTTTAATTTCATTGTCATCAGTAGAAACCATGACCTCATCAAAAAGGTTACTCTTAAGGGCTGCTTTAATTGAGTATGAAATAATAGGCTCTCCTAAAAATAATTTAATATTCTTTCTAGGAATACGTTTGCTTCCTCCTCTTGCGGGTATGATTGCTAGTCTAGACATTTAAATATTCCAATACTTTATCAATTACAAATTTTTGTTCTTTGTGCTTTAATGTCGGGTACATTGGTAAACTAATGCATTTTGAATAATAGTTTTCTGCATTTGATAAATCTGCTGTCTCATATCCAATTTCTTTGTAATAGGGTAAAGTATGAACTGGGATATAATGAATTTGAGTAAATATATGATGTTCTTTTAAAAATTCATACAAGCCTTTTCTGTTCTCAACCTCAATTACGAATAAATGGTGAGCATTATAAAATTTTTGGGGTAACTCTTGAAATTTAACTCTCCCTTGAAAAGCTTGCTTGTATTTTTTGGCAATTTCATTTCTTTTCTCAACTCCTCTGGCATTTTTAGCTAATTGGGTGATTCCTAAAGCAGATTGAATATCTGTTAATCTATAATTAAACCCTAGGGATTGCATTTCGTAAAACCAAGCTCCCTGATTTTCCTGCATATTTTCTTTAGTAATTCCGTGAGTTCTTAGCAATAAAAGCTTTTTATATAATACCTCAGAGTTGGTCGTTACCATACCTCCTTCACCACAAGCAATGTGTTTTACAGGATGGAAAGAAAAAACCCCTAAATCTGCATAGTTACCATTACCACAACGCTGATTTATTCCTTTGGCATCAGTGAAATAGCCTCCTGGAGCATGACAAGCGTCTTCAATTAACCAGAGATTATACTCGTTTGCTAGAGATCGGAAATCCTCTAAATTAATGGGTAGTCCTGCAAAATCAACTGGAATAATACCTTTAAAAAATCCTTTTGGTTTACTCTCTAATAAAGATCTAACACTTTCTAGAGATAATAAATAGGTGTCAGGATTTATATCTGCAAACCAAACCTCTGCACCTGTGTATCTAACACAATTCGCTGAAGCAGCAAAAGTAATTGGTGTAGTAATAACTCTATCTCCCTTGCTTAACCCCAAAGACAAAACAGAGAGATGAAGACCCGAGGTTGCATTATTCACTGCTACCGCATACTTAGCTCCAATATAATCTGCAAACTTTTTTTCAAATTCCAATACTCTTGGACCTTGAGTTAGAAAATCTGACTGAAGTGTATTAACAACAGCATCAATATCATCTTGCTCAATAGATTGTCTTCCGTATGGTATTATTTTAGTATTCATTATACTTTGAAACTATCGTCAACATGTTTTTTTATTAAAGCTCTTAAACTTTCAACAGTCTCCCATTCTTGATTTTCTCCTGAATTATAACTAAAACCTAAAGGGACTTTTTTTGCCTTAAATGTACTTAAATACTCCTTTAAGTCCCACATGTGTGTAGCAGGTAAAATTGTATAATACTTTCCTAAATCATAGGTATAAAAAGAATCTGAAGGTGTTATCATTTCTTCGTGAACCTTCTCTCCTGGCCTTATCCCAATAATTGGTTTACTACAATTTGGACCAATAGCTTCTGCTACGTCCATAATTTTATATGATGGTATTTTTGGCACAAATAATTCACCACCCCAGGCATGTTCTAAGGCATGCATTACCATACTTACTCCTCCTCGAAGAGAAATATTAAATCGTGTCATGTTAGGATCTGTTATTGGCAAACTATTACTTTGTTTCTTTTTGTTAATAAAAAAAGGAATTACTGAACCGTTAGACCCCATGACATTTCCGTATCGTACTACAGAAAACCTTATTTGTTTTTCCCCTTTTATATTGTTTGCTGCAATAAAAAGTTTATCTGAAGTTAATTTTGTTGCTCCGTATAAATTAATTGGTGCACATGCCTTGTCTGTTGAAAGTGCAACAACTCTTTTTACATTGCTCTGAAGAGAAGCTTCAACAATATTTTCAGCACCGCCAATATTTGTTTTTATACATTCACCAGGATTGTATTCTGCTATATGAACATGTTTCATGGCAGCGGCATGGATTACATAATCTATGTGTTGAAAAGCTCTAACTAATCTATCTTTATCTCTAACATCCCCTATAAAGAAACGGATTTGAGGATATTGACTAGAAGGAAAGTCTTGCGACATTTGGAATTGCTTCTGCTCATCTCTGGAAAAAATAACTACTTTTTTTACTTTCGGATAGTTGTCTAAAATATGTTTCGTTAAGGCTTTCCCCAAAGAGCCTGTTCCTCCAGTTATTAATATTGATTTATTTTTTAACTCTAACATTCAGAAATTTAATTTTTTATGTGGTGACAAAAAATTACCAACACTATTATTTAGTATACTTATCTAAAAAAGTATTTAGTTTCATAAGAAGTAACATGGATACCATTGCAATAAAACCAACAAATAAATATATAAATTTACTTGAACTTAAAATTCCTCCTGAAATATTTCCCACTTTTTGAAAACTTGAAATAACATTGATTATTTTATCTTTTTCTGACTTTTCTTCACTTATTTGGGTTAAATAAGAATCCAAGTTTCTATTTATTTTAAAAAGCTCTATATCTACATTTTTATTAATTTCTCCACTCAAATTAATATTAGTTCCTGATGTAGATTTTTTTGCATTTTCTAATAAAACCTTTTCATATACTTTCCTTAAAGTATCTATTTGACTAATGTTTTTATCATAAAGATTATAACTTCTATCTAGATTAGATTTTTCCGAATTATTAATATTCCTGAAGTAATCATTTTCTAATATGGAAGATAAAATTATTTCATCAAATTTTTTAAAAATTTTATTTTGAGTTGATGTTACTTTAATTTCATGAATGAAATAATCATAATTTGTAAATGCTTTCTTGAAGGATTCAAAATCATAATCTTTAATAGCAAAAGTATCAACTGAGACCGCTAATTCATCATATGAAATTATGATATTGTTCTCATTCATTATGGGTTCAATAGAAAACTTCTCTTAATGATTCGGCCTCCTCTTGATTAATTTGAAAAGTCTCCATTAATAGGTTATACTCTTTCTGATTTACTAGATCATTGTAAAATAAAATATTAGCATACAATTGCTTGGTGCTATTAAAATTTGGCTTTACCAGCATTTTAGACTCATAAATAACCTCCTTTATTATAATCTAAGTAGGCTCCAAAAATAAAACCCAATAACCCAGCAACAATGATTTTTAATAAATGTTCCTTAAAAAACAGTAAGGTTATTATTAAAAAATGAAATATTCCCTTAAATATACTTCCAATAAAATTAAAAAAGTTTTTAAATCCTTTTCCAATAATTACAAATAGAGAACCTAAATCTACCTCTTCTTCGTTTTTATTTTTAGCTGTTGACATATTATTTCTTTGATTAGTTTTAGTATTGAAAAATTTGTTCTAGTATTTTTTTTGTAATTGCATAGGTTGGAGTAACACCAGACATCCCTAAACCACCCGAAGCTAAAGTAGCTCCAGTTTCTAAAGGATTATCAGAAGCATAATACGCATAACGTACTTTTACATCTTCAGATATATTACCTCGTATCTTAGAAGCTGCCTGAATAGCTTTTTGATAGTGTGCCCCCTCCATTTCTAGGCCAATTACATTCCAAGTTGAATCATGGAAAAATTTCAATAGATCTTTATTTTGAAGAGAGGTTCCTAATACCGTAACCATAGCACCATCAAAAGAAGCTACTCCAAAGCCTTCTAAGTCTTCCTTGGTCAATTCATTTGTAAATGGATAATTATCTGCTGTGCCCTCAAAAATATGTGCAGAAGGAATCATAATATCTCCTTTTCCTCCCTCTAAAATTCCAGCTTTACCCATAATTGATATAGATTCAACATTTAAATGAATTGAACTTTTATTTTCTTTATAAGGCTTTAATAATTCGTCCATAGTTTCGTAAGCTTGCTCACCGAAAGCATAATCCATTACTATAATTACCGGGGGTTCACCTTTAATGTTTTCTTTTTTAAATTGTGATTTATTTTCCCCTACCTTTTTAGTGTCTATCACCTGAACATTAATGTTGGTTCCAGAAGTATCTTTTATGTAAATCAACCCATTTTCAGACGCGTATTCTTTTACTTTTTTCTGTAGCGGCTTACTATCACTATTACTCAATAATTCATACAATTCAAATCCTTGTTTTCCCTTTGCTATTGTAGATAACGCATCAGTTGCATAAATAGTATTTAACACGCTATGCATATTTGCACTGATAATGTGTATTGGCCTTTCTAAAAGCTGATGATTTTTTAATACTTTCTTTATATTGTTTGCCCAAATCTCTCCATAAATATGATGCCCTATACCTTCACCTAAAACAGAACTAAAATTAATGGTTCTTTTTTGTTGATAACAACTTTCAGTGATAGCAAGTTTCCCTAACCAATATATAATTTGAAAAAAACGATCTGGATTTTCTGAGGAGTAAAAAGCTTTATACGTATCAGCAACTTCATCATAAGTTCTGCCCAGGACGCTTGCTAAATGAACTTTTGCAACTTCTCTTTCTTCTTCAGAAATTTTTTTATGATGAAGAACAACCTCCTCTAAGTTTTTCCATTCACGGGTAACATCTCCTTTTGTATTTAACAAAACACGGTCTTTTATTTTATGAGATTCTATGAATAAAAAAGTAAGGTGTGTTAAAATATCATAGATTTCTGATCGACCCCTAGTAATTTCAATATTCATTTGGTCTTTGTCAATTCTATAACAATTTCTTCTTCTTTTAGGAGGAATAATTACCTTAAAATGAGATTTATTATATCGCTCATCAGCCGTAAGATTTATAAACTGACACTCCTCAATTCCCTCCGGTAAGCGCTCTATCACATAAATTAACCCATTTAACTCTACGCGTTCCTCTGCTATAGATCCATAAATTTCGGGTCTAAGAAGTAAAAGTGATTTCCGTAAGGTTTCCCCCGAAATACCCATAGGTTTATAAAAACCTCTGCTAAATAAATGTCGCATAGATATGTACAAACGCTCAATTGCGTTTGTTGATTCTTGTGCTCTTGTTCTTTCTTTGTGGTTGGTTTGCAACATCGTATTTTTAGGCTGTAAAGATAAGTAATTCGGCTAGAATTAAGCTCCATTAAGGATTTTGGTATAATGGTTTTTATTTTTAAGTATTTTTAGTGCTTCAAGAAGTACTTTATCTTTTTTTAATTTATTCTCGTAAGTTCCTTTTTTATAATAGTATCTCGTTAAAATATTTTCCATAATAAGAGCTGATATAAAATCTTGATCTTTTGAAATATTTTCAATTTTTGCTTGAAGTAATTCCTTTTTTATTTCTTGATATTCAGAGGAAATTAATTTTGGTTTTGAAAATGATTTGAATGCATCTAAAAAAAGACGCTCTTGAGAGGTTTTAAAAGTAGTATCAGAAATTTTGATATAATTCAAAAAGCTTTTAAAATTTGATGAAGTAAAAGAAAAATCATCAATTGAACTTATTGATGGGTTTTTATAATAAAAATCCGTTGTAAAATTAAAAATTGCTCTTGAGTTTAGTAAGGCTTTAGTAGTTTTGTTTCTTTTTGAAAAGCCTACGACTACATCTGGAGTAATTCCTCCTCCATCAAATACAAGCCTTCCATTTTTAGTTTTAAAAGAAGTTACCGTTCCATCTGAAAATTTCGGAACCTCTCCTTTATTATCTCTATTCGCATAATCTAATTCTTGGATACACCTTCCACTTGGAGTGTAGTATTTAGATATGGTAAGTTTGAGTTGCGTCCCATAAGATAGATTTCTGTAGCGCTGAACCAAACCCTTCCCAAAAGAGCGCTCTCCCACAATAATCGCTCTATCATAATCTTGAAGTGCACCCGCAACTATTTCAGAAGCAGAAGCTGAACTTTCATTAACTAAAATAGTGAGAGGAATTTCAATATCTAAAGGGATTTTTGATGCGTTGTAAGTAGTACTCCATTTTCTAACTTTAGCTTTTGTTGATGTAATTTTACTTCCTTTTGGTAGGAAAAAATTTGAGATG
Organism: uncultured Flavobacteriaceae bacterium; assembly: GCA_943789455.1. Classification (GTDB taxonomy): domain Bacteria; phylum Bacteroidota; class Bacteroidia; order Flavobacteriales; family Flavobacteriaceae; genus Polaribacter. The sequence goes on from CALSUE010000003.1 coordinate 194,014, forward strand.
TTTATAGCTTCTCCCAAAGAGCCACCTGGATTATTTCTTAAATCAAAGATTAACTTTTTCATGCCTCTCTTCTTTAAATCTAAAAAAGCCTTTTTAACCTCTGAAGAAGCTTTTTGATTAAATCTAGTTAAAACAATATACCCTGTTTCAAGGTCAATTAAATCATAAAAGGGTACGGGATTTCGTTCAATTTTTTCTGTAATAACTGTTTTTTTTATAACATCTCCTTGTCTCAAAACAGAAATATCTAAAGAGGTGTTTGGTGCACCTTTTAACATTTGTGAAAGTTGATCCTTATCCATGTTTTCAAGAGATTGATTTCCAACTTTTATAATAATATCTCCAGCTTTAAGACCTTTTACATCTGCCTCATAGCCTTTGAAAACCTCATTTAATGTAATCCCCTTTTTATCAAAAAAAACCGAAACACCAATCCCTGAATATTCTCCCTCTCTACTAATTCTTGCTGCTTCAACTCCTTGTTCATCAAAATAATTTGTATAGGGATCTAATTCTTTTAACGTGTTTTTTATCGCTCTATTTGTAAATTCAGCAGGATTAATTTCATCTATGTAATATAGATTCAGTTCTTTAAATAATGTTGTGTAAATCTCCAACTGTTTTGCAACTTCAAAAAAATTTGATTTAAAGGAAAAAGAAAGTAAAATAGCTAAAATAGTTAGTGCTAATAGTGTCTGTTTTCTTATTGAGAAGTTATTCATTTTCATTTCTTGCTTGTGTTTCAATAAATAATTTTAAAAGTTCTCGAATTTTTTTTTGTACTTCAAGAAATGATGGTTCTTTCTTACCAAGATAAGTAATCATAAAAACACAATTATAGTTTGATGTTTTAAATGCATTTTTTTTCTCTAATCGATACGCTTCTTTAATTAATCTTTTAATCCTATTTCGGTCTACTGCTTTTTTAAAATTTCTTTTTGGAACTGAGAATGAAGACTGTAATTGAGATTTTTCTGTAGTAATATAAATCAGCCTGAAAGGAAAAATTTTTAATGAGGCACCTTCCTCAAAAAGTCTCCCTATGAGTTTTTGGCTTTTTAATCTTTCTTTTTTACCTAACGAATTGTTCATCTTTACAAACTTACATAAAAGGGTTTTTAGAAAGTAATATCTTAGATACAATTTCCAAATTAGAGAAAAGTAACTTATTTAAGAAAGTGTTCTTTGCATTGGACGTGTTAGGCAAGTAGGGCCTCCACCACCTTTTACACTAATCTCATTTCCCTTATAACTAAACACTTGACATCCTGCATTCTCAAGTAATTTTTTTGTGATTGGATTTCCGTCAACCATCAAACATTCTCTTGGAGCTACCGCTAAAACATTACATCCCATAGATTCAAATTCTTCATCTGGAACTTCTAGTAATTGAAAACCTCTTTGTAGTAATTCATTTCTAAATTTAATTGGCATTAAAGGAGAATAGACTACGGCTAAATTTTTATCAATAGGACTGAGTATAGACATCAAATGAAAAACATCTTCTTTACCTTTATAATGTGGCAGCTCAACAACAATTACCTCTATTCCTTTAGGGTGCAATAAAGATTTTAATTGATGAATCCCTTCTTGATTTGTTCTATAGGTATGTCCAACAGCCAATGTGTTTTGATCTAACCAAGCTACATCTCCTCCTTCTAAGGTTCCAGGATACTTAATCTCTCCAAGTACACCCATACCATTTTTTTGATAAGTCTCTAATTGTGCTTTAGGTTCATGTACTCTTCCCTTCTTCCCCATATTACAAATAATCATTCCAAAATCTGTAGCAATTGAAGCATCTCTGCAATAAATGGAGTCTATCCATGTGTTCTCATTCTCAGGAAAAAAAGATAATTCTATATTTTTATTGGCAAGAAATAATTGAAATGTATCGTATTCTTTTAAGGATTTTTCAAAACTAGGTTTTGAAAGAAACTGTAATTCTTCCCATTGTTCTGAAAGCTGCTTCTCTGAGTAAAACGAATTTTCTGCAGATTTTAAATACAGCGTTTTTAATTTTAAATATTCCGAATGATGAGTTTTTTTCATTTTGTTTTTGATTTATTCCATTGCATTAAAACATAAAATGGAATTCCAAGCAATAATAATAAAAATCCATAAAAAACAACTTCTGCTGTTGAACCATATATTGCCCACAAAGAATATAAAAACCCTAAAAGACCTAAAATAACTGTTTTCATAATACTACTAGTCTCTTTATTTTTTTGGATAACAATAATAATATAGGCTGCAGAAACAAATAAATAAGGAACCAAGCAGGCTAAGACAGTTAAATTTACCATAAAAGTAAATTGGGTAACCAGGCTGTCTGAAAAATTCATTAACATAACTACAGAACTTAATAAACTTCCAATAATGAGACCTAAAATAGGAGCCCCTTTTTTGTTATTTTTTTTAAAAACTTTTGGGAATATATTATCTTTTGCTGCTGCCATGGGGATTTGTGCTAATATTAAAATCCAACCATTAAGTGCTCCCATTCCAGAAATTGCAGCTCCCATAGCAACAAAATAACCTGCATATTTACCCCCAATAACTTGTCCTGCTTCAGCAAATGGGGCTGGAGAATTTTGCAAAGTTTCTGTGGGTAAAATTCCAAATAAAACAACGGTTCCTAAAATATAAATACAAGTACTAATAATTGTACCAAGCATGGTTGCTTTAGGAACTATTTTTGATGGATTTTTTATATTCTCGGCAGGGATACTAGCCGATTCTAAACCTAAAAAAGCATATAATGTTAATGCGGCTACTAATGAAAATGTGGTAAAGTCTGTTTCACCTGTCAAATTAAATTTTGGAAAATTATCAAGACTAAAAAAAAAGAGACCAAAAATGATAACAAATACCAATGGAAGTATTTTTAAAACCGTTGTAATAACTTGAATTTTACCTGAAGATCTTACCCCATTGGAATTAATCCAAGTAAAAAACCAAATCATTGATAAACCAATACTAACCGCTAAAAATGAATTTGTTTCTAAAATTGGAAAAAAGAAACTCAATGCTCCTATAATTGCAATAGCAATAGCAGCATTACTAATCCATGTAGAAATCCAATATCCCCATGCAACTAGAAAACCAATAAAATCTCCAAACCCTTCTTTTGAATACGCATAAGGCCCTCCGCTTTTATTTACAATAATCTTACTTAAATTACTGAATATTTTTGCTAAGATTATAGCACCTGACGCAGTAAAAACCCATCCTAATAAACTGATACTGCCATAAGTTGATAATGAGGCTGGAAGTATAAATATCCCTGCACCAATCATATTTCCAACAACCAAAGACGTTGCTGTTATCAAACCAATTTTTTTGTTACTAGAACTCATTTAATTTATGTAATTTTAGAATCAAACTCTTGAAAGGTACAATTTAAATAAACAACCAAAATGAGATTTAAAATTAATTCAGATATCACAAAAGCAGAAACACTCCCTGCTACTTTTTATAAAGATCCTGTTGTTTTTGAAATAATTAAAGAAAAAGTTTTTTTAAAATCTTGGCAATGGGTAGGTGATGAAAGTTTAGTTGATAAGCCACAATCTGTTCATCCCTTCATTTTGTTAGATGGTTTTTTAACTGAACCCCTACTATTAACGAGGGATAAAGATGGTCACATCAATTGTCTCACAAATGTGTGTACGCACAGAGGGAATTTACTTGCATTAACATCTAAGACAACAAAAAAACTGACTTGCTCTTATCATGGAAGACGATTTAACTTACAGGGTAAGTTTGAATTTATGCCTGAGTTTACCGATGCTGAAAATTTCCCAAGACCTTGTGATCATCTTCATAGGTTCCCTTTAAAAAAATGGGGGCATCTTTTATTTGCAGGACTCAATCCAAGTTTTGATTTTCAAGAGGTGATTAATATTATGAATGAAAGAATAGGTTTTTTACCTATAGATGAATTTAAACTTGAAAAAACATTACAAAAAGACTTCCTAATTGATGCGAATTGGGCCTTGTACTGCGACAACTATTTAGAGGGGTTTCATGTACCTTTTGTTCACGAGAGTCTTAACGAAGTTTTGGATTATGGTAGTTATGAAACAATTATTTATGAGCATTGTAATTTACAAATTGGCTATTCAGATGAAGCTACAGAAATCTTTGAATTTCCTCAAAATCATATAGATTATGGAAAAAGAGTAGCTGCCTACTATTTTTGGGTTTTCCCAAATATAATGTTCAACTTTTATCCATGGGGGTTGTCTATTAATATTGTAAAGCCTTTAGAGATCAGTAAAACAAAAGTTTCTTTTATTAGCTATGTTTTAGATCCTACTAAATTAAATAAAGGTGCAGGAAGTAATCTTGAAAAAGTAGAAAAAGAAGATGAAGTTGTGGTAGAAAACGTACAAAAAGGGGTTCGTTCTTCATTTTATAAAGCTGGACGATTTTCTCCGAAACGGGAAAAGGGAGTTCATCACTTTCATGTATTGCTATCAAAATTTTTAAACCAATAAAAAAATATTTAAAACTTGTCTAAATTGACATCTATTCTTTAAATTTGATGTCTGTAAACAAATCAAAGAACATGAAACCAGATTTATTTCAAGCCCCTGACTACTATCAAATAGATGACTTACTTACTGAAGAACACAAGTTAGTTAGAGAAGCTGCAAGAGAGTGGGTAAAAAGAGATGTATCACCTATAATTGAGGAATATGCTCAAAATGCTAAATTCCCAAAGCAAATTATTAAAGGCTTAGCAGATATAGGTGCGTTTGGACCCTATATCCCAGAAGAATATGGAGGTGCAGGCTTAGATCAAATTTCTTATGGTTTGATTATGCAAGAAATAGAAAGAGGTGACTCAGGTGTAAGATCTACAGCATCTGTACAATCCTCTTTAGTGATGTATCCCATATGGAAATATGGAAATGAAGCACAGCGAAACAAATATTTACCAAAATTAGCTTCCGGTGAATGGATGGGTTGTTTTGGATTAACTGAACCTGATCATGGATCTAACCCAGGAGGAATGACAACTAATTTTAAAGATATGGGAGATCATTATCTTTTAAATGGTGCAAAAATGTGGATTTCTAATGCGCCTCTCGCACAAGTTGCTGTTGTATGGGCTAAAAATGAAGAGGGAAGAATACATGGTCTAATTGTTGAGCGAGATATGGAAGGATTTTCTACTCCAGAAACTCATAACAAATGGTCTTTAAGAGCCTCTTCTACTGGTGAGTTAATCTTTGACAATGTAAAAGTTCCAAAAGAAAATTTATTACCAAATAAGTCTGGCTTGGGAGCACCTTTAGGCTGTTTAGACTCTGCGCGTTATGGAATAGCATGGGGCGCTATAGGAGCTGCTATGGACTGTTATGATACTGCTTTGCGTTACAGCAAAGAACGTATTCAATTTGGTAAACCTATTGGTCAATTTCAATTACAACAAAAAAAATTAGCTGAAATGATTACCGAAATTACTAAGGCACAATTATTAACGTGGCGCTTGGGAGTTTTGCGTAATGAAGGAAAAGCTACAACTGCACAAATTTCTATGGCAAAAAGAAATAATGTAGATATGGCAATCAACATTGCTAGAGAAGCAAGACAAATATTAGGAGGCATGGGAATTAGTGGTGAATATTCTATTATGCGTCACTCTATGAATTTAGAAAGTGTAATTACCTATGAGGGTACTCATGACATTCATTTGTTAATTACAGGATTGGATATTACTGGCTTAAATGCTTTTAAATAGAAGACTATAACTCTTTCACATTATAATTTTGTGGAATTAAGAAGCTTCTCTCAAAAAAATATTCGGGCATCGCTTGCAGTTGATGCCCTTTTTTTTATACTTAAAACAACATTTGTTTTTAGGTTTAATACAATTTAATGAACAGCTATTATTACAAACAGATGATGTGTTTGTAATTTTTATTATTGGATTTTCTAAACTGTAAAATACAATCATTTTAAAACGTACTTGCATACAAAAATAAGCATTTATTTAGAATAAATAAAAATAATTTTAAGCATCTTTAACATAAAAAAAGTTTTTTGAATTTAGACCATAACAACGCTCAAATATTAGTATTCAATACAGTAGCTGATATTCCTAATATGGTATGGAAAGAACTAAATTGTTCTCATAACTTGTATTTTTCATCAAACTATTTAGAAGCTTTAGAAAAACACAATTCTCATTTATTCTTTTATTACATTGTATTAAAAAATAAAAATGAAAAAGCTATTGCTTTTGCCAATGTTCAAATAATAAACTTTCAATTAGAAGCAATAGAAAAAGATACCTCAACCTTATTTAAAAATATAACTTCAATTGGAAAAAGATTAGCTATTATTCCAAAAGAAAAACCGCTAAAAATAATTAATTGTGGTAACGCATTTGTAAGTGGTGAGCATGGAATTTTTATTAAGAAAGGTGAAAATAAGAAACTTATTTTAAGAAAAATATCAAAGGGCATTCTTCATCATACGCAAAATAGTAATCAAGAAAATCCAATCGATATATTTATGATGAAAGATTTTAGGACTGAATCTTTACCCATAACCAAAGAGCTGATTAGTTTGGGTTATTATTCTTTCAATATTGAACCAAATATGATTTTAAAAATTGATCCTAAATGGCAAAATTTTGAGGACTACTTGGCCGCGCTAAAAACAAAGTTTAGAGTAAAGGCTAAAAAAGCTATGAAACTTAGTAATGATTTGGTTACAAAAGAAATTTCTGTTTTAAATTTTGATGAACATCTGCTTAAAATGACTGAATTGTATAAAAAAGTTGTAACAAAAGCAGCATTTAATCTAGGGGGGTTTAATTTACAAACCTATAAAAGTCTTAAAACTAAATTAGAACATTCATATATCCTAAAGTCATATTGGATTGATGACAAAATGGTGGGGTTTATGTCTGGAATGATTAATGAAAATCATCTGGATGCACATTTTGTCGGAATAGATTATGAACTCAATAAACAATTCGCAATATATCAAAGGATGCTTTATGACTATATCAAGACTGCCATTGATCATAAAATTGAAGTGTTAAACTTTGGAAGAACAGCTAGTGAAATTAAAAGTTCTGTTGGAGCAGAACCTCAGGAGCTAACAGTATATATTCGTCACAAAAAATCCATTAGAAATAAATTTTTAAAATTATTTTTGCATAAGATTCAACCTACTGAATTTAACCAAAAGTTTCCATTTAAAAGAGATAAAAAAATTCATGAAAACAATAGATGATTTAGTAAATATCCTAACATTAAAAAAAGAGGATTCTCAAACCTATACAGGAATAAGCAAAACTATTGGTAACTCTAGAGTTTTTGGAGGACAAGTTTTAGCTCAAGCATTACATGCAGCATATCAAACCATCCCTAATGATCGTTTTGTTCACTCTCTACATTCCTATTTTTTACTTCCTGGTGATTTAACCATTCCAATAACTTTTAAAGTTACTGAAATGAGGAACGGTGGGAGTTTCTCTACTAGAAGAGTTACTGCGATCCAAAAAAATAATACAATTTTTATTCTAGCAGCTTCATTTCATAAAAAAGAAGACGGGTATGAACATCAAGAACCTATAAAAACATCAATCAAACAACCAGAAGAACTTTTAAGCTGGAGTGAATTGCTTTCTCAATATGGAAATTTTATCCCTTCTCAGCTACGAGACTTTTTGAGTATTGAGAGACCTATTGACTTTAAACCTGTTCAGGTTTTGAATCCTATGGAAAGAAAAGATCTTCCTCCAGTTGAAGACATGTGGTTTAAATTAAAAGGAAATACTTCAGATTTAGAGTTAACATTAAAACATCAAATATTAACCTACATTTCGGATTATAATATTTTAAACGCTGCATTAAAACCAAATGCGAGTAAAGCTAGTATTGGAAATACACAAATGGCGAGCTTAGATCATTCAATGTGGTTTTTTAGAGATTTTGATTTTAATGATTGGATGTTATTTTCTGTTGTATCACCAAGTACTTCAGGAGCTAGAGGTTTGGCTACCGGAAATATTTTCACAAGAGATGGTGTATTAATTGCTACAGTTGCACAAGAAGGATTGTTAAGACCATTAAAAAAATAATTAGTATGAATGCCTTTACCTATGTATTAAGTGTTAACGGATTGATTTTCTTTCTGAGTATTATCTTTTATTATTTTCCCCCAAAAAAAATAAATAGTATTTATGGGTATAGAACACACAGAACAATGCAAAACCGCACTGTTTGGGATTTTGCAAATAGATTATTTGGTATTACATTACTTAAATATTCAGGAATTAGTTTTATTGCTGCCTTGGCATTAACCTTTATTAATGAAGCTTTGATGAATTCTTGGTTTTCAATGGCTTTTATGATTTTCACATTACTAATTGCTATAATTAGTACAGAAAAAGAATTAAATAAAAACTTTGATGATGAAGGAAATAAAAAAATTAAAAAACCGTAATTAAAGAAAAAGAAAAGTTTCTACCTGGTGCAGATATTCCTGAGGCAAATTCTCTAAAGTGTTGATCAAATACATTACTGATCATTCCTTGTAACTTCCAATTTTTATTAAATTTATAACTACTATTAAATCCTAAAGTTGCCCAACTTGGTGAGCCAAAATATTTATCAATATCTTCTGTTGCGTTTTCATTGACAATAGGGGTTAAATCATGATTATCTATACCTTCGGTAAAATTAAAATCAACAATGTCTTTTTTAGAATTAAATCGAAAACTCGTACCTAATTGAAACTTTTTATTTGTGAAATTTATATCAAATTGACCAAATAAGGGTGGAATTGATGAGAGGGGTTCTTTAGAATCATAAGTTCTTCCCTTGGTGTAGGTAATAAAACCGTTAGTAGTAAAGTATTCTGATAATTTACCCTGATAACTTGCTGTATAACCGTGAATATAAGCATTCCCTCTATTTTGATTGGCGACAATATTACCCATTTCATCATCATATAATAATTGCCCATCAAAAGATGAATTCCCATACATAGAGAAATCATCTCTAATGATATAATGTTTTAATAAAGTATAGTAGGTGTTAAACCCAAATCTAAATTTTTTATCGTTAAAATACTTTTGTATTCCTATTTCAGCACTGTACGCATACTCAGGTTTTAAATGTATGTTTGGTACAGTAATATTTCCAGATTTTTCTCTAACTCTACCTACATCATCTATATTAGGAGATCTAAAGCCAGATGAAATAACAGTATTTAGCTGAATATTTTTATTGGGCTTGTAAACATAACCTAATGTTGCAGTCAAAGCAGAATTGTCTAATTTAATATTAGTCTCAGGTAATATAATTATAGATTGATCTATCCATGAGGCCTTCAGATTTGTACGGGTAAAACGAACTCCAGTATTTAGTGTTGATTTGGCAGTTACATCTTCTCTATATCCCAGATAAACAGCTGAACTCACATAGCTACTACCGCCGTCTGGATAACGAGTTTGGACATTAAAATTATCTGAAGTTCCAATAATATCATTTCCTAAAACCTCCAAAGTTTTTCCAAAAGCATCTGAGATAACATCATTGTGTAAGAATTCAAAACCATAAGTAAAAGCTCTGTTTTCATTTTTACTTAATGGAATCATAAAATCTCCATTAACACTAAAGATATCAACATTCTCATTTCTATATGATCTTTCTAGGCTTGATAATTTTCTTTGTATTCTAGATTCTTTAATGTTTTGATAGGCTAATGTAAATGTACCTTTATCTAACCAAGATTTTCCTGGATTAATAACCAATTGTGGAGAAATCAACAATCTTTCTTGAGGACCATAATACCATTCTGCAAATTTTAGAGTTCCTTCATGTTTTTCATCTAATCTATCAAACCTCGGAATATCTGAAGATGTAGAATATTGCAAATTAAGTTTCAATTCTGTCTTATCAGTTAGAGGGATGAAGAATTTTTGTAAGAGGTCTGTTTGGTTATATGCTGTATTTCGTTGAAGGTTTTCATCAGAATTTACAGTTGCTGAACTTGAGTAAAAATCATTTGAATTTTCTGAATACTGAAAAACTTTACCCCAATTATTGAATCCATGAGAACGATTTTTACCCATTTTTAAATCTCCAAAATCACTATAAGAAATACTTGTGAATGAGGCCCATTTTTTATTGCCTATTTCTACTGAAGCGTTATTTGTAATTTCATTATTAATAGAAGAATATCGATTAAAAAAACTCGAAGTGACTTTAGTTTTTTCTGATAATTTAGGTGTTTTCGTATAATAATGGATAACACCACCTAGGGCATCAGATCCATAAATTACGGATGATGGCCCAAAAACAATTTCTGTTTTATCTAATTGATTTGGTGCAACGGTAATGGCATTTTGTAAATGGCCTTTTCTGTAAATAGCGTTATTCATTCTAACCCCATCTACCACTAACATAACCCTATTGGACTCCATACCTCTAATAACAGGGCTTCCTCCACCCATTTGAGATTTTTGAATCTTAACACCAGGAATGGCTGCTAATAAGTCAGCAGAGGTTTGTGGAGATAATTTTTCAATTTCTTTAGAGGTTAATACGGCAACTCTTTCTGCCACTCTATTTATTTTTGCATCTCCTTTAAATACGGATAAAACTACCTCATCTAGTTGTTCAGATTGTTTCGCTAAGTATAATGTGAAATTATTTTTTATAAGGTCCTTTGAAATGCTTTTTAAGGCATATGAAATATGAGAAAAAATTAAAATGTCTTTTCCCTTTACTAAAGAAATGTCTACAATACCTTTTGAATTAGTAGAGGAATTAAAATAAGGTTCTTCTGTAAAAACATTGACATTATATATGGGCTTCCCAGTTTCCTCGTCCAATACTTTTAACTCTTGAGCAAAAGATAAAAATGGTATCAAAAAAAGTATTAAATATCCTATAGTTCTCATTTACTAAATACTGTTTCTAAAACTGCTAAAGATTTAGGGATTCTAAATCCGCCCAAATGTAATTCAAAATAACGAATTAATGTTTGTAATAATCTTTGCCTTTCAGTTTTTGAAAAATTCATATACTCAATCTTATCAAAATTTATGCCTAAAAGCTTTTTGAACTGATTTATTTCATTTCCTTTGATAACTTCCTTAATTTGAAGGTTATCTGTAAAAAAACCTTCGCTTAAATGAAAGCCATTTTTATTAGATTGAGAAACGTCTGGATAAAAACCTAAAAATTTGGTGAGGTTTAATAAAAACAGTAAGTGGAAATTGGATATTTGTTCGTGAGAATCTAACCAAATTAGTGAATGTTCAAGATATTCATATAATAGGGTGTTAGTTTCTTCTTCTTGAATTGCACTAGATAAAACCTCAGATAGAAATAATACTATAGATTGTTTTGTAATGGAAGTATAAATAGTCTCGTATACATGAATTACTTGAGCTTCTTTTAAGAGTTGTAAATTTCTTTTTTCTTGATAACTAAAAATAATGGAAAGCTGATTCAATGGTTGAAAATAAGCGGTTCTTAATTTCCCTTTTTTTGATTTTAAAACTCCTTTTAACAAGAAAGAAACTAAACCTACTTCTTTAGTATAAAGTCTAACGATTAAACTAGTATCACTATATTTAATAGTACTAATAACAATCGCTTTAGATGATATTACTGACATTAATTGATGATTGCTATTTTTGTAGTTGATGTTTCTGAAGCGTCTTCGTTAGCTAATAGTACTATGTAGATTCCTGAAGCCACGTAGGTTCCAGCTAAATTCTTTTTATCCCATATTACTTTCCCCCCCTGCAATTGTTGACCTTCTACAACATTGGATTCATACACTAAATTACCAGCAACATCCAAAATCTTCACATTAGTTCCTTTTGGTAAATTTGTACCGTTTCTCCCATCAATAGTTACTATGTCGTGAAACTTTCTAACTGGATTTGGATATGCATATACTTCTCCTAAAGCGTCTCCGAATGGAGCCACATTACTATTGTAAGCAACAATACCTTTATCCGTTGCAAAAAATACTTTCCCAGTATCTTTATCTACAGCAATCTTTACAATTCTATCTGAAGGTATAGGAGAGTTTTGCTTGCTAAAATTAGCAATTGTATTCTGACCACTTGGATTAGTATAGGTGACGCCTCCATTTTCAGTCCCAAACCATTTATTATTAGCGCCATCAACAGCAATAGTATTTACAGTTTCATCTCCTAATAATTTTCTTGGCGTTCCATCATCTAAAATAATAATAGGTTGGGCATCTAACACATCAGCATCAAAAACTCCTGATGCATTATTAAAAACTACCAATCCAGAAATAGTTCCAATCCAAATTCTGTTTTCTGTGTCTGATGCTAAACTTAATACTCTCATCTTGGGTAACCCTCCTTGAGTTGGTGTAGTTGTTAACCCTTTTATTCTATTTCCATTCTCATTAAAAGCGATAACTCCATCTCCACGTGTTCCAATCCATAAGGTATTATTTCTATCTATTATTATGTCTGAAAGCCCAAAAGATACATTAGGTTTTCCAGCACTAATATTAAATTCAGTCCATGAGCCATTGGAAAATTTCTTTAACTCTTTCTTGCCTAGGTTGGTAAGCCACAAATTACCTTGACGGTCAAATACAGACCCAGAAATTCTAATTGTAACACTATTATTTGTTGGATCTGTCTCATATAGATTTTCTAAAGGGCTATTTAAATTATTATAAAAATTTGAGACTTCATTATTTTCAACTACGAATAAACCTCCTGTCTTGTAGGTATCTATCATACTTGTAGAACCAAAACTACTGACGTAGGCTTTATCTTCATTAGATGGATCTAATGTAACATGTACAAGCCCCGGAAAAGAATTGTCGCTTTCATTTTCCTCTGTATACCAATTTTCACCATCATAATGACTATACCCTAAATTTGGTTGAACAGGAGCCATTGTTCTATCATATCCTCCATAAACTGCCCATAGATGATTATCTTTTGCTGTAACAGAAAAAACATCATTTGATACTGGGCCCTCTGGGTGAATTTCTAAGAAAACAGGGGTAGTTAATGAGGAAGAAGATAAAACTCCAAATTGATTTGTAGCTAATAAAAGTTGATTGTTCTCTGTATATGCAGTGTTTAATGTGTAATCAAAATCATCATCTGCATTATTTTGAAAAACCAAATTTAACTGGGTATCATAAACTGCCACTGAGCTATTAAATGCTACCGAAAGATGAGTTGAAGAACTTTTCAATCCATTAACATTAGCGGAAAAACTTGTAATAAGCTCTAATTCATTTATTTCATTTACTTCATACAACTGAGTATTTAATATGGTGTAGAGTTTATCATTGAAAACTGTAATATTTTTAAAATTATTATTTGCAGATGTAATCAAATTCCAGTTATTGAAATCAATTAAATTAGGGTTATTTATATCTGCATGGAAAATACCATTTGCTGTAGCTGCATAAATTTGGTTGTTGAAAACGGTTATTTCAAGAATGTTTACATCAGACGAATTGTTTCCAATAAAGAAGGTATCACCAAATTCTAATTGTAAAATATCGTATTCAACGATTGCAAACGAGGTGGATAAATAAAGTTTACCTTGGGCTTCAAAAATAGCATTAATACTTTTTGCTCCGGTTTGATTAAAGCTCACAATATCAGAAGAAATTGTAATACTTCCATCAGAATCAATAACTTCAATTAATCCATTTTCATAGCCAATAACTAGTCTATTCGTTTCTATACTATAATGAATTGCTGAAGTAGTCTCTCCAGACAACCCCTGAACTGAAGATAATTTTTCTGTTTTTTCAGTTATAAAATCATAAGTAAACGTTGCATTGTCTGTTAATGCATATAGCATATTATCTGCTTTAATAAGATCTTTAACATTGTTGTATGAATAAAAATCTTCCCAAGCATCACTATAATCTACTTGAGCTACCAAAGAAAATGTTGAAAAACTAAAGAATATGAAAAGTCTCTTGAGCATGTAAATAAATTGAAGTCAAATATATTTATTTCTTATAACAATAACGATAAATCCATTACATTAGTACAAAGAATAATAAAAATGAATATAGAAATTGAAAGGAAGTTTTTACTGAAAAATAACGATTTCAAAAAAATGTGTTATGATAAAAAATACATAACTCAAGGGTATCTGAACTCCAATAAAAAAAGAGTTGTTCGGGTTAGAATAATTGATAATTTGGCTTTTTTAACTATTAAAGGTATTTCAGATGCGAGTGGAACAACTCGGTTTGAATGGGAAAAAGAAATTGATCTAAAGGAGGCTAAAGAATTAATGATGCTTTGCGAAAATGGAGTTATTGAAAAAAATAGATATTATCACAAATTAGGAAATCATATCATCGAAATCGATGAGTTTTTAGGAACAAATAAAGGGTTAGTTATCGCAGAAATAGAACTAAAAAATAAAAATGAGACTTTTTTAAAACCTAACTACTTGGGAGTTGAAGTAACAAGTGATAAAAAGTATTATAATTCTAGTCTTTACTTAAATCCATTTAAAAATTGGACAAAAAAAACCTCGAACTAAAAGTTCGAGGAATTTAATAAATCTACCCCCTAAAATAAGATTTATTTTGTCTAGGTAACATTAAGCTAACACAGACTTTACAAATATAAACTATTTAATTGTATAATACAATAAGTTTCTTGAGAGAATTATTTATGCAAGTATCATAATTTCTAGATTCGCTAATATGTAGTTGTATAACACACATATGTAATGACATGCGCTTCCCAACAGATACAAAAACATGAAAAATAGCGTGATTGTATTTAATTTTTTTTGATGAATAAAGCAACGCTCCCACAGTATAAAAAATACCCCCTGCAAATAACAATTGTAAGCCGTTCATTGAAAAAGCATGTATTAAAGGTTTAATAACAAAAATAATTTGCCATCCCATTAAAATATACATGACTGTAGAAAGCTTATCGTAACGACCTGTATAAAAAAGCTTTAATACAATACCAATAAATGCAAAAGCCCATGTACAACCAAAAACAATCCAGCCTAATGTTCCTTCTAACACAATAATTGTGAACGGAGAATATGTTCCTGCTATCAATACGTATATGGCAGCGTGATCAAAAATATTTAATTTCCTTCTTAATTTAGCATCTTTTGAAGCGTGATAAAATGTTGATGCAGCATACAAAACAACTAAACTTATTCCAAACACAATAATACTTATTGGTTTCCAGAATCCATTAAAATTTGATGATTTAAGCAACAGAAAAGGCAACCCAACACAACTCATAACTAATCCAAAAGCATGAGTTAATACATTTAACTTTTCCTCATTTTCAGAATATTTGGGGTTTAATATTTCTTTCATTTGGTTCTATTTGTATCTTTCATATATATCGAATCGGATACTAATTCATTATATATTATTTGAAATATTTTTTCTTTGACTATTTCTGTATCCTCAAACTTAAGTCCTTTTGTGTCTATAAATTGATGTTGGCGAATTCTAAAAGTGCCAATCCCCCCTTTTAGAAAATCCCAAGAAAATAATCTTTTACAATCGTAATAAGTTTGGGGTACTATCGGAATTTGGTGCTGTATGGCTAAACTAAATGCTCCATTTTTGAATGGCGCTAAGATTACATCCTCAGTTGGAACTAAGCCTTCAGGGAAAATTCCAATACTAGTTCCACCTTGAAGCCTCTTTTTAGCCATAGCAAAAACTCTTTTTCTACTTTCTGGACTACTTCTATCTACCATGATTACTGCCCGTTTGTAAAAAAATCCAAAAATAGGAATTTTTACTAATTCCTTTTTCCCAACAAATACAATCGGGTTTTTACTCAAAAGTATCAACACAAAAGGATCCATTAGTGAAGCATGATTAGGGCAAAACATATAACTTTTTTTTCTATCTAAAAATTGGTCTATTTGTTTATCAATTCTGAAGCCCATGCCGTAGACCAAAACATGAGCCCAACCGCGTATCAATTTCCAAAAAACAGGATAATAACTTTCTTTTATTGTTAAAACAAATAAAAATGGAGACATTAATAGGATAGTGATCAGTATTAAAACATAAAACCAAAGCCTCCAAATCAGCAGAAAAGGTATTTTTAATAAATTCATAATAACGAATGTAGTAATATTCTTTTGTTTGATTGAGTTTATCTTGAAAACTGTATTTTTGTTTTAATAAATTAAAAACAATGTCTAGAATATTAACAGGTGTTCAAAGCACAGGAACACCACATTTAGGAAATCTTTTAGGAGCCATTTTTCCTGCTCTAGAAATGTCTAATACAGCAGGAAATGATGCATTTTTATTTATTGCTGATATGCATTCTCTAACTCAAATTAAAAATGGAGATACGCTGAGAGAAAATACATACAGTACAGCAGCAACTTGGCTAGCTTGCGGTCTAGACATAAATAAAACTGTTTTTTATAGACAGAGTGATGTTCCAGAAGTAACAGAACTTACCTGGTATTTAAGTTGTTTTTTTCCTTACCAAAGGTTAACCTTGGCGCATAGCTTCAAAGATAAAGCAGATCGATTGGCTGATGTAAATTCTGGACTCTTTACCTATCCAATGTTAATGGCGGCAGATATTCTATTATATGACGCAGAAATTGTGCCTGTTGGAAAAGATCAACTTCAACATTTAGAAATGTCTAGAGATGTGGCCAACCGTTTTAATAATATTGTGGGTGAAACTTTGGTTCCTCCAGTTGCAAAAATTCAGGAAGAAACAAAATTAGTTCCTGGAACTGATGGAGAAAAAATGAGTAAGTCTAGGGATAATATTATAAATATTTTCTTGCCTGATAAAAAATTAAGAAAACAGATAATGTCTATAAAAACAGACAGCAAATCTCTTGAAGACAAAAAAAATCCAGATACGGATACTATTTTTTCTTTATATAAATTGTTGGCATCTAAAGCCGAAATTGCTGAAATGAGAGTAAAGTATGAAGGAGGAAACTACGGCTATGGACACGCAAAACAAGAGTTGTATGAACTTATTATAGACAAATATGCCATTGTTCGTGAGCGCTATTTTTATTTTATGGAAAATAAAAATGAAATTGATAAAGCCCTAGAAATTGGTGCAATTAAAGCAAGAAAAGTGGCTAACGATGTTTTAAAAAGAGTGAGAACAAAAATAGGCTACTAAAGATTAATTTATAACCAGTGACTTTGCAATAGCCTCTAGTTCAAAGAGAAATTCTCTTTTGTTTACAGAGGGTGCATAAGTAAACCCTTCAACAACTAAAAGTCTATCATTTTTTTGATCAATAATGGCATAGTTTACAAAAGGACCCGCCATAAAATCATTTTTAACCTCCCACTTCCCTCTAGTTTCAAATGCATTATTACCAAGTATTTCTGTTTTTACAGTTAAAGGAGTATAAGCTGCTTCGGTAATCATATACATTCCTTCTTTAGATCCTGGAATATATTGCTCTCCAATTTCATCTCTCATAGAAATTATATTTTCTTGAGAAATTGTTTTTTCATTTAATGGCAAAGAATACACTATAATATTATTATTACCTGCACCTCTAGCTATTCCGCTTTTTAAATGCTGTCTCAACCAAAGAAATTCCCCTGTATCATCTACAGTTTTAAATTCTTTTGGAATTGTTAATGATATATTTAAATTTTTAAGTGTCTTATACATAGAATCATTCACTCTTTTGTTGTAAAAAACACGCTGCAACAATTTGATGTCTGAATTTTTGAAAGTTTGCATCAACGCTTTCATATTTTTTTTCAAGACTTTCCCAAGCCCTTCTTTATCTTTTGAAGAAACATAAACAATTGTTTGAGGACTGGCATATTTATTATAGTTTGTGGTAAAGCTTTCTTTATCACTCAACTCAACTATAAGAATATTTCGGTTACTTCGCATCATCGAAGAAAAACCATTTGGAGCTACATGACCAATCGAAAGCGTTTTCTCCGGTTGAGGTAAGCCTACCATTAATTCACCAAAAGAACTTCTAATTTCATCCCCAATAGAACCGGTCCATAAAGATCCTTTTGTAACTACAGTAACTTTATTATAGGCTCCAACTGATCTTGGTAACACCACTTTATTATCAATACAAGAAATAAATAATACAGTAATAAATAGAATTGAACTTATTTTTCTCATATCATTAACTTTTAAAAATTTTAAGTTTATTTCCAGGCTGAATACTTTTTCCACTCCAAATATTGTTCCATTCTTTAATTTGATTCACAGTAACTTTTTTAAATTTTTTTGCAATAGTCCAAAGAGAGTCTCCTTTTTTAACAACATAAATTGTTGGTTTTCCTTTTGAAACATTACTTGTTACTGATGTTTTTGAGGCTTTGGGAACTCGAAGTTTTTTTGGATAGACACTCAAACGTTGTCCAATTCTTAAATTATTATTTTTAAGCCCGTTCCATCTTTTTATATCACTAACTCTAACTCCATACTTGTAGGCTATTTTACCTAAATAATCGCCATTTCTAACCCTGTATCGAATCCTTTTATCCATCTCAAAATACTGAGGTAAAGGTTTCTCCCTCTTTGCCACATCTGAATCAACAAGAATGTATAGCGCTTCCTCATTTTGCAAAAAGTCATCTACCTGTTTTGATGGAATTCTTAGGCTGTAATTTCTGCCTTTTACATAGGGTATTATGTCTAACTTATATTCTGGATTTAATAATTGAAGTGTGGCGGTTGGTATTCCTGTTTGCTCAGTAATTTGATCAAAACTTACTGTTTTTTTTATTAAAATAGTATCCGTTTCAAAATAATGAATTGCTGGAACACTTCCTGTTAAGTGATGCTCTTGTGCGTATGTAAACAAATACATAGTTGCATAAAAAGCTGGAACGTACCCTGCGGTTTCTCTTGGTAAAAATGGCCTAATATTCCAGTAGTTTTTATACCCTCCAGATCGTCTTATTGCCTTGCTAACATTTCCTGGCCCTGAATTATAAGCTGCAAGAGCCAAATCCCAATCTCCAAATATTCTATATAAATCATTTAGATACTTACATGCAGCAATTGTAGCTTTGATTGGATCTTGTCTTTCATCTACGTAAGAACTAACCTTTAATTTGTACTGTTTCCCTGTTGGATACATAAATTGCCATAAACCCGTAGCACCAACTCTAGACTTTGCTTTTGGCTTCAAAGCAGATTCAACTAAAGCCAAATATTTCATTTCTAAAGGAATATCATATTGGTCTAAATACTTTTCAATCATTGGAAAATAATACGCTGCCCTAGCCATAAAATTTGGGTAATATTTCCTTCTATTTTTTAAATAAGATTTAATTATTTTCTCTAATGCAGGGTTGAAAGCAAGATGAAAAGGAGTGGTTTCATTAATTTTTGAAAGTCTATCTTTTAATAAGTTAACATCCAAAGGTATTTCTGAAACCT
Organism: uncultured Flavobacteriaceae bacterium; assembly: GCA_943789455.1. GTDB lineage: Bacteria > Bacteroidota > Bacteroidia > Flavobacteriales > Flavobacteriaceae > Polaribacter. Next base: position 213,446 of record CALSUE010000003.1, read on the forward strand.
CTGTAGTATCTAGGTTAGGGATGTAATATTCCCTAATTTCATCCATGAAAACAGATTGAAGTTGGTTTTCTAGAACTAAACTGTCTATAAGTGCAATGTCTTTAGATGAGTACAGCGTCTCTTCTAACGATTGACTCACAGTATCTTTATTAACGCTAATGCTGTCTTTTTTAACTTGTGAAATAGCAAATGTTGAAAGTAAAAAAAGTGCTAAAAAATAATGTTTTTTCATTTATTAAAATTGTAATTCTAAACCAATTGGACAATGATCGGAATGTTTTGCATCTGGCAAAATAAATGCTCTAGAAATATTTTCCTTTAAGGGTGCTGAAACCATATTGTAGTCAATTCTCCAACCTTTATTATTCGCTCTAGAATTAGCTCTATAACTCCACCAACTATAATGATGAGGTTCTTTATTTAGATGACGAAAACTATCTATAAAACCAGTATCTATAAAGTTGCTAATCCATGCTCTTTCTTCTGGCAAAAATCCAGAAACCCCTTTCATTTTTGGGTTGTGTATATCAATAGCTTCATGACAAATATTATAATCTCCACAAATAACTAAATTAGGAATTTCTTTATTCAAGTTATTTAAATACTCTTGAATTTCATCCATATAATTAAACTTAAAATCTAACCTTAATTTGTTGGTTCCAGAGGGTAAATACATGCTCATTACAGAAACCTCATCAAAATCTACACGAATATTTCTCCCCTCAAAATCCATAGTTTCTATTCCAGTGCCATATTCAATATGATTTGGCTCTTGTTTACAAAAAATAGCCACTCCAGAATATCCTTTTTTTTGTGCAGAAAACCAATATTGATAAGGATATCCGGCAGATTTAATAACTTCAGCATCTACCTGATCTTGCTGTGCCTTTGTTTCTTGAATGCAAATTACATCTGGATTTGCAGATTGTAACCAATCTAACATTCCTTTTTTAATGGCTGCTCTAATTCCGTTTACGTTGTAAGAAATAATTTTCATAACATCAATTTATAAATTCATTTCTGGAATTTCTCCCTCAATAATTAAAGTTCCTTCAGTAGCATTTCGAATATCTTCAACACTAACACCTGGTGCTCTTTCTAATAAATAGAACTGATTATTCTTAATTTCTAAAACTGCTAAATTGGTCACTACTTTAGTTACACAACCAACTCCTGTTAAAGGCAAGGAACATCTTTTTAATAATTTAGATTCACCACGTTTGTTCGTGTGCATCATGGCTACAATAATATTATCTGCAGAGGCTACTAAATCCATAGCACCACCCATACCTTTTACCATTTTACCTGGAATTTTCCAATTGGCAATGTCTCCATTTTCAGAAACTTCCATCGCTCCTAAAATAGTTAAATGGACATGCTTTCCTCTGATCATTGAAAAACTAGTTGCAGAATCAAAAAAGCTTGCTCCTGGCATTGTAGTAATTGTTTGCTTTCCTGCATTTATAATATCGGCATCTTCTTCTCCTTCATAAGGAAATGGTCCCATCCCAAGAACACCATTTTCACTCTGAAATTCTACTTCAATATCATCTCTTACAAAATTGGCAACAAGGGTAGGAATCCCAATTCCTAAGTTTACATAATAACCGTTTTTTACTTCTTTTGCTATTCTTTTAGCTATTCCGTTTTTATCTAACATACTAACTTCTTTTTCTAACGGTTCTTTGCTCTATTCTTTTATCAAACTTCTCTCCTTGAAAAATTCGTTGCACAAAAATTCCAGGAGTATGAATTTGATTAGGATCTAATGCTCCAACAGGTACTAATTCTTCAACTTCTGCTACTGTAATTTTTGCTGCACCACACATAGATGGGTTAAAATTACGAGCTGTTCCTTTAAATATTAAATTTCCTGCTGCATCACCTTTCCATGCTTTTACAAAGGCAAAATCAGCTTTAAAAGCCGGCTCAAGAACATACATTTTACCATCAAAATCTCTTGTTTCTTTACCTACTGCTACTTCAGTGCCAAAACCTGCTGGTGTATAAAAGGCAGGAAAACCTGCTTGAGTAGCTCTGCATTTTTCTGCTAAAGTGCCTTGTGGTATTAATTCAACTTCTAATTCTCCAGACAACATTTGCCTCTCAAACTCATCATTTTCTCCTACATAAGAAGAAATCATTTTTTTTATTTGTTTGTTTTGTAATAATAGTCCTAATCCAAAATTATCAATACCTGCATTGTTAGAAATACATGTTAAATTTTCAATTCCTAATCTAACCAACTCTGAAATAGCATTTTCTGGTATACCACATAAGCCAAAGCCTCCTAACATGAAGGTCATGTTATTTGTAACTCCTAAGAGTGCTTCTCTAACATTATTTACTTTTTTATTAATCATTTTTTCTTTTTTTGAATTCTAACACCTGTTAAAATAGAAGTCAATCAGTATTAAAAATCTGTATCATCATCTTCTGATAGTCTTTTTTTAATTGAATTTTTTTTGTCTACAAGTTCTTTGCCGCAATTTGTATCTATTCCTACATACTCAGGTTTTTCAAAATCTTCTTCACTAATATTTAAGCTTTTGTCTGCATATACTTTCTTCATAAATAATGCCCAAGTTGGAAGTGACATTGTAGCTCCTTGACCCTCTGCAATATTTTCAAAATGAACAGCTCTATCTTCACCACCTGTCCAAACACCTGTGGCTAAATTTGGTACAACTCCCATAAACCATCCATCTGTATGATTTTGAGTAGTTCCAGTTTTACCGGCTATTGGATTGGTGAATTTATAAGGAAACCCAGTAATAATATCTTTGTAGTAATGTGCTGAAGTTCGAAGTCTTACTCCAGAGCCAGCTGTGGTTACCCCTTTTAATAATTCTAATACAACATAGGCGGATTCTTCGCTCAAAACTTCTTTAGTTTCTGGAGTAAAATCTGCTAAGACTGTACCATTTTTATCCTCAATACGTAATAACATGTTGGGTTCAACTCGCATCCCTTTGTTAGCAAAAGTTGCATAAGCACCAGTCATTTCCATTAGAGACAATTCTACAGAACCAAGGGCAATTGATGGTGATTTGGGCACCCTGCTTTCTATACCTGCAGATTTTGCTAAACGTACTACATTTTCTGGAGTTACCATATCTATTAATCTAGCTGATATAACATTAATAGATTTTGCTAAAGCATCTTTTAAAGAAATTTCACCTCCATATTTTTCGCCAGAATTTTTTGGAGTCCAAGCCTTCGGGATTCCAAACCTTCCTTTTGGAATGGTATAAGGTGTATTGGAAAATTTTTCACATGGAGATAAGCCTAACTGATTTATAGCAGTAGCATATACGAAGGGTTTAAATGTAGAACCAACTTGCCTTTTCCCTTGTTCTACATGATCGTATTTAAAGTATTTATGATTTATCCCACCAACCCAAGCTTTTATGTGTCCAGTTTGTGGTTCAATAGATAATAATCCTGATCTTAAAATGGATTTGTAATATGTAATAGAATCATTTGGAGACATAATGGTATCGACTTCTCTTTGATTATTCCATGAGAAAACTCTCATATCAGTTGATGCATTAAAAGCGGAGTCTATTTGTTTGACTGAATATCCATTTTTTTTCATCCTTCTGTATCGATCAGATCTTTTTCTTGCTCTATTATAGATGCCATCTATTTGCTCCTCTTCTAAATCATAAAATGGAGCTGTTTCATTTTTTTGTTGTTCTTTGAAAAAATAGTTTTGAAGGTTAGCCATATGTTCTTGAACTGCCTCCTGAGCGTATTGTTGCATCCTAGAATCTAAGGTCACATAAATCTTTAATCCATCTCTATTGATATTATAAGATTCTCCATTAGGTTTTGGATTATTTTTCACCCATTTTTTTAAGTATCCACGAAGGTACTCTCTAAAGTAGGTAGCCAACCCGTCATTATGACTTTCTGGAGTAAAATTTATTTTTAATGGTAAGTTTTGAAGTGAATCTTTTTCTTCTTGAGAGATAAACTCATTCTTTGCCATCTGTGCAAAAACTACATTTCTTCTGGTTAGAGATTTCTTTTTGGAAATCTCTCTATTAGGGTTAAACTGGCGTGGATTTTTTAACATAGCAACTAAAATTGCCGACTCTTGGACATCTAAATCTTTGGGCTCTTTACCAAAATAAATTCTAGAAGCCGAACGAATCCCAATGGCATTAAAGAGAAATCCTTGAGTATTTAAATACATAGCAATGATTTCATTTTTAGTATACTGCCTTTCTAACTTGGTTGCTACAATGTATTCCTTTACTTTTTGAGTTAATCTTTTTAGTGTACTACTGGATCCCCCTTTATTAAACAAGTTTTTTGCTAATTGCTGAGTAATTGTACTAGCTCCACCGCCTTTTCCAAGTTTTACGATAGCTCTTGCCAATCCTCTAAAATCTATTCCTGAATGTTCATAGAATCTTTCATCTTCAGTTGCAATTAAAGCATGTACAAGATTATCTGGAAGATCTTTAAAGCCTACAGGAGTTCTATTTTTAAATGCATATTTCCCTAGAGTTACCCCATCGGAAGAAATCACTTCAGTTGCTAAATTTTTTTCAGGATTCTCTAATTCTTCAAATGTTGGCAGTGTTCCAAAAACACCCCATGATGCTAATAAGAATACTAGTGAAACAGATATGAAACCTCCTAAAACCAACATCCAAAATCGTATGATGTATTTTTTAAAATTTTTTTGTTTCTTTTTCTTCATCCTAATTTACTTTTTCAATTCTTAGCCCAACATCTGAAATTCCCTGTAATTGACTAACTCCTTTAACCTCACCATTTTTTCTCATCGCTTGCCATATTGAAAAAGAATACTGGCCTGAAATTGGAAAAATAATATTTTCTTTCAAAAGAAGTTTATTGTGTTTAATTTCTGAAATTCCTTTTCCTAAAAATTTTCCATTTTTATCTGTCATTTCGTATTGAAGTGTATCTACAATTTTCTTGCCATTTGGAAAAACAACATGGGTAATTAAATAGATATTACTGAATTGATAATTCTTATTATTTCTGATATTAATGTAAACGTTTTTTCTTGAAAGTGTATCATTAATTTGAAACTTGAAGCCTAAAGAGTCTGCTTGTGACCAGCTATTTTTTTTTAGTGCTCTATATTCATCAAAAACCCTATTGGAATCACAAGAAACAAAAGCAAATACCAGTCCTAAAACAAGAATTAATCTCTTACTATTTTTGATTACTATTGCCATTTGATTTAGGTTTTCTTCTCTTGTTTTGTGGCTTATTCTGATTGTTATTTCTTTTCTGGGCGTTTGGTGATTTAGTATTAGACTGATTAGAATTCTTCGGTTTTTGTTGCCTTTTTGAAGGAGAAGACTTAGCACCTACAGCCGCTTTATTTCTATTTTTATTTTTTCTATTCCTTCTTCTGCTCTTTTTTGGAACATCAAAACGAGTAAGACTGTCTTGGCCAACTACATTTTCAAAATCTACTGTGACTAACTCTTCTATTTCAGATTCATATTCTTCTAAAGGAATAGCAACTTCATTATTTTTATTTAAATCAATAATTTCTAATACCTGCTCTAAACTCAGTTTAAACCATTTGGATCTATTTTCTTTATAGGTATACCAAAGTGTCTTTTTAAAAATATCCATTTTCACAAATTCTGCATCTCCTTTTTCAGTCTTTAAAATTTTTTCTTGTTTTGGAAAATCATTTAAAGCATCTAGATAGGTGTCTAATTCAAAATTTAAACAACATTTTAATTTACCACATTGACCCGCTAATTTAAGTGGATTCAGAGATAACTGCTGATATCTAGCTGCTGTTGTTGTTACTTTTCTGAAATCTGTAAGCCATGTTGAACAACATAGTTCTCTTCCACAAGAACCAACGCCTCCAAGACGAGCAGCCTCCTGTCTGGCTCCTACTTGTTTCATTTCTACTCTAATTGAAAAAGCACCTGCTAAATCTTTGATGAGTTGTCTAAAGTCTACTCGAGTATCTGCTGTGTAGTAAAAAGTTGCTTTGTTACCATCTCCCTGATATTCAACATCAGAAAGTTTCATTTTTAAGCCCAATCTCCCTAATATTTCTCTCCCTCTTTTTTGAGTTTCTAATTCTCGATTTCGAGCTTTTTCCCAAACTTCAATATCTCTTTGAGAAGCTTTTCGATAAATTTTCTTTACGTCTTCACTGTCATGAGATACTTTCCTTTTTTTCATCTGTACCTTCACCAATTCTCCACCCAAAGAAACAATCCCAATATCGTGACCAGGCGATCCTTCAACCGCAACAACGTCTCCCATAGAGATTGTTAAATTTTCTGTATTCTTATAAAAATGCTTTCGCCCGTTCTTAAAACGTACTTCATAAATATTAAAGGGAGTTTCATTGCTTGGTAATGTCATATTTGACAACCAATCAAAAACTGATAATTTTTCACAACCTCCTGTTGTGCAACTTCCATTGCTCCTGCATCCTTTTGGTTTACCGTCTTCGCCAGTACCACAGCTTCCACATGCCATAAAATAATATATTTATAGAAGCTAAGCTTCTTAGAGTTCTTATAAATTTTAGCTAAATTAATGTCATTTAGCTCACTAGAATACACTTTAAAAATTCTAACAAATTATCGTAGTATAAAATTAGAAATGTATTTTGTAAAGAGTAAATATAAGGAATCTATCACAATCATTTAATTGTAAAAAGGATAAAAAATCAGGGCTGAATTTATGGCTAAAATCTATGCTATTTTATTTCTTAAACTTTAACTTTTCTGATCTCCCTTTTTTAAAGATTTTATTGCTGGCTTGTTTTCCTTTTCTGAGTGCTTTCTGCTGTTCATATGACAATTGAATGACCTCTTGACATTCAGAAGAACAAGTATTCTCCATCTTTTCTGAACAATCAGTGCACTGAATAAATAATAAATGACATGCTTCATTTGCACAATTTACATGATTGTCACAAGGACTTCCACATTGATGGCAGTTGGCAATTACATCCTCTGATATTTTTTCTGCTCTTCGATGGTCAAATACAAAGTTTTTCCCAATAAACTTATTTTCTAATCCTTCAGATTTTACTTGTCTTGTGTATTCTATAATTCCTCCCTCTAATTGAAAAACATTTTGAAATCCTTTGTGTTTGTAATATGCTGAAGCTTTCTCACATCGAATACCTCCTGTGCAATACATCAATAGATTTTTATCATTTTTATTACTTTTTAATTCTTCCTCAATGATGTCCAATGAGTCACGGAATGTATCAACATCAGGAGTAATTGCTCCATCAAAATGACCAATTTCACTTTCATAATGATTTCGCATGTCTATGCAAATTGTATTAGAATCCTCTAACATTGTATTAAATACTTTTGCGTTTACATGAACTCCTTTTGCAGTTACATCAAATGTTTTATCATCCAAACCATCGGCAACTATCTTATCTCTGACTTTTATTTTTAGCTTTAAAAATGATTTATTGTAGTGCTCAATAGCTACATTTAATCGAATTCCTTTTAAAAAAGAAATTGCATCTAATTGATCTTTTAAGGCTAAAAAATTCTCTGAGGGAACTGATAATTGAGCATTGATCCCTTCAAAGGAAACATAGGTTCTACCCAATACATCCAGCATGTGCCATTCTAAAAATAATTTATCTCTAAATAATTGTGGGTTTTCTATCTTGTGGTATTGATAGAATGAAATTGTGATGCGGTCTTTTCCAGCCTCATCTATTAATGCAGCGCGTTCTTTAGCGCTTAACTTATTGTACAGTTGCATGCTATACCAAATTCGTTAAACAATCTATTTTGTCTTTTACAGACTTTCACCTACAAAACTACCATAATTTTTAATAGTACGTTGAAAATTCAACATTTCCTTTGTATTTGAAAAATTTTTAAATTTTATCTATTTCTTACCACTATTAATTGAAGTCTTCAAAACATTTTTTAGCATCTTTGTAGCTTGTTAATTAAAAATCTGTGAATTGGGTTTTGAAATGCTCCCAATCACGAAAAGAATTAAACTAATATACTATGAAAATCGCTATAGTGGGTGCTACCGGAATGGTAGGAAATGTAATACTTCAAGTATTAGCAGAGAGGAATTTTGAGATGACTGAATTAATACCTGTAGCTTCAGAAAGATCTGTTGGAAAACATATTTCATTTAAAAATAAAGAGTACACTATCGTTAGCTTACAAGATGCCGTAAACAAACAGCCCGATATTGCATTATTTTCCGCTGGGGGTGATACTTCTTTAGAATGGGCGCCAAAATTTGAAGCGGTTGGAACTACAGTAATCGATAATTCTTCTGCTTGGAGAATGGATCCAGAAAAAAAACTAGTTGTACCAGAAATTAATGGCGATGTTTTAACTAATAATGATAAGATTATTGCCAACCCAAATTGCTCTACAATTCAATTAGTTATGGCGCTCGCTCCACTTCATTTAAAATATAAAATGAAACGTGTTGTTATTTCTACGTATCAGTCTGTTTCTGGAACTGGAGTAAAAGCAGTTCAACAGTTAAATAATGAAGAAGCCGGAATAAAAGGGGAAATGGTATATCCTCACCCTATCGGAAGAAATGCACTACCACATTGCGACATTTTTTTAGATAATGGCTACACGAAGGAAGAAATGAAATTGGTAAAAGAACCTAAGAAAATTTTACGAGATACTTCTTTCTCAATTACTGCCACTGCAGTTAGAATTCCAACAGCAGGAGGGCATTCAGAAGCTGTAAATGTTCAATTTATAAATGATTTTGAAATCGAAGAGGTTCGTGAGTTATTAAGTGCAACACCTGGGGTTATTGTTCAAGATGATATAAAAAATAATATTTATCCAATGCCAATAACTGCACACCAAAAAGATGAAGTTTTCGTTGGTAGAATTAGGCGAGATGAATCTCAAGAAAACTCACTAAATTTGTGGATTGTTTCTGATAACCTCAGAAAAGGGGCAGCAACAAATGCTGTGCAAATAGCAGAATATTTAGTTGAAAACAAAATCGTGTAAACTTATGAGTACTTTCCATAAATTATCCATTAAAAATTACATTCAAGAAACCGCAAATGCGGTTTCTCTTATTTTTGATATTCCTGAGCGTTTGAAAGATAATTTTTCCTTCAAAGCAGGGCAATATGTTACCCTAAGAACAACTATAGAAGCTAAAGAAATACGCAGATCTTACTCTATTTGTTCTTCTCCTAATAGTGGTGAATTAAAAGTTGCCATCAAAAGAGTTGAGAATGGTGTTTTTTCTACTTACGCGATATCCCACTTAAAAACAGGTGATGTAATTGAAGTTCACGAGCCCGAAGGAAAATTTATTTTAGAACCTACAAGAAGTACTAATTATTTAGGTATTGTGGCTGGTAGTGGAATTACACCCGTTTTATCAATGATTAAAACAGTCTTACAACTAGAACCGTCTTCTTCGTTTACATTAATATACGGAAATAAATCTTTAGATGAAACTATGTTTAAAGCCGAATTAGACGCTTTGTCTCTAGCTTACGATACAAGATTTAATTTGGAATATGTATTTAGCAGACAGCATGAAGAGGGATCTTTATTTGGAAGAATTGACGAAGGACATACAAACTACTTTATTAAAAATGTTTATAAAAATTGGTCTTTTAAGACTGCTTTTTTGTGTGGCCCAGAGGAAATGATAAAAACTGTTTCAACCACATTAAAAGAAAATCACTACAAAGAATCTCAAATTTTATTTGAATTATTTACAGCATCAATTAATGAAGAAAGCAGTTCTGAACTAAAAGATGGTCAAACAGAAGTTACTGTTTTGCTTGATGATGAAGAGCTCTGTTTCACTATGGATCAAAAAGACGATATTTTAGCTGCTGCTTTAAGAAATGATGTTGACGCACCATACTCTTGCCAAGGAGGTGTGTGTTCTAGTTGTTTAGGGAAAGTAACCCAAGGAACTGCAGTAATGGTTAAAAATAGCATTCTTACTGATGACGAAGTTAACGAGGGATTTATTTTAACCTGCCAGGCACATCCAACTTCATCAAAGATATCCATTGATTTTGATGATGTCTAAAAAATGTATCTTTAACACATGGATATATATGACATAAAAAATGCAATTTTTTTTGGGTTCTTTCTTTCTTTTATGATTGGTCCTGTTTTTTTTATGTTAATTCAAACGAGTATTGTAAAAGGTGCAAGAGCTGCCATTGCTTTTAATTTAGGGGTAATTTTAGGGGATGTAACTTTTATTGTGATTGCTTATTTTGGTAGCAGACATTTACTTGAGAGTATCAAAGATGACCCACGTTTATTTTTTATAGGTGGCCTCATTCTAATTGTTTATGGCGCTATCACTTATTTAGACAAATCTGAAAAAAAAGAAATTGAAGAGTCTATAAAATTGCCTGTAAACAACAATTATTTTAAATTAATTTTTAAAGGTTTTTTTTTAAACTTTATTAATATCGGCGTACTTGCATTCTGGTTAGGCTTAATTGTGGTAATAGGACCAACCCTAGACATGAATCCAACACATATTTTTTATTACTTCAGTATTATTATTTGCAGTTATTTTATTACTGATTTGGGTAAAATAGTTTTAGCAAAACAATTAAAAAATAAAATGACCCCATCTGTAGTTTATAGAATAAAACGATTTATGGGTGTCTTATTAATTGTTTTTGGGGTGGGTTTAATGCTAAAAGGATTTCTTCCAAAAGATAACAAGATTAATACACTGTTAGAACAGGTAGATAAAAAATAAAAGCGACATAAAACGTCGCTTTTATTTTTTAAAGCTATAATATTCTTTTACTTCTTATTATCCGATGGATAAATGTCTGCCATCAATTTAGACGGGTCTATTTCTACTGATTTAATTTCTTTTGAAACCTCAAATCTATAGATGGGGTGTGCCCAAGACCAATCTTTTAAAATTGTAGCGCTTGTGGGCTTATTGCCTCTCATCATTTGTAAAGGAATATTAAAATCTTCTGAAGAACCATCTTTATAAGTTACGCTTACATCTATTGGCATAGGCATTTTACCATGCCTTTGTAAAATAATTGTTTTGTTCCTAAAACCTCGAACACTATAATCAATTGTATGCGTGGTTTGAGTCCATTCATTTAAATACCAGTCTAAATGAATCCCAGAAACTTTTTCCATAGATCTTTTAATATCATTTGGTGTTGGATGTTTAAAACTAAAATCATTAAAGTATTTTTTAAGTCCTTTCTCAACATTCTCTTTCCCTATAACATACTCTAATTGAGATAAAAACATACTTCCCATACTATAACTCGCTGTACTATAAGAAGAGTTTAAATGATACCTGTCTGCATGGGTTGTTAGCGATTCTTCTTTTCTGTAAGAAATCATTTTATAGTACCTATTGTAGGCACCTAAATGAGGGTTTTCTATTTTCCTGTCTAAGATTTTATTCATCGCAATATTAGAAATATAAGATGTAAACCCTTCATCCATCCATGGATGCTTACTTTCATTACTCGCTAATAAAAACTGAAACCAGGTATGTGCCATCTCGTGAGAGGTTACCCCCAACAAACTACCAAAACTTCTCTTACCAGTTATTAGAGTTGACATCGCATACTCCATACCTCCGTCTCCTCCTTGGATTACAGAATATTGTTTGTACGGATATTGCCCAATGTTTTCACTAAAAAAACTCATTAATTGAGCTGTTTTAGGTTGTAAGTCTTTCCAATTTTTCAGATATTTTTCTTCAAGATTACGCTTATAAAAAAAATGCAAATCAACGCCATTGGCTGTTTTTAAAATATCGTGAGAGTACTCAGGATCTGCAGCCCACATAAAATCATGAACATTTGGTGCTTTAAAGTGCCAGCTTAATTTTTCTCCAGTAGGGATTTTTTTTTTTTTGGATTTATCTTCATAACCATGTCCAATTTCTTGAGGATTTTGTAGATATCCTGTTCCTCCAATCGTATAGTTTTTATCAATATGAATGGTAACATCAAAATCTCCCCAAACACCATGAAACTCTCTTGCTATGTAGGGAGGTGTATGCCATCCTTCAAAATCATATTCAGCCATTTTTGGGTACCATTGTGCCATAGAAAGCACAACTCCTTCTTTATTTGTTTGACCTGAACGTCTAATTTGTTTGGGAACTTGAGCATCATATGTCATGTCAAATGTTGAACTTTTACCAGATTTTATTGGCTTGCTCAGGGTTACTTCTAAAATAGTTCCTACAACTTTATATTGAACATTTTTTCCATCTTGTTTTAAAGAACCTATCTTAATATAACCAATCTCTTCAGGTTTTAATTTGCTAATCCTATTGGTAACTCTTCCATCTGGGTCTTGAATATTTCTAGAACGAACATCCATTTGAGAATTTGGTTGAAAGGCATTGAAATAAAGATGATAATACACATGAGATAACTCATCTGGCGAATTATTTGTGTACACTAATTTCTGAGTTCCCTTGTATTGAAACTTAGTAACATCTACATCAATATCCATGGTATAATCAACATGTTGTTGCCAATAATTGTGGTTTTGTTGACCATAAATACTCAAACTAGTTGAGATACATAAAAATAGGATTATTTTCTTCATGGATGTTTCGTTTATTTATTCTTACCATTTACCATATAATCTGCCATCTTTAGGGCATTATATGCATTAACAACTCGTCCTGAAACTGACAAGCTCTGCAAACGGAACTTTTTCTCCTGTTGGTGTTTCTCTAGATCTTGAACCTGGCTTAATTACATCAAGATTAATCATTGTTCCAGAATTCATTAAAATATGTTTTACTTGACTAGCGGATAATTTTGGATAATAAGAGCGTATTAATGCTGCAACACCTGCTGTTGAGGGTGCTGCCATAGAAGTCCCACTAAACTTAGCATATTCTCCTTCTGGTGTTGTTGAGTAAATTTGTACTCCAGGGGCAAAAACATCAACGTTAATCTTACCATAGTTAGAAAAAGATGCAGGTAAATTTTCATCATAATTTGCACTCATAGCACCAACCGTTAAAACATTATCAGAAATTTCAGTTACTAAATCTCTAGAATCATTTGGAAATGTTTTTTCAACGTCCATATTTTTACCATCATTTCCAGCAGCATTTACAATCAAAACATCTTTAGAGGCAGCATATAAAATTGCTTCATACACCCACTCTTTCTTTGGAGAAAAGCCTTTACCAAAACTTGTGTTAATTACTTTTGCTCCGTTATCTACAGCATAACGTAAGCCTAGAGCAACATCTTTATCATATTCATCTCCATCTGGAACAGCTCTCACTGCCATAATCTTTACGTTATTGGCTACACCATTCATCCCCATATCATTATTTCTTGACGCACCAATAATACCAGAAACATGTGTTCCGTGGGCTTCATCTTTAATAGAATGTCCTGTAGCTGCATCACCGTAAAATTTGTTTTCCATTGTATTTGGATCGTCTCCTAAAACACTTCTATACTCATTTTTTAAATCTTCACCACTTAACAATGTAGTGGCATTTTTAACTAATTTTGACAATTCTTGTTTTGCTTGAGCTAAAGAGCTTAAACCAAAACCATACATTTGTTTTGCAACTTCTATATTTTGTTTTAAAGCCGTGTCTTCAGTTACCACTTTTGTAACTTCGTCTTTAGAATAATCACTTTTATCAAAGTGTTTAGAAAGCGCGTCATCCGCATTGGATACCATTTTTAGCATTTGACCGTAACGTTGTTCATTTGCCTTAGCTCCTGCAACTTTTTCATCATAAAATTTAGTAGCTTCTTTTACTGTTTCTTCATCAGCTATTGATGGATCTTTAACAATACGTTGATACTCTAAATGCTCTTTATAAATAGTTCCTAAAAAATTCCATCCATTAATATCATCTACATAACCGTTTTTGTCATCATCTATTCCATTTGATGGGATTTCTTTAGGGTTTACCCAGGCTACATCTTTTAAATCTTCATGTAATAAATCTGTTCCAGAATCTACAACACCAACCACTACTTCAACTCCTTTTTTCCCTTGTAAAAAATCATAGGCTTTGTCCAAGCTCATTCCTGGAATTGAATCTGTGGCTAAATCACTATGTCCCCAAAACTTGCTTTCTTCCTCTGTTAAAGGAATCTTTTTTGCAGTTGCTGTTACACTATATGAAGAAGGTTTTGGAACTGGAATCGTTGAAATAGATTTACAGCTTGCAAGTAAAAAAGTAAAAATTACAGTAAAAATTATGGGTTTTAAAAATTTCATGGTTTATTAATTTTAATTAAATATATCTTTAAATTTGTGTGTTTCTTTTAATCTAACTCCTTTGTTTGTGTGTTGTACAGTGCAAATTTCAGAATAAGCATCATGCTCTAAAAACAGGAAATATTCATTGTCTGCAGCTTCACTTAAAAAGGCTTCTTTTTCTTTTATTGTTAACAATGGTCTTGTATCATACCCCATAACATAAGGAACAGGTATGTGTCCAGTAGTTGGTAATAAATCCGCCATAAAAATAATGGTTTTTCCTTGATAAAAAACTTTAGGCAACATTTGTTTTTCTGTATGACCATCCATTTTTAAAACATCAAATCCAATTTGTTGAAATGAATTTTCAGAAATGAAATTTAACTGACCGCTTTCTTGTATGGGTAAAATATTTTCTTCTAAGAAAGAGGCTTTTTCTCTTGGATTAGGATGAGTTGCCCAGTTCCAATGTTCTTGATTACTCCAAAATTTGGCATTCTTAAAAGCGGGTTCATAGCCTGTTTGATTCTTATTCCATTGAATTGAGCCTCCACAATGATCAAAATGTAAATGCGTTAAAAAAACATCTGTAATATCATCTCTATGAAAACCATGAGAAGCTAAAGAGGTGTCCAATGAATAGTCTCCAAATTGAAAATAATAGCCAAAAAATTTATCAGACTGCTTATTCCCCATACCAGTATCAATTAGAATAAGCTTATTACCATCCTCAATTAACAACGAGCGCATTCCCATCTCAATCATATTATTTGAGTCTGCAGGGTTTGTTTTTTGCCAGATTGATTTTGGGACTACTCCAAACATAGCACCTCCGTCTAACTTAAAATTTCCAGTTTGAATGGGATATATTCTCATGATAAGCAAAGATGCAAAAAAACATCAATATTTATAAATAAAAATAAAGTAAACCCTAGAAGCTCCTTTAAAAAAAAATAAGCACCGATAACGATGCTTATTTTGAGGTGTCGAGCGGATTCGAACCGCTGTAGATGGTGTTGCAGACCACTGCCTAGCCACTCGGCCACGACACCCTTTAGGAGTGCAAATTTACATCAATTATCTAGTATTACAAGTTTTTTTGAACTTAACGTTCTTTTGTAAGAATAATCACAACTTCTTGAACATTTCCTCCTATTGGTGGATTTATTTTAGCAACACGTACTGTAGCAGTTTTTATCATTTTTAATTCTAAAAAAAATCGATCTAAAATTCTTCTAGCCACTTCTTCTAATAGCTTAGACCTTTTACCCATTTCTTCTTTGACAATATGATTCAAATGCACATAATCTACGGTATCCTCTAGGGCATCAGAGATAGAAGATTTGGCTAAATTTACTTCAACTTCAATATCTACTCGATACCAAGATCCAATCATTGCCTCTTCGTTCAGGCAACCATGGTTCGCATATAATTTAATATTGTTTACTTGTATCTTTCCCATAGGCTATAATTTCTCCCACATTTTTTGAGAGTTCAATCTAAATGATCCTAAATAATTGAAGTTACATTGGTCGGGTTGAATTATAGATAAAAAAGACTCTTCATTTTTATCATTGTATAAATAATACACTTCTCCGATGATGGGCTCAAAGTTAAATTTAGCATTGTAAACTAAATCGTTATACTCAAACTGCTCCATCATTGCTTCATATTCCTTTTTTAATTCATCAAACTTGCTTTTAAATTGTTTGTTAACTCTATCTACACCGTCGTTCCTCCATGTTGCAGTATTTAAGGGTTTGATAACTGGGGAACTTGCACTTGTTCCATAGGGTTTTATAGCAGCATCATATTGCTGTGTTTCAGAATCAAAAACTACTAAATCTGGTTTTTTTGCCATCTATACTTTGTCTGATGTAAAATTACTACAATTAAATATTTTTTTTTCTTAAAGTAATCAAAATTATAATGAGAGTGTAATCCGCTTATTTTGCTTAATTTTGTCATCTAAATTTTAGGTAAAACTCAATGTCTGAAGAAAAAAAATCGCTTAATTTTATTGAGCAAATCATTGAAGAAGATTTGGCAAACGGAATGCCAAAAGAAAATTTACGCTTTCGCTTCCCACCAGAACCAAATGGATATTTACATATAGGTCATACTAAAGCCATTGGCATTAGTTTTGGCTTAGGGAAACAATATAATGCGCCTGTAAACCTTCGTTTTGATGACACAAATCCTGCAAAAGAAGAACAAGAATATGTTGATGCCATTAAAAATGACATTACTTGGTTAGGGTATGAGTGGGCAAACGAATTGTATTCTTCAGATTATTTTCAACAACTATATGACTGGGCCATTTTGATGGTTAAAGAGGGTAAAGCCTATGTAGATAGTCAATCATCAGAGGAGATGAGAGAACAAAAAGGAACTCCAACAGAGCCAGGAACCAATAGCCCTTTTAGAAATAGATCTGTAGCTGAGAATCTTGATTTATTTGAAAAAATGAAAGCAGGAGCGTTTCAAGAAGGGGAACATATCTTGCGTGCTAAAATTGATATGGCAAGTCCAAACATGTTACTTCGTGACCCTATAATGTATAGAGTTTTATACAAAGAACATCATAGAACAGGAAACGATTGGAATATTTACCCAATGTACGATTGGACGCATGGAGAGAGTGATTATATAGAGCAAATTTCACATTCTTTATGTTCACTTGAGTTTAAACCTCATAGAGATTTATACAATTGGTTTAGAGATCATGTGTATGAATACGGAAAAGAACAATTCCCAACCCCTCCAAAGCAACGTGAATTTTCTCGTTTAAATTTAAGCTATACCATTATGAGCAAGCGTAAATTAATGCGATTGGTAGAAGGTGGTGTGGTTTCTGGATGGGACGATCCAAGAATGCCAACTATTTCAGGATTAAGAAGACGGGGATATACCCCAGCATCAATTAAAAGTTTTATTGAAACTGTTGGAGTTTCTAAACGAGAAAACATCATTGATGTAGCCTTATTAGAATTTAAAATCCGTGAAGATTTAAACAAAACTGCCAAAAGGGTAATGGGTGTTTTAGACCCTGTAAAAGTTGTTATTACAAATTATCCTGAAGATAAAGAAGAAGTTTTAGATGCAAGTTATAATGACTATGAGGACGGTTTTGGATCTAGAGAAGTGCCTTTTTCAAGAGAACTCTATATAGAAAAAGAAGATTTTAGAGAGGAAGCAAATAAGAAGTTTTTTCGCTTAAAATTAGGAAAAGAGGTTCGCTTAAAGAACGCTTATATTATCAAAGCAGAAAGTTGTACCAAAGACAACGAGGGTAATGTCACAGAAATTCAATGTACCTATGATCCTTTAAGTAAATCTGGAAGCGGAACCGAAGAAAGTACACGAAAAGTAAAAGGAACCTTGCATTGGGTGTCTGTAAAACATGCCATTAATGCAGAAGTAAGATCTTATGATCGTTTGTTTTCTGACGAAGCACCTGACAGCCATAAAGAAAAAGATTTTATGGAATTCTTAAACCCAACCTCTTTAGAAGTTATTAATGCCTTTGTGGAGCCTAGTTTACAATCAGCTAGTATAGGTGAACGATTTCAATTTCAACGTTTAGGATATTTTAATGTTGATAATGACACAACATCAAATACTTTAGTTTTTAATAAAACTGTTGGGCTAAGAGATAATTGGACAACTAAACAAAATAAATAAGAAAATCTAGTATTAAGGAGCTGGGTTAGGTATCATAGCATGTACCTCTTGAATTTCTTTTAAAGTTTCTTGAGACAACTCTATATGAATACTGCCTATATTTTCTTTGAGTTGACTCATTTTAGTAGCACCAATGATATTACTGGTTACAAAAGGGAGTTGATTTACAAAAGCCAAAGATAATTCTGACAAGGTAATTCCATTATTTTTTGCAATTGATTGATATCTTTTTACTGCCTCACTAGAACCGTCTCCCATATAACGTGCAATAAATCTTGGAAATAAATTCCCTCGAGAGCCTTCTGGACTTTTTCCATCTAAGTATTTTCCAGACAACACGCCTTGTGCCAAAGGAGAATAAGCCAATAAACCAATGTCTTCTCTCATAGAAACTTCAGACAATCCAACTTCGTAACCTCTATGAATCATCGAATATGAATTTTGGATGGTAACAGGTCTTGCAAGATTATGATCCTTTGCAGTTTGTAAGTACTTCATAGTACCCCAAGGTGTTTCGTTAGAAAGACCTATTGCTTTAATAGTTCCTGCTTTGACAAAAGCATCTAATGTTTCTAAAATTTCTAAGTGATTTTCAGCTTCTTTTGTTGCGGTTTGATACGGATAATCTCTTACGCCAAAACAATTTACGCCTCTTGAAGGCCAATGCAATTGATACAGATCTAGATAATCTGTTTGCAATCTTTGCAAGCTACCTTCTACAGCTTCCGTAATATTTTTCTTGGTAAAACCACCTGTTCTTATGTGCTTTGTATAGTCTCCACCACCTGCAATTTTACTTGCTAAAACAACTTTAGCCCTGTTTCCTGTTTTTTGAAACCAGTTTCCAATGATGCGTTCTGTGTCTGCATAGGTTTCAGGAGTTGCTGGAACAGGATACAATTCTGCAGTATCAAAAAAATTGACTCCTTGCTCTAATGCATAATCCATCTGATCGAATGCCTCGTCTTGAGTATTTTGATTACCCCAAGTCATGGTTCCTAAACAAATTTTTGAAACTTTAATTGATGTTTTTGGCAGTTTTGTATATTTCATATTTTACTTTTGAACGCAATATGATTCGCTTTAAAGGCGAATCATATTGAAAAATACATTTAAAATTGATGGGTTAAATATAAGAATATTCTCTAAGATTGTATGGCATTAATCCCTGGTAAAGTTTTGCCTTCCAATGTTTCTAACATCGCTCCTCCTCCTGTAGATACATAACTCACTTTATCTGCAAAACCAAACTGTTTAACAGCTGCAACAGAATCTCCTCCTCCAACTAAAGAGAAAGCACCATTTTGAGTTGCTTTATCAATTGAATTACCAAGTGTTATGGTGCCTTTAGAAAATGTTTCTAATTCAAAAACTCCTAAAGGGCCATTCCATAAAATAGTTTTACATGAATTGACAACCCCATCAAAAATTACCTGAGATTTTGGACCAGCATCTAATCCTTGCCAGCCATCAGGTATTTGAGTTACGTCTACTATTTGAGTATTGGCATCATTTGAAAAATCGTCTGCTGCTAAAACATCTACAGGAAGGTGAATTTGAACATTTTTAGCGGCTGCTTTTTCTAGAATCTCTAAAGCCAACTCCATTTTATCGTCTTCACAAATAGAATCTCCAACACTACCACCTAGTGCTTTTACAAAGGTAAAAGTCATACCTCCTCCTATAATTAAATGGTCTACTTTATCTAAAATATTTTCTATAACAGTAATTTTTGAAGATACTTTTGCACCACCTAAAATTGCCAAAACAGGCTTCTCACTATTCGTTAAAACTTTATCAATACTTTCTATTTCTTTGGCTAACAAACTACCAAAACACTTATTTTTTGAAAAATATTTAGCGACTATAGTTGTGGAAGCGTGCGCTCTATGTGCAGTACCAAATGCATCGTTAACATAAATATCTCCATTTTTTGAAAGTTGTTCTGAAAAGCCTTCGTCACCTGCAGTTTCCTCTGCATAAAAACGAAGATTTTCTAACAATAAAACTTCTCCATTTTGTAAATTATTTACAGCTTTATTTACTTTTTCTCCGATACAATCTGGCACAAACTTAACTTGAACACCAATAACATCAGCTACCTTTTCTACAATATGTTTCATTGAATAATTAGCATCTACGCCTTTTGGTCTTCCCAAATGAGACATCAAAACTACAGCACCTCCGTCTTCCAAAATTTTGATAATTGTAGGCTTAGCTGCCTCTATTCTAGTAACATCAGTTACTTCAAAATCTGAATTTAAAGGCACATTAAAATCTACTCTTATTAATGCTTTTTTATTGGAAAAGCTGAAGTCTTTTATCGTTTTCATTATAAAATATTTTCAGCAAAAATAGCTAATTAAAGGGGTTCATAGAAATTGAAAACTGAAAAGTTAATATATCGTTTGCGTAAAATTATCGCTTATATTTGTGATATGCTTTTTAATCAAATTATTGGTCAGGAACACATCAAAAACCATTTACTAACTTCTGCTAAAAATGGAAGAATTCCTCATGCTCAATTATTTGTGGGTAAAGAGGGTTCAGGGACTTTACCTGTTGCTATTGCATATGCTCAGTTTTTATTAAGTCATTTCTCAGACAATCCATCGGCTAGTGAATTAAAAGTAGACAAATTACAACATCCAGATTTACACTTTGCGTTTCCAGTAACCACTAATGATTCTGTTAAAAAACACCCTGTTAGTAATTTGTTTTTATCTGAATGGAGAGATTTTGTGAAAAATCAACCCTACGGAAGTCTTTTCAATTGGTTGCAATCTATTGGGGTAGAAAATAAGCAAGGGATGATTGGAGTTGATGAAGCTTTAGAAGTTGTGAAAAAATTACAACTTAAATCCTACGAGGGTGGCTTTAAAGTAATGATCATTTGGATGGCTGAAAAAATGAATACTGCAGCAGCAAATAAATTATTAAAGTTAATTGAAGAACCCCCTGAGAAAACAATTTTCTTATTAATTACTGAACACGAAGATCAAATAATTAACACGATTAGATCGCGCTGCCAAGCATTGCACTTTCCTGTTTTAAGCGAAGAAGATATTGCCAAAAGTTTGGTCGACAAAGAAAATTCAACAGAAAGCGAAGCTTTAAAAATAGCTACTCAAGCTGAAGGAAATTACAATAAAGCAGTTCACCTATTACATCAAGATTCTAATGATCTAATTTTTGAAGAGTGGTTTATCACTTGGATTCGTACTGCTTTTAAAGCTAAGGGGAATGCAACTGTTATTCAAGAATTAGTGATTTGGGCTGAGACTATTGCAAAATCTGGTAGAGAAACTCAAAAACAATTTTTAGCCTACTGTTTACAATTCTTTAGGCAGGCCTTATTGTTGAATTATAAGTCACCAGATTTAGTTTTCTTAGAGATAAAAACACCAAAATTTGATTTACAAAATTTTGCTCCTTTTGTTCACAGTGAGAATATCTTAGCAATTGAGAAAGAATTAAATGATGCGCTATACCATATTGAAAGAAATGGAAATGCAAAAATTATTTTATTAGATCTGTCTATGAAATTAACACGTTTCCTTCACAAAAAAGAGAAAACAATTTAACAATCTACATTCCTTTACTTTTTCTTTTGGCTATGTATAACTCTGAAATTGTTGGATTTTCGGGATTTTTTTTAATTGGCAAGAAAGTATCTCCAACTTTTACATTTCCGGTTTGAACAACTTTAAAATATACTCCACACATGGTTGTATTCCAGAATTGCTTCACGATTTTCATATCGTTAAAACGAACACCTAATTTTACACAAGGGTCTCTTTGTTTAGTTGCTTCTAAGATACATTCTCCAACTCTAAACGTATCGCCTACATGAATTTCTGTTTCCTCTAAATTGTCTATGGTTAAATTTTCGCCAAACATCCCATACTGCCAATCTAATGCTGTGTATTGTGTTTTCCAGTACTCGTAATGTGATTGAGAATAGCCGTAAACTGCTTGCGCTATACCGCCATGGTGTTTTCTATTGCAAATAGCATCTCCTTTCACTTCTTCTTTATCAAGAAATACAGGAGTATTAACTGGAAATTTAAAGATTCCGGTGGTTATCGTTTTTCCTTTCCAATCGATGTCTTGTCTTTCGCCTATGTTGGTTGAAATAATTTTCATTGGTTTGTTATTGTATTATTGATACCCCTTCAAACTAGTCTTTTAAAAAAGGATTTAAAACCTCTGCTATTTTTCTATTGTCTGATAATTGTGGGATTTTATTTTGTCCTCCAAACTTACCTATAGATTTCATGTATTCATGAAAGCCTCCTTTTATTACTTTTCGTACAATTAAAGGTCGTAATATTTTACCATCAATTAAATCAGAATAATATATATTTTGAACCTGCATGGATGCATCTATTTTTGATGCAAAATCATCGATATCTTCAGGTTCATTTTCAAACTCAATAAACCACTCATGATAAGGTAATCCTTCAGTTGGATTTACCTGAGGAGCTACTGTAAATTCACTAACATTAATAGCTGTTCCTTTTATAGCATCATTTAATGCTTTTTCAACTTCCTTTCCAATTACATGTTCTCCAAAAGCAGAGATAAAATGTTTAATTCTACCAGTTACTTTGATTCTGTAGGGCATTAATGATGTAAACTCTACAGTGTCTCCTATATTATAACCCCATAAACCTGCATTAGTATTAAGAATGATAACATAATTGATATTCAATTCAACATCTTCTAAACAGATTCTAGTTGGATTTGTATCAAAATATTCGTTAGCGGGAATAAATTCATAAAAAATTCCACTATTTAATTGTAGTAACATCCCTGGCTCACTTTGTGAGTCTTGGTAGGCAATAAAGCCCTCTGAAGCTGGATATAACTCTATGTAGTCTATTTTTTTTCCAATTAGAGTCTCAAACTTATTTTTATAGGGTTCAAAATTTACACCCCCATAAATGAAAAAATTAAAATTTGGAAAAATTTCTGAAATGTTCTTTCCTGTCTTGTTGATAAGCTTTTCAAAATACATTTGAACCCAAGAAGGAATTCCACTAATCACAGACATATCTTCATCTATAGTTTCTTCAACAATTGCATTTACTTTAGTATCCCAATCTTCTATGCAATTCGTTTCCCAACTTGGCAGTCTATTTTTTAATAAATACTGAGGTACATAATGGGCTACAATTCCACTCAATCTTCCTAATTTAACCCCATTTAGCACCTCTAAAACTGGGCTTCCTTGTAAAAAAATCATTTTACCATTTACAAAACTTGCATCGTTTTTTTCTACAATATAGCATAGTAGCGCCTCTTTTGCTGCTTTTATATGAGTAGGCATTGACGCTTTAGTAATCGGAATGTACTTCGCTCCTGATGTTGTGCCTGATGTTTTTGCAAAATATAAAGGCTTCCCTTTCCAAAGTACATTTTTTTCTCCAGACACTACCCTGTCTATATATGACCTTAAACCCTCATAATCTGATACTTTTACTTGTTTTTTAAACGCTGAGTACGAAGTAATTTTATGAAAATTATGATCTTTACCAAAAGCCGTGTTTTTTGCTTTTTTAATAAGCTCTTTAAAAATTTTTTGTTGAGTTTTATGAGGCTCGTAAGCCCACTTATAGACTTTTTTTTGAGCATTTTTTGCAAAAGGAATTGCTAAAGTAGATTTAATGCTCATTTATTTAAAGTCTATATAGTTAGCAGGATTTACAGCATAGCCATCACTCCAAAGCTCAAAATGCAAATGGGGCCCAGTCGTTAATTCTCCGGAAGAACCAATACTTGCTATTGCTTCACCAGATTGCACTAAATCTCCTTGTTGTTTCAATAAAGTTCCATTGTGTTTGTAAACAGAAATGAAATTATTGGCATGTTTTAAAATAATTACATACCCTGTTTCAGTTGTCCATTCAGAAAAAATCACAGTGCCGTCTGCTGCTGCTTTAACAGGTGTTCCTACTTTAGCAACCACATCAATTGCAAAATGTTTATTCTCAGAATTAAATAGCTGAGAAATGTTTCCGCTTATAGGAGCAAAAAATACAATTTTTAATTTCTCCTGTGATTCATCTGATAGAGGAAATCGATCTCTACTTTCAATCTTTTCTCTAAAAATAGAATCTTGTTTAGTAGCATCTAAACTGCTTTCCTCTATTTGAATTCTTTTTGCTGAATCTTGGAGAGAATCTATTACCTCATCTGAAGTTAACTCTCCTGTTAATACAGATTTGATAGCGTTTGTATAATTTTCTAATATTGCTAATCTATTTTTTAGAGAATCTGAATCTATCGTAAGTTTCGTTGCGTCTTTTTGTAATTTTGTTGAAGAGTATCCTGGTATATATTCTTTTAAGGGTGTAAAAGCAATCAATAAAATTGTTGCAAAAATCAAGGTAATAGAAAATAACCCCCCCAAAATATAAATATTTAAGCGCGATAATTTTAACGAAAACCTTTCTTCAAAAGTATTCTCGTTTAAAACAACTAAACGATACTTATTTGTAAGTTTTTGTTTTAATTTCCCTTTCTTTTTATTGTTTTTTACCATTTAAAAATATATGATGTAACAAATATACAACGAAACCTTGTTTTGAATATTCTCTGTATTAAAATGAGTTAAATTGATTGGATATAATTATTTAGTTCCTATAAAAATTCATCTCATCGATATATTTCCATGTTTCAATCGGAAGCATTGGTACTACATTTTTTTTGTTCTTTATTCCGTCACGAATTAATGATGCTGAAAGTTCAATAATTGGGGCCTCTATTTTATGAATTTTTGGATGATTGTTAAAATTACTTTTAATTTCTCCCTCAGAAATTCTGGGATAACAATAGAGATGATGATTTTCTAAAATAGTTTCAAAATTTTTCCATTTATGAAAACTTTTTAAGTTGTCTTCACCCATAATTAAACTAAACTCATGTTGTGGGTATTTTTCATTGATATGAGCCAATGTATTAATTGTATAATTAGGTTGAGGCAACTTAAACTCGATATCTGAAGGTTTAATTTTAGTATAGCTTTGGAGGGCCAAATACACGAGTTCTAATCTATGATGGTTTGCCAAAAGAGAACTTTTCTTTTTATGTGGATTGTGTGGAGTAACTACCATCCATATTTCGTCTAAATCTGAATGCTCTACCAAATGATTGGCAATAATAACATGCCCTACATGAATTGGATTAAAAGTTCCAAAATACAATCCAATCTTCATACTTATTTATTTAAAAAATCATTTACTAAATTTTCAGCGTCTTGTAATGCTGTTGCTAGATCATCATTTAAAATTATGGTATCAAACTGAGGGGCTGTTGCCATTTCTGTTGGAGCTTTTGCAACCCGCATGGCTATTTTTTCTGGAGATTCTTCTCCTCTTTGTTTTAACCTGATTATTAATTCATTAATGTCTGGTGGTTTTACAAAGACAGCCAAAGTTTTCTCTGGAAATTTTTTCTTAATTCTCAATCCTCCAGCCACATCAATATCAAAGATTACATGCTTCCCTTCTGCCCAAATTCTATCGACTTCTGACTTTAAAGTTCCATAAAAATTATTAATGTAAACCTCTTCCCATTCCAAAAATTCATCTGCTTTTATTTTTTGTTTAAATTTTTCTGCAGACATAAAGTAATAATCTTCTCCGTCTATTTCTTTACCTCTAGCCTCCCTAGAGGTTGCAGATATAGAAAACTCAAGTCCAAATTGTTCTTGATGTAATAAGTGACGAACAATAGTTGTTTTTCCTGATCCTGAAGGTGCTGAAAAAACAATTAATTTTCCTTTAAATTGATTCATATTTTAAGTTTATATCGTCTTACTGAAGTGTTTTTCAGCATCTATTTTATAATACGTTTAAAATCTGTTCTTTAATTTTCTCTAGCTCGTTCTTCATTTGAATGACTGCTTTTTGCATTGGTGCAAAGTTCGCTTTAGATCCAATTGTATTTACTTCTCTACCTATTTCTTGTACAATAAATCCTAATTTTTTTCCATTAGAGTCTGGGGTATCCAATTCTTGTAAAAAATAGCTTAAGTGATTTGCTAGTCGAACCTTCTCTTCATTGATGTCAAGTTTTTCAAGATAGTATATCAATTCTTGTTCAAAACGATTTTCATCTATTGTCACTTTTAGTTCATCTATAGCTTTGTTTAAACGCTCTTTAACGAACTCAATCCTAGCCTCATCAAATGACTTAACTTCCTCCAAAAAACTTTGGATATTTTTAATCCTCAATTTAAAATCATCCTCTAAAGAGGCTGCCTCATCTATTCTATATTGAATGATTTCTTTGATCGCTTCTTTGATCTTTACATTAATTTCGGCCCATTCGCCCTCATTTAATTCCTCACGTTCTGTTTTTAAAGCATCTGGCATTTTAACTGCCATTTTCAATAATTCTACATCATTGGAGGAACCTGTTTGAACTACATTTCTTAGCTGTTGCATGTATTCTGTAACAACACCTTTGTTTACTGTTGTCGAGGTTTCATCTGCTGTCATTTCTATATAAATAGAAAAATCTACTTTCCCTCTCACCAATGAAGAGGCCAATTCTTTTCTGACAGCCAGTTCTTTTACCCTATAATACGAGGGAATTCGAACATTTAAATCTAAATTCTTACTATTAAGAGATTTTATCTCTATGGTTACTTTTTTATCTGATAAGTGTAATACGGATTTACCGTAACCCGTCATTGATTGAATCATTTATAGTCTTTTTAATAGACTACAAAGATACATTTTTAATTTGCTGTTCTTTTTAGATGTCTTAGTTTAATCATCAAGTTTTAAATTACTACAAGGAACCATTATAATTTTAGATGTGAATATAATTCTGATGAAAAGATTACATTTACAATTAAAAGTAATTAGTGTCTAACCAGCAACATATTTTAATAATTAGACTTTCAGCAATGGGAGATGTTGCTATGGCGGTTCCAGTTATTAGAGCACTAACCGAGAAATACCCTGAGTGCAAAATAACAGTGCTATCTAAGCCTTTTTTTAAGCCTCTTTTTGATGAAATTCCTCAAGTTTCTTTTTTTGCTGCTCAAGTAAATACAAAACACAAAGGAATATTAGGGCTTTTTAAACTTTACCGTGAACTCAAAAAAGAAAACATTACACATGTTGCTGATTTTCATAATGTATTACGATCAAAAATACTGAGAACTCTATTTATTTTTGATGGAAAACCTTGCATGTTTATAGACAAAGGAAGAGCAGAAAAAAAAGCACTAACGAGAGCAAAAAATAAGATTTTTAAGCAATTGAAAACTTCACATAAACGATATGCAGATGTTTTAAACAAATTAGGTTTTACCCTAGACCTTTCAAATCCAACCCAAATTAATAAGAAAAAATTATCTAAAAAAATTGCGCTTTTCACAGGATTAAAAAAGGATACCTGGGTTGGTATTGCTCCTTTTGCAGCATTTAAAGGTAAAGTATATCCACTTCAATTAATGGAAGAAGTAATTAAAGAAATGGCCTCAAAAGGGTTTAAAATATTTCTTTTTGGTGGTGGAAAACGTGAAATAGAAATTCTGAACAGCATAGAAAACACTTATAAAAACGTAATTAATCTGGCTGGACATTTTTCTTTTAAAGAAGAACTAGAAGTTATAGGTGAGCTAGACTTAATGGTTTCTATGGATTCGGGTAATGCGCATTTAGCAGCAATGCAACATGTAAAAACCATTACACTATGGGGGGTTACACACCCTTATGCTGGTTTTGCTCCATTTCATCAACCTGATGATTATTGTGTGATTTCAGATCTTAAAAAATATCCTAAAATACCCTGTTCTATTTATGGAAATAAAGTAATAAATGGATATGAAAATGCAATGGAAACAATATCACCAGCTAAAGTGATAGAGAAAATTATGTATGTTTTAAATAAATAAAAGAGCCATTAACGACTCTTTTATTAGTTTTTTGGTTGTTAAATTCTTAGCCGATTATCATAAATTGTAGAGCTATGAATTTGCTAATTAAAATGTTTTAACTTTATAAATATACGAAATTTAAATAAATACTTTTTTTTTGAAACTAAAATATAAAATATGATTGTGCATCATTTATTAAAAAAAAAATCTGTTTTAAATACCTTCATAAAAGAAATACGAGATCAAGATATTCAAAAAGATAAAATGCGTTTTAGAAGAAACTTAGAACGTATTGGTGAAATTTTATCCTATGAATTAAGCAAAGAGCTTGAATATTCTCAAGAAACAACATTAACTGTATTGGGAGAAAAGAATTTGAAAGTGCACAATAATGATATTATTATTTGCTCCATTCTAAGGGCTGGTCTTCCCCTTCATCAAGGAATTTTAAATTATTTTGACGCGGCTGAAAATGCATTTATCTCTGCATACAGACACCACCCAAAAAATAGCACTGATTTTGAAATTAAGGTTGAGTATTTTGCAACACCAAATCTAGAAGGAAAAACTTTAATTATTGCAGATCCAATGCTGGCCACAGGGAAATCAATGGTCACTGTATATGAAGCAATTAAAAAATTTGGCACCCCTAAAAAAATTCATATTGTTTCTGTTATTGGGTCTGAATTTGGGGTTAAATATATTAGAAAATATTTTCCGAAAAATACAGAGTTGTGGATTGCTGATATTGATACAACGCTAAATGAAAAAGGATATATTGTTCCGGGATTGGGAGATGCCGGTGATCTTTCTTATGGTATTAAATTGTAAATAGAATAATTGGAGCAATAAGAAATGCTGCAATAAAAATATTTTTTAAAAAAGGTTTTTGTATACTTTCCAACCAATTCGTCAAAATAATAGAGATTGGAAAAAAAAGTAAGAGTAATTGAGATTCATTAAGTGTATTTTGAATCAAAAGAACAGTAAACGCTATAAAAAGATTAAAAAGAATTAAAACCCAATAGTTTCTATAATTACCACTAATTGAAACAACTTTTGGAGTTTTAACTAGTATTGATATCATTAATAATGTTCCCAATACTATGGAGGGTATAAAAATAGAACTGTCTGTAAACAGGTCAAAATTATAATTCGCATACCACAAAAATAATGCTATAAATTCCTCCGTTTGATTAAACCAAAAACAATAGGCAACATAGCATAGTACGGGGGCTAAAAACCCCAGAAAAGTAATTAAAAGTGTTCTTAAGTTTATTTTTTGGAATAACCATATCGATAAAAATAGCAATATCCCAAAAAGAACAGTTTTTGGAGCCACCAGAAAAAGAATTCCCAACCAAAATCCACTATCAAATATTTTCTTGTAAAGGTCTTTACCACTTCTTAAACTATACACCCTTCTTAAATATACCAATACTAAGATATTTAGAAGTAATTCATGCCTACTCGACATTGAACCTGGAAAAAAACCAAATAATAGCACAAAAATTAAAAACCCATAAGAATTGTATAATGTCAACTTATTTTTAGATAAAATGAAATTAAAAAAAAAGAAAAACACTAAAAAAAATGTGAGCATTAGCAGGAGATCTAAAACAAAACTAAAATTAAAGATTGCTGAGGGGGTTGAGATACTACTGTGAATAAAAAAAAATCCTAAAAAAATAAAAAATATGACAATAAAATTTACTGGATTTGATTTCCCAAAAAAATTGGCTAGCATACTTAGTTTTTATATTTTTGTACCGTAAATATACTTTAAGATATGATAGCATTCAATATTTTCAAATGGATTGGAGAATTATTCACAGATGTGTTATTCTTACCCTTTAATAGCATTCGCTCTCTAGCGCAAGAAAATCTTGGTTGGTGGATCGCAAATGCTGTGAATTGGTTTTTTTTAGGTGTTTTATTAGTTCTCTTGGCTTATTGGATGAAAGAATCTCGAAAATTCGTCAAAGAAGGAACTGAAGATCGCGCTTAATCAACTACTATTTTGGGAAGTAAAAATAAACTGAAACGTTTTCATGAAAACGAAACGTTTCCAAATGTCATTCAGCCAACAAGAGATGAGGTTCTTAATAACTTTTCTCATCAAGGAAAATGGCATTCTTTTTTTAATAACAATAATCCAATTAGTATTGAATTAGGTTGTGGAAAAGGTGAATATACTATTGCTTTAGCTGAAAAAAACCCAAACAAAAACTTTATTGGTATTGATATTAAAGGAGCCCGTTTTTGGAGAGGGGCTAAAACTGCTTTAGAAAATAAACTAACTAATGTTGCTTTTATTAGAACACAAATAGAATTGGTAGATTGTATTTTTGATAAGGGTGAAGTTGATGAAATATGGATTACATTCCCAGATCCACAAATAAAATATAAGCGAACCAAGCATAGAATGACAAATCAGGATTTTCTTTTAAAATACAATCATATTTTAAAAGAGGATGGGGTTATAAACCTAAAAACAGATAGCGAATTTATGCATGGATATACTTTAGGTCTACTTCATGGAGAAGGTCATGAAGTTTTACATGCCAACCATGATGTTTACAAAGATTATTATTCTCCTGATGAAGTTACAGGAACACAAACTTTCTACGAAAAAAAATACTTAGAAAAAGGAAAAGCTATAACTTATATTAAGTTTAGATTGAATTTTTAATTCACACCAATAGTTCTTTCAATAGTAGTTAAGAAAAAATCATTTTTACTATCTTACATCAATGAAAGAATCTGACAACTTTTTTGAAAAAGTATACCAAGTTGCACGATTAATCCCTTATGGTAAAGTTACTACCTATGGAAGTATTGCTAACTATTTAGGGGCTGCAAGATCTGCAAGAATGGTAGGCTGGGCTATGAATAATTCTCACAACCAAACAAAAGAAGTTCCCGCTCACAGAGTTGTTAACAGAAAAGGGTTACTCACAGGAAAACACCATTTTGGCGGAACCAATCTTATGCAACAACTGTTAGAAAATGAGGGAATTTCTGTCGTAGAAAATCAAATTCAAGAATTAGAAAAAGTGTTGTGGGATCCCGTGAAAGAACTCTCATAAACTTCTATTATTTCTTTATAGATATTTGAAATTTACATGCTTTTCTATCTAAAGCTTTAGCGCTATCTTTGCATTCTAGAATAAATCAACAAAAAATAGCATGTCTTTTACGAAGCAAGATATTTACAACGCACTAGAAACCATTACTGAGCCAGGTGAAGGAAAAAGTCTCATTGAAAATAAAAATATTTCCAACTTAGTTGTGTTTGGAAAAGAGGTTATTGTTGATGTAACCATCAGTAATCCTGCACTCCAAGCCAAGAAGAAAATTGAACTTGAAATAAAAAAAGCAATTCATTCACTTGTTGATGAAAAGATTGAGGTTAAAGTAAACGTTACATCTATTGCAGCACCAAAAAAAGAAGAAAATTCTAACCTTATAAAAGGAAAGAAAATTCCAAATATTCAAAATATTATTGCCATTGCCTCGGGTAAAGGTGGGGTAGGAAAATCTACTATTACCGCAAATACAGCAATTAGTTTAGCCAAAATGGGATTTAAAGTTGGTGTTTTAGACGCTGACATCTATGGCCCATCAATGCATTTAATGTTTGATGTAGAAAAAGAAAGACCAATCTCTGTAAACATTGATGGCCGTTCAAAAATGAAACCGATAGAAAATTACGGTGTAAAATTATTGTCATTAGGTTTTTTTACAAATCCTAATCAAGCAGTTATTTGGCGAGGTCCTATGGCTTCAAAAGCATTAAATCAGTTAATTTTTGACGCAGATTGGGGAGAATTAGATTTCTTACTCATTGATTTACCTCCAGGAACTGGAGATGTTCATTTATCTATAGTTCAGGCATTGCCCATTAATGGTGCTGTAATTGTGAGTACCCCTCAAAATATAGCCCTAGCTGATGCAAAAAAAGGTGTAGCGATGTTTCAACAAGAAAGTATTCAAGTTCCAGTATTGGGAATTGTTGAAAATATGGCTTATTTCACACCTGAAGAACTCCCTGACAATAAATATTATATCTTTGGAAAAGATGGTGCAAAACATTTAGCAGAGAATATCGCTACTAAGTTTTTAGGTGAAATTCCATTAGTACAGAGTATTCGTGAGGCTGGGGATGTTGGACATCCGGTAGCATTACAAGAAAATACACCGTTAGAAAAGGCTTTTACTGACATCACCAAAGAAATGGTTTCAGAATTGCTAAAAAGAAATGCTAATTTACCACCAACCGAAGTTGTAAGAATTACAACAATGAGTGGTTGTAGCGCTGTAAAAAAGTAAGTTTATGACAACACAAGAAACATTAGAGAACGTTGAAAAAGCATTGAGTGAAATTCGCCCTTTCTTAGAAAGTGATGGTGGAAACATTAAACTGCTATCTGTAGAAGATGAGGTTGTGAAAGTTCAATTGGAAGGTGCTTGTATTGGCTGCTCTGTCAATCAAATGACGCTCAAAAATGGTGTTGAAGCTACCATTAAAAAATATGCTCCTCATATTCAGCAAGTAATTAATATTGATTAACTGACAAATAGAACTATTCAACTCTTGTTTTACCTGATTTTTAGTTAGAAATGATCAAAACAGATATCTTAATAATCGGAGCTGGGCCTACCGGACTTTTTACAGTTTTTGAAGCGGGTTTATTAAAATTAAAATGCCACTTAATAGATGCATTACCTCAGCCTGGAGGACAGTGTTCAGAAATATATCCTAAAAAACCGATTTATGATATTCCTGCATATCCTGAAATTTTAGCAGGTGATTTAACCACTAAATTATTAGAACAAATAGCTTCTTTTCAGCCTGGTTTTACATTGGGTGAGCGTGCAGAAACTATTGAAAAACTAGAAGATAATACTTTTATCGTTACCACAAATAAAGGAACAAAACACCATGCTCCAGTTGTAGCAATTGCTGGTGGACTTGGAAGCTTTGAACCTAGAAAACCGCCCATTCCAAACATTACTAATTTTGAAGATACTGGTGTTGAATACATTATTCGTGACCCAGAAATGTATAGAAATAAAAAAGTTGTTATTGCAGGTGGGGGTGATTCTGCATTAGACTGGGCTATTTTTTTAACCGATGTTGCCACTGAAGTAAGTTTAGTTCATAGAAGAAATGAATTTAGAGGCGCCTTAGATTCTGTTGATAAGGTTCAAGAATTGAAGGATGCAGGAAAAATTAATATGATTACTCCAGCAGAAGTAACAGGGATCTTAGGTGATAAAAAAGTTACAGGTGTCTCTATCACCAAAAATGGTGAAGAAAAAATTACACTAGAAGTAGATCACTTTATCCCATTGTTTGGATTGTCTCCTAAGCTTGGCCCTATTGCAAATTGGGGATTAGACATAGAAAAAAATGCCATTAAAGTAAATAACGCTTTAGATTACCAAACTAACATTCCAGGAATTTATGCTATAGGTGATGTGAATACCTATCCAGGAAAGTTAAAATTAATTTTATGTGGCTTTCATGAAGCCACCTTAATGTGCCAGAGTGCTTATAAACGTATACATCCAAACAAAAAATACGTAATGAAGTATACCACTGTTGGTGGAGTTGAAGGATTTGACGGTTCTAAAAAAGAAGCGCCAAAAGCCGTTATAAAAAAAATTGAATAGCATTACAGGATTTAAATGTCAGATATTTCAATTAAAATAACAGACAGAAACGGAACGCTTCATAAAATTCAAGCGCCTACAGATATGGCCATGAATATTATGGAAATAGTAAGGTCATATGAACTTGCAGAAGAGGGTACGATTGGGGTTTGTGGAGGAATGGCTATGTGTGCCTCTTGTCAATGTTATGTGAACTCAAATCATAAACTTCCTGAAATGAGCCCTGATGAAGATTTAATGCTAGCAGAAGCTTTTCATGTTAAGGATAACAGTAGATTAGGTTGCCAAATTCATATCAATGAAGCCTTAGACGGATTAGAAATAGAATTAGCTCCCGAGAGTTAAGCTTCATTCATACTTTTAATTATATTTGTAGAACGTCATTTATAAAAATGTCTAAATATGTATTGGTTAGAATTACTAATTTTATTAAAAACCCTCATCAAAAGGAATCCAGAGTAAACTGATTGATATTGGTCAATTCACACGTTGTTTAATAATCAAATCAAAAAAATATGCCTTTTTATCATAAACTCGGAAAAATTCCACCCAAAAGACACACGCAATTCAGAAAAGAAGATGGAAGTCTTTACTACGAACAGCTTTTTGGAACCATTGGCTTTGACGGAATGTCTACCAACTCATATCACGAATTTAGACCAACTATGGTCAAAGAAATTAGAAATCAATATTCTGTAGCTCCAGTAATTGCGAAGGAAAATAATATAAAATCGTACCGTTTTAAAGGTTTTAAAGTTCCACAAGAAAATGATTTTTTAAAAAGTAGAAAAACAGTTTTAACAAATTCAGATTGTAATATCATTTTAGCTGCTCCGAAAAGTTCTCTAAAAGAATATTTTTATAAAAATACTGATGCTGATGAGCTAATTTTTATACACCGAGGAACAGGTAAATTGAGAACTCATTTAGGGAATCTAGATTTTAAATATGGTGATTATCTCATAATCCCTCGAGGAATTATTTATCAAATTGATTTTGATACGGAAGATAACAGGCTGTTTATTGTAGAATCTTATCGCCCTATTTATACTCCAAAACGATATCGAAATTGGTTTGGTCAATTGTTAGAACATTCTCCATATTGTGAACGAGATCTCAGAAGACCACACGAATTAGAAACTCATCATGAAAAAGGAGATTTTCTTATCAAAGTGAAAAAGCAAAACGAAATTATAGAGATGGTCTATGCATCTCATCCTTTTGATGTTGTGGGTTATGACGGATACAATTATCCGTATGCATTTTCTATTCATGATTTTGAACCTATTACAGGAAGAATTCATCAGCCACCTCCGGTACACCAAACCTTTGAAACTGATGCATTTGTTATATGCAGTTTTGTACCAAGACTATACGATTATCATCCAGAATCAATTCCAGCCCCATACAATCATAGTAATATAGATTCAGATGAAGTTATCTATTATGTAGATGGAGATTTTATGAGTAGGAATGATATAGAGGCAGGTCATATTTCATTACACCCTGCCGGAATACCTCACGGACCTCACCCAGGAGCTACCGAAAAGAGTATTGGTAAAACAAAAACAGAGGAACTGGCTGTAATGGTAGATACATTTAAACCTTTAAAAGTTACTAAAGAAGCAATGGAAATTGCAGACGAAGAATATCATAAATCTTGGTTAGAATAATATGATTGAAAAAAAAATAGACATAACGGCTCAAATAAGAGCAATGTGGTAATTTTTTGCTGAGTTTTTAGCAAAAATTTTAATCACTAATTAATCATAAATTATGTCAAAAAAAATAACATCTGTAGACTACGGTCTAGAAAAAATATTTGAGGGAGCGCAAGATTTCCTTCCATTACTAGGTACTGACTATGTAGAATTTTATGTAGGAAATGCGAAACAAGCTGCTCATTTTTATAAAACAGCATTTGGGTTTCAGTCTTATGCTTATAAAGGTTTAGAAACTGGATCTAAAGATGCAGTAAGCTATGTGTTAAAACAAGATAAAATAAGACTTGTATTAACAACACCTTTAACTAGTAAATCAATAATTAATGATCATATCGTTAAACATGGAGATGGTGTTAAAGTAATAGCCCTTTGGGTTGATGACGCAAGAAAGGCTTACAAAGAAACTACCTCAAGAGGGGCAACTTCTTACCTAGAACCTACTGTTGAAACTGATGAAGACGGAGAAATTATAAAAGCAGGGATTTATACTTATGGTGAAACTGTTCACATGTTTATTGAACGTAAAAACTATCATGGAATCTTCATGCCTGGTTTTCAAGAATGGAAAACAGATTACAACCCTCCAGCTGCAGGGCTAAAGTATATTGACCATATGGTTGGGAATGTAGGATGGAATCAAATGGATGTTTGGGTGAAATGGTATGAAGATGTTATGGGTTTTGAAAACTTCTTGTCATTTGATGACAAGCAGATCCATACCGAGTACTCTGCATTAATGAGTAAAGTAATGTCTAACGGAAATGGTCGAATAAAATTTCCTATAAATGAGCCTGCAGAAGGAAAAAAACGCTCTCAAATTGAAGAGTATCTTGATTTTTATGAAGGTGCCGGAGTTCAACATATTGCTGTAGCTACTGATGATATTGTTAAGACAGTGAGTCAATTAAAATCTAAAGGTGTTGAGTTCTTATCAACTCCACCTGAAGAATATTATACTGCAGTACCTGGTCGTTTAGAGGAATTTAGTCATGAACTTAGAGAGGATATCGAAAAATTAAAAGCGTTAGGAATTATGATTGATGCAGATGAGGAAGGATATTTATTACAAATTTTCACTAAACCCATCGAAGATAGACCTACCTTATTTTTTGAGATTATTCAGCGAATGGGAGCTAAAGGGTTTGGTGCAGGAAATTTCAAGGCTTTATTTGAATCTATAGAGAGAGAGCAGGCTAAAAGGGGAACCTTGTAATTTTTTATCAAAAAAGAATGCATAACTTTCAATACATATGAGTAAAGACAAATTATTAAAAGCCATTGAAGAGAAGTATAAAAAACT
Organism: uncultured Flavobacteriaceae bacterium; assembly: GCA_943789455.1. GTDB lineage: Bacteria > Bacteroidota > Bacteroidia > Flavobacteriales > Flavobacteriaceae > Polaribacter. Next base: position 249,965 of record CALSUE010000003.1, read on the forward strand.
AGGCGTTCCTTTAGACTCCATGTTAGAGGGATTACTATGGAGTACTCCCATTACCTATTGGGATTATATTCAAACTGATGCGCTTTTAGGCTTGCAGATTCCTAGAACAGATCAACCTGACGAAATGGTATTTATTATGTACCATCAAGTCAATGAATTATTATTCAAAATGGTGTTATGGGAAATTGATCAAGTAGCTAAAACAGATGAAATTTGTGCAGAGAAATTTGCAATGCATTTAATGAGAATTAGCAGGTATTTTGATATGCTAAGCAATTCATTTACTGTGATGGCTGACGGAATGGAGCGAGATCAATATTTAAAATTTAGAAACACTTTAACTCCTGCAAGTGGTTTTCAAAGCGCACAATACAGAAAGATAGAATTTGCATCAACAGAACTCATTAATTTAATTGATGCACGATATAGAGATACTATTGATCGTAACTCTCCATTTAAAAACGCCTATGATCACTTGTATTGGCAAGCGGCTGGAAAAAATCACAGTACTGGCGAAAAATCTGTATTGATTAAGTTATTTGATAAAAAGTATATGGGTGATTTTATAGACTTTATGGAAGATTATAATGCGTGTAATTTATCAAAGAAATTTAAACAATTACCAGAAGAGGTTCAAAAGGATGCTACATTAATTGAAGCAATGCGCCATTATGATTACACTGTAAATGTGAAGTGGGTATTAGCGCACTATGATGCCGCAGGAAAATATTTGGGAGGTAAAGAAAAAGAATTAGAGGCTACTGGAGGAAGTAGTTGGAGAAAATACTTACACCCTAAATACCAGCGCAGAATTTTTTATCCTTATTTGTGGTCTGAAGAAGAATTAAAAAATTGGGGTACATTCTAGATAAATGATAATTTTTAGTTAAAAAAGACTTCCTACTTCAAATTAGGGAGTTTTTGTTTTTCTAAGTAAGATAATTCTCATTCAATTTTTATATGTTTGATGTGTATGAAAAATTTAATTTTAATCTGCTTTCTGCTCTCTTTTAATTCAGTTCTCTTTGGGCAAGAAAAAACTAAACCTTTTAAAGACGGAGAGTGGTTAAAATATAAAATGAGTTACAGTGGGTTCTTTAAAGCTGGCACTGCAGAACTTACACTTAAAGAAACAGACTTAAACGGCAAAAAAGTTTTTCATGCAAAAGGTTTTGGAAAAACAAGTGATTTTATCGGTTGGTTTTTTAAAGTTAGAGACACCTATCAATCTTACTTTGATTATACTAAAGTTAAGCCATATCTATTTAAGAGGGATGTTAACGAAGGGGGTTATATTATCAAAAGAGATATTCAATTTAATCAAGAAACAAAAATAGCTACTGTTGAAGATTTCAAATACAATACCACAAAAGAAGTCTCTTTTGGTGATGTCCAAGATATGATTTCGGCTTTTTACTACCTAAGAACTATTAATACAGATACGATAAAAGCTGGTGACGAAATTGATTTAAATATGTTTTTTGATTCCAAGACTTTTGCTTTTAAGCTTAGGTTTTTAGGTAAAGAATACATAAAAACTAAGTTTGGAAAAATAAAAACAATCAAATTACGCCCAATCGTTCAATCTGGAAGAGTTTTTAAAGAAAGTGAAAGTGTAACCATATGGGTTACAGATGATAAAAATAAAATTCCTGTTAGATTAAAAGCAGCGCTTGCTGTTGGATCTTTAAGAGCAGAATTAAAAGCTTTTAAAGGATTAGCAAATTCATTTAAAATTATGACCGATTAGTTGTATTTTTACGGAATTCTTAATCAAGAATAAAATCTAACAACGTTGAAAAAATTAAGTATTCTTCTTTTTGTTTTATTAATTGTTATGTCTTGTGGTAAAGATAACCAAGGAGGCGCTGAGAGTGCCTCTACTAATACCGCTGCTTCAACACCCAAAATTATTACTGAATTTGGCTACAGACTAAACGATTTTAAGGTGATTAAAGACACCATTAAAAAAGGAGAAAGTTTTGGAATTATTCTAGACAGACATCATGTTTTTTATCCTAAAATAAATGCCATCGCAAAAAAGATCAAAGATACTTTTGATGTAAGAAGAATTAGAGCGGGTATACCCTACATGATACTTGCAAGTAAAGATACTCTTGAAAAAGCAGAAGTTTTCATCTACAAAAATAGCAAAGCCAGTGCTACAATAGTAGATTTTAAAGACTCCACTATTGTTGCCTTCAACTACAGAAAACCCATAAAAATTATTGAAAAAGAAGTTGCAGGTAAAATTTATTCCACGTTGTCTGAGGCTATGGATAGTCTTCATTTAAATCCAAATTTAACTTATAACGTCGCAGACATTTATGCCTGGACTTTAGATTTTGGCAAACTTCAAAGAGGAGATCAGTTTAAATTAATCTATGAGGAGAAATTTATAGATGATAGTGTGTTTGTTGGTTACGGAAAAGTAAAAGCAGCGCTTTTCGATCATAACAATAGAGATTTCTATGCCTATAGATTTATCTCCGACTCCATTAAAAAAATTCCTGAATACTACGATGATAAAGGAAACATGTTAAGAAGTCAATTCTTAAGATCTCCTATTAAATTTCAATACAGAGTTTCCTCTAGATACAATTTAAGAAGAAAAATAGCATACTATGGAAGAGTAAAGCCACATAAAGGAACTGACTTTGCTGCAAAAGTTGACACCCCAATTATGGCAACTGCCAACGGAAAGGTAACTGAATCTAGAAGAAAAGGAGGCAATGGAAATTATGTTAAAATTAGACACAATAACACCTACTCTACTCAATATCTTCACATGAGTAGGAGAAAAGTTAAACGAGGACAGTATGTTAAACAGGGAGATATCATTGGGTATGTTGGAATGACAGGGAACACAAGCGGGCCTCACGTATGCTATCGATTCTGGAAAAATGGGAGGCAAGTAGATCCATTTAAACAAAAACTTCCCGCTGCTAAGCCTTTAAAAAAGAGTCTTAAACCTAGCTACTTAAAGTTTATAAAGCCTTTGGAAGCTCAATTAGATAAAATAGATTTCACAAAATAAATTACTAAAAATGCCATTACAAAATATCAACCCAACAACAACTTTAGCTTGGAAAAAATTAGCTTCTCATTTCGAAGAGATGGACACTTTTTCCCTAAAAAAAGCATTCAATGAAGATCCTAATAGAGCAAGCCATTTCTCAATCGCTTTTAATGACTTAGTCTTAGATTTTTCAAAAAATAGGATTCATCAAAAAACAATTGATTTGTTAGTTGAACTGGCAAATGAGTCAGCGCTTAAAGATGCAATTGATAAATACTTTTCAGGCGATGTTATTAATGTTACAGAAGGAAGATCAGTACTGCATACAGCGCTAAGAAGTAACTCTGATGAGGAAATCTTAATTAATAAAAAAGACATAAGACCTGAGGTTAAAAAAGCACTACGAAAAATAAGAGCTTTTTCAAATAAAGTGATCTCTGGAGACTGGAAAGGATATACTGGTAAGAAAATAACAGATATTGTAAATATTGGAATTGGAGGTTCAGACCTTGGACCAGACATGATTGTAGAAGCATTACAGTATTACAAAAATCATTTAACAACTCATTTTGTTTCTAACATAGATGGAGATCATGTTTCTGAAATATTAAAAAAATTAAACCCTGAAACTACATTATTTGTTATTGTATCAAAAACATTTACAACACAAGAAACCATAACTAACGCAAATACGATTAAGAATTGGTTTTTAAAATCAGGATCTCAATTTGACATTGCTAAACATTTTGTAGCTGTTTCAACAAATGCAGATGCTATTGATGCATTTGGAATAGACCCTAAAAATGTATTCCCAATGTGGAATTGGGTTGGAGGACGTTTTTCTTTATGGTCTGCCGTAGGACTATCTATAAGTTTATCTGTTGGTTTTGACCATTATAAATCTCTCTTAGATGGTGCAGAAAAAATGGATCTTCATTTTAAAGAAAGTTCATTTGATAAAAACATTCCTGTAGTTTTAGCCTTATTGAGTATTTGGTATAACAATTTTCATAAAGCAGAATCGGAAGCAATCCTTCCCTACACTCAGTATTTAACAAAACTAGCTCCATATTTACAACAGGCTATAATGGAAAGTAATGGTAAAAGTGTAGACAGAAATGGAAATCAGGTAGATTATCAAACAGGAACAATTGTTTGGGGTAGCACCGGAACTAATATGCAACACGCTTTTATGCAATTGGTACATCAGGGAACAAAATTAATTCCATCAGATTTTATCGGTTACGAAACTTCTTTATACGGGTTAACCGATCACCATCAAAAATTAATGGCTAATTATAATGCACAAATGGAAGCTTTGGCTTTTGGAAAATCTAAGGAAGATGTGCATCTAGAGCTTAAAACTTCTGGAGAGGGTTCAGCTATTAACACGCTGCTCCCTTATAAAGTCTTTGAAGGGAATAGGCCTAGCAATGCAATTTTATTTAAAAAATTAACTCCAGAATCTTTAGGAGAATTAATTGCAATGTACGAGCATAAGATATTTGTTCAAGGTGTTATTTGGAACATCTTTAGCTATGACCAGTTTGGTGTAGAGCTAGGAAAAGAATTGGCAAAAAAGCTTTTAAATAAAGAATAAACTCTCTTTTGTTTTTTTTTTATACTTTTGTACCAGTTTATGTTAATAAACAACTTAACAATTAACCAAAAAAAAACAGTTTTCTCATAAAAAAAAACTACTTTTAAAAAGTTAATATTTTGCTAATTTTTAACATTTAATTAACATTACAACTCTCAAAATAAAAGACTTTTGCAGAGAATTAATAACATTAACATTCTATAATGAAAAACTTTAAGAACTTATTATTCGTAGCTTTATTTTTTATAGCTGCAACAGTAATTGGCCAAACAAAAATTTCTGGTACTATCGTTGACGAATCCAATGAAGGATTACCAGGAGCAACTGTTGTTGTCAAAGGGACAGCCAACGGAACCGAAACAGATTTTGATGGGAAATTTACACTAACCGCTTCATCAGAAAGTGGAACTATTGTAGTTTCTTATTTAGGATTCAAAACTATGGAAATTGCTTTCACGGGTTCAACTGACCTAGGAAACGTTAAACTAAATGAAGATGGTAACATCTTAGAAGAAGTGGTTTTAAGAGGAATTGTTGACATTGCAAAAGATAGACAAACACCTGTAGCTAAATCTACAATTAAAGCTGCTGAAATTCAAGACAAGTTAGGTTCTCAAGAATTTCCTGAACTTTTAAACAACACTCCATCTGTATACGCAACCAAATCTGGTGGTGGTTTTGGAGATTCTAGAATTACAATTCGTGGTTTTGCACAAGAAAATATTGCTGTACTTATTAATGGAGTTCCAGTTAATGATATGGAAAATGGTAAAGTATACTGGTCTAACTGGTCTGGTTTATCTGACGTAACAACTGCAATGCAAGTTCAAAGAGGATTAGGTTCTTCTAAACTAGCAATCTCTTCAGTAGGAGGTACCATAAATATTATTACAAAAACTACAGACTTAGAAGAAGGAGGATCAATCGTATCTTCTATAGGTAATGATGGTTACTTCAAAAATTTAGCTTCTTACAATACAGGTAAAAACGAAAATGGTTTTGCTGCATCTTTCTTGATGAGTAGAACTGCTGGAAACGGATATGTAGATGGAACTGAATTCGAAGGATTCAATTATTTTGTTGGTCTTGGATGGGATAAAGGAGCTCATAATTTCCAATTCATGTTAACAGGAGCGCCTCAAACGCATAACCAAAGAACAACTAGTTTTTTCAACATGGCGGATATAGGTGATTACTTAAAATATGGTAAAAAATATAACTACAACCATGGATATTTAAATGGTGAAGAGTTTAACTGGAGAAAAAACTTTTACCACAAACCAGTTTCTTCATTTAACTGGTCTTGGGACATCAACGAAACTTCTAATTTAACTACATCAGCATACGTATCATTCGGTCGTGGTGGTGGAACAGGAGACATCGGAAGAATGGGAGGAAACTTTGCTAGTTCAAGCAGATTCAGAAATCCAGACACTGGATTAGTTGAATGGGATGAAATCGTAAGAGCCAATTCTGGTTTAGGTGGAAACTTTAGTAGTGGATATTCTTATTCAAACCCTGCTGATCCATCTACAGGTTTACAAATTGTAAATGATGATGAATTAAGAGATTCTAGTATGCCAAACGGTTTAGAAAGAAGAAACGGATTTATTAGAAGAGCTTCTGTAAATTCTCACAACTGGGTAGGATTATTATCTAACTACAATACAAAGATAAATGACAACTTAACGTTTGATGTTGGTGTTGATATTCGTTCATATAAAGGATACCACTACAGAAGAGTAGACAATCTTTTAGGTGCTGATGGATATCGTGATAATGATGACATCAACAATCCTTTAAACATTCAATCTACAGCATATAGCTCTGATTTAGCTCAACAATGGAATGTATTTAGAAGTACAGAAGATGAGCAGAAGATAAACTACTATAATATTGGTAAAGTTCGTTGGGCTGGTGCTTTTAGTCAGTTAGAATATGTGTCTGACGATATTACAGCTTTTGTTCAAGTAGGTATTTCTCAACAAGGTTTTAAAAGAATAGATCCTTTTAACTATTTAGATTCTGATCCAGAAAGAGAAACTGACTGGCAAAACTTTATTGGTGGAAACATTAAAGGGGGTGTAAACTGGAATATTGATGAAAATCATAATGTTTTTGTAAACATGGGAGATTATTCTAAGCAACCATTCATTGATGCAGTTTTTCAAAACTTCAGAAATAACATTAACCCAAATACAAGAAATGAAAAGGTAGTTGGATTTGAAATAGGTTACGGATACACATCTGAAAAGTTTCGTGCTAATGTAAATTACTACAGAACAGAATGGAAAGATAGATTTAAGACTGTAGGGTTCCGTGATGGTTCTACTAGAGGTACTGCAGATCTACAAGGGATAAAGCAATTACATACTGGAGTTGAATTAGACTTCACTTATGATCTTAGCGATAGATTTAGATTAGTTGGTATGGCCTCTGTTGGAGATTGGGAATATGCAGGAAATGTTTCTGGAACTGCTTTTGATGATGTAGATCCAGTAGGAGTAGTAGACTTATACCTAGATGGTGTTAAAGTTGGAAATTCAGCTCAAACTACTGCAAGATTAGGTTTTGATTGGGATGTTGTAGGTAACTTTAAAGTTGATTATAGTCACCGTTATGCTGCGAGATTATATGCAGATATAAATACTGAAGATTTTCAAGATGAAGTAAATAATGGTTCACTTCAATTACCTAACTATTTCTTAGGAGATTTAGGAATGTCTTATAAATTCAATTTCAAAAATGATACAGATTTAAAACTGAGGTTAAATGTAAATAACGTTGGTAATACTGAGTATCTTGCTGAATCTTTAACAAATAACTTTGTTGAAGGAAGTGATGACGACACGTACCGTGGGATTAACACAAACAACAAAGCCTTCTTTGGTTTTGGAAGAACGTGGAATTTCACAATGAGATATAACTTCTAATAAGAAAATTATAAATTTTAAAAAACCATCTTTGATGATTCAAAGATGGTTTTTTTATGAATATATTTAGTATTTTTAATTCATAAATAAATCTACACTATGATGAAAACTATCCATTCGTATTGGGCATATTTGGTACTTGCTATTTTAATAATAACTGTTGCAAATGCAATTTATGGACTACTAAAAAAGAAATCCTTTTCAGACAAAGATCTAAGGCTTGGGTTATTTACCCTAATTTTTTCACATATCCAATTGCTTATTGGTTTGGGTTGGTATTTTTCTAGTCCATACTACAAAGCGCTAAAAGCTAATGGAAGTGAAGTTATGGGAGATGCTGCATCGAGGCTTCTGGCGATAGAACACCCAGTAATGATGATTTTAGCAACGATTATTATTACAATTGGCTGGTCTAAACATAAGAAGAAAACCGAGGATCACAAAAAATTTAAAACCTTTGTCATTTTTTATGGAATTGGTCTTCTATTGATCTTATCTAAGATCCCTTGGAATCAGTGGCCCCAAGTTTAATTTTTTATTACTTTGTATTCATAAAATGAAATTAATAAGCTACTTTTTTTCTTCAATTTTTGCTTTTGTGTTTTTTTTAAGTCTTGTAATTTTTCATCCATTACAATGGATTGGATTAAAAATAGGCTACCAATCACATAAAAATGTTGTTGATATTCTTAACTGGATATTAACCAAATCATTAATCATCATTGGTAATACGGTTCAATTTAAAGTAACGCATCCAATCCCAGAGAACAGCACTATCATTTTTGTAGCAAACCATCAAGGACTCTTTGATATTCCTCCTATTATATGGTACCTAAGAAAATATCACAGTAAGTTTGTCTCAAAAATAGAGCTAGGAAAAGGAATTCCAAGTATCTCTTTCAATCTCAAACATGGTGGAGCAGCACTAATAAATAGAAAAGAGCCCAAGCAAGCACTAACAGAAATAAAAGAATTTGGACAAAGAGTCCATAATAATAAATGGTCTGCAACAATATTTCCAGAAGGAACAAGAAGTGTAACTGGGAAACCCAAAAAGTTTTACTACAGTGGTTTAAAAATGATCATTAAATACAATCCTGAAGCGTATATAGTTCCTATCACTATCAATGATTCATGGAAAGTGTTTAAATATGGAAAATTTCCACTAGGTATGTTTAATAAAATTACACTTGAAACACATCAGCCTATAAAAATAGATGCTCTTCCTTTAGATGAATTATTGCAAAAAACAGAAGCAACAATTATTTCTAAAATCAAATAATAAAAGAGGTAAACTATCTACAAATGAGGTTTTATTTTTGAATTTTAAATGAATCTTGGTCCTTTAAAAAATTTAACTTTTGTCTAAACTCATCTAACTTAGTTTTAGATATTTCACAATGCAATACATCTTCTTTGCCTTCTGCAGTACTAGCAACTTTTTCGCCTAAAAAATTATATGCAGAGGTATGCCCATTATACTGGTAACCATTTTCATCTTCACCTATTCTATTGACACCAATACAATAACTCATGTTTTCAATTGCTCTGGCTTTTAATAGGGTATCCCATGCATCAATCCTTGGAATTGGCCAGTTGGCCATAAATAACAATACATCATAGTTGTCCGTATTTCTAGACCATACTGGAAATCGTAAATCATAACATATAAAAGGACAAATTCTCCATCCTTTAAAATTAATTACTATCCTATTAGTTCCAGGAGTGTACTGTCTGTCCTCTCCTGCCAAACTAAACAAATGTCTCTTATCGTAAAATTCAAAATGTCCGGAAGGGTGAACAAAAACTGCCCTGTTAAAGTATTGATTATTGTCCTGTATTACAATACTGCCTATAATAGCCATATCACGAGTCTTAGCCATATTTATCATCCATGAAACAGTAGCTCCATTCATAGTTTCAGAAACAGAACTGGGGTTCATGGTAAAGCCCGTTGAAAACATCTCAGGCAGCACTACTAAATCGGTATCTGAAGTTAGCTTATTGATAACTTGCTCAAAATATAGCCTATTTTTTGCTGGGTTTCCCCAAGTTAAATTGGCTTGTATCGCAACAATATTTAATTCTTTAGACATGGAATTAATTTTTTAATAAATGTATAAATTTAGAAATAGTATTTTGTACATTGTTTTAGTAAAGTCCTTAAAAATTGATGCAAACTTTTATTTCTGATACCCTAGATGATATTCTCATAAATAACGCTTCTTTTGAAGACTGTGTTTTTATCTTGCCATCTCAAAGGGCTGGCGTTTTTGTAAAAGATACCTTCAAAACTAAAATAGTTTCAGGGTTTTTACCTGAAATTTTAACTATTGAATCTTTTATTGGTCAAATTTCTGAAATATCTAAAGCAGATGCCATCCAATTGTTATTTCATTTTTATGCTATTTATTGTGAAATAGAAGAGCATCCAGATGCATTTGATGTCTTTTCTTCTTGGGCTTTTGTAATACTTCAAGACTTTAATGAAATTGATCAGTATCTAATTAGTCCTGAGTCAATTTTTACCTATTTAAGAGATGTACAACGCTTAAAAAAATGGTCTGTTAAAGGAGAGTTTAAGGAAACAAAACTCATTAAAGACCATTTCATTTTCATGGAACGTCTGGGGGTCTACTATACTAAATTCTATTCGTTTTTAATAGATCAAAAAATAGGATACCAAGGGGTGATGTATAGAGAAGCTGCAAAAAAAGCTGAAGTGTTTATAGAGAAGCATGCTCACAAAAAATTCTTTTTTATTGGGTTTAATGCGTTGAACAAAGCTGAAGAATCTCTATTTAAATTATTTTTAGAAAACGGACAGTCAGAAGTTTATTGGGATATAGATCACGCTTTTTTTGATACGAACCATGCCGCCGGAAACTTTATAAGAAAGTATAAAAAGGAATGGAAGTACTATGAAAAAAATAAAATAAAGAAAATTAGCAGTCATTTTAACTCCAAGAAAAATATTGAAATTATTGGGGCTGCTAAAAACATATCTCAATTAAAATATGCTGGGGAAATATTAACAAAGGTATCAGACCACAAAAATACTGCCTTAGTTTTGGGTGACGAATCTTTATTGTCTGTTGCTTTAAATTCTATTCCTGAAAATGTAGATGCAATTAATATAACTATGGGGTATCCCTTACAAAATGTACCAACATCTCAGTTAATTTCAGCTATTTTTCAACTATTTATTACGCAAACTACGCTTCAACGAATCACAACAAATGAATTTTACCATAAAGATGTGATACGATTTTTTAAAAACTCTGTAATTTATCAATTTGTAAGTCCGGAGGGTCAGAAAGTACTATCATCAATTCAAGATGTGATTTCTAAGAAAAATATATCTTTTATAGACCTTCCAACAATTACCTCTTATCTTAAACCTTTAGAAAATACTTCTAGTGAAATTCTTTTGTCTGTTTTTAAACCGTTTATTTCTGTAAACGAATTTATTACTAGAATTTTAAACTTACTTGAGCAGGCAAAAGATCATGTATCTGTTTTAGAAAAAGAATATTTATACCGTTTTTACAATGCTTTTACTCAATTGCTTAATTTAAACGCTTCAAAGAATTATTTCCAAGATATTAAAACCATCTATCAATTTTACAGGCAGATCATTACCAATGAAAAACTATCGTTTCAAGGAGAGCCTCTTAGTGGTTTACAGTTAATGGGAATGTTAGAAACAAGAGTGTTAGATTTTGAAAATGTAATTATAACCTCTGTTAATGAAAATATTATTCCTTCCAGTAGTTCACAAAGTTCATTTATCCCATTTGACATAAAAGTTGAATTTGGATTGCCAACTTATAAAGAAAAAGACGCTATTTATTCCTATCATTTCTTTCGTCTACTCCAAAGAGCAAAAAACATTTATATTCTCTACAATACAGAAAATGACAGCTATGGTAGTGGAGAAAAAAGTAGGTTTATATCTCAATTAGAGTTAATAAAAACTAATCTAATCTCTAAGCGAATTGCACCAAAAGTTATTACAGAAAAAAAGGAACAGCCTGAAGTTGGAAAAAACAAACAGGTCTTAGACCGTTTAAGAGCATTGGCAAAAGATGGAATTTCGCCTTCTTCAATTACTAATTATCTATACAATCCAATTGCATTTTATAAGCAAAAAATTCTACAACTTAGCGAGTTAGATTTAGTAGAAGAAACAATTGCCGCAAATACAATGGGTACAGTTATTCATGACACTTTAGATGAATTATACAAAGATCATATCAATGAATTTTTAACTATAGATCATATTGATCATATGATTAAAAATTACAAGAGCTTAGTGACAAAATATTTTATCAAATACTTTAAAAATGGAGATGTTACTTCAGGTAAAAATCGATTAGCTTTTGAGGTTTCAAATCGATTTGTAAAACGTTTTCTTTCTATGGAAAAAAAAGTATTACAGGAAGGACATACTGTGAAAATTTTAGGTGCAGAATTAAAATTAGAAACGTTTATTAATGTTCCTGGAATAGATTTTCCAATTAAAATTAGAGGTGTAGTAGATAGAATTGATGAGTTTGATGGGGTGACTAGAATAATAGATTATAAGACAGGTAAAGTGAATCCTGCAGATTTGAAAGTGCTAAGTTTTGAAGAAATTAATGAGGTTAAATACAGTAAAGCCATTCAGGTTTTACTATATGCATTCCTATATTGTCAAAATAATTCTTTAGCTAAGGAACAGCCTTTGGTTGCAGGAATTATTTCTTTTAAAAATTTAAAGGCAGGGCTTTTAAAAATCAATTTTTCATCTAAAATAAAAAATCCTGAGCACATGATAACCGAGGAAAAACTAGATGATTTTATAAATCAAATATCACTTCTTTTACAAGAAATATACAATCCGGAAATTACATTTAAAGAACCTAAGAAGCTCAAATTCCATTAGCGTTAGATCTCTTAAAAAACAACCTAATGAGATTCTAAACTAGGGTCATTTATCTGAAAGTTTCCACAAGAAAACAATAAAATAGTTAAGGATAGTAATAGTAACTTTTTCATAATATCTTATTTTAAGTTGAATAACAAACACAAAAAAAAAGAGCTTAGCAAAAAACCTCAACAAATTGATTATTAATAAGTTGAGGTGTAATAAAGTGGAGCATATCGGATTCGAACCGATGACCTCTACGCTGCCAGCGTAGCGCTCTAGCCAACTGAGCTAATGCCCCATATAATTATTGTCTCCCACTAAGAATTAACAGTGGTATAGAACAATGAAATTCTGATTTTAGTATGGTGTTTTTCTCCCAGAGTTTTTGAAAAAAGCCTCTTTTACGTCTAAATACACACAATAAATCTGGATTATTAGATTGAAAGTGTTCCAAAACTCCTTGAAAAGTAGTCACATTTTCTGAAGTTGAAATTTTATTTTGAATGGCCTTTAAGGAGGCGTCTACAATTAAATCTTCTTCTTTATATTCGGGGGTTTTTACCAACAGTAAATTAATTTTAGTTTTAAAAAGGCTTTTTATTTCTTCCAATGGAGTTAAAACATTTTGTTGATTTAAAACTCCTGATTTAAAAGCAGTTAAAGCAATTTTAAATGGGCTAAACTTATAATCTTCAGGAACTATTAAAACGGGGATTTCAGTTTGCTTTACAATACTTCCTGATGTACTTCCTAAAAACACCTCTTCTTTTATTGAATTACTCCTTGGTCCTACAACAATTAAATCAATTCCTAATTCTTCATGAACAGCATGAATACTTTCTATTGTTCCTCCCTTGGCAGAAATCATTTTAACATCAACTCCACGGGTATCTACCCCACTTATTATTGCTTGAATGTATAAATTGGTTTCTCTTTCTAAAATGTTGTTTACATTAATGAATGTACCCGCTTTAGAAAGCACTTTGTAGGCTCTAAATACAAAAACCTTAGCCTTGATCTCTTTAGCAAAATCTATTGCGTATTGTAAGGTGTTAGAAGCGTTTTCTTTCGAACCTATAGGGACTAAAATATGATTCATTATTCTAAGGAATTAAGTTAGCATAAAAGGTATATAATTCTTAAACAAAGGTACATTTTTTTGAATGATCTAGATTTCTTCCAATGTCAAATTGTAACTTTGTAACTGAATATTTTTTATTGAAAACAAATATTAATTTTAAACGAATCCATCAACTTGCAATTCCTGCCTTAATTGCAGGAATTGCAGAGCCTCTTATCTCAATAACAGATACAGCTATTATTGGCAATATAGATATTAACGCAAAAGAAAGTCTTGGTGCAATTGCCATTGTAGGGTCATTTTTATCCATGTTAATATGGGTTTTTGCACAAACCAGAAGTGCTGTTTCTTCAATCATTTCAAACTATTTAGGTGCAAATAAACTTGAAGAAGTAAAAACATTACCCGCTCAAGCAATCTTAATTATTGTAAGCTTAAGTGTGCTTGTTATTTTATTCACCTACCCATTTGCTGAATATATTTTTGAACTATATGGTGCAAAAGAGCACGTATTAGACTATGCTGTAGATTATTATAAAATACGAATCATTGGCTTGCCATTTACATTGTTTGTTTTTACAATTTTTGGAACTTTTAGGGGGCTTCAAAACACACTTTATCCAATGCTTATTGCAATTTTAGGGGCTCTTTTAAATGTGTTCTTTGATTGGATACTAGTTTATGGAGTTGAGGGATGGTTTCCTGCCATGAATGTTAAAGGAGCAGCCTTTGCAAGTGTAATCTCTCAAGTAATAATGGCCATTGTAGCTGGATATTTACTTCTTAAAAAAACAGCAATTAGTTTAAAGTTTATACGCCCATTTAATAAAGAAATTCCAAGACTCATAAAAATGGTATTTGATTTATTTTTAAGAACTATAGCATTAAATACTGCATTAATCTTTGCAGTTTATAAAGCCACTAGCTATGGTACAGATGAACTTGCTGCTTATGGAATTGGCATACAGTTGTGGTTATTTGGTGCTTTTTTTATTGATGGATATTCTAGTGCAGGAAATATTTTATCAGGACGTTTATTAGGAGCAAAAGAATATGACACCTTATTGAGTTTAGGGAAAAAATTAATTGGCTATGGGCTTTCTGCAGGAATTTTTCTTGCTGGAATTGGTTTTCTCTGTTATGAGTTTATTGGAGAAGTCTTTATACAAGACCGTTCAGTTCTTCAACGTTTTTATGAAATTTTTTGGATCATTTTAATCATGCAGCCCATTTGTGCAATTACTTTTATTTTTGACGGTATGTTTAAGGGAATGGGATATACTGCATTTTTGAGAAACCTTTTGCTGCTTTCCACACTTTTAGTGTTTATTCCGTCATTACTTATTTTTGATGCTTACAATTATAAGTTAGAAGGGGTTTGGTTTACGTTTTTACTTTGGATATTGGCTAGGGGAATACCTTTACTATTGAAATTTAGAAGAAAGTTTTTACCCTTGGTTGAAAAGAAGTAATTTTGAAAAAAATATATACATGAGTTTGATTAGAATTACAAAAAAGTTTGATTTTGAAACAGGTCACGCCCTATATGGTTATGACGGAAAATGTAAAAATATACATGGTCATAGCTATAAACTCTTTGTAACCGTTCAGGGAACTCCAATTACTGATTCCTCTCATGTTAAATATGGAATGGTTATTGACTTTACTGATTTAAAAAAAATTGTAAAAGAAGAAATTGTAGATAAATTTGATCATGCTACTGTTTTTAATAAAAATACACCTCATTTAGAATTAGCAACACTATTGAGTGAAAGAGACCATGATGTGATATTGGTAGACTATCAACCGACAACAGAAATGATGGTAATTGACTTTGCAGAAAAAATTAGTAAAAGGCTTCCAGAAAATATTTCTCTATTTTCAATAAAACTACAAGAAACTGAGAGCTCTTTTGCAGAATGGTACGCAAGTGAAAATTAATTCTCATTATAGTAAAAAGTCTTGATTTTACTAGTATATTTGATAAAACTACTTTTATGAAAAAGATAAAATATATATTTTTTGCAGTTATAACCGCAACAATACTGAGTTGTGCAGACAACTCTACCGAACCAGAACTTGTTTTATCAAATGAAAGTCTAGCTGGAAACTATGACATTGCTGTATTAGATTCAGATATAGAAACTAGCACTATAGTTGCTAATATTCCCGTTACAGTTGCTAATGCTAGTCTAGTAGGTGATACGTTCCAAGTTGATGTTGTTATTAATGCAGATGGAACATTTACTGCTGGTGGGCAATATAGAGTAGTAAGTACCATAACCCCGGTTGGAACACCTCCAATAAATGAAACTGAAATTATAATCGTTGAGCCTTCCTCTGGGTCTTATATTCTAAATTCATTACAAAATACCGTTACTTTTACGAGCCAAGATGCTGGATTATTAGAAGGTACTTTTAATATAATTGTTTTTAATGAAACTACATTTACGCTTAATCAACAAATTGAGGAAACTCTTGGTGATTTAACGCTTAAGATAAATGTTAACCTAAGCTTAGAGAGAAAATAACAGCGTTTATCATTTTCCATTGTAGTTGTTCATTGTATTGTTAATTCCATCTGTACCAAAAGCTATAATGGCTTTTGTAGCTATAGGAATTCTTTCTATAAGTTGACTTTCTTCTTCTTTTGTCCAAGAACCTAAAACAAAATCTGCCTGACGCCCTCTAGCATAGTTTCCACCAACTCCAAAACGAAATCTATTGTATTGCTGGGTATTTAATTTGTCTTGAATATCTTTTAAACCATTGTGCCCTCCAGCACTCCCTTTTATTTTAATTCTTATCGCTCCAAAATCTATATGAACATCATCAGTTACAATACATAAATTTTCTAGAGAAATCTTCTCCTGGTTCATCCAATACTTCACAGACTTTCCACTTAAGTTCATATAAGTACTTGGCTTTAATAAAATAAAAAGTTTTCCTTTATGTCTAAAACGAGTTATATCTCCTAGTTTTTCTGTTTCAAAACTAACTTCTTGATCTTTAGCAAGTGCATCTAAAACTTGAAAACCTATATTGTGACGAGTATTTACATACGTATCTCCTATATTCCCAAGACCAACAATTAAAAATTTTTTCATCACCTCTTGTTTACTTTCTATTTGATTCTTAGAAAAGAATTTAAAGATATTCATTACGTAAAAATAAGAAAATAAAAAAAGCGCTACAGAATGTAACGCTTTATATAATTTTCTACACATATACATCATCTATTGATGAAGTACTTGTATTTATTCAGCTGCAGCTTCTGTTGCTTCTTCTGTTACAGCTTCAGCATCTTCAGCTACTTCTTCATCCTCTACTGCGTTACGAGATGTTCTCACTTGAACAACTACAGTATTGTCTGGATGCATAAATGTATAATCATCATTAAAAATTTGAGTAACAAATAATTTACTTCCAATTTTTAATTCTGAAATATCTGCAGTTACATAATCTGGTAACTTAGACGGTATTGCTTTAATTTTTAATTTACGATTGGTAAAACGTAAAGAACCTCCGTTTAAAACTCCTGGAGATGTTCCTGTTAGTTTTACTGGGATATTCATCGCTACTTCCTTATCATCAAATAACTGATAAAAATCTATGTGTAAAATTTTATCTGTTACTGGGTGAAACTGGATATCTTGTAAGATGGTTAAAATTTTATCCCCACCTAATTCAATCGTTGCTGTATATACATTTGGAGTATATACCAGTTTCTTGAATAATTTTTCTTCCGCAGAAAAATGAACTGGCTTATCTCCTCCGTATATAACGCAGGGAACCATACCAGCATTACGTAAGGCTTTAGTTGCTACTTTACCTACGCTTTCTCTTTTTGATCCTTTGATTGTAATTGATTTCATTACTTTTTTTACTTAAAATTTAGTTACATTAAAAATTGGTCACTTATCGATGTATTGTCTTGAACTTTCGTCATAACATCAGCGAATAAGGGCGCGCAAGTTACAACTTTTATTTTAGAAATCTTCTTCTTTAATGGAATGGTATCTGATACAATTAACTCCGTTAATTTAGAGTTTTGAATCTTATCATATGCATCTCCCGAGAGTATAGGATGAGTACAAATTGCTCGTACACTTAAAGCACCTCTATCCATCATTAAATTGGCCGCTCTTGCAAGGGTTCCTCCAGTATCTATCATGTCATCTACTAGAATCACATTCTTGCCTTTAACATCTCCTATAAGCTCCATATGCCCAATAACATTTGCTTTTTTTCTTTGCTTGTAACAAATAACTACATCAGACATCAAATATTTAGAATAAGCATAGGCTCTTTTAGACCCACCCATATCTGGAGAAGCTATCGTTAAATTATCTAATTTTAAGTTATTGATGTAAGACATGAAAATTGTAGAAGCATATAAATGATCTACAGGTTTTTCAAAAAAGCCTTGAATCTGATCTGCATGTAGGTCCATAGTCATTATTCTTGTAGCTCCAGCTGCTTGTAATAAGTTTGCGACTAACTTAGCCCCAATAGCAACTCTAGGTTGATCTTTTCTGTCTTGACGAGCCCAGCCAAAATAAGGCATTACAGCAGTAATATGCCTTGCAGATGCTCTCTTAGCTGCATCTAACATTAATAACATCTCCATTAAATTGTCTGCAGTAGGAAATGTAGAACCTATAATAAAAACTCTTCTACCTCTTACAGATTCCTCGAAGGCAGGCTGAAATTCTCCATCACTAAATTTTGTTGTTTTTACTTTTCCGAGAGGAACCCCATATTCCTTTGCAATTTTCTCAGCCAATATAACGCTTTGAGAACAAGCAAAAAGCTTTGGAGATAGTTGTTTTTTAGACATTTAGTTTGGTTTAATTAGGTTAGTTTTTAATGTATAAAACAAAAGTAAAATTATTTGACGAGTTTTTAAGATTAAATCTCACATTCATAAAATATTTTTTAGATTTGCAAAATATTAATGCTCGAGTGGCGGAATTGGTAGACGCGCTGGATTCAAAATCCAGTTCTTTCGGGAGTGTGGGTTCGATTCCCACCTCGAGTACGAATAAATCAAAAAGCAAGCTAAAACATAAAGCTTGCTTTTTTGTTTTTGTGGGTTTTTGATTTTCAAAGCGACGCTTTAGGGAAAAACGACCGAAGGGCGTTAATCCCACCTCGAGCACAAATTATCCCCAAGAATAAATTTTTATTCTTGGGGATAAATATTTTTATAGCTCGACAGCTAAAGCCAAATAATTATTATTTTTTAAATTTAAATTAAATAACTACGCAATGTAGCCTAGCATTAGCACATACTAGACTCTATTGTTTATCATAACCTCTTCATTACTGAGAGGGTTTTTTTAATAAAACATTGATATTGCCTATTTATCTGAAATAATTGCTTCTAATCGCTCCAATCTTTTTTGTTGTTCTTTCATCTTTGCATCTTGCTCTTTCATCTTTGCATCTTGCTCTTTCATCTTTGCATCTTGCTCTTTCATCTTTGCATCTTGTTCTTTCAATCCATTTATAAGAACAGGAACAAGACCTTGATAGTTAACGGCTAACATATCTCTATCATCTGTGCTTACCAATTCTGGAAATACCTTTTGTATGTCTTGCGCCAATACTCCAATATTTTGTTTGCCGTCTTTTTTCATTGTGTAACGCTTTCCGTCAATAAGTAATAGTTTGGCAAGTGTAGATCCTAGAGATACAATGTTTGCTTTTAGTCTTGCGTCTGAAGAAACTAATACATTCCCTTTTACCTCTAAGTTATTACCAATTGTAGTCTCTCCACTAAACAGCACTTTAAAAGCATCAGACTGGTTTGAACCATTTGTTCCATTTCCAATCACAAAAGCAGTATTTGCGGTGTTAAATGCAGTTGCACTATTTGTAACAGAAGAACCACTTGAATTGTACTGTCCAATTACTAAAGAACCATAATCACTTGCTGTTGAGTTAGAGCCCATTGCTGCAGAATTAGCTCCACTTGCTGTTGAGTTAGAGCCCATTGCTGCAGAATTAGCTCCACTTGCTGTTGAGTTAGAGCCCATTGCTATAGAAGTACTTCCACTTGCTGTTGTACTATTTCCAATTGCTGTAGAATTAAATGCACTTGCTGTTGTGCTATTTCCAATTGCTGTAGAAGAAGCTCCACTTGCTGTTGTGCTATTTCCAATTGCTGTAGAATTAGCTCCACTTGCTGTTGTACTTCTTCCCATTGCAGTAGAATGATCTCCACTTGCTGTTGTAGTTCTTCCCATTGCTATAGAATAATTTCCTGTTGCACCTTTTGTTGTACTTGCAGAAGCTGTATAACTTAAATCTACTGCATTAGAACCTATATTTCCGTGGTTACTCGCGTTAGAGGTAGAAAGACGAGCACCAGTATTTGAATTCTCAGTTACAGGAGATAGAATTCCTGTTCCTGCATCTGTGATTCCATAACCATCTATGGTTGTTGGTGTCGAGGTTAGGTCAGTAAATGCAATGGAAGCGCTTGGTAAATTTGATAGTTGAGAACCATCACCTATAAATGAGGTAGCTGTTACTGAACCTGTCGCTGTGGTATTTCCATTGAACAGTACTTTAAAAGCATCAGACTTGCTTGAATCATTTTCTCCATTTCCAATCACAAAAGCAGTATTTGCAGTGTTAAATGAACTTCCACTATTTGTAACAGTAGAACCACTTAAATTGTGCTGTCCAATTACTAAAGAACCAAAATCACTTGCTGTTGTGCGTCTTCCAATTGCTGAAGAGTAAAATCCACTTGCTACTGTGAAAAATCCCATTGCTGTAGTTGATAGTCCACTTGCTACTGTGCCAAATCCCATTGCTGTAGCACTATCTCCACTTGCTGTTGTGTTAAGTCCCGTTGCTAAAGTAGCATCTGCACTTGCTGTTGTGCCAAGTCCCATTGCTATAGAACCAGCTCCACTTGCTGTTGTGCTCTGTCCCATTGCTATAGAACCAGCTCCTGTTGCACCAAGTGTTGTACTTGCAGAATTTGAATAACTTAAATCTAATGCTTCACTACCTATATTGCCGTGGTTACTAGCGTTAGAGATAGAAAGACGAGCACCAGTTTTATTATTCTCAGTTACAGCAGATAGAATTCCTATTCCTGATAGTTGAGAACCATCACCTATAAATGAGGTAGCCGTTACTGAACCTGTCGCTGTGGTATTTCCATTGAACAGCACTTTAAAAGCATCAGACTTGCTTGAACTACCTGTTCCATTTCCAATCACAAAAGCAGTATTTGCGGTGTCAAATTCAGTTGCACTAGATGTAACAGAAGAACCACTTGAATTGTACTGTCCAATTACTAAAGAAACAAAATCACTTGCTGTTGCGCTATTTCCCATTGCTGTAGAATAAGTACCAAATGCTGTTGTGCCAAGTCCCATTGCTAAAGAAGCATTTCCACTTGCCGTTGTGTTATTTCCAATTGCTGTAGAATTAGAACCACTTGCTGTTGTGTCAAAACCCATTGCTGTAGAACTATTTCCACTTGCCGTTGTGTTATTTCCAATTGCTGTAGAAGAATATCCGTTTGCTGTTGTGCTATTTCCAATTGCTGTAGAACGATTTCCTGATGCTGTTGTACTATATCCTGTTGCTAAAGTGCGATTTCCACTTGCTGTTGTGCCCTCTCCCATTGCTGTAGAATAAATACCAGATGCTATTGTTATATATCCCGTTGCAAAGGAATGATTTCCTGTTGCACCCCTCGTAGAACTTGAAGAGTCAGAAAAACTTAAATCAAGAGCGTTAAAGCCTATATTTCCGTGATTAAGAGCGTTTGAAATAGTTAATCTTTGCCCAGTATTGCTGTTCTCAGTTACAGGGACTAGTTGTGCATTTATACTAAATCCAATAGTTAATGCTAAAAGTGTAAATAGGTGTTTCATAATTAGGGGTTTTTATTTTTACAAATATAAAAAAAATCTTGAAAGATTTACCTAAAGGTTTAATAAATCTATTACCATATTAAATTCTATGAATAAAATTAATTAGTTTTGATTCACAATTAATATTTTGTAGCTTTGAGTTCCTTAATTTTAAAAAACAATTTAATTATGAAAAAATTTATTTTAATTTTTACACTTTTTATTTTAACTATTATGAGTTTAAAAGCTCAAGAGTATTATTGGACATCCTATAGTTTTAATGTAGACTCAGAAGATACAGAGATTGTTGCCAAATTAACCAACGACTATTTTAGTGCTGAAAACGCTAAAGCTGATGGGGTATCTGTTTATTTATTCGAAAACCATTTTCATGATAGCGAACTTAGTTCTAGTCATGAAATAGTATTTGCTGGAACATACGATGCTATGGGAAACCAGTATTCTCAGGGAGAAAATCCTAGCTGGGATTTATACTTGGCTAAATTAGGACAATACACCAAGAATTTTTCTGCTGCTGCAGGAAGAAGTGTTCATTCATTTGGAGTTCCAGGAACACACCCTGTTCAAAATTTGTTTTGGCTAAAAGTAAATGATGCTTCAACATTTGCAAAAGGATTTAAAAAGTATAATTCTAAACACAATCCAGATGACAGAAGAGTAACTCTTGGTCAATTTAATTTAGGAAGAAGTCCTTTAGGAGAAACTCATTATGTTCTTGTGGGAGTTAATGATTTTAAAACAGCAATGAATGTTGGCTTGTACAGAGAATCTAACCCTGCTGCAAAAAAAGCGTGGGACGAGTATATGAAAGAAATAGATGGGAATGTTCAAATGATAAGAACTTCCACTAGAGTAATGGTTGGGAAATGGTAACTCATTTTCAATCAGATAAAAAAAATAATTAATTTTTAAAAACAAATCAAGATGAAAAAATTACTAATCTTACTTTTAGTTCCATTATTTGCAATGTCTCAAACCAATCCTAACAGAGAGTATTGGCAAACTAATAAATGGACGGCTAAAAAAGGAATGAATGCAGAGTTTGAAACTGGTGTTGCAAAAAAAACACAGAAATTCAACAACACAAAAGAAACCTCATTTGCCACCTACCAAATCATCACAGGTGCTGATCAAGGTAAATATATGAGAGTAATGGGTAATAGAAGTGCTGCTGATTTTGATACAGAAAATGCAGCTGAGATGGCTTACTGGATGAAGAATGTAATGCCTTACACAGAAAAAAATGACGGGAATGTTAGATGGTGGAGAATGAAAGGTGCCGGTCAAAACTGGGATAATGACATGCCTCCGGCTAGATTTATAAAAATGACTACCTATAACTTAAAAAGAGGAAAAGCATCTAATTTTTTTAGATTTTGGAGCAACAATGTAAAACTTCAAAAATCTTTGGGGTATTCTGGAGTTAGCGGAGTATTTATGCTTCAAAGTGGTGGTCAAGCATTCCAAGTTATGGAAGTAGAGGCCTACAATAGTCATGCAGAAGGAAAAGGAGCATTAAAAAACCCTGATGTTAATTATATTGAGGAATACAACAAAATGTTTGGATGGAGAAGTCATCGTAATGATCAAGCTGCATATGACGCAGCCATTGAGCAATGGGGTATTACAATTGAAACTGCAGAATTAAAGCCAGAAATGTCTTCTAAATTGAAATAACCTTTAACTATAGTTCTTTAAGGAAGAACTCAATAATTGACTAAGGTTTTATACAATTAATCCCCAAGAATAAAAAATTATTCTTGGGGATAATTTTTTAGATAAATCGACCGCTTTTGTATTCCATCAAAAGGTTGGAAAAATTACAAAACTGTCTGAAATGATTCTGTTACATTATTAAGTAAATAAAAGAATAAAAATAATATTAATATATAGAGTAAAATGCCTAGTGAGGTAAATGACAAGTACTTTAAGTACTTCACTTTTTTATTGAACTTTTTCTTTTTGCTAGTTTTCATATAGTATAACATGTGTGTTATGTTAATTAAAACTAGAGGGTATACAAAATTGCAAAAAATTTAATATAGTTCACTAAACATAAGTTAAAAAATTTAGTTTTGTATAAATTATTAATTCTCTTCAGTTAAATCCACAGACATAATTACCATTCATATCATGAATAGTAACTTTAAGCTAAAATAGGTAAGAAATCTGTTTTATTTCTTTGAACTCCGATTAGGATAGTTCTCTTCTTTTTGTTTGCGAGTTGAGTAGATAATATTCCAAATAGTTAAGCCCATATATGTTGCGAAAATAATCGCGCCTACAATAAAAAAACCTATGCTCATGTTGTTCTTCTTTGTCTAATTGCTATTGCAAACAATAATATTGTACCTGGCCAATGTGCTGAATATTGAGCCTCCTCAGTCATTCCCATAAGCCCATAACCTACTGAATACAGTA
Source organism: uncultured Flavobacteriaceae bacterium (assembly GCA_943789455.1). Classification (GTDB taxonomy): domain Bacteria; phylum Bacteroidota; class Bacteroidia; order Flavobacteriales; family Flavobacteriaceae; genus Polaribacter. The sequence continues at coordinate 273,835 of CALSUE010000003.1, forward strand.
AACACATGAATGCTAATATAATAGGATACCACTTTGAAATAAAATTTTTCATTTTTATATGTTTTTATGAATTTGTGAATTAATTTTTTTTCTAATATAAAAATTTGGTATGCGTGAAGCTTATAATTTATTTATTATTAATCAAGAACTTTCATTTTTTAAAATGAATTATATATGAAGTCTGTTTTATATCTTTGAAAAAACAAAAATATTTCTTTTGGATAATTTCATACTATATTTTAGGTTAGGACTAAATCATGTGCTAGACATTTTAGCCTATGACCATGTCTTATTTATTATTGTATTAACTATTATCTATAATTTTAATCAATGGAAAAAAGTAGTTTGGTTGATTACTTTTTTTACACTTGGGCATAGTATGTCTTTAAGCCTAGCTGCTTATGATATTGTTCATGTACCTATTACAATTGTTGAATTTTTAATCCCTGTAACCATATGTATTACTGGATTTTATAACATACTAAGACCTTCAAGACCTTCGGGAGGAAAAGAAAAAGTCATATTCTCTTTTGCATTATTTTTTGGATTGGTTCATGGACTAGGTTTTTCAAATTATTTTAGGTTACTAATTGGAAAAGAAGATGATAAAATTTTACCTTTGATAGAGTTTGCCTTTGGAATTGAAGCAGCCCAAGTAGTTATTGTTTTGTGTATTTTAATACTTGGTATGTTACTACAAAATATTTTTAGGGTTAGTAAAAGAGATTGGATATTAGTTGGCTCCTCTATTGTAATTGGAATTGCTTTTCCAATGGTAATTAATAGAATATTTTGGTAAATAATTAACATACTCATTTTTTAAATCTCACTATTTTTAAATCAATGAATCCTAAACAACATAAATACGATATTGCCTACCTTAAAATGGCACGTGAATGGGCAAAATTATCGCATTGTAAAAGAAAGCAAGTAGGAGCTCTAATTGTAAAAGACAGAATGATTATTTCAGATGGTTTTAATGGAACTCCTTCAGGGTTTGATAATTGTTGTGAAGATGAAAGTGGGGTCACTAAATGGGAGGTTCTCCACGCAGAGGCCAATGCAATTTTAAAAGTAGCATCCTCGACACAATCTGCTGCTGGAGCAACCTTATATATTACTTTATCACCTTGCCAACAGTGTAGTAAACTTATTCACCAAGCAGGAATTACTCGTGTAGTTTACTCTAAAGAATATAAGGATACCTCTGGAATTAAATTTTTAGAAAAAGCAGGAGTTGAAACTCAATATTTATCCGTAGATGAGCAAAAATAATTTCCCTATTTATCTCTCATTGGCAACTATTTTTGGTGTCTTGATAGGCGTCTTTATGAATGGAAATAGCAGCGGGTTTTCTTTGAATTCTAACTCCAAAAATGAAGCAAAAATAAGACGACTGATGGATTACATAGATCAAAACTATGTAGATACCGTAAACACCTCCACCCTTTTAGATAATGCCATATCAGACATGCTGGGCAAGCTTGATCCTCACTCTGCTTATATTCCAAAAGAAAACTTACAAGATATTCAAGAGAGGATGCAAGGAAAATTTGTTGGCATTGGAATACAGTTTAGAATTATTAATGACTCCATAACAGTTATTGAACCTATTAAAGGAGGGCCAAGTATTAAAGCAGGAATTAAGGCAGGTGATAGAATACTTATAGCTGATCAAGATACTTTATCTGGGAGAAAGTTGAATGCAAACGATATCCCAAGATTTCTAAAAGGGATATCAGGTACAGACGTAAATTTAAAGGTCTATAGAAAAACTAATGATTCATTATTTAATCTAATTGTAACACGTGGTGATGTAAATATTAAAAGTGTAGACCTCTCTTACATGATAAACAATCATATTGGCTATATTAAGTTAGATCGATTTGCAAGAAATACTTATCGAGAATTTAAATCTGCCCTAACTAAGCTTACTTCCTTAGGAATGAATGATTTAGTTCTTGATCTAAGAGGTAATGGTGGTGGTTTTATCGATATTGCTAATGATATTGTTAATGAATTTTTAGAAGACGATACTCTCATTGTATTTACCAAAAATAACAAAGGGCAAATTGAAGAATATTTCGCAACAAAAGATGGTGCTTTTGAAAAAGGAAAACTTTATGTTTTAATAGATGAAAGCTCTGCTTCTGCGTCAGAAATTGTTGCTGGAGCTTTACAAGACAATGACAAGGGAACTATCATAGGAAGACGTTCTTTTGGAAAAGGATTAGTTCAAGTAGAAATGGAATTAGGAGATGGTTCTGCAGTTCGATTAACCACTGCTAGATACTATACACCAACAGGAAGGTCTATCCAAAAACCATATACCAGAAATGGAGATGTAAATTATGGTAGAGATTATCAAAAAAGAATTTTAAATGGAGAGTTATTGTATAAAGATAGTATTCAAATTAATGACTCTCTTCGATATAAAACTCCAAAAGGAAAATATGTATACGGAGGTGGAGGAATTATACCGGATATCTTTGTGGGCATAGATACCACCCAATATCTGAATACCTTTTTGTTTAACAGTATTACTAACTTTTCTTTTGACTATGTAGATAAAAATAGAAAAGCTCTAAATACACTTTGGACACTAGACCTCTTTCTTACTGATTTTGATAAAGACAATTCAATTTTAGAGTCTTATCTTGAATTACTTCCTATGGCTACTCAAACTTATTATAGAAATAATAAAATAGCCATTAAAGCAAAAATTGAAACCTATGTGAAAGCTACTATAGCAAGAGAGATTTTTGGAGATGAGGGGTTTTACCGAAGTATTCAAAAAGATGATGCTATGCTTCAAAAAGTGTTAGAATTGGATGCTAAAAAAGAATAGTGTTACTTTGCACCTCATGACTACCATTACTACATCTGCAAATAAAAAAATATATTTCGCATCTGACCAACATCTAGGAGCCCCAACAGCTGAGGCTAGTCTTCCTAGAGAAAGAAAATTTGTTGCCTGGCTAGATACAATAAAAGAAGATGCTGGCGCTGTTTTTTTATTGGGAGACTTATTTGATTTTTGGTTTGAATATAAAACTGTGGTTCCTAAGGGATTTGTTAGAGTTTTAGGAAAACTTGCAGAACTTAGAGATGCTGGAATAGCTGTTTATTTTTTTGTAGGAAATCATGATTTATGGATGCATGATTATTTTCAAAAAGAATTAAGTATCCCGGTATTCCATAAGCCACAAGAGTTTGATATTAATGGTAAGCTTTTTTTGATAGGTCATGGAGATGGGTTGGGCCCAAATGATCATGGATATAAGCGCATGAAGAAAGTATTTACCTTTCCATTTTTTAAATGGTTATTTAGGTGGCTTCATCCAGATATTGGAGTAAGGTTAGGGCACTATTTTTCTGTTAAAAATAAATTAATTTCAGGTGACAAAGACGCCAGTTTTTTAGGAGAGGAACATGAATGGCTGTCACTATACTGCAGAAAAAAACTACAAGAAAAACATTATGATTTTTTTGTTTTTGGTCATAGACACCTTCCTTTAGAAATTGAATTAAACAATTCTAGTACCTATATTAATCTTGGAGATTGGATACAATACTTCACTTATGGAGAGTTTATGAAAACCTTTAAACTCAAAGAATTTTAAATAGTTTCTTTCGTGAATTTTATAAGCTGTTGTACCCCTTTATAAATACTCATACAGTTTTCCCTAATAAACAACTCATCTATTTCTTTTACTTTTTCGAAAGCTTCCATAACCTTTTCTCCATCAAAATCTACAAACGCCATTCTAAAGAATAACTCGTTAGATTTGAAACCAAAATCAGAGCCTGGCAATAACGCCACACCATAATTTTTTAAGAGATGGTGAGACAGTTTGGTGCTGCTATCTATTTTTAAAGAAGTTAGATGCTCTTTAAACTTTTCAAACCCTACCATCATATAGAAAGATCCTTGAGGAGTTGTGCATTGAATAGCGCATTTAGACAACTCATGATAAATATAAGACGAGATTCCATTTAGAATAGCAGCTGAAGTAGCAACATAATCTTGTAGTTCTTTAGAATATTCATAAGCCTTAAGTGCTGCATATTGAACTGGAGAAGACACACAACTGAAAGTTTCGCTAAACAAAGATGAGTATACGACAGAAAGTTTTTTAAGTTCCTTTGGTAATGACATAAACCCTAAACGATAGCCACCAGCAGAAAACACTTTACTTAACCCTCCAAAAACAATAGTTCTTTCTGAGTAGTATTTAGAAATACTAGGAGAATGCGTATTTGAAAAATTTATTTGAGAATAAATTTCATCTGAGAACACAATTACCTTATACTTTCTACAAACTGCTGCCAAAGACTCATATTCTGAATCTGAATATATGGCTCCTGTTGGATTATTTGGAGAGTTTAAAACAAGAATATGTTCTTTATGAGAACTTTCGCTTAAATATACTTCTAAGCAATTTGCTGTGAGTTTAAAATTATCCTCTAAAGTAGTTTCAAGAACACTATAGGTTCCTCCCTTAGATTTAATTTGTGGGATATAACTAACCCAACTTCCTTTTGGAATTATAAAATGACCCTCAACTATTAAAACAGATTGGTACAATAGCTCCTTACTCCCTGGGCCTATAAAAATTAAATCTGATGCGCTTTGAATTCCTTGATGTTCTGAAAGAAAATTGGAAACTTGTTGTCTTAATTGTTCAAGCCCATTTACAGGTAAATAATGATTATTGCTTGCATTGTTTTTTAATTCTTCAACAATAGCATTGTGAATAGGAAAAGGAGATTGCCCAAACCCAAAATGAGTAACCTGATGTCCCATTCCTCGCAACTCTTTTACTTTTTCATTAATTAAAAGTGTTGCAGAAGGTTTTAATTCTGAAATATTTTGATTTATTCTCATAAGGGGAAAATAAAAAAAAGAGACCTGATAGGTCTCTTTTTTTTATAAAAAGTTATGCACTTTTATTATGATGGATCTTCTATATACATTGTCCATGAAACGTTCCCATCTGCATCAGTACTTTTTGTACCCCACCAATGAAACCCAAAATCAACAGCGTTTTTGGTAAGCGTAAAAGATCCGCCTGCCGTAACTATATCAAAGGTAATATCTACCGGTTGAGAAAATGTATTGGTTGGCCATTCTAAAACAACCATTCCGTAATTTCCATCTTCCAATTGAGAACCAGAAACATTTTCTTCATTAGTAACGCCCTCACTTGAGTCTAAAAGGAAACCAGGAGCCCAACCACTTGACATTGTACCGAGATATAAATCTAAATCTTGACCACCTTCCCATGTCATTTTAGCAGAAAAATAGCCTTGTCTTACCATTTGAACAGTAGTATTTCCTGTGAAATTGGTAGTGAATCTTCTTGCAGCAGCATTTACAACAATGAAATCTGAAACACTAACGGTATGAGAATTTTCAGTAGCAGCAAAAGAAATAGGAATAACCAATGAGTTATCTCCTTGTGAACTTGCAGCTAAAGTTGTTACTCCTCCATCTAAAGAATATTCAACAGTAGAATAACTTGGTAATGCTTCTGAGAATTTGATTACTAAATCATAGCTAGTAGCATCATCAGCGACAGCAATTACATTAACTTGTTTATCAAAGGAAGCCGTAAGCTCCTTCATTGGCAATACTGTTATTGCATCATCATCATCTACATTACATCCAATGAATGTAAAAACTGCTAATAATACAATACTAAATTTATAAATATGTTTCATTTGTATATGTTTTAAAATTGAACGACGGTGTAGGTTACTACAGCTCCATCTGTTGATTTAGTGATTTCTAAAGAAGTGATTTCTTGAGACCATCCACCTGTAGCATTTAACAATGTACTGGTAAAAGGGTAGATCTCATTTGTAGGAACCTGCATTTCTATTAAATAATCAATAGCAGGTGAAAAAACATCCCAAGGTCTTATCGAGAAGGTATATAGACCATCTGGCACAGCACTTGGTAGCGTTACAAATTCTCCTGGTGATACAGAGTAACCAAAGTCAATGGTAGTTAAAAATGCATCTCTAATTCTACAATCTAAATCAGAATTTCCAGCCCAGAAAAAACTGAAGTCAACATCTCCAACTGTAGTTTCTATTATTAAAGGTAATGTATCAGTAACGTCAACTGTTCTAGTAAGATCTCCAGGGGTTAAGTAATAATCATAATTACCACCAAAATCAGCATCTAATATTTCAATAGTTACGGTTTCTACTGCTTGTCCCTCAGCAACTCCATCGTCAGAAAAACTAACAATAACATCTACTGATGTTTCTCCAGAAGGAATGGTTACAGTTTCTGGAAAACTAGTTCCGTCTGTAGTACCGTCTGAAGAACTTGCGCCTAATGTAATTACTGTAGCAACAGGTAGTGGATTTGTACTTATACTGATTGTAAACGTAGTTGCGTTGGTATCAGAACTCTCCAATACTAGTTGACCGTCATTGTCATCAGTAAATCCAAGATTAATTTCACTTGTGGGATTCAAAGATCCAGGGTTTGTTACACTATCTACATCATCCTGTCCACACGAAACTAAAAGTGTGATGGAGAATAATAATAGTGCTAAATATTTAATATTTTTCATATTCTATAGGTTTGTATTTTATAATTTAAATTTTAATCTAGCAAAAACTGTTCTACCGTTTATACCAAACTGTGAAGTAACACGTGGGTAAATAAAGTTGTTACCACTTGTTAAGTTAGCAGGGCTTGCGTCTGGATATACATTAAAGATATTACTTGAACCTATAGTTAAAGTCATATTCTCTGAAACATCATATCCGAAAGACATGTCAGTTAAAATTTTTCCTCCAAATTCTGGATGAATAGAAACTGCAGTGTCATTAATAGTTTGACTAAGTGTAGTATCAGGATTAATTACTGATCCAAAGAATGAATTTCTTAAAAAGAAGTTCCACTTTTCTCCTCTTAACATGTGTCCAAGATTTGCTTTAAATCTAGGAGTTGCTTTTTCTAAGAAATAAGACTCTCTTTCACCAAAGTAAGTACTCGCTTGAGAAGCTAATACTGTAGATGAGTTAATCTCATCTACTCTTTGTGTATACGCAAAAGTTACTGCTAAATCGCTTGATAAAGTTAATTCCCCTACATTATCCTTGTGTGAAACTACGACATCAAAACCTCTTGTCTCAGTATCAATTGCATTAGCAAAGAAACGAGCAGATTCTGCATCTGTAACAATTCCATCAGGAATTGAGAAGTTACCTGTTAAAACAACTCTATCATCAACTCCAGTGAAGAATGCATCTGCAGTTAATGTTAAATTTGCAGATGGTATTTTAGCTGTAACTCCAAAACTTGCACTAAAAGACTCCTCTTGTTTTAATTCCGGAATTCCTAAAGCACCAGCTATTTGACTATCATTTGAGAACGTTCCAACTTCGAAAGGAACTCCTGAAATAAAGTTAGTACTTATTGTATTAAAGTTTAATTGCGCTAAAGATGGAGCTCTGAAACCTGTACTTGCAGCAGCTCTAAGGTTAACATTATCACTTAACTTTACTATTCCAGCTAATTTCCAGTTGAAAGTAGATCCAAAGTCACTGTAGTTTTCATATCTAACAGCTCCTGAAAGGAATAGGCTCTTATTAACATCTAATTCTAAATCTCCATAAAAAGCATAACTGTTTCTAGTTGCATTTCTTTCATTTGAAGGTCTAAAACCAGGGAATACTTGGATTCCTCCAGCTCTTGATCTTCCAAAGAAATCTACTACCTGAGTGGCAGCATTTCCATCCCAGATGTCTCCATTAATATCGTATGTTGCCCAAGATTCTTCTTGTCCAGCAGTAATATCATAGGCTTCCATTCTGTATTCAGAACCAACTGCAACGTTTAATCCAGACATTACATCATCATAGAATTTTGTTAAATCTAAATTGGTTGTGTTTTGTGCAAAAGAAAATCCTCCTGCATAAACCTCTAATGGTGATGCTTGCTGTAAACTTGCATTACTTGAATTTCCAATATTGAAATCAAAAGAGTTTTTACCGTAGGTATTACTGAAATCTATATCCCAATCTCCTTTTTTACCTTTAATACCAACAGCAATAGATTCATCATTTACAATTGAATTTATCTCTGGAAGCATTCCTGCAGGATACAATCCTGTAAAAGCTCTTGATTGAGCTGGTCTTCTGTAAAAACCTGCTGCATTACCTCTTCTATGACTTATCCCTCCAAAGGCATAAAAACTAAAATCATCATTAAGTCTTAATTCCATGTTAGCCATGAACTTACCGTTTCTTAATTGTGATTGTCCAACTCTCATACTAAAGTCTTGTCTTGTAAGACCTCTAGTAACTAATTCATCCTCTGAAGTATTAAAGTTTAATAACCCTCTTAATTCATCTATTGAACTAGCCGCATTAATTTGAGTTTTTAATGAAAAAGGGAAGTGAGTAACTCCTTGAGCAAATGTCTGAATTTGTGATAAAGAATATTGTGTAATATCTGAACCATATCCAGAATTTAATCCTATCCATTCTACAGAATTACTTGCATCAAATATTTGACCAGAAAACCCTTCGGCACCTGCTCTATATGATGGAGCTCTTGTAGACATAGATCCTGTGAAATTAATGAAGCTCCCTTTATCATCTAAAGGAATTCCATAATTTACATCAAATTGAAAGCTTTCACCATCCATACCACCACTTTGGTTGTTTGCTTGGTCTCCCCAGTTTGATCCTTGATTTACTTGAAACTCTAATCCTTCATCGCTTTTTAGAACAATATTGATAACACCTGCAATGGCATCACTACCATACTGTGCTGATGCACCATCCTTTAAAATCTCTATTCTTTTAATAGAAAACGAAGGAATAGTATTCATATCTGTACCAACACTTCCTCTACCAACTGTACTATTTACATTTACTAGTGAAGTATTGTGTCTTCTTTTTCCATTTACCAAAACCAATACTTGATCTGGACCCAAACCTCTAAGGGCTGCTGGATTAATATGATCTGTACCATCAGATACTGTTTGTGAAGTAGACGTAAAAGAAGGTGCTACATAATTTAAAATATCATTGACAGAAACCTGAGGCCCTGAGCTAACAAGCTCTGTAACATCAATAACGTCAACAGGAACTGGTGTATTAGATACCGTTCTGTTTTTATTTCTAGACCCAACCAATACAACTTCATCTAAAGCAAGATTGTTATCTTCTAAGACGATGGTTACATAACTAGCATCTACAATACTTTTTTCAACAGTCTTGAATCCTAAAGAAGATACAGAAATTGTTGTTGGCATTTTCTTAACATCTAAAGAAAACTCACCATTCTCATTAGTTGTTGTACCATTTGTGGTTCCTTTTTCTACGACATTAATAAATGATAAAGCTTCTCCGCTTGTATCAGTTACTTTTCCTTTAATTGTTTGAGCGCTAATTGTAATTGCGCCAGCAAACAAAAACATAACCGTAAAAAATTTTAATAAGTTATTTTGTTTCATATAAGTGTAATTGATTGATAATATCTGCAAATGTTGCTTTTTTTTTTGTTAAAAACAAAAAATACAGGCTTAATATGATGTATCATACCATGTAAAATTTAAAATAAAAAAATAAAAAACTGAAAAAATCCCATTAAACCTAGCTTTAACCTATTTTTAACAATGATAAAAAATCGAATAGTGTAAATTTGTTTTCAATTTTTTTTAACTTTTCAAACTAATGATATAATGGAGATAGATATAAGGTCAATTAATGAAAAAATAGAGCGAGAGAGTGCCTTCATAGACCTTCTTACCACTGAGATGAACAAGGTAATTGTTGGTCAAAAAGAAATGATAGAACGCTTGCTTATAGGGCTATTAGGAAATGGTCATATTTTACTAGAAGGTGTTCCTGGGTTAGCAAAAACACTAGCCATTAATACACTCTCAAAAGCCGTACAAGGCTCTTTTAGTAGAGTTCAATTCACACCAGATTTATTACCTGCCGATGTGGTAGGTACTATGATTTACAACATGAAGGACAATGATTTCTCTATCAAAAAAGGTCCAATTTTTGCAAATTTTGTCTTAGCCGATGAAATTAATAGAGCTCCTGCGAAAGTACAATCAGCTCTACTAGAGGCCATGCAGGAACGTCAAATAACAATTGGAGATACTACTTTCAAATTAGATCAGCCCTTTCTGGTCATGGCTACACAAAACCCTGTTGAACAGGAAGGAACATATCCCTTGCCTGAAGCACAAGTAGACCGTTTTATGCTTAAAACTGTTATTGATTACCCAAAACTGGCGGATGAGCAAACCATCATGAGACAAAATTTAAATAATGGTTTTGCAACTGTAAACCCAGTAGTTTCTATAGCTGAAATTTTAAAAGCAAGAGAAGCCACTAATGAAGTTTACATGGATGAAAAAATAGAAAAATATATTTTAGATATTATTTTTGCAACTAGATATCCTGAACGCTACAACCTTTCTCAGCTCAAGCCACTGATTAGTTTTGGGGCTTCACCAAGAGGAAGTATAAATTTAGCAAAAGCTGCCAAATGCTATGCTTTTATTAAAAGAAGAGGCTATGTAATACCCGAGGATGTTAGAGCTATTGTTTATGATGTTTTGAGACACAGAATAGGAATTACTTATGAAGCTGAAGCTGAAAATATTTCATCAGTAGATATTATTAACTCAATAATTAATGAAATAGAGGTTCCATAGCAACTGACGTTACAAGATAACAACTAAGTTTACAAGAATTGTTTTTAAACAGTTTTGAGGAGGTTCAAAAAATTATTTAGTTTACCCAGAAAATAGTGTTTACATCATGGATACTAAAGAAATTCTAAAAAAAGTAAGAAAAATCGAAGTTAAGACCAGGCGATTGTCTGATCATATCTTTGGTGGTGAATATCATTCTACCTTTAAAGGTAGAGGAATGACATTCTCTGAAGTAAGGGCTTACCAATTTGGAGACGATGTAAGAGCAATAGATTGGAATGTGACTGCTCGTTATAATGAACCTTTCATAAAAGTATTTGAAGAAGAAAGGGAGCTTACCATGATGCTTATGGTTGATGTGTCTGGTTCTGAAAGTTTTGGAACTACAAATCAATTTAAAAAAGATACCATTACAGAAATTTCTGCCACGTTAGCTTTTTCTGCAATTCAAAATAATGATAAAGTTGGTCTTATTCTTTTTTCAGATACAATTGAATTATTTATCCCTCCAAAAAAAGGGAAAAGCCATGTACTAAGAATAATACGAGAGCTAATAGAATTTAAACCTAAAAGTAAAAAGACAGACATAGCAGAAGCATTTAAATATCTCTCTAATGTTATGAAAAAGAAAGCCATTGTTTTTATGTTATCTGATTTTATGGATGATAATTATGAGAGAACGCTAAAGATTGTTGGTAATAAACATGACATCACTGGAATCCGTGTATTTGATAAACATGATGAAGAAATTCCTAATCTTGGAATGGTTCCCATGCTAGATGCTGAGACGAATACCGTTCAGCTTATCAATACAAGTTCAAAAAGGGTTCGCAATAATTATAAAATAGCTGCTCTGCGCTTCTCTGATTATTTTAAAACTACCTTCAAAAAAAGTGGTTCTGGAACCATAGATACAAGAGTAGACCAAGATTACGTGAAAAAATTATTAGGATACTTTAAACATAAAGGGAGATAATACAAATGAAACTAAAAACTCTTTTTTTTCTCCTACTAGTCAGCACGCTTACGTATTCTCAAAAAGTGAGTGTAGCAATAGACACAACCAATATTAGAATTGGTGAGCAATTCTTGTTTAAGATTGTAATTAAAGACACTGCCAATGTTATTTTCCCTGAAAAACTAGAAAACTTAAATAAGTTAGAAGTTGTAAAGGATATAAAAATTGATACTTTTAAAAACAGCCTTATCAAGAAATACTTGATGACTGGATTTGACAGCGGAGCTTTCTACATTCCCACTCAGCAAATATTCATCAAAAACAGGGCTTATCTTTCGGATTCTGTATTGATAAATGTTGCCACAGTTTCAGTAGATACCACTAAACAAAAAATGTTCCCAATTAAGTCTATCCAAACCGAACCATTGGTTTATGATGATTTTAAACCTTATCTTATATGGGTGTTTTTAGCACTTTTATTGATCGGTTTACTCATCTATTATTTCAAAACTCGTAAAAAACCAGAAATCAAAGAAATTGACACTGTTAATACATTACCTCCTTTTGAGGAAGCCCTTGAAAAACTTCAAGAATTAGATAATAAGTTGTTGTGGCAAAACAATGAAATTAAAAAATACTACAGTGAACTTACTGAGATTATTCGTGTGTTTATTGAAAAGGAATTGGAAATTCCTGCGCTAGAAATTACAACTTTTGAGTTGGTTTCTCTGCTCTCTGATTACAATACCCCAAAAAATATTAATATAACCAAAGAGACCGTTCGTAAACTAGATGCACTCTTACAAGAAGCAGATTTAGTCAAGTTTGCGAAATCTACTCCACTTTCACACGAAATTGAAGAAGACCGAAGAGTTGCAGAAAAGGTGTTAAATGATTTAAAACCTATTCCATTAATAGAAGAAACAAAAGAAAATGAATTGGAATAATTTTGAATTTCACAACCCGGAGTTTTTATGGCTATTAATTCTAATCCCTTTAATAGCTGTTTGGTTCTTTTTTATGCGTAAAAAGGAAACTGCTGTTTTAACTGTCTCTAACCTAAAAGGCTTCAGAACAAAAAATAGTTTTTTACCAAAAGTTAAACCCTTACTCGCAATTATAAGATTAATTGCATTAGCCTTACTAATTGTTGCTCTAGCAAGACCAAGAAATGTAGCTGTTAGTACAAAAATCAAAGCCAACAAAGGTATAGATATCGTAATGGCTATTGACGTTTCTGCAAGTATGCTAGCTAAGGATTTAAAGCCAAATCGTCTAGAGGCCCTTAAGTTAGTAGCGACAGATTTCGTAAATAGAAGACCTAATGATAGAATAGGTATAGTGGTATATGCTGGAGAAAGTTTTACTCAAACTCCAATAACTAGTGATAAAAGAATTACAAAAAGAACCATTTCACAAATTAAATGGGGGCAGCTAGATGGAGGAACTGCAATTGGTATGGGGCTTGGATCCGCAGTTAATAGGCTAAAGGAAAGTAAAGCTAAAAGCAAAGTGATTATTCTTCTAACAGATGGGGTGAACAACTCAGGTTTTGTAGACCCAAAAACAGCAACAGAACTTGCTAAAGGGTTAAATATTAAAGTCTATACTGTAGGAATAGGTACAAATGGAATGGCAGACTTTCCAGTAAGTAAAGATGCTAGGGGAAGATTACAGTTTAGAAAACAAAAGGTGGAAATAGATGAAGAACTTCTTCAATTTATTGCAAGTGAAACCCAGGGACAATATTTTAGAGCTACAGACAATTCCAAGCTACAAGAAATTTACGATGAAATTGATTTACTAGAAAGAACTAAAATTGAAGAATTCAAATATTACAACTATCAAGAAAAATATAGATTTTTAATTTTTCTTGCTGGTGGATTATTGTTATTAGAATTTGTGTTGAAAAACACATTATTTAGAAGTTTTATATAATGTTATACAGACTAGAAGAGCCCATATATTTTTACTTGTTTACAACAATCCCAATACTTGTTGTCATTTTTCTAGTGGTGTTATGGTGGAAAAAAAGAACTCAGAAAAAATTCGCTTCATCAGATTTATTAACAAAATTAGCGCCCAATTACTCGGTGTTTAAATCTGCATTAAAACTTTTGTTTTTTATTTTAGGAATATCATTTCTTATTCTGGCCTTAGTTAATCCTAAAATAGGAACAAAACTAAAAACAGTTAAAAGAGAAGGGGTCGATATTGTTTTTGCACTAGATGTTTCTAAAAGTATGCTAGCTGAAGACATTGCGCCAAATAGGCTAGAGAAATCAAAACAAATTATATCTAAAATTATTGATAAACTTGGAAGCGATCGTGTAGGAATTATTATTTATGCAGGAAATGCGTATCCTCTTTTGCCTATAACTACAGATCATGGAGCAGCCAAAATGTTTTTACAAAATGCAAATCCTGATTTAGTTTCTAGCCAAGGAACGGCGATTAAGGAGGCTTTAGATCTAGCGAAAACCTATTATAATAATGACGATCAAACCAACCGGTTTTTAATTATTATTTCGGATGGAGAAGATCATCAAGAGGAAACAAAACAGTTAGCTCAAAACATTTCTAATGAAGGTATAAAAGTTTACACAATAGGAGTAGGTTCAGAAAAAGGAGCACCAATCCCTATGAAAATTAATGGATCTTTGATTGGATACAAAAAATATAAAGGAGAAACTGTTTTAACAAAACGTAATTCTGAACTTTTAAAAGGTGTGGCTAATGTGGCTAATGGCAATTATATTGATGGCAATTTAACAGACAAGCCTGTAAAAGCTATTGAAGAAATTATTAGTAATGCCCAAAAAACAGAATTTGAAACCAAACAATTTTCAGATTATAAAGACCAATTTCAATGGTTTTTAGCAATTGGTCTTTTATTTTTAATTTTAGATGTTTTTTTACTAGATAAAAAAACAAAATGGCTTAAAAAGATAGATTTATTTAATGAAAAAGATACTTAAACTTGAAAGAATGAAAAACTTAATCTCTACATGTTTTATTTTCATTTTATTGGTTACCACATCATCGACCTATGCTCAAAAAGATTCTATATCACTTCAAAGAGAAGCTAGAAAATTAGTAAGAGAAGGGAATGTACTGTACAATCAAAACAAGTATACAGATGCGTCTGTAGCCTACAAAAAAGCTTTAGAAAAAAATAGCAGTTATAAAAAAGCAACTTATAATTTAGGAAACTCTTTATATCAAGAAAAAAATTTTAAAGAGGCAATTCCACAATATAATATTACTGTAGAAAATGCAAAAAATGCTTTTGAAAAAGCTGAAGGCTATCATAATATTGGGAATGCAATGCTGCAAGAAAAAAACTATAAAGGTGCTGTAGATGCTTTTAAAAATGCGCTTCGAAGTAATCCAAATGATGATGAAACTCGTTATAATTTAGCAGTAGCGCAGAAGCTTCTCGAGGATGAAGAAAACAAAGACAAGGACAAAAACAAAGATAAGGGTAAAGACAAGAACAAAGACAAAGACAAGAACAAAGACAAGAACAAGGACAAAAACAAAGATAAAAAAGAGGGAGACGATAAAGACAAAAAAGATCCAAAGAAAAATGATGACAAAGGGGACGACAAAAAGAAACAAGACCCTAAGAAAAATGAAAAAAAAGAGCAAAAGCCTCAACCTGGTAAAATGTCACCTCAACAAATTAAACAGCTGCTAGAAAGTTTAAAAAATGAAGAGAAAAAAACTCAGAAAAAATTAAATGCAAAAAAAGCTAAAGGATCTAAAGTTAAACAAGAAAAAGATTGGTAAGTTTTATATTTGCGATTCGTTAGATGATAAAAATGAAGAAGAAAATTCAATATATTCTAGTATTATGTGCGCTATTGAATTGTTCTGCCTTTGCGCAAAATCCTGAACTTATTACAACTGTTAGTAAAAATAAATTAGGCCTAAACCAAAGGTTAAAAATACAGTTTACCATCAATAAACAAGGAGCGGACAACTTTGACCCTCCAAACTTTAAAAATTTCCAAATTGTTAGTGGGCCAAGCCAAGCCATTAGCCAATCCTGGATTAATGGACAAGCAAGTTTTTCTCAATCGTATTCTTACATTATTAAACCATTGAAAAAAGGCGAATTTCTAATTCCATATGCAAGCATAAAACTTAACAATAAGATCCTAAAATCTAAACCTGTTAAGGTAATTGTTTTAGATGCAGTAGAAATCCCTAAAGACCCAAATGACCCTAACTATATAGCACAACAAAATGTTCACCTAGTTGCAGAAATTTCTAAATCTAGCCCATACGTTGGTGAAGGTATTTATGTAGAGTATAGATTATATGTCAGTCAAAACATTAGCGTAAGAGATTTCTCATATACAGATTCTCCTCAGTACAACGGCTTTTGGAATCAAGACATTAAAATACGTGGATTAAATGCAAAAAATGGAACCTATAATGGAGAACAATACCGTTATGTAGTTTTGCAAAAAGCACTTTTAATTCCAACAAAATCTGGTAAACTTACAATAGACCCCATAAAGATGGATATTGTAATTGGAGTTCCCACTGGAAGAGGTGATTTCTTTGGAAATCCTATTGTAAGAAACGTAACAAAAAGTTTTGCTTCAGCTAAAAAATTTATTCAATCTAAAGCACTCCCTATTGAAGGTAAACCTGAGAGTTTTAATGGGGCTGTTGGTGATTTTAATTTTATAGTAAGTTCAAGCAAAAATATTCTGAAGTCAAATGAATCAGCAACAGTTTCTGTGAAAGTTACTGGAAATGGAAATTTAAAGTTATTTGAATTACCAGAAATAAAAACCCCTTCAGAATTAGAAGTTTTTACCCCAGAACAAAAGGAAAAAATTACTATTAATTCTAGAGGGATTAAAGGATCGGTAACAAAAAATTACACCGTTGTTCCGCAATTTAAAGGAAAGTATAAAATTCCAAGTACTGAGTTCTCATATTTTGACCTTAACGAAAAAAAATATGTTCGTTTAACTTCTGAAGATTTGTTTGTTGAGGTTTTAGAGGGAAAAGAGTTAGTGACAGATTCTGATGTGAAATCAAACTCAAAAAAAGAAATTATTGTTACCGGTAATAATTTTAGATACATTCAGACCAGTAGTTCGTTTTATTTAGCAAATAAATCAAATTTCTATGCTTCTAAACTTTACTATATAATGTTAATACTTCCGTTGTTATTTATTCCTATGGGGATTATAATTGCTAGAAAGAACAAAGCAAGGAGTAATGATGTTTTAGGAAATAAGTTAAGAAAAGCAGACCGTTTAGCTAAAAAATATCTCTCTGAAGCAAAAAAACAACTAGGAACTAAAGAAGCTTTTTATGTGGCATTAGAAAAAGCACTTCATAATTATTTGAAGGCTAAATTAAAAATTGAGACCTCAGATATTAGTAAAGAAAAAATTACAGAGTTGTTGAAAACAAAAGCTGTACACGAAGATGACATTAACTCATTTATAGAAGTTTTTAACAGTTGTGATATGGCAAGGTATTCTCCAGTAACTGCAGTGGAAATGAAAGATGATTATGAAAAATCAAAAGCTGTAATCACCCAAATTGATAAACAATTGTAAGATGAAAAAAAATCTGATTTTACTGCTATTTCTCTCCGCTCAATTGTTTTCTCAAAACTCTGAACAGTTATTTAAAGAAGGAAATGAACAATACAAGTTGTCTAATTATTCAGAAGCAATTTCTAGCTACGAAAAAATAGAAGCACTTGGATTAATTTCCTCAGCCTTATATTACAATTTAGGAAATTGTCATTACAAACTAAACCAAGTTGCCTCAGCTATATATAATTATGAAAAGGCATTGCTTTTAGATCCTTTAAACGAAGATGCTCAACGTAATTTAGTGTTTGCAAAAAGACTCACAATAGATGCTATTGAAGAAATTCCTAAAACAATATTTCAAAAACTAGATGACGTTATCGTAAAAAAGTTATCCTACAATGAATGGGCGATTGTTAATGTTGTATTTTCTGTTCTTGGCACCCTACTTTTTCTACTATTTTATTTTTCGTTTACGCCTTCAAAAAAACGCATGTTTTTTGTGACTAGTATTCTCAGTTTTCTCCTTTTACTGGTTACTTTATTTTTTACAATAAAAGAGTATACGTATTCAAATACAACTGTAGAGGCAATTATATTCAGTAAAGAAACTAGTATTAATAATGCACCAACAGACAACAGCGAAAAAATATTTACGCTTCATGAAGGAACAAAAGTTCTTGTTTTAGATACCGTAGATAATTGGAAAAAAATTAGAATTTCGGATGGAAAAACTGGCTGGATTATTTCTGATAAGATTAAAACCCTTAGTATTTTTCAAAAAAATTAAAATAACTATCATCAACTTTGTACCTTTGTTTTTTACAAAATCATGAGTAAAACTATTATAACTTTCTTATT
Source organism: uncultured Flavobacteriaceae bacterium (assembly GCA_943789455.1). GTDB lineage: Bacteria > Bacteroidota > Bacteroidia > Flavobacteriales > Flavobacteriaceae > Polaribacter. Next base: position 291,930 of record CALSUE010000003.1, read on the forward strand.
TACATTGATCATCACGGCTTCAATCGTAGCGCCTACTTTTGTCAATTTGTCGGAAAGTACTATAGAGATTACAGAAATAGTTGACTTTGGAGAAGAAGAAGAAAATAAAGGTAAAGAATCTATTAAAGATTTGGAGGTAAAAATATACTACTCAACAGATAAGGAAAGTGTGTTTTTAAGCCTTGAGCACAAAAAAAGAATTCGCTATTGTTCAAAGAACTACACTTTTAAGTTTACCAAACTAAACAGCCCACCCCCAGAACAATTTTTCGCATAAGAAGCCTATCTTCTTAAAGCCCTATCGTACGGTATAATAGTTTTAAAAAAAAACTATTTCCCGTAACATATTCCTATTATAGTATTAACCATAAAATATATTAAAATGAAAGCCCATACAAAAGAAACTCAGGCAGCCATTTCACCAAATAAAGCCATTCACTTATTAAAAGAAGGAAATCAAAGATTTCAATCAAATAAAGAGGTAGACAGAAACTTATTAGCTCAGGTGTCAGATACAAGTACAGGTCAATACCCTTTTGCTACAATACTTCATTGTGTAGATTCTAGAGTTTCTGCAGAATTAGTATTCGACCAAGGGATTGGAGACATATTTAGCATTAGAATTGCAGGAAACTTTGTAAATGAAGACATTCTAGGAAGTATGGAATTTACCTGTAAACTCGCAGGAACTAAAGTAATTGTTGTTTTAGGACACACAGCTTGTGGTGCTGTAAAGGGAGCTTGTGATGATGCAAAACTAGGAAATCTCACAACCTTACTCAGTAAATTAAAACCCGCAGTAGAAGCAGTTGCAGAACCTGCAGATACTAGCGAAAGAAACTCTGGTAATATTGAATTCGTAAATAATGTAGCAGAAAAAAATGTTTACATGACCATAGCAAATATTAGAGCACAAAGCCCTGTTTTAGAAGAAATGGAAAAACAAGGAGACATTAAGATTATTGGTGCTATGTATGATATTAAGGATGGATCTGTAACCTTTTATGAATAAAAAATCCATGAAAAAACTCAGCATCATCCTAGTATTCTTAGCTGTTCCTTTTTTAGGGTTTAGTCAAGAAAACGGTCCCGGTAATTGGCTTGTTTATATTGGAAGCAAACAGCTAAACTCTAAATGGAATCTTCACCATGAAATTCAGTATAGAAATTACAATACTATTGGAAATTTAGAACAGTTATTACTAAGAACTGGTCTAGGGTATAAAATAGGTGAAAAAAGTAATTTGCTACTTGGTTACGGATACATAAACTCTGAAAACTATACTGGAAGCGAAGACGAAAAAGTTACTGTAGAAGAACATCGGGTTTTTCAGCAATTTATCACAAAACACACTATTGGAAAACTTAGTTTACAACACCGTTATCGTTTTGAGCAGCGTTTTGTAGCTAGTGATTTTAAAACTCGTTTTCGTTATTTCCTAGGACTAAATATTCCTTTCAAAGACTCTAAATATTATCTATCTACTTACAATGAGATTTTCTTAAATGGAGCAGCTAACGTTTTTGATAGAAATAGAGTTTATGGAGGCTTAGGATATAAGGTTTCCTCAGGAATAAAACTAGAAGTTGGGTATATGAATCAAATTTTTGAAACCTCTAGCAGAGATCAAATTAATCTTATCACATTTATAAATTTTTAATAATAAAGTATGAAAAATCTATTTTCAAATGTTCGTGGCGACCTCTTCGGTGGAATTACCGCTGGTATTGTTGCACTCCCATTGGCTCTTGCTTTTGGTGTTTCTTCAGGATTAGGACCTGACGCAGGTCTGTATGGTGCTATTTTCATTAGTTTCTTTGCTGCACTTTTTGGTGGAACTCCAACACAAATTTCTGGTCCAACAGCGCCAATGACAGCCGTAAGTATGGTTGTTATCGCTGGAATTATAGCTTCTAATAATGGAGATGTAAGTAAAGCATTACCAATTATTTTAACTGTTTTCTTATTGGCTGGTCTTTTGCAAATTGGTTTAGGTCTGGCAGGCTTAGGTAAGTATATTCGATATATTCCGTATCCTGTGGTTTCTGGTTTTATGACTGCTATTGGAGTCATCATATTAGTTACTCAAATCTTACCCTCCATCGGATATAATGCAAAAGAAGACGCTGAGTTTGTGAAGCAATTTGAATCACAGGTTGAAGAAGTTGTTTTAAGTAGATACTTAAAAGACAGTAAAAACAAAAAAGCTGATAAAATTCTCACCTTACAAGATTATAAAAATGCAGCAGCGGAAGGTGAAAGCATTGTGCGTGCAGACATTATAAAAGAAAGTAAAACGTTAGCTGGAAGAGAAGCTTCGGGTGTTTTAGGAACCTTAAAGGTGCTGCCAAGAGCTTTAAAACATCTTAATTGGCTAGAACTAATCTTAGCTTTAGGGACAATTATTATCATCTATGGATTTAAACGGATAACAACTGTTGTGCCTAGTACCTTGGTTGCTCTGGTGGTTATGACGGGTATTTCTGTTGGATTTAGTCTTGACTACAAACCCATAGAAGAAATTCCAAGTGGGTTTCCAATTCCAAATATGGAAATTTTTACCAACTTTAGTTTAGCGAGTATCACTCCTTATATTTTTACAGCCCTAACTTTAGCTTTGCTAGGCGCTATTGACTCACTGCTAACCTCTGTTGTTGCAGATAATATGACTAAGACCAAACACAAACCAAATAAGGAGCTTATAGGTCAAGGAATAGGAAATAGTATTGCTTCTGTTTTTGGAGGAATTCCAGGAGCGGGTGCTACCATTAGAACCGTTGTGAATATTAATTCAGGAGGAAAAACAAAACTATCAGGAATGGTTGCTGGACTGATGTTATTAGTAATTTTATTAGGATTAGGACCTGTTGCATCTAAAATACCTGCAGCTGTTTTAGCTGGTATCTTAGTTACTGTTGGTATTGGAGTAATGGATTATAAAGGATTAAAAGCGATTCCTTCTTTACCAAGAGATATTAAAATAGCTGGTATTAAATTGAGTTCTGAAGTAATTATTATGATTATTGTATTGTTACTTTCTACATTCTGGAATTTAGTATATGCGGTGGGTATTGGATTGGTAATTGCTTCTTTAATGTTTATGAAGAAAATTGGAGATTTAACAGCGCAACAATCTAACGTAACCTCTTTAAAAGAAGAATCTTGGGCTGATGAAATTGGAATCACAAAAAAATTACGTGATGAAATTTTCATTAAGCATATCAAAGGGCCTTTATTTTTTGGTTCAACAAGCGACTTTCAGCAGCTTATAAAACAAATTCCAGCGGCTGCATCTACCATTATTATTCGAATGGATAGAATGGAGTATATCGATCAATCTGGGCTGTATGCTTTAGAAGACAGTATTGTAGAACTTAAGAAAGATGGTAAAAATGTATTGGTTGTAGACATGCAAACACAGCCTAAATATATGATGGAACGCATTGATATAATTCCAGATTTAATTCCAGAGGAATATATTTTTGTAGATTTCAAAACCTGTTTACAATGGGTAAAAGATCATAAAGACGCATAAGAAATTATTGAGACTATCTTCTTTAATTTATATCAATTTAGAAGATAACATGTAAGCGCTATAACCTATTAATTTAATAAGTTGTAGCGTTTATTTTTTTAGTATAACAAACAGCCTTATTGAAGTTCATTTTTCTTTTCCTCAATCTTTTCAATGATATTTGGAAATAGTGTAGGAACAATTTTCTTTACAGGTGTGTATAAGACAGAGGTCTCTAATGTCTCTTTTTCTATAAAACGAATTACGCCATTTAACCGCGAAAAAAAAACAAATAGTACGCTTAAAATTAACACACTTTTTAAAAGTGCAAAGACACCTCCTAGTAGTTTATTAATCATTCCTAGCGCCACAAAATTTGCCATTTTTGTGAAAACTTTTCCTAAGGATGAAACTGCAACTACAATGGCTATAAACGTAACTGCAAATGCTGTTAAAGCAATATAATTTTCACTCCATTCTACATAGTCTTTTAGAAAATCTGAAGCAAAATAAGAAAAGTAGATTGCACCATAAATACCTCCAATTAAAGCAATTAAAGAAGCTATTTCTACAAAAAACCCTTTCATAAAACCTCTTACGAAGGCAAAAATTAAAATAACTACTATTACACAATCAAAGATGTTCATAATTCTTATCCTTTTTTTCAAATATAAGTAACTCAATGCTATTCTTTGGTACTTTCTTGTTTGTATCTTTACACTAATGTATGCTTTAGTAGATTGTAATAACTTTTACGCTTCTTGCGAACGGGTATTTAACCCCAGTTTGCAAAATAAACCTGTTGCTGTATTAAGTAATAATGACGGTTGTATCATTGCTAGAAGTGATGAAGTCAAGAAATTAAATCTTCCAATGGGGGCTCCTATTTTTAAATGGAAAAATTTCTGTAAGCATCATAAAATTACTGTTTTATCCTCTAACTATCCGCTATATGGAGATATGAGCGCAAGAGTTATGACAATACTAGAGCAGTTTTCGCCTAATGTTGAAGTGTATAGTATTGATGAGGCTTTTATTGATCTTACGGGATTTAATCATCATGATTTTAATGCATATGGCAAGAGTATTCGAAAAAGAATTTTAAAATGGACAGGGATACCAACGTGTGTAGGAATTGCTCCTACAAAAGCACTCTGTAAAGTAGCGAATAAGATTGCAAGAAAGTTTCCAAAAGAAACCGGTGGTGTTTACGTAATTGATACAGACGAAAAACGACTAAAAGGACTCAAATGGACAGCCATTAAAAATGTATGGGGAATTGGTCGTCGTTTAGAAAAACGCCTGATGTTAAAGGGATGTAAAACAGCATTTGATTTTACCCAATTATCTGATGAATGGGTGCGTCGCAATTTTTCAATTACAGAATGGAGATTAAAAAAAGACTTAGAAGGAATTCCAACAATTGAATTTGAAATAAAAGAAATAAAGCGCTCTATTTCAACAACTAGAAGTTTTGAGCAGGCCTATTCAGATATTGAAGATATTACTGAAAGAATTTCTACTTTTGCTGCATGTTGCTCGGAAAAGTTACGCGCACAACAATCTAGTTGTCACATGATCATAGTGATGCTAAGAAGTGATCGTCACAAAAAAAACACGGAACAATATAGTGCATCAAAAACTGTTGTTTTTTCATATCCTACAGATTCTACCCTTAGCATTACAAAAGCTGCGGTAGAGGCTATAAAAATCATTTTTAAAAAGGGGGTTAATTATAAGAAAGCAGGGGTTATTGTTACAGGGCTGGTACCTACAAACAACCATCAATTGAATTTATTTCTTCATGAAAATCCAAAACATAAACCATTAATGTCGGCAATAGATCATTTAAATAAAAAATTTAAAACAACTGCCATAAAATTAGCAAATCAAGACTTACAACGAACTTGGAAAATGAAACAAGAGCATCTTTCTCCAAAATATACCACAAAAATAAACGATATCATTACCGTAAAATAAATGACAAAATCACTTCAATTTTTTACTCCAAAGACATCAAACAGTACTGGTGCAATTTTTATTGATATAGGAATTTCAGCCGGCTTCCCTTCTCCTGCAGACGATTTTACAGAAACTAGAATTTCTCTAGATGAAGAATTAATCACCAACAAAGAAGCAACATTCTTTGCCAAAGTAAACGGACAGTCTATGATTGGCGCTGGTTTAGATGATAAAGATTTATTGGTTATAGACAGAAGTCTTGAGCCTGAAAACAACAGGATAGCTGTTTGTTTTTTAGATGGTGAGTTTACTGTAAAACGCTTAAAAGTAAGTGATGGTGGAGTGTGGCTTCAACCAGAAAACCCTGAGTATCCTAGTATAAAAATTACTGAAGAAAATGATTTTGTGATTTGGGGAATTGTAACAAGTGTAATTAAAAAAGTATAAGTTTAAACTGTCAATTCAAATTGCGCTTTTCAATAAAAAACCGTTTCAATAAAAGACTACACTCATTTTCTAAAACACCACTAACTACTTTTGTCTTAGGATGCAACGTTGTTTGTAAATTTACAAAGCCTCTTTGAGGTTCAGAGGCTCCATATACAAGCTTTCCCAATTGAGCCCAGTAACTTGCACCTGCACACATTTGGCATGGCTCTAAGGTTACGTAAAGTGTACATTCTTTTAAATATTTCCCGCCAAGAAAATCTGCTGCTGCAGTAAATGCCTGCATTTCTGCATGGGCCGTTACATCGTTTAAAGTTTCTGTAAGATTGTGTGCCCTTGCAATAATTTTATCATTCATTACTATTACAGCCCCTACAGGAACTTCTTTTTTCATAAAAGCAAGCTCTGCTTCCTGTAGTGCTTTTTTCATAAAATAAGTATCGTCAAAAGGCTGAATCATTTTAAAAAATATTTATTCAATATTACAAATATCTTTTGAGTTGTAAAATTGTATTTTTGTGCTATGATCAATGCTTTACTTGATACCATAAAAATTCCATCAGATCTTAAAAAATTAACTAAAGATCAGTTGCCAAAATTGGCAGAAGAATTACGTGCGTTTATCATTGACATTGTAGCCACAAAACAAGGGCATCTGGGGGCTAGTTTAGGAGTAGTAGAACTTACTATTGCTTTACATTACTTATTTGACACCCCTAAAGACCTTTTGGTATGGGATGTGGGTCACCAAGCATACGGGCATAAAATTTTAACCGGAAGAAAAGATGTTTTTCATACCAACAGACAATTAGATGGAATTTCAGGATTTCCAAAAATAGCCGAAAGCAAATATGATACGTTTGGAGTAGGGCATTCTTCTACTTCTATTTCGGCTGCACTAGGAATGGCAATTGCTTCTTCCTTAAAAGGTGAAACTGAAAAACAACATATTGCAGTAATTGGCGATGCTTCTATTGCTAGTGGAATGGCTTTTGAAGCCTTAAATCATGCAGGGGTTAGTGAGGCTAATTTATTAATTATTCTAAATGATAACGCCATTGGTATAGACCCTTCTGTAGGCGCATTAAAAGAATATTTAACCAAAGTAAAGACAGATCGATCTTTGGCTCAGAATAACATTATTAAGGCCTTAAATTTCGATTATTCAGGCCCAATTGATGGTCATAATTTTAAAAGTTTGTTTCGGGAACTCAAGCGACTTAAAAATAAAAAAGGGCCTAAATTTTTGCATGTTATTACAACAAAAGGCAAAGGATTAAGTCAGGCAGAAAAAGATCAGGTAACTTATCACTCTCCGGGCCAGTTTGATGCAAAAACGGGAGAAATCATTCCAAAAAATAGCAAAGGATTATCTCCTAAGTATCAAGATGTTTTTGGAGAAACTATTGTTGAACTCGCTAGAGGAAATACAAAAATTATTGGAATTACTCCAGCAATGCTCTCTGGAAGTTCCTTAAAAATGATGCTTAAAGAATTTCCTAAAAGGACATTTGATGTTGGAATTGCAGAACAGCACGCTGTAACCCTAGCTGCTGGAATGGCAACTCAAGGAATGATTCCTTTTTGTAATATCTATTCTACTTTTATTCAGCGAGCCTATGATCAAATCATACACGATGTAGCACTACAAAATCTACCCGTTATTTTTTGTATAGATAGGGCTGGATTAGTTGGTGAAGATGGTGCAACTCACCATGGTGTTTTTGATCTAGCTTATATGAGAGCCATTCCAAATATGATTGTTTTTGCACCAAGAAACGAAGTGGAATTACGAAATATTTTATATACTTCTCAGTTGGGTTTAAATCAACCCATTGCCATTCGTTACCCAAGAGGAAGAGGGGTCTTGTTTGATTGGAAGAAGCCCTTTGAAATCATTGAAATAGGAACTGGGGTTTGCTTAAGAGACGGGAAAGATATTGCTATACTCTCTATAGGTACTATAGGTAATAATGTCACAAAAGCACTAGAAGAATTTCCAAGTGTTGCTCATTATGACATGCGATTTTCTAAGCCTTTAGATGAAAATTTATTACATAGCATCTGTGCTGATTTTAAACACATTATTACTCTTGAAGATGGTGTGGAAAAAGGCGGATTTGGCTCAGCCATTTTAGAATTTATGGGGAAACATAATTACAAAAACAAGGTTAAGGTTTTAGGAATACAAGACCATTTTGTGGAACACGGAACAATCGAGGAACTTCAAAAAAAGAATGGTATAGATGTCAGCTCAATCAAAAAGTTGATTGGAAGTCTATCCTAAAAACATCCTTTTTTATTATATAATACTTCCTTGTATTTTTTTGTGAATTCTAATAGCGTAACTGTCTGACATTCTAGAAACATAGGTACATATAGCCATGATTCTTTCATAAGTAGATGCAGAAGTAATCCTAAATTCTTTGGGAAGCAAATTCAGTAATAAACTATCATAGTTCGTTGGACTTCCCAGATGATGATTGTTAAGTGCAGTTACAAAAATGTCTAATAAATCAGCTATTATTTTATACCCTGCTACTTCTTTCTCTACCACTTCTTGACTCTTATATATTTTTGAAATACTAATTTTCAAAATGTCATTAATCTGAGCCTCATAGGCACATTTATCTAATAAAGAAGTTGAGAATGTTCCTTTTAAAATGGCAGTTTCATTGGCTAAAAAAATATCAACTGCTTCATTAATTAGTGTATTAATGGCCAATGCCCTGAGATAACTAACCCTATCTTTTTTGAATTTTAAAGAATGGTATTTTTTTGTGTCAATTGTATTTTTTACCAGTTTAATTAGATATTCTAAAGCAAATTCTTCCTCTATTAGTCCTAAATTAATTCCATCTTCAAAATCTATGATCGTATAACAAATATCGTCTGCCGCTTCTACTAAAAAGGTTAATGGATGTCTATGGTAACTGATCGCTGCTGTTTTAGACTTATTGAGTAAGCCTAGATCTTCAACAATGTCTAAGAAAGCTTCTTTATCTGACTGAAAACATCCATATTTTTTATCTGCTATGTGTGTTGTCGGTTTTTTTGGTAGAGACACTTTTGGGTATTTTATAAAAGCTCCTAAAGTGGCATAAGATAAGCGTAACCCACCATATACTCCTTCTCTATTTTCAGTCAAAATTTTAAGCCCATTCGCATTTCCTTCAAAGTCTATGAGGTCTTGATATTCCTCTGCTGATAACGTTGCTTTGTGGTGTAATCCTTTACCTGTTTTAAAATACTCTCCAATAGCTTTTTCTCCTGAATGACCAAAGGGAGGATTTCCAATATCGTGCATTACAGAAGCTGCTGCTACAATAGCCCCAAAATCATTGAATGAATAGCCCAGTTGTTTTAAATTGGGATGTCTTTCCAATAAAACTTTACCGACTCTTCTCCCTAAAGTTCTTCCCACTACAGACACCTCTAAACTATGCGTAAGTCGAGTATGAACAAAATCTGTTTCAGACAGAGGAATAACCTGTGTTTTATCTTGTAAACTTCTAAAAGCTTCTGAGAATATAATTCTATCAAAATCCACTTCGAAACCCAAACGTGTTTCATCTTGCTTAGCTCTTGGGCGTTTTTGAATATCACCAAAACGTTTTAAAGAAAGTAATTGTTCCCAGTTCATCATATTGTTATGATTTTGATTTTAAATAAAAAAAGAATCTCAAATATATTGAGATTCTTTTTTAAAAGTACATTAATTGACTAATTTCTAAGATCCACACATTAAGCAATCATCATCTGGTCCTCCATTTTTTGAGGATTCCACCATGGCTTTGAATTCTTCTGGTGTCATCGGTGCATCTTGCTCTGGTGTTGTTTTTTTCTTTTCTTTTGAAAGTGTAAACTGAATCGCATTTACAGCAGATTTGGTTCTTAAATAATACATTCCAGTTTTTAATCCAGACTTCCATCCGTAGAAGTGCATTGATGTTAGTTTAGCATAATCTGCATCTTGCATAAACAAGTTTAAAGATTGAGATTGATCTATAAAATATCCTCTATGACGAGCCATATCAATGATATCTTTCATACTCATTTCCCATACAGTTTTGTATAGATCTTTTATGTCTTGTGGAATCTTGTCGATATGTTGAATAGAACCATTTGCACGCATGATCTCTTCCTTCATATTATTGTCCCAAAGCTCCATTTCCACTAAATCTTCTAATAGGTGTTTATTTACCACAATAAATTCTCCAGACAATACACGTCTTGTATAAATGTTCGAAGTATACGGCTCAAAAGCTTCATTGTTCCCTAAAATCTGAGAAGTTGAAGCCGTTGGCATTGGAGCCACTAACAACGAATTTCTAACTCCGTGCTTAATTACATTTTTACGCAACTTTTTCCAATCCCAATTTCCACTTAAATCTTCATCATTGATTCCCCACATATTGTATTGGAATTCTCCTTCAGACATTGGTGATCCTTTAAATGTAGAATACGGTTCTTTAGCTTTCGCAATTTCCATAGAGGACTGAACTGACGCAAAATATAAGGTCTCAAAAATATCTTTATTTAGTTTTTTAGCCGTATCGGAAGTAAATGGCAAGCGCAACATAATGAAAGCATCTGCAAGACCTTGAACTCCTAATCCTACAGGTCTGTGTCTAAAATTAGAGTTTTCAGCTTCCTGTACTGGATAATAATTTCGATCGATAACCGTGTCTAAGTTTCTAATCACTTTTTTGGTTACATCATATAACTTTTTATGATTGAAATACTTTTCTCCAGCCTCGTTCTCACTAATAAACATTGGCAATGCAATGGACGCTAAATTACATACAGCAACCTCGTCATTGGCCGTATATTCCATAATTTCTGTACACAAATTTGAAGAACGAATCGTTCCTAAATTTTTGTGATTGGTTTTACGGTTTACAGCATCTTTATAGAGCATATAAGGCGTACCTGTCTCTATTTGAGATTCTAATATTTTTTCCCAAAGCTCTCTTGCTTTGATTGTTTTTCTTCCTTTTCCTACTTTTTCGTAACCTTCATATAATTTTTCAAATTCATCTCCATAGGTGTCAAATAAGTGTGGGCATTCGTTTGGACACATCAACGTCCATTGACCGTCTTCTTGTACTCTTTTCATGAATAAATCTGGCATCCACATGGCATAGAATAAATCTCGAGCTCGCATTTCTTCTTTTCCATGATTCTTTTTCAAATCTAGAAATTCAAAAATATCTGCATGCCAAGGTTCTATATACATCGCAAAAGAGCCTTTACGTTTTCCTCCTCCTTGGTCTACGTAACGTGCAGTATCATTAAATACCTTTAACATGGGTACAATTCCGTTAGAAGTTCCGTTAGTTCCTCTAATATAAGATCCTGTGGCACGTACATTATGAATAGACAATCCAATACCCCCTGCAGACTGTGAAATTTTAGCAGTTTGCTTTAATGTGTCGTAAATTCCATCAATACTATCATCTTGCATTTGTAGTAAGAAACAAGAAGACATTTGTGGTTTTGGTGTACCGGCATTGAACAAGGTTGGTGTAGCATGTGTGAAAAACTTCTTGCTCATTAATTCGTATGTAGCAATGGCTTCATCAATATCATTTAAATGAATACCAATAGAAACTCGCATGAGCATATGCTGAGGTCTTTCTACAATGATTCCATTTAATTTTAATAAATAAGAACGTTCTAAAGTTTTAAACCCAAAAAAATCATAATTAAAATCTCTGCTATAGATAATAGTAGAATCTAATTTTTCTGCATTATCTGTGATAATTTTATAAACTTCATCTGACAGTAGCGGTGCTTTTTTGCCTGTTCTTGGATTTACATATTCATATAAATCTAACATCGTTTCTGAAAACGATTTTTTTGTGTTTTTATGTAGGTTAGATACAGCAATTCTTGCAGCTAGTTTTGCGTAATCTGGGTGAGCGGTTGTCATTGTAGCTGCAATCTCTGCTGCTAAACTATCTAATTCTGGTGTAGTAACTCCGTCATATAACCCTTCAATTACACGCATGGCTACTTTTACTGGGTCTACAATTTTGTTGAGCCCATAACACATTTTCTTTACTCTTGCCGTGATTTTGTCGAACATCACTGGCTCTTTTTTGCCGTCTCTTTTTACTACATACATGCTGCTATTGTTTTTTAATTAGTTGTTAATCGCTAAAGCGATTGTATTATTTTGATTTGGTTGTGTACCAGAAACTTTTTGGTACTATTTTTTCTAGGACAGGTCTCTAGAAATCAGCATCAAAACTGATGCTTCCTGTTCCACCAGATTTAACTCCGGCTTTCTGATATTCTGATACTCTTTTTTCGAAGAAATTGGTTTTTCCTTCTAAAGAAATCATTTCCATAAAATCAAAGGGGTTGGAAGAGTTGTATTCATTTTCACAATTGAACTCTCCTAATAATCTGTCGGTTACAAATTCTAGGTATTGTGTCATTAACTTAGCGTTCATACCAATTAAACTTACTGGTAATGATTCTGTAACAAATTCTCTTTCGATATTTAACGCATCTACAATTATTTCTCTGATGCGTTCTTTAGGAACTTTATTTACAACATGATTGTTGTGAAGATGTACTGCATAATCACAATGCAAACCTTCATCTCTTGAAATTAATTCGTTAGAAAAGGTAAGGCCTGGTAATAATCCTCTTTTCTTTAACCAAAAAATTGAACAAAATGCTCCTGAGAAGAAAATTCCTTCTACTGCTGCAAAAGCAATTAATCTTTCTGCAAAAGAATCTGACTCTATCCATTTTAAAGCCCATTCAGCTTTCTTTTTTATGGCTGGAAAAGTCTCTATTGCATTAAATAATTTATTTTTTTCCTCTTCATTTTTTACATAAGTGTCAATTAAAAGGGAGTACGTTTCTGAGTGTACGTTCTCCATCATAATTTGAAAACCGTAGAAGAATTTAGCCTCTGAATATTGAACTTCATTAACAAAATTTTCTGCCAAGTTTTCATTTACGATTCCGTCAGAAGCAGCAAAAAATGCTAAGATATGTTTGATGAAATAACGCTCATCGTCTGAAAGTTTATTTTTCCAATCTACAACATCTTCTGACAAGTCAATTTCTTCGGCCGTCCAAATACATGCTTGTTGTTTTTTATACCAATCCCATAAATCATCATGTTCAATTGGAAAAATTACGAATCGATTGTCGTTTGGCTGTAAAATTGGTTCTTGTAAAGACATTATTGGTTAAGGTTTTCTTAATTGTTGTAAAATATACTCATATCGAGGTTAACAAAGATTGAAAAAAAAGGAATGAATACAAAGCTCTACTTATTCACAAAACACGCTAAGTTTTTAACAATAGAGAAAGATTAGAAAAAAAAATGAATTCTTTATTTATTTTTAAAATATTGAAAATCAATGTCTTATGAACCCTTTTTTTTACAAAGCCTTATTCTCATTGACATTCCTAAAATGAAGAGATTTATTTTTTTATTTAAAAATTTGAAGGTCTAAAATATTTAACACTGTGATTTTTGTTGTTCATTTTTTTATCACATGCTAAAACTTCAATTTTCAAAAAATTTTTATGGAAATCGTATTTTTTTAACACTTTTAGCTCCTAAAATGAAACTATTTTGAATATTTAGGACTGTACGCTATTAAAAAGATGCTGTTAGTTGCATCGACAACTCAATATCAAATGAAACATCTCCTTCTTCAGAAATAGCCATTCCGGAAAGATTTAAAATCACTGCACTATTATTTAAAAACGAAGTTTCTAATTGGTCCAAGACGTTTAAATCTGTAATTTGAAATACAGATTCGTTGTCAATTTCTTGTGCGATATTTAGATCTGAAACGTCTGCTACAATTATTCCGTTGATTTCTATAGCGGCATTTACAATAGATGCGTTTTCATTACCCGTAAGGTTTGTAAACGAATAACTTAAGCTATCTATAGTTATATCATTAATGCTATTAAAATTTGAGATCACTTGATTTAAATCGCCTTCAATTACATCATTAAAATTTACAGCAGTGCCATTTGTTTGTTCTATTGTAACTGTTGCAGATTGATTAATAACCATTGTTTCAGTAATTTCAACAGGTTCTTCACAGGATTGAACTACAATTAAGGCTAGCAAAAAAGGAAATAATTTTTTCATGGAGTGAATTTTTTTAAAATTTAAATGTACTTGTTTTTTTAATATGGTCTTTTGCTACTTTTTCTAATTCTAAATACCAAGGCGCACCAAATTTTCTAATTAGTGCTTCTTTTACAAATTTGTAAACGGGCACCTTTAACTCGCTTCCTAAAGAACATGCATCATCACAAATATCCCATTTATGATAATTTACTGCTGCAAATTCACTGTATTCTTTTACTCTAACCGGATATAGATGACATGAAATTGGTTTCTTCCAATCTATAAACCCCTTGTTATGAGCCTCTTCAATACCACAACATGCAATATTATGTTCATTAAAAATAAGGTACGCACATTCGGAATTATTAACCAAAGGTGTTTCTAATTCTCCTAAATTACTTTTTACAGAGGTTCCTTGTTGTTCTATAGCTGCAATCCCTTCTGGTCTTAAAAAGGGTTTCAGCTCTGGGTATATTTCTTCTAAAATAAGAACTTCATCTTTCTCCAAGGGTGCTCCAGCAACTCCTGAAACACAGCATTCTCCTTTACATTTAGAAAGATTACACACAAAATCTTTCTCAATAAGATCCTCCGACACAATAGTTTTTCCTAATTGAAACATTTGGCAAAAATAAGGTAAAATATTTTCTGTTTTTTATATTTTGATTCACTTAGTTTTCTACTTTTACAACTTAAAATAAACTTTTTATGAATTTTAATATTAAGGAAATATTTACAGCGTTTATGGTGTTATTTGCTGTCATTGATATTGTTGGGAATATCCCAATTATTATAGATTTAAGAAAAAAAGTTGGTCATATTCAGTCAGAAAAAGCGTCATTAATTGCCGGAATTATTATGATTGTATTTCTTTTCTTAGGAAAAAGTTTACTTGAATTAATAGGAATTGATGTGTATTCATTTGCCGTGGCAGGGTCTTTCATTCTTTTTTTTATTGCTTTAGAGATGATTCTAGGAATTACGCTTTATAAAGATGACGACGACTCTGAAAGCATAACCGCTACCGTATTTCCTCTTGCATTTCCATTAATTGCTGGACCTGGAAGTTTAACTACACTCTTATCTTTACGAGCAGAATTCTTCATTGAAAATATTATTATTGCTGTTCTATGTAATGTTGTGGTGATTTATGTGGTTCTAAAAACCTCTCCAAAAATTGAACGTATTATTGGAGCTAATGGTATTAAAATTATTCGAAAAATATTTGGAGTTATTTTATTAGCCATTGCTGTAAAATTATTTGCTGCTAATATTCAAGCCCTCTTTTAATGACATTTGACGCGTTAATTATTGGAGGCGGTGTTGCGGGTATGCAATGTGCTTTAGTTCTTGGATCGGGTCTTCAAAAGCCCTATGCCATAAATAAAAAGGTGGGGGTAATTATGCATCAAAGAAGTTCTCACCTTCAGAATGCTCTTTTTAACAATGTACTTGGATTAACTTCAGGAACTCTTGGATCTGATGTATTGACTGCAGGAAAAAAACAATTGACAAAAAATTACCCAAATGTTTCTCAAATTGAACATGAAAAAGTAATTTCTATTACCATTCAAAACAATTGTCACATTGTAAAGACAACCAAAAATGAATACAAGGCTCAGGTCATTGTTTTAGCTTTAAATTATGCAAAGCCATTTCTAATTAAAGGTTTAGAAGCGTATCTAGAACCTCATCAAAGCGCAAAAGCATCCAAAGATAGAATTCAATTAAGAAATGAAAATTATTTGGTTACTGAGAGCGTCTATGTTTGCGGAACCTTATCTGGATGCAGAAGCCAATTTGCTATTGCAGCAGGTAGTGGAGCTAGTGTGGCCACTGATATTTTAACCTTATGGAATAACGGAGAACACAGCCAAGTTCATGATAAGATTTAGCTGGTTTTTTGCTCCATCTTTCCTGTGAAATTTAAAATAACGAATGCTAAGCCACATAAAGACTGAATTAAAAAAACAACACGAATCTCATCTTTCTCTATACACTGTAAAATTCCACTAAGTACTAAGAAAACACCATAGATATAAAAAAATACTTTTCGAAATGATGATTTTTTAGCCTCAGAAATCTTCATGATTTTCATAGACACAACATGTAAGATGGCTACTACAATAAAAGTTCCTAGTAAAATTAAAATGCCCTTTTCCATAACACAAATATAAAAAATAAACTAAAAAAATCAACCCATCACAAACTACTCTACGGTAACGGATTTGGCTAAGTTTCTCGGTTGATCTACATTCTTATCTAACATCACTGCAATATGATACGACAGTAATTGAAAAGGAATGGTTGTTAACAACGGTGTAAGTGCCTCCTCAGTTTCCGGTATTTCAATTACGTGATCTGCAATTTCTTTTACCGTAACATCTCCTTCGGTAACAATAGCAATAATTTTACCACTTCTAGATTTTATTTCTTGGATATTACTTACTACTTTTTCATAATGCCCTTTATTAGTAGCAATTACAAATAGAGGCATGTCTTCGTCTATCAAAGCAATAGGACCATGTTTCATTTCGGCAGCAGGATATCCTTCTGCGTGGATATATGAAATCTCTTTTAATTTTAAGGCCCCTTCTAAAGCTACTGGAAAATTAAACCCTCTTCCAAGGTATAAACAGTTTTTTGCATCTTTATAAATACGTGCTATTTCTTTGACTTTTTCATCTATTTCAAGCAATTTCTGAACCTTCTCGGGTATCAATTGCATTTTTTGTAGATAGGTGTTAAATTCAGATTTTGAAAGTGTTCCTTTTTCTTTTGCAAGTTTTAAAGCTATTAGAGACAATACTGTTATTTGTGTTGTAAATGCTTTTGTTGAAGCTACACCAATCTCTGGACCTGCGTGGGTATAGGCACCGGCATGGGTTTCTCTAGCAATTGATGACCCTACTACATTACATACTCCAAAAACAAACGCTCCTTTAGACTTTGCTAATTTTATAGCAGCTAAGGTATCGGCAGTTTCACCAGACTGAGAAATAGCAATGACGATATCTTTAGGAGTTATAATTGGATTTCTATACCTAAACTCAGATGCATATTCTACCTCAACAGGTATTCTAGCCATTTCTTCAATAAGGTACTCTCCTACCAATCCTGCATGCCAAGAAGTTCCACAAGCTACAACTATTATCCGTTCAGCATTTAAAAATCTTTCAAGGTTATTGTCTATCCCTGCCATTTTTATAATGCCTTGGTTCGCCAACATTCTTCCTCTGTAGGTGTCTATAATGGCTTTGGGCTGTTCATGAATTTCTTTAATCATGAAATGATCGTAGCCCCCTTTTTCTATTTGGTCTAAACTTAATTTAAGTTTTTGAATATTTGGCTCTACAGATGAATCATCCGATATTTGTCTAACTCGAATATCTCTTCCAGGCTTCACAATGGCCATTTCTTCATCTTCTAAGTACATCACATTTTTAGTAAACTCAATGAAAGGGGATGCATCAGAAGCAATAAAGAATTCTTCATTATTCTTTCCCACACCAATAGCAATAGGGCTTCCTAATCTTGCTACAATAATTTCGTTGGGTTTTTCTTTGTCAAAAACAGCAATTGCATAGGCTCCAGTTACTTCAGTAAGAGCAATTTGTACTGCTTTTCCAAGTTTACAGTTTTCTTGTTTCTTTACTTCTTCAATTAAGTTTACCAGTACCTCGGTATCTGTATCACTATGAAAGGTATAGCCTCTGTTTATTAATTCTTTTCTTAGCGTATCATAATTTTCTATGATCCCATTATGAACAATCACTAAGTTTCCTGATTGAGATGTGTGAGGGTGAGAATTGACATCGTTAGGAACCCCGTGAGTGGCCCATCTTGTATGGCCAATCCCTATGGTTCCTGCTTTTCTTTTTGAATCGTTGTCTGTTATTTGTTCTAAATCAGCTACTTTGCCTTTAGTTTTGGAAAGATTAAGCTCTTGTCCATCATAAATCATTATACCGGCACTATCATAACCTCTGTACTCAAGTCTTTTTAAGCCATTTATGATGATTGGATATGCATCTTTTTCGCCTATGTATCCTGTGATTCCACACATATATTTTAATTTTGGGGGGTGATAAATTTAACTATTTTACTCCTCGTCTGTTTTGAGTGAGTATGATATTTTTAATTTAGGTTTTCTTGATTCGTTTTGAGTATTGTTGTTTAACAATGTAATTGCTTTGGGATTCCAATTGTAATTCCTAACAATGGTGTCAACAGATGATGTTGGAAGATCGGTTGGATTTAGAACTCGAACACCAAGTGCTGGAAGGTTATCTGTATTTCCGGCTAAGAGTTCTGAAATATAATCGGTGATCTTAAAAGTATAGCTATTCGGTTTATTATCGTCATTTACATTTAATGCACCGCCTACCTCATTAACACCCTCTGTGATGTAATCTATAATTTGACGAGGAGTTTCTACTCCTGCGCTATTTACTCCATCTTTGAATATGAATAACTGGTAAGGTATTGCTGTTGTATCTGGCTCAATAACGTCTTGATCTACATAAATTGTGATACTCGCATCGTTGATTAGCCAATTTTTTGTTCTCAATTCTTCTAAGTCATCCGGAATCCCATTTAAATCTAGGTCATCTCCGAGAATTTTTAACTGAGCCATTGACCCAGAAACACCCTGAATAGGTACATTATTAACTCCTGGTAGTTGCCCTGCCGGGGTTGTTTTATATTGGTTTGTTCTTATTCCTGACAATAAGAAGGTATCTGTCTTTTTTACTGTATCATAAACCACAGTTCCTCCGTCTACTAAAACCGTATTTGTGTAATGAATATCAATTAAGGGTTGAAGATTATTGTTGTTGAAGGTTAGGGACATTAAAGACCCGTTATCTCCTTCTGCTTGTATTTTTATTCCCCTGAAGTAGTCATTAAAAGCATCTTGTGATGCAAAGTTTGAGGTTTCATATTGGTCAAAAAGGAGTTCTTTAATTAGATCCTCTTTTAAAGGAATACTAATGGATGGGTTTGAGTTTGCATAGACAATAGTATCTGTAGCATAGACCACTCCTGTACTAAGCCTTCTTTTAACAAATTGAGCAGTATCTCTTCTGTTGGGTTTAAACTGTAGATCTTCTACACTATTTAATTTTTCAGTTGAAGCCTCATAAGTTTGGTCTGAGAAATACCTATTAATTAACGCTGGCGTTGTTGGGTTTAAACCACTTAAATAGGTTTCTAATCGAAAAACGTTTAAGGTAAAAGGTTGAGCTTGATCTCCAATAATTGAATCTAATATAAAATCAGAATCAAGAAGTGCAGTACTTAGTAAGGAAGCGTTGTAGGGTATCCTTAACAGAACCGTATCAATGGAAGTAACGGTAATTGTATCTGAACCGTACTCTTGGTCTACTTTTGTTAAATCTAGAGGGATGCTCAGTTGAGAAACAATAGATGCTTCAATTTTCTTATAATTGTTGTTGTTGTGAACCCCCAATAAATACTGGCCTAAGAGGCCCCCAATAGATAATCCATCTGCTTGAACTTTTTCTATATTTTTGGCAGAAATCTCTATTTCAAAAATAGTGTCATTTGTAGTAAATTCCCCATTGTTAACGATTGAAGTTCCAATATCAGTAAAATCTTCTTCACATGAAATAACCAACCCTAAAAGAAACGCTGTAAATACAACATATACTGTTGCTTTTATATATTTTCTTAACATAACTATCCTAAGTTTACTCTTCTGAAATAAGTTCTTGATAAAAATTTAAATACGATTCAAAAGAATCTTCTTCCTGATATGATAGTGCAGGAATATCTGTTTTTTCAATTTCTTCTGATATTTCTTCAGGAATCTCTTGGCTACCTTGAACAATAGCGTCTGAGTTTGAAACAGCACTTTTTATAATATTGGTATAGTTTGGTTCTTTTAAAACTTGAATTTTATCGTCTGAAATCTTATCAAATTTGATTTTTTCAGCAAGATCACTATTCAATTCGCCTTCGAAGTCTTTGTTATATACCGAAGTTATAATTTTGCTTTCTGAAAACAAAGGCTCATCACTGTAATATTCTTTGATATATAAAGGTAATAATGAGGCCATCCATCCATGAACATGAATAATGTCTGGCGCCCAATTCAATTTTTTTACAGTTTCAACGACTCCTTTAGCAAAGAAAATTGCTCTTTCATCATTATCTGAAAAAAGCTGATCATCTTCATCAGAAAAAATAGCTTTTCTTTTGAAGTACTCATCATTATCAATAAAGTAAACTTGCATTCTTTCCTTAGGAATTGAGGCCACTTTAATAATCAAAGGCATGTCCATATCATTGATTATTAAATTCATCCCCGACAAACGAATTACTTCGTGAAGTTGATGTCTTCTCTCGTTAATTACCCCAAAACGAGGCATAAAAATCCTTGTCTGTACACCTTTTGAATGCGCTTTCTTTGCTACATTAAATGCAGTAGATGCTATCTCTGTTTCTGGCAAGTAAGGTACAACCTCAGAAGAAACATACAATATTCTCTTATCTTTCATTAAATTTAAGCCTTTATATAAGTTTGCAAAAGTACGAAATTTTCTGCAAAAGTCGTGTTAAAATACTAAGTTTGCGATCTTAGACTATATTCTATTATGAAGGTTTTTAAAACTAAGAAAGAACTAAATTTATATTTTAAAGAATTTCGTTCTAAAAATGCTAAGATTGGTTTTGTGCCTACAATGGGTGCACTCCATAAAGGACACCTTTCTTTAATAGAAGAATCTTCAAAAGAAAATGACATTACGGTTGCTAGTATTTTTGTAAACCCTACACAGTTTGATAAAAAAGAAGATTTAGACAACTACCCAAAAACTCTTGAAAACGACCTAAATCTTCTAAAGAAGGTCGCTTGTGATGTTGTTTTTATTCCTTCCGTAGAAGAAATTTATAACAATACCATTTTGGCTCTCCAATTCGATTTTGATGGCCTTGAAAATGAAATGGAAGGAAAATATCGAGAAGGTCATTTTAACGGAGTGGGCACTATAGTCAAAAAATTATTTGAAATTGTACTTCCAACCCATGCATACTTTGGAGAAAAAGATTTTCAGCAACTACAAATTATAAGAAAATTAGTAAAAAAAACAGCCTTAGATATAAATATCGTTTGTTGTGCCACATACAGAGAGGCTAATGGTTTGGCCATGAGTTCAAGAAATGCTCGTTTAACTTTACAAGAAAAGGAAGCTGCAGCAATTATCTATCAAATCCTAAGTGGTGTAAAAGATAAACATGGAAAACTTCCATTGGATGCTGTTCACAAATGGGTTCTAGAACAATTTGAAAACCAACCCCTTTTTGAGTTGGAATACTTTACCATAGCAGATGAAGAAACCTTAAAAAGTGCACCCAGCATCTCACCAGAAAAAACCTATCGTGCATTTATTGCAGTGTATGCGAGAGAAGTTCGATTAATTGACACTATTTCATTAAATTCTTAACCTCTTTTTAGTGTGTTTTAGCTTTTCAAATTTTAAAAAAGTAGTACTTTTGCAAAATGTTAGTTCAAGTTGTTAAATCAAAAATCCATCGTGTTAAAGTAACAGGTGCAGATTTAAATTATGTGGGAAGCGTTACCATAGATGAAGACCTTATGAATGCCGCCAATATTATAGAAGGAGAGCGTGTACAAATTGTTAACAATAACAATGGAGAACGACTTGAAACCTATGTTATCCCTGGACCAAGAAAAAGTGGTGAAATTACATTAAATGGAGCAGCTGCCAGAAGAGTAGCTGTTGGAGATGTTTTGATATTAATTACCTATGCTTTTTTAGATTTTGAAGAAGCAAAGAAATTTAAGCCAGCACTCGTTTTTCCTAATGAAAACACAAATTTACTTCGTTAGTTTTGAATTTAAAAATTAAAAAAATAGTAAAAGTAATTATTCCGCTGCTCTTCGGAGGAGCCTTAGTTTGGTATTTATTTACAATTATTCCACCTGAGACCCTTTTAGAATATTTTAAAAATGCAAACTATTGGTGGATTGCTCTAGGATTACTTTTTGGAATCTTAAGTCACTTATCTAGAGCCTATCGTTGGAAGTTTATGTTAGAGCCGATGGGCTACAAGCCTCGATTTATCAATAGCACTTTAGCTGTTTTAATTGGTTATTTTGTAAACTTAGCCATCCCAAGAGCTGGAGAGGTTTCAAGAGCAACTGTGATGACTAATTATGAGGGGATCCCATTTGAGAAAGGGTTTGGTACTATTGTAGCAGAACGCATCGCAGATTTAATTATGATGTTTTTGATTATAGGGATTACCCTGCTAATTCAATTTGATTTTATCATTGAACTGCTCACAAAAAATGTAGACCCAGTTAAAATTGGAGTTATATTGATTTTGTGTGTAGGGTTCGGATTCTTATTTTATACCTATGTAAGAAAATCTAAAAAAGGGATTGGTTTAAAAATTAAAAACTTTGTAAAAAGTCTTATTGAAGGGGTTACCAGTATTTTTAGAATGAAAAATAAATGGGCTTTTATTTTTCATACCGTGTTTATTTGGATCATGTATATCTTAATGTTTTGGGCTACCATACCCGCCATTAACGGGTTAGATGTTCCGTTTGGAGGAATTTTAGTTGGATTTATTGCTGGAGGATTTAGTATTGCAGCAACAAATGGAGGCATTGGCTTATATCCATTAGCCGTTGCTGGTGCGTTTACCTTATTTGGCGTACCCGAAGAACCGTCTACAGCATTTGGAAGTGTTATGTGGGCCGCACAGACTGCTATGATTATTATTTTTGGTGGTCTCTCTTTTTTACTTTTACCAATCTGTAATAAAGCAAAGTAATTTTCTTTTCTTTGTGTAAACTTATATCTAATGGCGAAAGCTAAAACTACTTTTTTTTGTCAGAATTGTGGCACTCAGCATGCAAAATGGATGGGGCAATGTAATGCATGTAATGAATGGAATACTATTGTTGAAGAAGTAGTTCAAAAAGAGGTCGCTAGAGAATGGAAGCAGTCGAATACTGCAAAAACCATTTCTAAGCCCTTAAAAATTGAAGAAATTCAATTGAATGCAGAAGAAAGAATTCCTACACAAAACAATGAGCTAGATACGGTTTTAGGTGGAGGCTTGGTTAAAGGGTCTGTGACATTATTGGGTGGTGAACCCGGTATTGGAAAGTCTACATTAATTCTACAAGTAGCTCTTGCAATCCCTCACAAAGTTTTATATGTTTCTGGAGAGGAAAGTCAATCTCAGATAAAAATGAGAGCAGAAAGAATTCAAAAAAATTCTTCTAATTGCCTTATTTTAACGGCAACAAACACTCAAGAAATTTTTAAAAATATTGAGAATACAGCCCCGCAAATCTTGGTTATAGACTCCATACAAACACTACACACAAATGCTATAGAGGCGTCTCCTGGCAGTATCTCTCAAATTAGAGAAACTACCGCAGAACTTATAAAATTTGCAAAAGAAACAGGTACCCCTGTTTTATTAATAGGTCATATAAATAAAGAAGGGCAAATTGCTGGACCAAAGATTTTGGAACATATGGTAGATGTTGTTTTGCAATTTGAAGGTGACAGAAATCACACCTACAGAATATTGCGTTCTCAGAAAAATAGATTTGGTTCTACTGCAGAATTAGGTATTTATGAAATGTTTTCAAACGGATTGAGAGAAGTTTCAAACCCTTCCGAAATTCTCATTTCAAAAAAAGACGCTGATCTAAGCGGAACCGCTATTGCATCAACTCTTGAGGGGGTTCGCCCTTTAATGATTGAAGTTCAAGCTTTGGTGAGTTCGGCCGTGTATGGAACGCCTCAAAGAACAACTACAGGATACAACCTCAAGCGCTTGCATATGGTTTTGGCCGTCTTAGAAAAAAGAGCTGGGTTTAAATTAGCTGCAAAAGATGTCTTTTTAAACATTACGGGGGGTATTAGTATTGATGACCCTGCTATTGACCTTGCTGTTGTTGCCTCAATTTTATCCTCCAATCAAGATATTGCTATATCTCCCAATGTTTGTTTTGCTGCAGAAATTGGATTAGCAGGAGAAATAAGACCTGTCTCTAAAATAGATCAACGCATCTCTGAAGCAAAAAAACTTGGCTATAAAACATTTGTTGCGTCTAAATACAATAAAATTACAGTCAAAGAAGACGGTATAAAGCTTATTCTTGTTGGGAAAATTGAAGAAGTATTTGCAACTTTATTTGCATAAAAAAACCACGCGTTAACGTGGTTTTTTATTAGCTCTATTTGTTCGCTTAATTATTTTTTATTTACTTGCTTGATGTATTTTTCCAAAGCCATAGTCATGGAAGGAGTTTCGGGTGATGGAGCGGTAATATTACACTTCAACCCAGCTGCCGTAGCTGCTTTAACCGTAGAATTCCCAAAGACTGCAATTCGCGTGTTGTTTTGTTTAAATTCTGGAAAATTTTTAAATAACGAATCTATCCCTGACGGACTAAAAAACACTAGAATGTCATAAAACACATTTTCTAAATCAGATAAATCGCTTACTACTGTTTTATACAAAATAGCTCTTTTCCAGTTTACCCCTAAAGTATCTAATTCATTTGGAATTAGTGGTTTTAGTTTGTCTGAGGAAGGCAATAAAAACTTCTCCTCTTTGTGTTTCTTAATTAACTTTACCAATTCAGGAAAAGTTCTTTTCCCAACATAAATTTTACGTTTTCTGTACACTACATACTTCTGTAAATAGAAAGCTACTGCTTCAGACTGACAAAAATATTTCATCGCATCTGGCACTTTAAAGCGCATTTGCTCTGCTATTCTGAAGAAATGATCAACAGCATTTCTACTCGTAAGAACGATAGCAGTAAATTTTGACAAATCAATTTTTTGAGCTCTAACCTCTTTTGAAGTAACTCCTTCGACATGGATAAAAGGTCTAAAATCAATTTTAACCTTCTGTTTATCAGACAAGTCAGAATAAGGAGATGTTTCTGTTTTTGGTTCTGGTTGAGATACCAAGATTGTTTTCACTTTCATAATCTACTTCTATTTTATTTAAAATATCAATCTAAACAAAACGAATAGCGGTGCTAATTCGAAGGCGCAAAGGTACAAAATAAAATAAAATAACTCTTTAATAATCAGGTTTTTGTTATTGATTAATATTAAAGAAAATCTTAATGAAAAAAGTACTGTAAAACCTGCAAATAAGAAATAGTGATCTTGAAAAGCATAAAAATAAAACACATTTAAAAAGAACAAGCCAACAGAAATAGAATAAAGATACCCGCGTTTAGAGGTCATGAAAAATGACAACTTTGAGTGAAATTGAAAGACTGAAAACAATGCAAATACAACTAAAAACCTCAGCACCACATAGCTAAACAAATAAGAAGTACTCAACAAGTAGTCTTCTAATAAAAATACACTGCTTTGTTTGAATTGGTTGACTAAAAAAAAGGTGGTTACAGAAAGCATTAAAAAGGTAAACAATGAAAATCCTGTATGAAAAAAAGACAAAGCCCAATAATTCTCCTCCGCCTCTATTTCAAGGAAGCCCTTGTTGAAAAGAGAAGTTACATAACCTTTTAATTTTGTTGTTGTAAAAAGTTTTAGAAAAAAAAGTAATAGTATAGAGAATACAAAAATTAACGTGATCCAATTGTTTGACAAAACGCTTCTCTGAAGAGCTTCCATACCTTCTTTTTTGTAATTAAGATTAACACAAAATTAGTCATAAAAAAATGTATATTTGTGCATATTCTCACACATTTTATGTCTGACACTCTAGTTATTATTCCAACCTATAACGAAAAAGAAAACATTGAAGCGATTATAGAAGCTGTCTTCAAGCAAAAAAAGAGGTTTCATATATTAGTTGTTGATGACAACTCTCCAGACGGAACTGCTGAAATTGTAGAAAGGCTAATCACTCAATATTCTGATGCTCTTTTTATTGAAAAAAGAACAGGAAAAAATGGGCTTGGAACAGCATACATTCACGGCTTTAAATGGGCTATTCAAAAAAAATATGACTACATCATTGAGATGGATGCAGACTTTTCTCACAACCCAAAAGATTTAGTAAGGCTTTATAATGCTTGTGAAAAAGGAGGTGCTGATGTTTCTATAGGGTCTAGATATTCACAAGGTGTAAATGTTGTAAACTGGCCAATGAAAAGAGTGTTGCTTTCCTATTTTGCTTCAAAATACGTTCGTTTTATTACTAGAATTCCAATTCATGACACTACTGCTGGATTTGTCTGCTACAAAAGAAATGTGCTTGAAACTATTAAACTCAATAAAATACGCTTTGTGGGCTATGCTTTTCAGATTGAGATGAAATTTAAAGCTTGGAAACACAACTTTAACATTAAAGAAGTTTCTGTAATTTTTACAGATAGAACCGAAGGAACCTCTAAGATGAGTGACGGAATAATTTATGAAGCACTTTTTGGTGTAATAAAAATGAGATTTAAAGGCTTACGATGAACACCTACCTAATAAAAAACGCAACTATTGTAAATGAGGGGGCTTCCTTTCTTAGCGATATTCTTATAGAAAACGGATTTATAAAAAAAATAAGTGCCTCCATTACTGTAGACGCTATTCCTATAATTGATGCTGAAGGAAAGTATCTTATTCCCGGGTTAATAGACGATCAAGTGCATTTTAGAGAGCCTGGGCTAACTCATAAGGCAACTATTGGCACAGAAAGTAGAGCTGCTGTTGCGGGTGGGGTTACTACTTTTATTGAGATGCCTAACACAGTGCCTCAGGCAACTACGCAACAACTATTACAAGACAAGTTTGATATTGCAGAAAGCACCTCTTTTGTTAATTATTCGTTTATGTTTGGTGGCACCAATGATAATTTAGAAGAATTGTTGCAAACCGATCCAAAAACTGTGGCAGGTATTAAGCTGTTTTTGGGTTCATCTACCGGAAATATGTTGGTAGACAATCTTGAGGTATTAGAAAAAATATTTTCATCTACTCAACTTATTATCTCTGTTCATTGTGAAGATGAGGCTACCATCAAAAAAAATACGGCGCACTATAAAGCACGCTATGGAGACGATATTCCAATTGAATTACATCCAATTATAAGAAGTGAAGAAGCTTGTTATTTATCCTCTTCAAAAGCCATTGCTTTGGCAAAAAAAACAGGAGCTCGATTGCATGTTTTTCATTTGTCTACCGCCAAAGAAACCAGCTTATTTAGAAATGATATCCCTTTAGAAGAAAAGCAAATTACCGCTGAAGTTTGTGTGCATCATTTATGGTTTTCTGATGAAGATTATAAAGAAAAAGGGACTCATATTAAATGGAATCCTGCGGTTAAAACCGCTCAAGACAGACAAGGGTTGTGGGACGCGTTGTTAGATGATAGAATAGATATTATTGCATCAGATCACGCCCCTCATACTCTAGAAGAAAAATCCAATTCGTATTTAAGTGCTCCTAGCGGAGGGCCTCTTGTTCAACACACTCTATTGGCCTTATTAGAAAAAGTTAACGAACAGGTTATTACTATTGAGAAGCTTGTTGAAAAAGCATGTCATAACCCAGCTAAAATTTTTCAAATAGAAAAAAGAGGCTTTGTTAGAGAAGGTTATTTTGCAGATTTAGTATTGGTAGATATGAACGCGCCTCAAACGGTGTGTAAAGAAAATATCCTATACAAATGCGGATGGTCTCCTTTTGAAGGAATTACTTTTTCGTCTAGTGTTACCCATACGTTTGTGAATGGGGTTTTAATGTATGATCGCGGAGTTTTTAATACCTCCACAAAAGGAAAAAGAATTACTTTTGATAGAGTATGAAAAATAGAATCACTTCTTTAATATTAATCGTTCTTTTTATGTCTTGCAAAAGCAATACCATCTATGATGAGCCCTTAGATCTTATTCCAAAAGATTCTATGATGCTGTTGTTAAAAGATTTGTATTTGGCAACCGCTGCAAAAAATATCAAAAACGCAAGACAGCAAAAAAAAGTTTCCTACATCACCCTTATTTACAATAAATACAACATCGATAGCCTTCGATTTAATTCCAGTAATCTTTATTACACCTCAAAGATTGATGTTTACGAACCTATGTTAAATGAGATAACAGCAATCTTGAAAAAAGAACAAGAATTTTTTACTGAAGCTAAAAAAATCAAAGATTCTCTTTTCAATGATTCTCTGTTAAAATTTACAGATAAAATAAGAAAAGATCGTAAAATAAAAGATTCTAAAAAGCTTGACCTTTTAAGAAAAAGAAAAAAGTTTAAAGAGTTTTCAAAGGAAAAACTACAGTAAAAAATCATTCTTTACCTGATGAATCACAGCATCAATATTCTCAAAAGTGATGTTTAATTGTGTTCTACATTTTTCTGAAGAATAATATGTTTTTCTGTGTAAGGTTTTTGCAGTGTACTTACTCATTCTTGTTTTTCTTGCCATAATTTTTGAAACCAACCATTCCCATCTCCAGAATAAACTTGCTTGCCAAGGCTGAACACATCTCGTAGGTTTTTTCTTTCCGAAAGCTTCTGCTATAGAAAATAGCACTTCTTTAAAACTTTTATTTTCAGATACCAGAATAAATCGTTCGTTTTTACAATTGCTTCCCATGAGCTGAACCATGGCGTTAATAACATCTTTTACTCCAACAAAACCGGTTACCCCTTCAGAATAAAATTGAAATCCTTTATGAATTTGCGAGAACATTTTTCCTGAACCTGAATCCCAAAAACCACTCCCTAGAATAACCCCTGGATTTACAATAACAACATCAACTCCTTCTTGACTAGCTCGCCAAACTTCTGTTTCTGCGCCATACTTGGTAATGGCATACCCATTATTCTTTTGATTCCCTCCCCAATCATTTTCTTCGTTAGCAAACTCTTTTTTAGGATCGTCTCCAATTGTTGCTATAGAACTTACAAAACACAATTTTTCTACTTTAGCATCTATGGCTAAATTGGCAATAATTGCGGTGCCATGAATGTTTACCTTTCTCATGGTTCTGTAAGCTGTAGGGTCAAATGAAATGACAGCTGCGCAATGGTATACTTTTTTTACCCCTTTAAAAGCTGGTATCATAGACGGTACCTCTGTAATGTCTGCCTGAACCCATTCTATGTTGGCAAATAAATCTTTAGCAATATTGCTGTAATATGAAAATACTTTTTTAGTTTTTTCAATACTCTCTGAGGTTCTATAAATGGCTCTTATGGGTTCATTTTCTTGAGCTAAACGAACTAACAAATGTGAACCAACCAACCCTGTGCCTCCTGTAACTAAAATCATAGCACGAATTTAGTTTATTTACCTCAGAAATGTATCTTTGCTTTTTATAAAGAAAGAAGATGACAAATTTTGTTGAAGAGTTACGATGGCGAGGATTACTGCATGATATTATGCCTGATACTGAAGCACACTTACTAGAACATGCTACGGCTGGTTATATAGGATTTGACCCTACTGCAGATTCACTGCATATTGGTAGCTTGGTTCAGATATTAATCTTAAAGCATTTTCAAAATGCTGGGCACAAACCTATTGCCTTAGTTGGAGGTGCAACCGGTATGGTTGGAGATCCATCGGGTAAATCTGCAGAAAGAAATTTGTTGGATGAAGCTAGTTTGCAAAAAAACATTGAAGGTGTTAAAGCACAATTGAGCAGATTTTTAGATTTTAATTCTTCAGAAAACCCTGCTGAGTTGGTGAATAACTTTGATTGGATGAAAGACATTTCTTTGATAGATTTTGTAAGAGATACAGGGAAGCACATCACGGTAAATTATATGATGGCGAAAGATTCTGTAAAAAAACGCTTAAGTTCTGAATCTAAAGTAGGAATGAGTTTTACGGAGTTTACCTACCAACTATTTCAAGGCTATGATTTCTATCATTTGTACAAAGAAATGGATTGTAAGTTGCAAATGGGAGGGTCTGACCAATGGGGAAATATTACCACAGGAACAGAATTGATTAGAAGAAAAGCTCAAGGAAAAGCCTACGCTATTACCGTGCCTTTGGTTACCAAAGCAGACGGCACAAAGTTTGGTAAAACAGAGGGTGGAAATGTGTGGCTAGACGCCAACAGAACCTCTCCTTATAAATTTTACCAGTACTGGTTAAATGCCTCTGATGAAGATGCAGAAAAGTATATAAAAATCTTTACTTTTTTAGATAAAGAAGCTATTGAAGCTCTCATTATAGAGCACAGAGAAACCCCTCACCTACGATTGTTACAAAAGAAAATAGGGGAAGAAGTTACCATAATGACCCACGGCCAAGAAGCTTTTGACAATGCGATTAAAGCTTCTCAAATTCTTTTTGGAAAGTCTACTTCTGAAGATTTAAAATCTTTAGATGAACAAACCTTTTTAGATATATTTGAAGGTGTGCCTCAAGCATCGGTTTCTAAAGAAGACATTGATAACGGATTAGATATGATTGGCGCCTTGGCTGCAAAAACAGGATTCTTAAACTCTAATGGAGAAGCCAGAAGAGCCTTAAAAGAAAACGCAATTTCTGTGAATAAAGAAAAAGTAAAAGAAGATTTTGTGATTTCTACTTCAGACATTATTGCCAATGCATATGTGTTGCTTCAGCGAGGGAAAAAGAATTATTTTCTGTTAAAAATAGCTTAGTTAATGTAGAGGCGATTCTACATTACCATTAAATTGCACCCTCTAATATCTGAATGGTCAAAACGTCCTAGCACCTCAAAACGGCCGTTGCTATATACTTTTCCTAAATCTTGTGTTGCAATAAATGAGCATGAATTGTAGTTGGCTAAATCTACTACATTTAGCCCTCCAGTTTTGTTTGCCCCAACTAAAGTAAGCGCATCTTCAGTATCTCTGGCAAGGATTTTCATCCAGGGTGGGCAATCAAAAATACCATCTCCAGAAGAATAGCCTTGGCTTAACAGTTCGGTCATTCCGTACTCTGAATGAATTTTAGACACCCCAAAACCAGCAGCTAAAATTTCATGTAGTTCTTCTCTAATCATTTCTTTACGTCTTCCTTTCATACCCCCCGTTTCCATGATAACCGTATTTTTTAATGTAAAAGATTGACTTTCTATGAGATCTAATAAGGCAAACGTAACTCCAATTAACAGTACTTTTTCTCCTTGTTGATCTAATACTTCAAGTGTTTTTGATAGCTCAGATAAGTTATCTAAGTAAAAACCGCTCTTAGGATTGTTGGATTTCTGAATAAAGTCATTGACCATATAAATTAGCGAAGAACCCTCTCGTTCTAAATAATTAGGCAAAAGCCCCAGAACCGTATAGTCTTCAACAGGCCCATAAAAATGCTCAAATGCTCTGGTGTAGCTAGCCTCATACCAACTTACATCTGCCACCAAATGCTTACTAACTTGAGCCCCAGTGGTGCCCGAACTTGTAAAGGTTTCTTGAACCGATTGGTTGGTGGAAAGCACTTGATGAGTTTTAAAAAACTGAATGGGCAAAAAAGGAATATCTGCTACTTCTTTTACATCACTTGGATGAATGTATAGCAAATCACAAAAAGACCTGTACACCTTATTATTTTGAAACTGATGTTTAAACACTTGCAAAGCGCAGCGCTCAAAATCAGTTTCGTTTTGTATGTTAAATATGTCTTTTTGCATATATCACAAAAATAGTAGGATTTAGTTAAAAAACTTTGATTATAATTGATAAATACAGCCTATTATTTTGCAAAACTTTATTGTATTTTTGTGGGCACAAATCAAAATAAAAAAATAATGTCAGATTTTGGAATTCAACAAGCCCTAAAAGAGTTAGGACTGCAAGATGTTAACCATGGAACTTCTACTGGTAGTCACAATTTTTCTAATGGAGAACTTATTGCTAGTTATTCTCCTGTAGACGGAAAATTAATTGGTAAGGTAAAAGCAAGCACCAAAGAAGATTACGAACAAGTAATGAGTACTGCTACTGCTGCGTTTAAGACTTTTAGAGATATGCCAGCGCCACAAAGAGGAGAAATTGTTCGTCAGTTTGGTAATAAACTACGAGACTTAAAAGAACCTCTTGGTAAATTGGTTTCTTATGAAATGGGTAAATCTTTACAAGAAGGGTATGGAGAGGTTCAAGAAATGATTGATATCTGTGATTTTGCCGTTGGATTGTCTAGACAATTAAATGGGCAAACTATACCATCTGAACGTCCTGGACATGTGATGAGAGAGCAATGGCACCCTATTGGTGTGGTAGGTATTATTTCTGCTTTTAACTTTCCGGTAGCGGTTTGGGCCTGGAATACAGCTTTGGCCTGGGTTTGTGGTGATGTATGTGTTTGGAAAGGTTCTGAAAAAGCGCCTTTATGTGCGGTAGCCTGCCAGAATATTATTGCAGATGTTTTAAAAGAACACAATTTGCCAGAAGGTATTTCTTCTATTATTAGTGGAGATTATACGGTGGGTGAAATGATGACTACAGATACAAGAATTCCTTTAGTATCTGCTACTGGATCTACACGAATGGGAAGAATTGTTGGTGCTACTGTTGCCCAACGTTTTGGAAAATCTTTATTAGAATTGGGCGGTAACAATGCCATTATTATTACACCAACGGCAGACTTAAAAGTGGTAGTACCAGGGGCGGTATTTGGAGCTGTTGGAACCTGCGGACAACGCTGTACCTCTACACGAAGACTCATTATTCATGAAGCTGTATATGCTAAAGTAAAAGATGCCATTGTAGGCGCTTATAAACAATTAACTATTGGAAACCCATTAGATGAACGCAATCATATTGGTCCATTAATTGATCATGATGCTGTGAATACGTATTTAGCTGCTATTGAAAAAGCAAAAGCTGAAGGCGGAAATGTATTGGTAGATGGTGGTGTGTTGGAAGGTGAAGGTTATGAAAGTGGTTGTTATGTAAAACCTGCCATTATTGAAGCTGAAAATCATTTTGAAATTGTACAGCACGAAACCTTTGCGCCTATTTTATATGTAATGAAATATTCTGATGGTGTAGAAAATGCCATAGAAAAACAAAACGGAGTAGCGCAAGGCTTGTCTTCTGCGATTATGACCAATGAACTAAAAGAAGCTGAAAAATTCTTGTCTTATGCAGGTTCTGATTGTGGAATTGCCAATGTAAATATTGGAACTTCAGGAGCAGAAATTGGAGGTGCATTTGGTGGAGAAAAAGAAACTGGTGGAGGACGCGAGTCTGGATCTGACGCTTGGAAAGTATATATGCGTAGACAAACAAATACGATTAATTATTCTGATGAATTGCCATTAGCACAAGGCATAAAATTTGACCTATAATTGTATTCACATTCATATAAAAAAACCACCGATTTCGGTGGTTTTTTGTTTTAATCAACTATTTTATTTACTTTGAGGTCGCTATGAAACCCCTACAACACCCTATCATATTTCTTGAAGAAAAAATTCACAGAAAAAATAATCAGCTCTTAATCAAGTTTGATTATGATGAGACGTTAATTTCACTTATCCGATCTATTCAAGGAACATCTTGGAGTAAATCTTTAAAGGCTTGGTATATTTTAAATACTAAGGATAACCTAAACATTATTTTAAAGCTATTTGAAAAAATTACAACAGTAGACTTCTCTAAAATTGGGAAAAGTGCACCCTTTAAAAGAAATTTAACTGAAGAACAGAAGCAATTGTTAAATCAATTTTATTTGTTTTTAAAAGGAAAAAGATATAGCCAAAGTACGATACAAACCTATACTTTTTTTATTGCAGACTTTATAAATTTTCACACAAAAACACCCTTAGCGGAACTTACAAACAGAGCCGTAGAACTTTTTATTGAAACCGTTTTTATGGAGCGCAACTATTCTGTTAGTTCGCAAAGACAGTTTATAAGCGCCTTAAAGATTTTTACGGTGTTTTGTCCGCAAACAAAGATTCATAATTTGTCTCTAGAACGGCCTAAAAAATCTAGAATGCTTCCTAGTGTATTGTCTCAAGAAGAGGTGTTACGTATTATTCAATTAACTAAAAACTTAAAGCACAGAGCCATTATTGTATTGCTTTATTCTTCCGGTCTTCGTATTGGAGAGGTTACAAATTTATTATTAAAAAACATTGATATTCTAAGAAGGCAGATTAAAGTTGAAAAAGGGAAAGGCAGAAAAGATAGATTTGTTGTTTTAGCAACTAGTTATTTACCTCTTTTACAAAATTACTTAACAACTTTTAAACCAGCTCTTTATTTTATAGAAGGCCCAACAGGTAAAAAGTACTCTGAGAGTAGTATTAGAAAGTTTTTATTTAAGAGTGTACAAAAAGCCGGTATTTCAAAAAAAGTAACCCCTCATACCTTGAGACATAGTTATGCTACACATTTATTAGAAAATGGCGTTGGTTTGAGACATATACAGGAGTTATTAGGACACGCTAAACCAGAAACTACTATGATTTACACACATGTTGCAAAGAAAGATTTACTAGATATTCAGAGCCCGTTAGACACTATTTTATTAGATTTGAATAAAAACGATAAACGAGAACAAAAGTTCCTGTTATCCGGAAACATAGACCTATAAACAGGAGGTTTATTCTCCATATAACGAGTTAGCTACAATTGTCAGAAAGTAATACATATAAGCAATATACTAAAGATGCTAAATAATGTTTGTAACTTTTAATCCTATAAGAGCACTAATAATATTGGTGTCTGTATTGACATTATATCTTAATGAGAATAGATACCAAAAAAATTAAACAATAAGACCTTTATGAAAAAAAATAACAAATTAGGTATTGGAATTGCGATCGGAATTGGAATTGGAACCGCTGTTGGAGTTGCAACTGGTAATCTAGGATTATGGCTCAGTGTAGGAATAGCTATTGGAGCCGGAATTGGAACCACACTTAATAAAACAAATAAATCGGAAGAAAGCGATAAATCCTAATATCTTAAAAAGTAACTGTAGCTAACAACGTATATAGCTCATAGCTGTTTAGTTGCTAAATCGAAGTAAAGCATACTTGGAAAGTCGCCAAATTTTAAAATTTGACGATTTCCAATAATAAAGATAAATAGTAAAATTTAAAAATCTGGCTTTTGCTCAACCGAAAGGAAACAGTTAATTTGCACGCTACGAGCCATATACAAAACCGTTAGCATTTATTGAAAAATAACAGAGTCTTATTCTAAAGTTCTAATTACTGTAACAAGTTTTATTCTTTCTCGTCCTATTGTTTTAAATCAAAAAATATGAAAAATCAAATTATAATAATACTTGCATTAGTAATACTTAGCGCCTGTAAGGACACACCTAAATCCAGTACAACCTACCAACCTATTCAATCCGATTATCAAGTTGGTGAGAAATGGGTCTGGAAATTTAAAGGTGTAACAACGGAAGGAGAAGTACGCTCAGATGGAAAAGATACCAGAGAAATAGTCAATACTGATGGAGTTTTAGGTATGACAATTGGAAAGGACACCATTCCCGTTACTGACATTGTTAAACCAGAAAAAAGCGAAACACCAAAGTACAACTGGCCTCTGGAAGTGGGCAAAAAGTGGAAATATGAAAACAATTGGACAAGTCAAGATGGAACAACGGGAAACCAAAGTCAAGATGCTGAAATACTATCATACCAAGAAGAAACAGTAAAAGCTGGAACATTTATGGCATATACGATTGAATATACAGGTAAAACTACAAATTCTAGAGGTTATAGCGCTGACGAAAAGGAAGTTTGGTTGTATGCGCCTGCTATAAAAAACTTCATAAAACTCACTCAGAATCAAGGTGACTTTTTATACGTAGAGGAATTAATCGAATATTCAAAACCAGAATAAATCGAAATATTTTATAAAAACTGAAAGAAAAACAAATGCTAACACCGTGTATAATTCATTGCTGAGATGGTTAATCGAATTAAACTTCCTACATTTTAACTAAATTTAGTTAATAGGAAAAAACAGAAAACCAAAAACCGCAACGCAATCATACACAAACCGTTGCCATTAATTATGAAAAAAAAACGAAATTCATTGAAATATAAATGTATAATTTTTGATTGCGATGGAATTCTTGTCGATAGTGAAGAAATTTCAAATTCTGTTCTCATTAAAATGGCTAATGAAGTTGGAATAGAAATTAAAATGGAATATGCTCTTGAAAATTTTGCTGGAAAATCCCTAAAAAATTGTTTTGCGCATATTGAAAAACGAATAAAAAAACCACTTCCGAACACATTCGAAAAAGAATATAGAAACCGAACTTTTTCTGCATTTAAAACGGACTTAAAACCAATTAAAGGAATACACGACTTACTTAATCAAATTTCAATACCTTTTTGTGTTGCATCAAGTGGACCAATAGAAAAAATAAGACTAAACTTGACAACAACTAATTTGATTGAAAAGTTTGAAAACAGAATATTTAGTTCCTATGAAATTGGAAGTTGGAAACCGAATCCTGAAATATTCGAATATGCTGCTAAAAAAATGGGGTTTGAACCAAACGAATGTGCTGTTATCGAAGATAGTTTAGCAGGAGTTAAAGCAGGAATAAAAGGCGGATTTGACGTTTTTGGACTTGCTAATCACAAAAACAAAACTGAATTAAAAAAAGAAGGAGCAAACGTATTTTTGGGAATGAATGAATTATACGAATTACTGAATTAAAAATAACTAATGGCAACACCGTATATAATTTATTGCTTGGTTCTTGCCTACTTACGAAAATCCTCGCGGATTTTC
This sequence comes from uncultured Flavobacteriaceae bacterium, assembly GCA_943789455.1. Taxonomy (GTDB): domain Bacteria; phylum Bacteroidota; class Bacteroidia; order Flavobacteriales; family Flavobacteriaceae; genus Polaribacter. The sequence goes on from CALSUE010000003.1 coordinate 328,676, forward strand.
TATTCGGTTTTTATTTGCTAAATTTAGTGCTTAAACCACGCAACAAACCATATACAAACACGTTAGCTCTAATTAACCATAACCAACAAAAAGACAGAAATGATTCAAAAAAAACTAACCAAACTTGTCGGACTGAAAAAAACTGATTTTGACTTATTTGTAGAAAGTGGTCAAATCAAATTACAACAAGCGAAATTAATTCCAACTTTGAAAACTGGAGACGAAATGGCATTAACGTCAATTTTCTTGTCAACAGTTAGGTTAGTTAAAGAATATAGAGACGGAATTTTTAAAAGCATTAAATTAAGTAGAGCTGGTAAAGCATATTATTATACAGAGACTTGCTTTCCTGATATTAGTTCATCTAGAATTGATGGATTAATTATTGTTGTAATAAAAGGAATAATTGCAGATGCTGTATTCTTCGAAATGAAAAATAAAAACAATGGAATTGACCAAAAACAAGTTGAGGATTATCTTTCTATTTCAAAAAGTTTAAAAGTTAATAAATTAGTAACTGTTTCAAACGAATTCGTTGCAGACTCAACACATTCACCTGTAAAAGCAAAAGTTCCAAGAAACATTTCATTATACCATTTTTCGTGGACGTATTTAATAACAAAAGGTAGATTGCTACTTTTTAAGAATGATTTAAGAATACAAGATGACGACCAAGTAGAGATAATGTCCGAAGCTTTGCATTATTTTGAAAGTTCAGTATCGGGAATTTCTGGGTTCATACAAATGAAAGCAGGTTGGAAAGAACTTGCCGAATGTATTAGAGCACAAAAAGCACTAAAACAATCCGACCCACTTTATTGAGGAAGCTGTTTTAAGCTGGTACGAGGAAGAAAAAGATATGGCTTTACTTTTAAGTAGAAAACTTGGAGTTTTAGTAAAATCCTCTTCAAAAAATAAAGACAGTTTAAAAAACGACATCAAGAAAGTTATAAAAGACAACTGTATCAATGGAGAATTGATTATTAGAAATGCTGCTTCAGACATTAAACTTATGGCTGAATTTGAAAGGAGAATGGTATCAATGTCAGTTAAGCTAACACCGCCATTAGACAGAGGAAACAAAGCAAAAATTACTTGGATTGGAAAACAACTAGAAAATTGTAAAAAGAAAAATGACACTTTATTTCCAAAATTGGAAAAGGAATTAATAATCGAAGCTGACATTAAATATGCTAAAGCCAATATAAAAGTCAAACTATCGGAATTGGATGAACTGATTGAATTAACTAAAGACAAGGAAATTCAAGGTTTTAAAATTACTTTGAATAGAGGATTTGGAGCAGGATTTTCAAGTGTGAAAAAATTTATAGTTCTGATTGACAATATGGTTTTAGAATATTATGAGGGAATTGTTCAATATGTAAGTACTTGGACCAGACCAACGCCGAAAATTGTACAAACAGAATAAATAACTAGAGCTAACAATGGCTATAATTCATTGTGGTATAAGAACAAAAAAGAATAAATTTAACAAATCAATCGGCTAATTTCTAAGCGGAATAATCCTGAGGATGATTCCACAACGAAATCATAGCCGAGACCGTTAGCCACAAGCTGAACAAAAACTCGAACTTACATTAAAAATTCCAACTGAAGAGCCAACGCTTATTCAAGCACATTCAATTTTGCTCATTCTTCACAAAATCAAAAAAGCTTTCATCTCCTCACTTTTGACAAATGCTAACTTTAGTCTGTGGTATTAACTGAATACTATAGTTAGCTTTGTGTATACTAAAGTTAGCAATGAAAGCAAATTCAGATATATTAATTCAGTTTGGAAAACGTGTAAGGCAATTAAGAAAAGACAAAGGATTTTCTCAAGAAGAATTGGCTCATAGAGCTGATTTGCATAGAACCTATATTGGCATGATTGAAAGAGCTGAAAAAAATATTACTCTTATAAATATTGAAAAAATTGCTAACTCATTAGATGTAAAAATTAATGAACTATTTGAATAAGTAGGTAACTCCATGGCACTAAAAAAAACAGAATTACTAAATATCTTCAAGGTAATCCCTTTTGATTTATTAGAATTAAAAGGAATTGGTACAGTTATTAAAATGGATGCATATTCTGCTTTTGATTTTAGTGCTATTACAGGCGCTAATTATCTAGTAGAACCAATCGGTGTAACTATGAAAGGCAGAAACGAAACGTTTATACATCGAGCTGTATTTCAAGAAGGTTCATATATATATAGTCCTGGTTTATTCGAAAGAAATATTAATAGGAGTTTGTCAGAAGGCAATTCTGCAGATAAATTGTTAAGACTCTATCCTGATGTCTTTAGTGGTGATAAATACATTTTAATAAATGAAATCTCAACAGGATCAAATAGTAATATTGATATAAATGTATATAATGAAATTGAAAAACATGGTTTTAATCCAAAGAACTTCATTCTATATAAATTATTTGAGTCAGGTCAAAGTCAAGAATCAATTTATGAGTATTTCACTTCTCTTTTTTATATAAAAAAAGGGTACATTGTTGAAAATCAAACACCTTGGTTTCAACAAAACTATTTATACAAAGGGGAAAGGCTAAATGGTGGAATTCCTGATTTTTCAGCTTTTAAAACTGATATAATAAACCCTTTGAGAGAATTTAGTATCCTGTCGTCAAATGAAGGAATTTTAATTAATAAAATTCCTGTTATTAAGAATTTTAGAACCATTAAAAAGAAAACCAATTTTACAGTTAGTAAAGTGAATTATGATTTAATTATTGGAGAGGTTAAATCCGATAACTCTTCGATAGATCAAGCCATAAGACAAATGAACAAATATTCTAATGTCGAATTAGCAAATAAGATATACTCAATCATTCCAAATTGTAAAAATAATGGAAGTGAAAATTTTGGTGAGTTTTATTTAGATCAAAATATTCTAAAAATTAACGAAAGTAAAAAATCTTTGACGGTAAACTCTGTAAGTCAACAAATTGATAGAGACTGGATTAATGTCAATGTAAAATTGAATTTATTGGGTAATGCAAATTTCAATCTTTTAATGCAATACCTTATTAACAAATATGGTTTAACTAAAGACGAAATCAAATCATTTCATTTGATTGATTTTGCGATGAATATTTCTATACCAGATATAATTAAAATAATATAATGGCCTATACAAGTGATACAAGAATAAAGAATATTTTAAAAGATATTCATATAGAAGTTATTAAAGAGTTAAGCAAAATTGGTCTAGGAGATAACTTAACTTTAAGAGTTTTTGATGAATCCTCTGAAGACGGTAGATTATTCACAAATGGTGGTTTAACTTTTAAAGATCCAAATACAAATGCTGTTTTAGGGTCAAATGATGCTGGATGGATATATAACGGGAATCCTCTTGTAATAGTAGAAGGAACATTTGGAACAGAAAGAGGGCAATTTGGAGATGGTCAATTAAATAGATTCAGTCATTCAACAGGTGTTGCTCTTAATGGTTTTATAGGTGTTACATTCGTACCAATGCATGGGGAATCATATTCCAAATCTGGTACAAATCAAACCAACGTAGATAGTAAAATTAAAATTAAACCAGCAAAAATCCATAAAGGTTTTTTAACTGGAGCAATAGCTATTTCTGAAAAAGAAAAAGGCTGGTTTTTAGTAATTGATGCTTATGCACCTGAGGTTTTATGTAAATTAATTATTGAATCTGTAAAAGAAAAAGAAGGCATAAAAAATGAACTTCAAAAAACCATCGATGATATAATTTCTGTTATGAAGTTCCATCTTGGTTCTAGCAAATATGGAGCTCGCAGTATTCAACTAATAACAAACTTATATGATAGTGGAGGAAAAAGAATAAGTAGTCGTTCTAGAATGTATACCCAAAACTATGCAGCCTTAACTACTTCAACCAAACGTGATGGTCATGGAATGCTAGGAAAAAATTTGGTTGAAATTTATTCGGGACCAAAAAGCTCAAATTATTATGCCATTTTTATAAGACTTAGAAAAAATGAAATAAAACTATTGTCACAAAGAAATTCAAAAGAGTTCCAATATATTTTTAACCATCCTAAAGTAAACGTAAAGTGTTTTGATGATTTAAAATTTAATGATCCTAAATTAAAAATAGCATTAGAAGGCATTGTATCAGTGAATATTTTTCAAAATCGACAAAACGATTTAATAAAGGCAATTCAGACAGCTTTTAACAATGGAGAAATCCAAATTATTTAATCAAGTTCATGTATTCCGATTTTATCAGATAATTTGGTAACAAATTATTAATTAAAACATCATACTGATAATGACTCCCTTTCATCTTCAGAGATGATAATACCTCTTTAAATTCAACAAGCTTTTCTTCCTCAATTAATTCTAGTACTTCAAACTGATTTTGCTTTTTATTTATAAATGAAAACGCAAGAAAAGATTGAGTGTTTTTTTTAGTTACATGTTGGGACGAAGTTTTATTACCTGAAACTAATCTAGTAGGCAACTCTTCAATAATTGGTGTGAAATTTGAGTTTAATAAAATTGATTGTAACCTCTTCCAATAATCAATATTTGGATGGTGGAAAATAATCGTAAGAATTTTATCCTTTTTTAATACTCGACTTGCTTCTGCAAGAAACTTCTCAAATAATTCAAAATAATGATTTTCGGTTTTACCTACTTCTTTAGAAATAATCATTTCATTTTCATTATCACTCAATTCTTTTAACCAAGATTCCCAAACTAAATTTAATTCTGAATAACTAAGTATATCTCCATATGGTGGATCAGTATATATATAATCTATACTATTAGTATCTATTGTTTTTAGATTACTGGCAGATTCTCCACTTATATTAACAGTTCCGAGAGGACGTTCTGAATACAACTCAATATTGCTCTTTCTTATACTATTAACTTTTGCACAAAAACTCTTTAAAACATTATTGTCTTTAATAACTGGAGGTATATAAAATGTACCCATTTTAATTGAAGTATTCTCATATTTACGATACCTACTCATCAATGAACAATTAAATAACACTGAAGTAAAAGCAAACTTAAAAAGAGTTTTAATTTCTTCATTTTCAATTAAATCAATTCGGTATTTTAAATGAGATAGAACCGTTAAATTCCTATTCGAATACAAATCTTTAACTTTCTTTATTCCTTTTTTAAAGTTTCTTACTGGCTCTTTCCCAAAGAAATAATCATTTGGCAACACACTATCAATAAAGTTTTTTGTTTTAAATTTAACCAGGTCATCTCTATTTGGTTTCTTATAAAGTTTGGTTGAAGAACATTCACATTTATATGCTAACTGTATTAATTCAAAACCATTAAAAACTATATTTTTACCTCTAGGAGTTTTAATTGGTTCGTCTTGTTTAATTTTCCTAAAAAGAGATTCACCTTGTTTTAATGAAATACCAAATTCATCAGAATATACTTCCTCGATTATTGAAAATAAAATTTTACCATTTTTTTGACATATTGGACATTGAGTAATATAATACTCTTCCAAATTTTGTGTGACTTGATTTAGAGCATTACTAAATTTCGTTTCATCGATATTATAAAAGGAAGTATAACCTTTAGAAATGTGCTGACAAATTTTACTTATATCACTTAATATTACATTTCTATTTAGTCTAGAGCCAGAGACACCAGTCATACCTGTTCCACAAAACGGGTCTAAAACATAATCTCCTTCATTTGAATACTTCAAAATAAAATAATCAATAGCCTCAAGAGGTTGTTTAGTCCAGTACTGGTGCTGATTAAAAACTTTTCCCGATTTTGTGTAATTGATATCCATTTATTTTTGCAGTAGCATTATCCTTTCAAATTTTACTTTTTTTGTGGTTTTTTGTACTGATTTATTAACTGGAATAGGATCTTCAATTGATCCATAATAAGTAAAACCAATTTCTTTAAACAATATTGCTAATTCTTCTGAAGTATTGATAACAAGTTTGCCTTTAAAATGGTCTCCAACAACAAAAACGCAGTATCCTCCAGGTTTTAGAACTCTATACAACTCAACTATAACCTTTCTCATTTCATCTATATAATCCTTATATCTTTGAATTGTTTGATCTCTTAATGCTTTTTTTTCATTTTCATTATAAACACCACAAATCGCCAATCTTAATCTATGGCTATTAACATAATCCAAGGTATTATAATAAGGTGGTGATGAAATAATATGGTCTACAGATTCATTTTCAAGAGATAACTTTCTAGAATCTTCTTTTAAAATTTTAATAGAACCTGAGCTTTCAATCTTATCTTTATAGTTTCTTTTAATCTTTGCGATTAATCTTGTTTTTACATCTCTATATTCACCAGGATCATCAGGCCTAGGTTTATATGGTAGTGTCCACGCACATGGTTTTGATAAATGTCCTGGTCTATGTCCTTGACTAATTCCTACTAAACATCCATAGATGAATTTTTGTTTATCTGCTTTAAGGATATCCAAAGTATATAATATTTCCTTAAGCGTATTTTTATTATAATATTCTTTTACCCAATCTGGTATTTTTCTAATTGAAACTCCTTTAGAGATTATTTCCAAATTTTCAACATACTCTATTAAATCTTCAAGATTTAAATTGTGTTGTGTTTTAGCATTCGAAACAGTAATAGCATAAGGATTTAAATCAACTCCAATAGTATTTCTTCCACACAAACTTCCTTCTAAAGGTATAGTACCTATTCCACAGAAAGGGTCCAAAATTATATCTCCAGGATTTGTAACATATTTTATTAAAAAATGAGCGAAAGGTGGTTTTATTCGTCCAACGTAAGGTGCAATTTTATGCAATGAATGTCCCCAACTCTGTTTTCCATAAAGTCCATCTTTCCATTCTAGTTTTGAAATATTTTTAATTATTTCCTCTGGAGAGTTATCAACCTTAATGTCCTTTTTGATATTTTCTAAAATCATTTATCTAATAAAATTCTTAAATTAATCGCTAACTATAGTATACAAATTTATTAAATAATTTTAATATACGAAACACAATTCCATACACATTTGCAATTCGCACAATGCCATTACTCAAGCCAAAAATTGCAAAAGAGTATTGCCTAGTAACATTCAAATTAAACTTATCGGAATAATGGAACTGAAAGCAGAATTGAATAAAGCCAGTGGCTAACAACGTATATAAAAAATAGCTATTTAAAGTCTAAAGCAAATATATATTTTATAAATTTAACATCAAGCATAAACAGAAAAGTTCGTACTATAAAATCCGCTACTTTTCATATACAAACACGTTGTAAAACATTAACGAAAATGGAAATAAAATATAAAAAGAAACACCTAAATGTAAACTTGATTTTTGGACTAGTTTGGTTAATTTGGTTCTTTGTCGGAGTTTTTGGAAAAGAAGAACCGAATTGGACTGATTATGGATGGATTGTTATTTCTCTTATGTATCTAGGAACGTATTTTTATCAAAAGAATTATAAATATTTAACTATCGAAAACGGAATTATTAATGTGAATGGACCGTTTGGGAAAAAACTAATTCTGACTGAAATAAAGCGGATTAAAAAGTTTGCGGGAGACTATATCTTAAAAACAGACGAAAAAGAATTGACTATCAATACGCAAATAATCGATCCAAATTCACTCGCGGAATTAAATGCGGAATTGAAAAAACTAAATGTAGAATGGAATTAAAAACATTTTACAACACAGTATATAATTTATTGCTAACTCTAGCCTACTTAAGAAAATCCTCGCGGATTTTCTATTTGGTTTGTATTTGCTAGATTAGGTGCTTAAAACACGCAACAAACCATATACAAACACGTTAGCACTTATACGAGAAAAAATGAAACGATTAACAAAATTCATAGAAAAGAATATTTCAGGAAAAAAGGTTTTAGGACTTTTTGTCTTGACCAATCTTGTTTATACCTTTATGCTGACTGTTACAATTCCAAAAACAATGGAATTCTCTAACGGAATGAAATTATTGGATATGTTGCCCACAGGATATGATTTGAATTATGTAAGTGAATTATTCACTTCGCTTGGAGAAAATGGACGTTTGACATATCTAACCAACCAAATACCTGTTGATATGATTTACCCACTACTATTCGGACTTTCTTACTGTTTTCTTTTGGGATATTTCTTAAAAAAATTGAACAAATTAAATTCCCCATATATTTATCTCTGCATAATACCGATAATTGCTGGAATTGCAGATTATTTGGAAAATATCGGAATTATCACAATGCTTAAAAACTATCCCGAATTGAAAGAGACTGCGGTTTATACAACTAATATATTTTCAGTTATAAAAAGCATTTCAACAAGTATATTTTTTATTGCATTAATAATAATCTTATTAACACTTGGAATTAAAGTATTAAACAGAAAAACAAGTGCTAACACCGTATAAAATTAATTGCTTGTTTTAGCCTATTTATGAAAGTCCTCGCGGACTTTCTATCTGTGATTTATTTGCTAAATTAGTGCTTAAAACACGCAACTAATCTTATACAAAACGTTGGCAAACATTATGAGAAACCTACTAAATATCATCGGAGCAATTTTAATGGTTGGATGTACCACACTCAATAGTATAACTAACGAAGGAGGAAGTTTATACACAATAGAGAACTCTGACGATACAATAACTAAAGTAAAGAGTGACACAACTGGCAGTCTAAACAATAAGGATTATGAAAACTTAAAAAATTATTTGACCGACATTACTCAACAAAAAATAAACTTTGACAAAAAAGTTATCATCAATTTCATAGACAATGATCCAAAAACATATAGAAAGAACTATCAAGTTCCTTGGGATATATTTTACGGAAATATGGAAAATGATTTAACTAAATTAGGAGAATGTAATCACTTTTGGATAATAAACCAAAGAGTTAAAGACTTGGACTATTATCACGGTGATAAAATTAATTGGGTTGTTGATAAAAATAATTTAATCAGACAATCATTTTTCAAATATGATGGCCTAAATGGAGGGTTTGTAATAATAAAACCCAATGGCGATTATTTCCTGAAAATTGGAGAATATCGAAAATCTGATGTATTAAATACGCATAATGAATTTAAATAAAACGTTTGCCAACAATGTATAACCGCAATTACGGCGGATTCGACTACGTCCGAATCCACTCGGAATTACTAACGTCAGTGCTTAACCGAAAAACAGTAACTTTAAACCCGTAACTGACGGTTATACGAGACCGTTGGCAACAATATCTGAACGAAAAACAAAGAGATGAAAAAAGTATACTTTAATAATATTAGTAGTTGGAAAAATGGGATATTGATAATCCCTTCAATTATCTGTTTTTTGATTGGAACATTCGAATTATTCTCTGAACCAAATACTGTATGGAACAAAAGAATATCTATTCTCGGCACAATTTTGATGATGCTTTTCTTCGCAAGAATGTCTTATGGAAAATACTATGTTGGTTGGAATAAAGTTGGAATTACTATAAGAATAAAATCCTTTTTGGGGAAATCTTTCAATTTTAAAGATGTTAAGTCAACTGATTTACAAAATGGAATTCTTAGTGTTGTAAAAAAAAATGGAAAGAAAATAGAATTAGATTTGAGCGAAATTGAAGAAAATGACGTTATAAGAATAACTGAAATTCTGTCAGAAAATACTATTGCCAACAATGTATAAAAATAATAGCAGTTTAATCGCTAAAACGAAACAAAGTAAATATAAAAAAGGTCTGTGTATAACCGAAAAGTTAGTGTGTGTAAATCCGCTACTATTCTTATACTAGACCGTTGTAAGCAATTAAACCAAACCAGATAAATAGAGTCTAAGCTGAAATATAAATTAATAAAATATGAGGAGAAAAATCCTATTTTCAGCAATAACAATTTTATCTTTTGTTACCAGTGTAAAATCACAAGATACTCTTGTCTCAGCTTTTTTTGGACTTGATAATGGACTACCAGGTTTATTATGTAATCAACCAGGAAGTCTGCTAGATGGTATGCCTGTTAATTTTAAATTCCCATTAGATGCATCCACCTTGTCAGAATCTGATTTTGAAGTTGTAGATAACCTTGGAAATATTCACATACCAATGTGTGCTGTTTTAGCACCGGCAAATGAAAACGGTGAAAATCGAACAGTGCTATTGATAGGTGAATTTGGAACTGCTATTACTAATCCACCTGTTGAAGTTAGAGTTGTAGGGGATTTATTTACAAGTGATACTTTTTCAGGAGAGTCCGCCTGTTCAGAAATCATAAACCTAAACGGAAGCATTACCACGAATGTTATTCCGCTTGCTGATGGACCAAGTTTATTCTTTGCCCAAAGAATTGATGGCGATCTGAATGAATGTAATTCAGGAACACAAACGATTCAAGTTGCTTGGAATGGTGGCATTACACCGTATATAAGTGGTGATACCGAATCTGACTTATTTCAGTACTATGTTGGCTATTCTGAAAGTTCTGGAGTTCTAATACCGCATGTACCAATTTCGATAGCAGATATAAATGACAACGACAACTTTCACCAACTTTGTTTTTCTACAAGTGATGAAATTGTTAAAATTTCAATGATGGCTAACACGGTCGAAGACCCAAACCAAGACCCAAATTTATACAGTGAAATTGATGTTAGTTCCTGCACTAGTTTGACGAGTATTGAAGAGAACCTTATCGAAAAAGGGTATAAAATTTACCCGAATCCGTTTTCGGATGAAATTTTTGTTCAGAATCTTCTTGGAGATGAATACTTCATCATTTATGACACTTTAGGGCGAAATATTATTGAAGGAAAATGTTCAGGAACTATAAAAATACCAGAAACAAAATCAGGAATATGCTATTTGACCATTCTAAACAATAACAATCAGACAACCTACAAGTTAATTAAAAGATAACTGCTTACAACAACGTGTATATTCAATTGCTAGCTTCTAGACTACTTTGGAAAACCCTAGCGGATTTTGCATTCAGTAATTATTTGCTATTTTAGAGCTTAGACCACGCAACGAGATCATACACCAGACCGTTGTACGCAAGCAAACCATGATCGAATTCAGAAAATGATTATTTTAATAGAAAAAATGAAAAATTCAATTGTCACCCTATTTATCTTAGCCCCTATTTACTTATTCGCTCAAAGTTCAGATTATAGCGTTTCCTCCTATCTTACTGAGGGCACAAAGGCGCCAAATACCCATTACATTGGGGAAGCCTGGTTGAATGCCATAATTCATGATGATGCTGAATTGGGATATAATATTACAAAAGCGACTTTTAAAGCCAACTCAACTTTGGATTGGCATAAACATAGTTCTGCACAAGTTTTAATAATAGTGGATGGAGAAGCATATTATCAGGAAAGGGGAATAGAGCCTGTGATTCTGAAAACAGGAGACATAATTAAATGTGAAAAGGATATTGAACATTGGCATTCATCCACCAAGTCTAGTGATGTTACATATTTAGCTTTATATGGTGGTGGACAACCAACAACTTGGACTGAAGTAGTGACTCAGGAATACTATGACGAAGTTGCCAAAAAGTTGAAAAGCAACTGATTTGGGCAAAAAAAAATTAACTGGAAATAAAAAGCCAGCGTACAACAATGGCTATAAGTCATTGCTAGTTGAAAGTTTAAAAACAAAAAGAATTGCTAATTTTAGACAAAACTGATAAATAAGTTGAATAACACTAAAAGCTATTTACAATGACAAAGGATATTAATGAAATTCAAGCTAAACTAATTGATATTCTTAAGGAGCAAATAGACGTACTTAAGATATCTGCAGAAACGGAAAATAAATTCGAAGTTTCGGGAACTATTGAAGCAATGCAAGGTAAAAAGAAAGTAGATGGTATTTATTTTGCTTCAGTTGTGCCAAAGCCAAAGGATGTGCGATTCTACTTTTTCCCAACGTATACGCATAAAGAGCAAATAGGCGAATTACCCGAGAATCTAAAAAAGGCACTAAAAGGTAAATCTTGCTTTCATGTAAAGTACATGGACGATGAATTTGAGGATAACATTAAAGAGTTAGTCGAAACCGCTGTTAAATTATACCAAGCTGACGGGCTCCTTGCCAAATAACTATCGCTAACAATATGTAAAAAGCATTGAAACGACTTTTTACATTTGACCGTTGTAAACAATACGAAAAAAAAATTGAGCAAATTAATCAAGATAACTTTAGTAAGTTTCAGCTTAATTATTTTAATAATTGCTGTGCTGATTTTTAGACCCGTACCAATCGTATCTGAAAGTAATGCTATTTCGGAAATTGGAATTGTAAAGGAAATCTACAGTAACAAAGGAAATGACGTTATTTTTGTTATGCAAAATACTGACCGCAGATTTTATATAAATAGAGGACTAGAAAATGGATTGGAATTAAATAATCTGAAAGAAAAATTAATTGGAAACTCAATTGTTGTGAAATATCCAAAATATTGGACACCACTAGATTGGAATGATAAAATCAAACATATTTCTAAAGTTGAATTTAATAATGAAATTCTATTTAACGAACTGAAAGGAGAATAAAAACTAGTTAGAGTATAAAAACTACCTACAACACCGTGTATAATTAATTGCTAAGTTCTACTCTACTTACGAAAATCCTCGCGGATTTTCTTTGTCAGTAATTATTTATTAACTTTCTTGCTTAACCAACGCAACTAACCTTGTACAAACACGTTGTGTGCAATCAAAAAAACGGAGTAAATGAAACAAAATTTAACATCAATACTCATTCTATGTATTATCCAACTGAATTTGGGCTGTTCTCAACTGGAAAAGTCTAAAACTGAACAAAAGGAAGCAACAAAAATTGAACTAAAAGACAATTGGTACTACCTTAATGGAGAGAGATTTTTTATTAAAGCAATAGGTTACGAAATAGCTGCACGTCCTGGACAACATCCTTATGAAGATGAAAGGAAAGATCATTTAGAATTAATGAAATTTGATCTTGAAAACATTAAAAAAAGTGGTTATAATACAATAAGAACTTGGAGTCAATTTTCTGAAACACAATTAAAATTGGTACAAGAATCTGGTCTAAAACTTATTATGGGTTTAGAAGTTAATCCAGAAGAAGATTATAGTGATCCTAAATTTATAAATCATTGTAAAACGCAGCTTGAAAACATCTTAAAATATGCACCAAAATATGATTGCATAATTACGTATTTGGTTATTAACGAACCTCAAACTGATCACATTCATAAAGTTTCAGCCAAGGCGTTTAAAGACCTTATGAAAATGATGGTAGATATGATTCATGAAAATCATCCAAATATTCCAGTAACCCTTTCTGCAAATGCAATGATTAGTGATTGGATGGACCAGAGTATGTATGATGTATACGCTTACAATTGTTATGGCTACAATGAAGGCCAAACAGCAACAATGGGATTTAGAGATTATATAAAAGGTTTAAATGAATTAAACGGATTAGATAAACCATTTATAATTACTGAATTTGGACATTCAGTATCACCAAAAGGAGGCTTTGGTAGTTTTGGCTCACGAACTTTAAAAGAACAAAGTGAAGGACTTGTTTCTAATTACCGAGATTTAATGGATGCTGGAGCTGTAGGAATGTGCCCATTTTATTATGCAGATGGTTGGTGGAAAGGTGGAGAAAAAAGTATACATAATAAAGAGCAACCAGAAGAATGGTTTGGATTTTGGGGTTATAAAGATATAAACGACAAATATGGTTCTCCACGTCCAGTTTGGTTTGCAATGCAAGATTATATGAAAGGACTTATTATAAGCCCAAAAAACAAAACAGTACACACTAATACAACTATACCTTTAGAGTTTTATAATGATGCGAGTATTAAAAAAGTGGTTGTGAAAAATCGTGATAAAGTAATCTATTCTAAAAACATAACAAAAGAAGGTTATTTTGCAGACCAATTAACAATAAATCCAGTAGGATTAGAAGCTATGGAACTTGCTTTTGAGTTTTTTGATAGCAAAGATAATAGTGTTAAAAACGAATCTATTATAATTCTTGCTTCCAAAACAGCTATAGACTTGCCTAAATTAACTATAGAAGTCACACCTGAAAAAGATTTAAACAACGTAAAAATTGGAAGCATTAAAACAACAATAGAAACCAATGAAAATTTTAAATTAATTAGCGATTTAATAGTTAGTTATAATACACACCTTGGTTGGGACGTAGGTCCTCAGGCATCAGTTTCTGTTAAAGACCAAATGGATAAAAAAGTAATTACTTCTGAAAATTTCTTTAACATTCCTGATAATTGCTGGGTTGTAAATGCATCAGCAGGAATATCAGTTAGGTATGGTAAATTCACCTTTAAAATTCATGACCAAAAAATAATTTACAGAGGTGATTGGGCTAAAGGAATCAGTCGCTAGTAAGACAGCACACAACAACGTGTATAGTCAATTGCTTGGTTATCGCCTACTTGGAAATTTCTTCGGAATTTCCTCTGGTTCGTTTTTGTTTACTAACTTAGTCCTAGCCAACGCAACAAATCATACACAAACCCGTTGGCAGTAATATGATCTAAACCCAATCGGAATCTTCTAAAGTAAAAATTTCGCTTATTTCAACTTCAAAAATTTGAGCTAATCTTAAAGACAAAACTGTTGACGGAACATATTTCCCTAATTCCATTGCATTAATTGTTTGTCTGCTAACTTTTGCCAATTTAGCTAATTCAGCTTGCGTAATATTCTTTTTTGCTCTCTCAACTTTAATACTATTCTTCATAATGAGCAGATTTTTTAAGTTTAGAAATTTGCCAGTTAAACCGAATAATGAAAAACAGTAAAATTGTAAACATATTAAATATCATAACCCATAAGAAAGACAAATCGAATATGAATAGAAAAGATATTAAAAGAATTGCGTAATTTAAATAAACAGCCCAAACTAAAGATTCTAACCGAATTTTTGAAATATATTCATCTTCTGACTTTTCTTTAGAAAAAGCAACTAATAATGAACTCAATATTATTAGAGTACCTAAAATTTCATTTAAAACATTGTTGTTAACAATTCCTATAAAATGCTTATCACCAAAAAACTCATCAATAAAAATAGCAGGGACATTAAAATCCAAATAATTAGGCTCGAACTCTAAAATAAGAGTTATCAAACCAATGATTGCGGATGGAATAAGTATTAACCAACCGATTTTCTTGTACTTGTTAGGAAATAGATAATTTAATTTCATAATAATCAGATTTAATTTTAAACAAATGTAAAACAAATAAAACTATTAGACAAATAAACTTTACATTTAGTAAAACAAATACTACTGCCAACACCGTATATAATTTATTGCTTAGGTCTGTGTTACTCGGAAAATCCTACGGATTTCCCTAAGGTTCGATTTCCTTTTGCTAATTTAGTTGCGCGAGACTCGCAACTAACCATACACCAACCGTTAGGCCAGCTAGGTAAAACGAATACTAAAAAATGATTACAAAAGTTACTGTTTCAACTATTTACGAATGTTCTCTCGAAAGAGCATTTAAAACACCTATGCTTTGTGATGTTTCTAAGATTCATACTGGATTCGGAATTATGCCGAAAGTTACACATACAACAGACCACAAGGATTGGGGAAAACCTGGCTCTTGTAAAAAAGTATATGTTGCGAAATCGATAACCCAAAAAGGAGGTTTTGCTTCTGTTGACAATCTAATTGAAAGAAAAGAAAATCAATATTGGATAATTCAGGTAGATAATTTTCAATCTTGGATGCTTAGTTTTTACAAGTTTGTTGGAAGATGGGAAACGGAAAAATTAGCGAATCAAAAAATACGAATTAACTACACATACTGTTTACATTCTAACAATCTTTTACTTTTCCCATTATGTTGGATTTTTGGCAAAACTTTCTGGAAAACGTATATGAAAAGAGTGTTGGAGAATATTAAGAGAATGATATATAATAAAGAGCCGTATCAATATGAATAAAAGACCAAAGATAAAATTACAATTAAACCAAACTGACAAGATACTTGAGGTTCTTGGTTGGGTTTCTGTAGTTGGTATATGGGCTTTAACATTAACAAACTATTCTATATTACCGGAAATAATTCCAATACATTTTAATGGTGCTGGAAAAGCTGATGGATTTGGTAATAAGACACATATATTTATATTGCCTATCATTTCTACACTCTTATTTATTGGATTAACAACTTTAAATAAGCATCCTCATATGTTTAATTATCCTAGTCAAATAACAAAAGAAAATGCAGTACATCAATATACAAATGCAACTCGAATGATGAGGGTTTTGAAATTAGTTATTGTAGTACTTTTTGGATTAATAGTTTTTAGAAAAATTCAAATTGTAAACGGACATGCAGACGGGCTTGGAACTTGGTTTTTACCTTTAACTATGGGAATGATTTTTATTCCAATGCTCTATTTTTTGATTAAATCTTTAAAAAAGAAAACAACAATATGAAAAAAATATTTTCAATTATTATTATAATGCTTATTTGTTCTCAATCCTATGGGCAAAAGCCAAGAGCAAGAGATTTAGGAGTTCCGTTTGAAATCAAGGATTAATAAAAGCTGTTGGCAAGTTAAAGTATGCATCAAAGGAAATATTTGTAGCTGAAGCCAACCTATACAATTCTGAAGGAAAAGAAATCGGTTTTGGAACAGGTAATTTTACCAGAAGTAAAATAGTATTATCCGAAGAAATCGGGTATAAATAATTTGAAAAAAAAGTAAGCAAACTCTTCAAATCTCTTGACCTAGTTTCAAATGATTAATTTCTTTTCTATATTAGTAGCTTTAAACAACTAAAATATCGAAATGAGAAAATTATTATTATTGTTATTCGTGGGGGTTATCTGTTCCTGCGAAAACCCAAATGGAACAGTGACCACAAACGATGAACGCTCTGAAATTATTAAAACTCTTTTTAAAAACGTAAGTGAAGAAAATATAGACTACCTGAAAGAGGTATTCTCTGATGACATGACCTTTGTAGACGCTAGAAACAATACAAAAGACAAAGCAGGATTTATTGCTGGAGTTGAAGGACTGTTTGAGATGTTTGATGAAATTAGCTTTGAAGATGTAGACGGAGATGCTACGGGTTCTGAAATAGAAACAACAGTCTATAACAATGGAATTGTTTGGACCAATATTTGGAATACCTTTAGCGCTACAGGAAAATACACTGGACAAAAGGTAAGTTTCCCTTTTCACATATCCTATCAATGGGACGGTCTAAAAATAAGTAGAGAAGTTCAATTTTTTGATAATGCTGTTTTTGATAAAGAACTCAATGCTATGCAAGCTGCCAATAATGTATCAGAAAAATTAGTGATTTTACTAGAACTAAAAGTAACTAAAGGCAACACTAAAGAAGATGTGCAAACATTGGTTAAAAAATTAAATGATTTTGTAAGAGCTAATGAGCCCAACACCTATGACTATACCTACTTTATTTCTGAAAATGGAAAACGTGTATTTTTAGTAGAAAAATACCTAACCTCTGCAGACATGATATTGCATGCAAATAACTTTGAAGGTGGGCCAAACTTTGCTCCTTTTATGAAGATGTTTGAAATCGATAAATTTATTATTGCTGGAAATGCAACAACTGAATTAAAAGAGCTATTAAAAGCCTATCCAATTGAATACAGAACCTCTGTTGGTGGTTGGATTTACTAATTAAAAAAACTCTCTAATAACAATAACTATTAATTAAATTTTAAAAAAATGAAAAACGTATTTAAAGTATTAGTAATGGCAGTATTAGTTACTGCTTGCTCAACAGGAAATCATGCAGATTTTGAAAAAAACACAGCAGCTGCAAAAAAATATTTTGAACTACATCAAGCAGAAAAATCTGCAGAAATGTTTGAAATGATTCACGATGATTTAGAATGGCATATGCCCGTTTACGGTTCTGAAATGGCCGATGCACAAGGCTTAAAAGATGCTCTTGTAAATTACCAAAAAGAGTTTGACAATATGAATTTTACAGCAGATTACTGGTTGCCTGGAGTAGATGAAACTACTGGATTATTAGATGGAAGCACAAGAGTATATGGTACTTGGACTGCAGATCATGTAGCCTCTGGAAAGTCTGTTAAATTAACCTCATACCATGCTTTTGCATTTACAGATGGTAAAATATCTGGCGGTGGAGATTGGTTTGATTTTGGAGGAATGATGAATTCTTTAGCTGCCGATACTGAAGCAGCTACAGAAGAATAATCTTACTATTTACAAACACACAAAAGCCTTCTTTCAGAGGGCTTTTTTTGGTGTATACTTAAAAAACCTATGAAGATCATCAGAACAACTTATGTAAATCCTGCATTTCAAGAACTTGTAGGACATTTAAATGAAGACCTAGCACAAAGAGATGGTAAAGACCATCCTTTAGCTCAGTTTAATGAAATTACGCATCTAAAGCATGTTGTAGTGGTGTATCTTAAAAATAAGGCTGTTGGTTGTGGTGCAATTGCTAAGACCGATCTTTCTGCTATGGAAATTAAACGAATGTATGTAACTCCGGCACATAGAGGTCAAAAACTAGGAGAAAAAATACTCACCGAATTAGAAAATTGGACCAAAGAATTAGGGCATAGCAAATGCATTTTATTTATGGGAGCAAATCAACCGGAAGCCTTGAAACTGTATCTAAGAAATAACTTTTCTATCATAGAAAACTATGGAAAATTAAAGGACATTCCAGATAGTATTTGTCTTGCTAAAACTTTAACATAGATAAATTCCACTTGAATAAATGATTCTAATACTACAGAATTATTGCATATTTGTTATCTAGATATTAAAAACCCCATCATGAAAAAAATTATACTTTTTGGTTTTGTAGCCATCCTACTTATAGGATGTGAAAATTCAGAAAATCTTCCGGCACCATATTATTCTATAGAAGGTAAATGGTTAATAGAAGGGACTATTCCTGCGGGAAACACGATGTATCTCTATGAAGATGGAGTGCGTTACACGTATTACTGTGTGGCAGATGATTGTAATGCTTTGTACAATTCATACGAAGCAAATGATGGAAATCATCTTCCAGGAACAAATAATTATACCGTTGAAGATAATATTCTAACAGTTGACTTGAATTTTGGAAATGAATTAGTTACTCCAATTACATTTGAATGTGATGGTGGAGAGGCTATTTTTGAAACACCAGAATATAGTTTGTTCCGGTTAAATTCTGATTGTAATTAGACTTTTTTAACAGTTACGTTTAATCTTCTTTCCCTTATTGTTTCTGCACCTAAAGATGCAAAGCATACAGAAACCTGGTTTTTTCCAGATGGAAAAACATTATTTTTAAGTGTTCAGCACCCTGGTTAGCAAACAAAAGATCTGAAGAATCCTGCAAGTACATGGTCTTTTGATGAAGACAACATCCCTAAATCTGTGGTAGCAGCCATTAAAGGGGACTTAATAGAAAAAATGAATAGGCTACATCTGCTTGTTTAGTTATTTTTTTGATAGTATTAATTAATAGCTCTCTTAGCTAATTTTAGATTTAAAAAAGAGTCATAACTTACTTAGTAAACCGATAGTTCTTAAAAAAACGCTTACTTTAGGGGCTTTTATTTTCTACAATTTCATCTATGAAAACTAACCATTGGTACGAACGAATTCCGCATGCAGTAACCATGCTGTTTCTAATCATTGTTTTTGTAACTCTTTTAACCTATATCATCCCTGCAGGTGAATTTAAACGCATATTAATAGAGGGAAGAAATAGAGTTATTCCGGGATCTTATAGCATTATTCCTAACACACCTATTGGTTTTTTAGATATGTTTAAAGCCATCCCTTTAGGGTTTAAAGCGGCCATAGAGGTGATGTTTGTGGTATTTTCTGGAGGAATTATGTTTGGGGTGATGGAAGAAACTAAGGCCATAGAAAATGCTGTAGGTACTTTTGTTCATAAAATTGGACGAGAAAAAAAATACTTAGCAGTTGTTCTCATGACATTCATCTACGGGGCTATGGGAATTTTTGTTGGATATGAACATAATATTGCACTAATCCCTATTGCTGCTGTAGTCAGTTTAGCGCTTGGTGGAGACTTGGTATTGGCAGCCGGTATATCGGTTGGTGCGGTAACTATAGGTTTTGGACTTTCTCCTATAAATCCATATACGGTGGGTATTGGACATAAAATTGGAGAACTCCCTTTGTTTTCTGGCGCTTTATTAAGAAGTATCTTATGTTTTTCTGCCCTAAGTTTTTTAGCTTTTTACAATGTTAGCTATTTAAAAAAGATTTCAAAAAACCCAGATAGTAGATTAGGAAAAGGGTTAAATGAAGACGGAATTGTACTTTCTAAACCTTTAACAGACTATTCTATTTCTCTAAATAATTGGTTGGTCATTAGTGCTTTTATTGTTGGTTTAGGAGCCATTTTGTATGGTGTTTTTAATCTAAATTGGTATATCAACGAAATATCTGCCATCTTTCTAATGGTTACTATTGCTTCAGGCATAATAGGAGGCATGAAAGGGAATAAAATAAGTGAAACGGTTTTAAAATCTGTTGCCTATGTTGCTCCTGGAGCATTTATGGTGGGTTTTGCAACCACCATTAAGGTATTGATGGAAATGGGCCACATTAGTGATACTATTTCTTTTCATTTATCTGAGGTGTTAAAAACATTGCCCTTGTATTTATCTGCTATTGGAATGTCTATTTCCCAAAGTATCATCAACTTTTTTATTCCTTCTGGAAGCGGACAAGCACTAGCTACCCTCCCAGTGATGCTTCCTCTTGGAGAAGTGATTGGTCTTACAAGACAAACCACTATTTTAGCGTTTCAAATTGGTGATGGAATTTCTAATCTTATAAACCCAACTCTTGGCGGCTTAATTGCCATGTTAAGCATGTGTCGAGTGCCGCTAGATAAATGGTTGCGATTTATTTTTCCGGTGGCAATAATTGTATTTATGCTCTCGGCAATCTCTTTAATTGTAGCAGTAACTATTGGATATCAATAATATGAAAGTAGAAGATATTTTAGCAAAATTAGTAAGTTTTCCAGTATTAGGAGGAGATCATAATCTCGAGATTATCCATTGGATACAAAACTATATTGAACCCTTTGGAATAGCAACTACTCTAGTGCCTAATGAAGAAAAAACTAAAGCTTCTTTGCATTGTAGAATTGGACCTTCTGTAGACGGTGGAGTGATATTATCTGGCCATACAGATGTTGTTCCTGTTAAAGGACAAGCTTGGGATTCTGATCCATTCACACTAACTAAAAAAGACGGTAAACTATTTGGAAGAGGAAGTGCCGATATGAAAGGTTTTATTGCCTGTTGCTTAGCTTCATTGCCAACTTTAGTCAAGGCAGATTTAAAAAAACCCATTTATTTTGCTTTTAGTTATGATGAAGAGATTGGGTGTTTAGCCGCTCCAGAGCTTATAGAGCACATCCAAAAAACCTATTCTGAAAATGCTAAATATGCCATTATTGGAGAACCTTCATCTTTAGAGCCTGTGATTGGTAAAAAAGGGGTATGTTATGTACTAACAGAAGTAAATGGTTCTGCTGGACATAGCAGTGGAATTCACAAAGAGATAAGTGCTATCCATGAAAGCACACGCCTTATTATATGGTTAGAAAATAAGATGAAAGAATTATCTCAAGCTACCCAAGATCACCGATTTAACCCTCCTCATTCTACCTTACATGTTGGACAAATAAGTGGTGGCGTAGCTACAAACATTGTTGCTGACTATACTCGTTTTGAATGGGATGTACGGGTAATTCCAAAAGATGATATTGAGGCCATTTTTAACGATTATTTTTCGTTTTGTAAAGAACGTGAGCTAGAGGTCAGAAAACAATTTCCTGATTTTACTATTACGAACACCTTTGTTCACCCACCAGTACCAGCACTAGACACCAAATTAACCGATGATATTGTTGCGTTAACTCAAAAAATATCTGGTCAAAATTCTTGGAAAACTGTTTCTTATGCTGCAGAAGCTGGACAATTTCACGAGGCGGGTTACCAAAGTATTATTTGCGGTCCAGGCTCTATCGAACAAGCACACAGGGCCAATGAATATACCACTCAAGAACAACTTAATGAGTGTGTTAAA
Organism: uncultured Flavobacteriaceae bacterium; assembly: GCA_943789455.1. GTDB lineage: Bacteria > Bacteroidota > Bacteroidia > Flavobacteriales > Flavobacteriaceae > Polaribacter. The sequence goes on from CALSUE010000003.1 coordinate 350,803, forward strand.
ATGTTACAAAAGTTGGTCGTTGAATTTTCGATTTAAATCAATAACGTTTATTTTTATAAAAAGTTTAAAAATTTATGAAGAAACTGATTTTAATTTTTTCTTTTCTAACGGCAATTATCAGCAGTTGTAATAATGATAACGCCAAAGATTATGATAATTCAGAAGGGTGTTATTCTAATACCAATTCACAAACAATAGTTCATGACGGCATGAATAGAGAATATATTTTATATGTACCTAATTCATATGATGAAACTTCTGCAATACCTATCTTATTTAATTTTCATGGTTTTGGAGGTAGTGCAAGTCAATTTATACAAGAAGCAGATATGAGGGCAGAGGCAGAATTAAACTCGTTTATTTTAGTATATCCCCAAGGCAGTTGCTTAGATGGCTCTTCACATTGGAATCCTTGCCCCATAGATGGAGATAATAAAAGTTCAGCCGATGATTTAGGGTTTGTTGATGCTATGGTTAATGAGATTTCATCTCAGTATAATCTGGATATGGAAAGAATTTATGCTGCTGGATACTCAAACGGAGGTATGATGGCTTATGGGCTTGCAAATTATAAAAGTAATCTAATTGCTGCAGTAGCCTCTGTTTCTGGATCTATGCTTGACTGTTTAGGAAATACAAGCCATCCAATGCCTGTCCTACATCTTCATGGAACTAACGATGGTGTTATCGCCTATGATGAGAGTAGTAATGATTACAACTCCGTGCAAAGCACATTAGACTATTGGACAAATTTCAATAACACAGTTTCTACACCTACCATAAATAGTGATAATACTAGTGGAATGACCATTGAACATTTTGTATATGATCAAGGAGACAATTCAGTTTCTGTTGAACATTATAAATATATTGGCGGAGACCACGTATGGTTTAGCAAAACTTATCAGGGTCAAAATGCTTCTAAATTAGTTTGGAATTTTATGTCTAGATATGATATTAATGGGTTGAGGTAAAACTAATCTCTAAAAAGGGATAAGGGCATGCTATTTTGATTATTGAAAGTGTCAATAAAACCTGTATCAAGTTTTCTGTTTGATATGGATTTGTTAAATTAGATTTTGTAATATTATCCTCAGTTAATTTATATTTCAGAGGCATTAATCAATCATCTTATTTATGGGCTTTATAAACAATCCAATATATGTTTTAACTGTATTAAGCCTTGTGGTTATTTTAGGCATTTATGTTGGTAAAACTAAACTTGGTAAACATCTTGGAGCAGCGTTACTAATTATCATTTTTACAGCCCTACTTGCCAACTTGAAAGTGATTCCGTCTGCATCAACAAGCATTCCATTGTATGATGGTATTTTTACCTATGTTGCTCCGATTTCTATTTTTTACTTATTACTAAATATCAATTTATCGTCTATCAAAAGAGCAGGAATACCAATGATAGGCTTATTCATCTTAGGGTCTTTTGCAACCGCATTAGGCATTCTTGTCTCATGGTATTTATTATCCCCTGAGAACACCCTAGGTGAAGATGGTAAAATTATTGCGGGAATGCTCACAGGAACATATACTGGTGGCAGTGTAAATTTTAATGCGATTGCTTTAGAATATGGATTTCAAAAAAAAGGCGCTTTGTATGCAGGGACTATCGCCGTAGATAATGTAATTACCACACTGTGGATCATTGTAACTCTGGCGTTTCCTATATTTCTTTCTCGTTTTTGGCCAAGTAAAACAAGAATAAAAAGACCCCGAGAAAATGAAGAATTTATTGAAGATGAAAGCATCAATTTAACATCACTTATGTGGTTGGTTTTTTTAGGTTTAGGTGCTTACTTTGTGTCTGATGAATTAAAAAGGTATGTCCCTCAAGTTCCTTCTATTATAACCATTTCAACCCTAGGGATCTTGTTAGCTCAAACAACATTTGTTTCTAAATTAAAAGGAAGCCATAATTTAGGATTGTATTTAGTATTTCTATTTTTGGCGGTCATTGGAGCATATTGTGAACTTACTGCTGTAATAGATCTTAAAGATCTTGGTCTTACCCTGTTTTGGTTTGCAGGTTTTTCAGTAGTAGTTCACGGTGTAATTACTATCTTAGTTGGTGGGTTTATATATCGTGATTGGGAAATGATTGCTATTGTAAGTCAAGCCAATGTGGGAGGTAGTTCTACAGCCATTGCTTTAGCAGAATCTTTTAACAGAAAAGAATTAATAGTACCCGCAATTTTAGTAGGATCTTTAGGAAATGCTTTAGGTACCTATTTAGGTTTTTTAGTAATTTATATACTTTAAAATTAAAAAAATCGAATGTCAAATAAAGAAGACTACAGAAGCAATGAATTAATTGATCGACTGCCTAAGCACCTTAAACAGTTTATCAAACCTCAAAATTATGAGGATTATTCTACAATTAACCAAGCTGTATGGAGGTATGTAATGAGGCGTTTATTAAAGCATTTAACCAAAGTAGCACATTCTTCTTATTTAGCTGGGTTAGAAAAAACTGGGGTTAGTATTGAAGAAATCCCAAATATGTATGGGATGAATAGAATTCTTAAAGAAATAGGTTGGGCAGCAGTAGCTGTAGACGGGTTTATACCCCCAAATGCATTTATGGAGTTTCAGGCCTACAAGGTATTGGTTATTGCATCAGACATCAGACAACTTGAGAATATTGAATATACACCAGCGCCAGATATTATTCATGAATCTGCAGGTCATGCACCCATCATTGCAAACCCTGATTATGCAGAATATTTAAGAAGATTAGGAGATATTGGCTCAAAGGCAATTCTATCTAAACATGATATGGATTTGTATGAAGCTGTCAGAAAATTATCAATCTTAAAGGAGGCTGAAGGCTCTAGTGATAAAGAAATTAAGACTATAGAGCTAGAAATTCATAAGCTGCAAAACAAGAAGGTAGAACTTTCAGAAATGGCACAAATGAGAAACTTACAATGGTGGACTGTTGAATACGGGTTAATTGGAGATCTTGAAAATCCTAAAATATATGGTGCAGGCCTATTATCTTCTATTGGCGAAAGTATTTCGTGCTTAAAAAGTGAGGTAAAAAAAATTCCTTATACAGTAGCTGCTGCTCAACAACCATTTGATGTTACTAAGCCACAGCCCCAATTATATGTTGCTCCAAGTTTTCCTCATTTAATGGAAGTTCTTGAGGAATTTGCAGATACTTTAAGCTTACGAAAAGGAGGAAAAGAAGGAATTCAGAAACTGATAGAGTCTCAAATGGTTGGAAGTATAGAGTTAACAACCGGGCTACAGGTATCTGGCAAGTTCTCTAGGATACTATTAGATGAAAATAATAAGGTTGTCTTCTATCAAACCAAAGGGCCATCAGCTCTAGCCTACAGAGAAAAAGAATTAATAGGTCATGGAATAAGTTATCATAAAAATGGGATTAGTTCTCCTTTAGGAAAGTTAAAAAATATTGAACTTGCTATTGAAGATATGGGTCCTAATGATTTAAAAATCTATAATTTTCATGACGGAAAATGGCTTTCCTTTGAATTTGAAAGTGGTATAAAAGTAGCGGGATTAAATATTACTGGCATTAGAAATGCACAAGGAAAACTAATTTTAATACGATTAAAAGACTGTACAATTTCCTACAAAAATGAATATTTATTTTTGCCTGAAGATGGTATTTATGATATGATTGTAGGGAAGGATATTGTCTCTGCATTTGCCGGTGCTGCCGATAGCAACTCTTTTCCTAATTTATATGAAGAATCTTCAACTTTAACAATTAAACCTACAAAAAATAAAGGGATCATAAAACTAGAAGGATACTATGAAGTTGTTCGAAATTATAGAATAGAAAAGAAAAATGATGCTGAGTTGTTAAAAAACTTATTCGAAGAAGTAACTACTCTATACTCCAAAGAATGGCTTCTTTTTATTGAAATTATTGAACTTTCTAATGATGTAAAACTAAATCAGTTGATTAAAAACTATTTAAGTGAACTCATCTCTTTACATCCCGATTTAGATTCACTCATTTCTGACGGAATTAAACTCATAAAAAACTGATAATGAGAAACTGTCATTAATTTGCTACATTAGATGTTTTTGAAGTAATCTAGACTAAACAAAATAATTATCATGCCAATGG
>CALSUE010000004.1 GCA_943789455.1 uncultured Flavobacteriaceae bacterium
TCAAAAATGATTTAAAGCAAGCTCTAGGAAACCGGGTGTACAGTAAAAATGATGGAGCAATTTTAGAGGTAGCAACTTCAATTAATGCTACTTTGATATTGATGGGTATTTTAGGTTTTATTGCTTGTTTTGCATTTTCATTAGGTCCAGTTATGTGGGTATTGTTATCAGAATTGTACCCTTTGAAATATAGGGGGTTAGCTATTGGCGTTATTGCTTTTGTAAACTCATTAATAAGCTCTTTAGTTCAGTTAGTTTTCCCCTGGGAATTATCTACCTTAGGAAATGCACTAACGTTCTTTATATTTGGTATAATTGCATTAATTGGCTTATTCTTTATGATAAAAGTAGTGCCAGAAACTAAAGGTAAATCATTGGAGGAATTAGAAAAAGAATTTGCAAAATAGCGCAACAAAAGTAGGTTCGAGTTTTGTGCAAATTATTAAATAGCTTTTAGTTTTTAACTGAGACCATCACTTTTCTTAGGGTATTGTTAAATTTATTGATACGTTCACATCGTTTCATATAAAAATAATATATTTACAACTCACAATTTCAGTGAATTTTATGAAGCTATTTAAAAGTACAATTTTATTAATCGCATCTGTTTTCTTCTTTTTAGACAGTAATGCTCAAGAAACACTCCCTATTTACTCAGATTATTTATCTGACAATGTTTATCTAGTCCATCCCTCAGCAGCTGGTATTGGAAATACAGGGAAATTGCGTCTCACGGCAAGACAACAGTGGGCTGGTATTAAGGATGCACCAACACTTCAAACCTTGAGTTTTCACAATCGTTTTAATGAAAAAGGGGCATTTGGTTTTATTCTTTTTAATGATAGTAATGGTTTTCATTCTCAAAAAGGGATTCAAGGGACTTTTGCATATCATTTAAATATTAATAGGAGCTCCCTTTTTAATCAAATTTCTTTTGGATTGTCTTTTACAGCTGTTCAAAATCAAGTAGATCAAACACAATTTTTTGGAGATCCAACCGTAGCACAAATTATCCAAAGTTCAGCATATTATAATGCCGACTTTAGTGTTGCCTACCATAAATCTGGTTTTTCGTCTTATTTTACTGTTAAAAACCTTTTATTGTCTGCAAAAAACAATCTTAACAACAACCTAGAGCCCTTAGACATAAGGAATTATGTTCTGTCATTAGGATATTACTTTGGGCAAAGTAAAACAATTCAATTAGAGCCTTCGCTGATGGTTCAACTCAGAGAATCAACAGGTGAGCGAATAGTTGACTTTAACCTAAAGGCATATAAAGACTTTAACAAAGCTCAATTATGGGCTGCACTATCGTATAGAAAAAGTTTTGATGTAAGCCCTATAGAGGATTTGAAGTACATAACCCCTATTATAGGAGTTAATTATAATAAATGGATGTTTTCTTACACGTATACCAATCAATTAAATGATATCGTTCTAACCAACACTGGATTTCATCAGGTATCTGTTGGTGTAAATTTATTTACAAGAAAGCCAAGAGCATCAGCATGTCCTAATATTAATTCATCGTTCTAAAATTCTTTTTCTATAACCTTTACAGGATTATAATTTTTCAAAATTTCAACTAGTATTTTAGATTTTTTATTGATGTAAAAATGATGAAAAGTCTTTTCATTAGTAGATAAATTTAGGAGATTTACAGTATTTAAAACTCTTTGCGTTTGTTTTGCAACGGCAAGTCCAGAGTCAACGATCTGAATATTATTTCCAATGATTTTTTTTATTTGAGGCACCAAGTACGCATAATGGGTGCAGCCTAAAACTAGAGCATCAATATTTTCTTTAAGCATTGGATCTAAACACTCATAAATAAGTTTTTCCATTTTTGAAGAATCAATCTCACCGTTTTCAATAAGTTCTACTAAACCATAACCGACCTGTTCTATTATTTTAATTGACTGGTCTATTTTGGTTGAGGTTTTTTCAAAAAGTTTACTATTTATCGTCCCTTTTGTTGCTAAGACTCCAATCTTTTTATTTTTAGTAACTAATCCAGCTTTTTTGATAGCAGGTTCAATGCCAATAAAAGGAATGTCATAATTTTCTCTCAGATAATTTATTGCATTTGTAGTTGCAGTATTACAGGCTACAACAATAATTTTAGCATTTTTGTTTAAGAGAAATTCTGTGTTTTTAATGCAATACTCAAGGATTTTTTCTTTTGATTTCTGGCCATAAGGAGCATTTTTACTGTCGGCTAAATAAATTGTGTTCTCATTAGGTAATAATTTGTTTACCTCTTGCCAAATAGATGTACCTCCAATTCCTGAGTCAAAAAAACCGATTGGATTACTTTTAAACGTATTCATAGTAGTAAAAATAAAAAATCCTACTTGAAAAAGTAGGATTTTTTAAATTGTGTGATTATTTTTTAATTTTGACCTGGTGCAGTTGGTTGTTTTTGATCAGGTAAAAGTCCTAATTTAACTTTTACAGCCTCATATAAATCTTCACCGTCAGCTACTAGTAGTCCTCTACTTGCAGATGCGTCAAGTACATAAAGTATTTGTTTTGCTTTAGCTACCTCACTAATAGCTTTTCTTGCTTTACCAATAATTGGAACTAGCTTGTTGTTTTGTTTCTCTTGAATGTCTTGGTATGCAGCTTGTTCCGCCTGTTGAATTCTAGATTGATCAACTTTTATTTCTTGGCCTCTCTGAATATTTGTGTCTTCAGTTTGTTGACCTTGTTCTGCTGAGTATTTCTTTATTTTATCATCAAACTTTTTTTTCATACCATCGATATCATCCTTATACGTTTTGGTGATTTTAGCTAATTCTACTTGCAAAGCTCTTGTCTCAGGCATGTTTGCAATTACTCTTTCGTATACTACATGTCCAACTTTTTGAGCATTTGCAAGACCACTCATCCCTAAAGTTAAAATTGCTACTAATAGTAAACTCTTCAATTTTCTCATTTTATTTAATTTAATTATTATCTTGTTCTAAGTTATTTTTCTTTTTTATAGCTTCTTTTTTCTCTTTTAAAATTCTTTTTTTCTCTGCTATATCAGCGATTCTTTTCTTTCGTATTTCTTCGCTTTTCTTTATTCTAGCTTTTCTTTCTTCGTCTTTCTTTTTTCTTAAAGCTTCCCTGTCTCTTAATAATTTTTTTTGTTTCTCTGTTTTTTCTTTACTTAAAACAGATTTTTGTTGTCTTTTTTCTTTATTGATTTTAAGTTTTCTTTCCCTAACAATTTCATTCAAAATTAATTCGCTAATATCGTATTTTTTATTGGAATATAACATTACTAGGTCGCTAGATTTATCAAAAACAAAATCATACTTCTTTTTTTTAACAATACCTTCTATAGAATTGAAAACTTGATCCTGGATGGGTTTTACTAACTGTTTTCTCAATAAATACATATCTCCATTTGGTCCAAAATACAATGATTCTAATCTTCTAAGTTCCTCTTGTTTTAAAGTGATTTCATCCTCTTTATCAAGAATAAGATCATTGGTTAAAATAGCACGCTCATTGGCTAAATCATTTTTAATTTTTTCTATATATCTACTTAACTTATCTAATTTACTTCGCCATTTACTTACTTTAGAATCTAAGGTATTTTGGGCTTCCATATATTCAGGTACATTTTCTAGAATGTACTCCATATCTATGTAAGCTATTCTTTGAGGTTTTTGAGCATTAACAAAGACTGTACAGATTAGAAGCAAACATAAAGCGATGTTTACTACCTTCTCTTTGTGTCCCGAAAACCTCAAGTTCAAAAAATTAAGTTTCATTTTTTATTAAAATTGTTGACCTATAATAAAATGAGTTTGCCAACCAGATTTAATATTTGACCCTGGTAAAGGATCAAAACCGTGTGCAAAATCTATTCCAAGTAAACCAAATGCTGGCATAAATATACGAATACCAACTCCAGCAGACCTTTTTAAATTAAACGGATTAAAGCTATCAAAATTGTCATAAGAATTTCCGGCCTCTAAAAATCCAATAGTATATATAGATGCAGAGGGTTTATCTGTTATGGAATATCTCAATTCTAATTGAAATTTATTATAGATAGTTCCACCTTCTATCGATGATAATCTATTATTTTCATAACCTCTTAATCCTACACTTTCTCTACCATCTAACTGAAATTGTGCAATTCCGTCTCCCCCTACAAAGAACCTTTCAAAAGGTGTGCTTCCTAATTCGTCATTATAAAAACCTAAATATCCGATTTCTGTATTTGCCATTAAAACTAGCTTTTTTGCTAGACTGTTATACCATTTCCCTTTGAATAATAATTTATAGTATTCTAACCATTTAAACCTTTCTGCAGGAGCTAAGCTTTGGTAGTCTTTAGTATTGAAAAGAGAATACGGTACTGTAGCCTTAGCACTAATACTAAAAGTAGAACCGTAGGTTGGGAAAATTAAACTAGGACCAGCTGAATTTCGGCTTAAACTAATATTGTAAGCAAGATTATTTAGATCTCCCTCACTAAGAATATCACTACCAACTCTAAATTGATAATCATTTAGGCCAAAACTTTGGTAACTTAGGGTTTGAGACAACGTAAAGAAATCACTTGGCCATGTGAGTCGTTTTGCAATACCAATTGAAGCACCCGCTATGCCTAAACTTCTATCTCGATTTACATCAAAGGTTTGTCTGTCTAGTTGAAATTGTTTGGATGAATATACCGAGAACGATAAAGATTGAGGTTTTTTACCCCCAAACCATGGTTCTGTGAAAGAAAAACTATAGGTATTAAACGTTCTACTGGTTTGTAATCGAAGTGATAATGACTGACCATCACCCATCGGAAGCGGCTTATAGGCCTCTTTTTTGAATAAATTACGAATAGAAAAATTATTAAATGATAATCCTAAAGTTCCAATGAAAGAACCCCCTCCATAACCTCCTTGAAGTTCTATTTGACTTCCTCCCTTTTCTACAACACTAAACTCTACATCTGCAGTTTTATCTTGATAGTTAGGTCTTACATCTGGGGTTACATTTGTGTCAAAAAAACCAAGTTGACCAATTTCACGAATCGAACGAATAATTGCATCTCTACTAAATAAAGAACCTGGTTTAACCCTCAGTTCTCTAAAAATAACAAAATCATTAGTTTTATCGTTACCTACAATACTCACCTTATTAATGGTTGCTTTTTCATCTTCTCTAATTCTAATCTCAACGGTTATAGAATCGTTAACTACTTTAGTTTCTACTGCATTTACAGATGAAAATAAATATCCACTATTTTGATACAATGTTTGAATATCTTCAGAGGTTGGGCTTCCATCACCTGTAATTCTTTCTTTTAATACAGATCCATTATAAACGTCACCTTTTTCAATTTTCAGAATTGTATTTAATTGTTGGTCAGTATAGCTTTTGTTTCCAACATATAGAATATCTCCAAAAATGTATTGTCTTCCTTCTTCAAGTGTAATGTCAATATTAATTGTATTATCCTCATTCCAAGTTACATTGTCAGATAAAATTCTAGAATCTCTATATCCAAGTCTACTGTAAGTGTCAAGAATACTTACAAGATCTTCTTTAAATTTTTCGTCAATATATTTGGATCCTTTCCAAAATCTACCTGCAAATTTTCTTTTTGTATTGCCCATGGCAGCCCTTAGCTTACTTTCTGGAAGTGCTTTATTTCCAATGAAATTGATGTTCTTTATTTTTATTTTAGAACCCTTATCTATAAAGACACTCATATTTACAGCATTGATATCTGAAGAATCTCTTTTAGTGTCAATACTTACCTTTGTCTTTAGGAAACCTTTGTCAGTATATTTTTTCTTGAAATAGTTTTTGGTAGTAACAAGTAAGTTATCTGTTACCATGGCACCAGTTTTCAGTTCGGCCTCAGTTTTTAGAGCTTTTGATTTATTTTTTTTGATTCCCGCAATACTAATTTGATTAAGTTGAGGAAGTTCTTTTACATCAAACTCTAGATATATAGTATTCCCGTCTACTCTTATTAAAAAAGCTTCTACGGTACTAAATTGTTTACTTTGATATAGTTTTTTAATTGCACTTGTTAGTTTATCTCCCGGTAATTTTAGGGGTTGACCAATTTTAAGACCTGTAAATACCTTTACTGTAGATTCTGAGAATTTTTGTAGACCAGAGATGGAGATTCCCCCTAGAATATATTCTTTCCCTTTTTCATAGACAATATTTTCCTGAATGGTAATACTATCTTTTTCAACAATAGTTGTTGAGTCTTTTACTACTTGTGCGTTGGTAGTAAAATGAACTGTTGAAAGTAAAAAAATGAGAATTAAAGCACCAAATTTGATGCTATTCTGCTTGTATAGTTTGCTCGCTAGTTTTTCCAAATCTTCTTTCTCTATTCTGATATTCTATAATTGCATCATAAAAATGCTCTTTTCTAAAATCTGGCCAAAGTATACTTGTAAAGTATAATTCGGCATAAGCCATTTGCCATAAAAGGAAATTACTTATTCTTTGCTCTCCGCTGGTTCTTATCATTAAATCAACGTCGGGCAAATTAAACGTATATAAATGATTATTTATAATTTTTTCGTCTATTTCTTCGATGGTTAGGTCGTTATTAACAACTTTTTTAGAAATGTTTTTAATTGTATTGATAATTTCCTCTCTTGCTCCGTAACTTAAAGCTAATGTTAAGACTATTTTTTTATTGTTTTGGGTTTCCTTAATTACCTGCTTTAGTGTTTTTTGAGCACTATTTGGAAGACTTTTTATGTTTCCAATTGCATTAACTCTTACATCATTTTCTTTGAAGGTAATAGATTCTTTATTGAGTGAACTTATGAGTAAACTCATCAAAGCATTTATTTCAATTTTTGGTCTATTCCAATTTTCTGTAGAGAAGGCATACAATGTGATTGCCTCAGTGCCTAATTCAGCAGCAGCCTCAATAGTTTCCCTAACTGCAGTTAGCGCATTTTTATGACCGAATATACGATTCATACCCTTTCCTTTAGCCCATCTTCCGTTTCCATCCATAATCACAGCAACGTGTTTAGGAATATTATCTGAGCTAATAAGTAATCGTTTATTCATGAGTTTTGTACTTAATCAATGAAACATGCTGGTCTACCAAAAGTATAAACCAGAGAAACCCCAGAGAATAGATACCAATCATTTGATGTACCTCCAAAATTTAATTGTGAGAATCTACTTGTTGTATAGTCTAATTCATCAGTAAATGTATATCGTACCGTGGTCTCCACTGCAAAAGCTATTTTTTCTATTATTTTTGTTTTATATCCAATTCCTAGGGGTATAGAAACAGCTGTGTTTCTGGTGAAATTGAAAGTTCTATCGGCATTTTGAATTCTTGGTGTTTCATAATCCACTGCTGCAATCTGAAATAATATGTATGGCGTACTTGTTTTATCTTTTGATGATAAATCGTATTCATAAAAATTATATTCTATTCCAACCGCAAATTCTTGTATTGGATTTTTAAATTTAATACCTCTTTCTTGTCTTACTGTATTTTCAGAATCAGCATCATCTCCTGAAATGGAAAAATTACTGTAAGTTCCTCTAAGAGCTATTCTTGGATTTAAATTGTATTTGTACATAATACTTGATCCAATATTCTTGGGTTGAATGTAATTTGTTCGCCCCACATCTCCTACATAATTAACACCACCTACAATGAAACCAACTTCATTTATTTGAGATAAACAATTGCTTGAAATACAAATAAATAATAACAAAATTAAATATGTTTTCATCATAAAATATAGCGTGCAAATATAAAAAAATCTATTTGCTTTATAAAGTTTAAACGTGAGTCTTTTTGAATAACAATAATTTTAGTTTTTTATTGTTTTTACTTCTCTAATTGTTAGAACCATTTCGAGTGTCTTCACCCCACAAAAGCTTTGTTCTTAGTGTTGTTAAGAAAGAGTGGTTGGATGGAATTATGCTTTTAATTGTGAAGGGTGATTTCTCGATATAGATTTTGGTGTCTTTTGGTACTGATGTAATTCTAGAGTCGAGTGAAATTAAAAAACTTTTTTCTCTTGAGTCTACCTCCAATTCAATCAAGATTTCATCAGGAATTACCATCGGTCTTGCATTTAAATTGTGAGGAGCTATTGGGGTTATGATAAGGTTTTTTGAGTTAGGTGATATTACAGGACCATTGCAGCTAAGCGAATAACCTGTTGAACCTGTTGGAGTAGCTATGATCAGACCATCAGACCAGTAATTCGTTAGATACTCCTTGTCCAGATAGGTTTTGACACCAATCATAGACGTTGTATTTTCTCTTGCAATGGTAATTTCATTTAATGCAAATGAAAGCTCATCTAAAGATTCAACTTTAGGATTAGTTTTGATACTTAATAATGTTCTCTCTTGAATTGTATATTTTTCAGCAATTAACAAATCGATAGATTCTTTGATCGCATTTTTTTGAACATTTGCTAAAAATCCAAGTCTACCTGTATTAATTCCTAAAATAGGAATGTTTAAATCTCTAATATATGTGATTGCCCTGAGAATAGTTCCGTCACCACCGAGGCTAAAAAACACATCAAAAGAGCTATTTAAATCATAAAAGCTATTAAAAATTGAATATTTTTTTGTTAAATGACTGGAGTCTTTTAGAGCGTTGTAGAAATTTTCTTCGAAAAAAACGACAATATTATGTTCTTCCAAAGCCAATAAAAGGACTTTAATTTCCTTTTCAGCATTGACAGAATATGTCTGACCAAAAATAGCTACCTTTTTTATCATTACATGTCTAAGTATTTCTGTAAATAATCTGATCTATCTTTTAGATCTTGTAAATAAAAATCATCTTTATGTTCTGATATTAGATTGTAATTATACCTCCTAAACGTTTGAATGACTTCATTGATATCTTCTGAATTAATTTTGACAGTTGCTTGAATAGCATCAGAAGTTTGATTGGATATGTATAAAGCAAGTATAGTTGCGTTGTTGCTTTCTACAATTTGGCTTACCTCACTTACAGAAAAATCTTTTTTATTTTTTTCTATAACAATCATAACTCCATCACTAAATAAAGATGAGTTTGAGCAAAAAAGCTCTAGGACATCATGTAACTCATAATATCCAATGTATTTTTTTTTGTCATTTAAAACAGGCATGATATTAGTATCATGCTCCGAAAATAATTTTATGGTTTTAAGTAAAGAGATATTTTCATCTGTAAAAAAGAAATCTGTAAGATGAGAATATTCAGAAATTTTTGATGATTTTTCATCTATAGTTTGTAAATCACTTTCAGATATACTTCCTATCAACTCTTCATTTTTAACAATCGGTAGATGTGTTATTGGAAGTGTTTCAAAGATTTCTTGAGCTTTATTCACCAAACTTTCTGGAGTCAAAACTTCTAAATCATTTAGTATGTATTCTTTCATATTCACGCTACACGAAGATAGTTTAAAATCATTTAATGATGTACTTTTGTGTTTTATTTGAAACCAATGACAAAGTTAAGTGTAAATATTAATAAAATAGCAACATTGCGTAATTCAAGAGGTGGAGATGTTCCAAATCTTTTAGAAGTTGCTAAAGATATTCAAGCGTTTGGTGCTCAAGGCATCACAATTCACCCGAGGCCAGATGAAAGACACATTCGCTATCAGGATGCCCGCGATCTCAAACCAATGGTTACTACAGAATATAATATTGAGGGAAATCCTATTCGTAAATTTATGGATTTAGTTCTGGAAGTTAAGCCTACACAAGTAACATTGGTGCCAGATACTATTAATCAAATTACTTCAAATGCAGGTTGGGATACCATTACCAATCAATCCTATCTTAAGGAGGTAATAAGTGAATTTAATACTGCTGGAATTAGAACTTCTATATTTATTGATACAGATCTAAAATTAATTGAAGCTGCTGCAAAAATTGGTACAGATAGAATTGAATTATATACAGAACATTTCGCCAGTGCTTATGATAAAGGGAATAAGCAAGCAATAAAACCCTATACAGAAGCAGCCAATTTAGCATATGAATTGGGCTTAGGAATCAATGCCGGACATGATTTGAGTTTAGACAATATAGAATTTTTTAAACAAAATATTCCAAACCTCGCTGAGGTTTCCATTGGACATGCTTTGATTTCTGAAAGTTTGTACTTGGGCCTTCAAAACGTTGTAAACATGTATTTACATCGCCTTCAGTAGTATGGAGATCTTACATTCAAAAATAATTGGAGAAGGAACTCCACTACTAATACTTCATGGGTATTTTGGAATGGGTGACAATTGGAAGTCTCTTGGAAATAAATTTGGCAAAAATTTTCAAACACATATTATAGACCAAAGAAATCACGGACGTAGTTTTCATTCATCCGAGTTTAGTTATGATCATCTTGTAGAAGATTTAGCACATTATATTCATTATTATAATTTAGAGCAGGTTGTTGTTTTAGGTCATTCAATGGGCGGGAAAACAGCGATGTTGTTCGCTGTTAAATACCCACTATTGGTAGCTAAATTAATTATAGTAGACATTGCTCCGAGATATTATCAACCGCATCACTCTGATATTTTAAGGGCATTAAATTCAGTTGATTTTACAATTCAGAATTCCCGTAAACTCGTTGATCAAAAAATTTCTGAATTAATTTTTGATCCTATAACCCGAGCTTTTTTATTAAAGAATGTGTATTGGAAGGAGAAAGGATTATTAGCATATCGTTTCAATTTACAATCTCTCACAAAAAATAATGAAGAGGTAGGTAAAGCATTGCCGTCTTTTACAACCTATACTAAAAAAACCTTATTCTTGTCTGGTGGAAAATCTGAGTACATTACAAAGAGTGAAATACCTTTACTAAAAAAACATTTTCCTGAGGCATCTATTCAGACCATCCCTAATGTTGGTCATTGGTTACATGCAGAGTCTCCTGATATTTTTTATGAGTTGGTAATGAATTTTTTAAAATAAAATTTTAATAAATTCAGTCCAATTAGATTAATGATCTTTTTATTCGTTGTGAGATAAGTGTTAATATTTCATAAGAAATTGTTTCAGATAGTTTTGAGATGTTCAAGATATCTTCTTGGGTTTTAAAAATAAAAACAGGGTCTCCTTCATTGCATTTAATGTCAGTAATATCAACCATTATCATATCCATACAGACATTGCCAATTATTGGAGCCCCCTGGCTTTGAATTGTTATGTATCCGTTTCCATTTCCTAATTTTCTAGATAACCCATCAGCATGCCCTATCGGGATTGTAGCAATTGTAGTGTCTTTGGAAGCTTTAAAAGCTCTATTATAGCCTACAGTTTCTCCTTTTTTTGCAATGTGAATTTGAGAAATTATAGATTTTAAAATATGTGTATTTTTTAGTTGAGATGTTTCTTTCTTATTATTTCCAAAACCATACAAACCAATTCCAATTCTAACCATGTCAAATTGAGCTTCTGGATAGTTGATAACCCCAGAGGTATTTAGTGTATGAGCCATTGGAGTGTACTCTATATAATTACAAACTTGTATGAGGATTTTTTTAAAATTTTGAAGTTGATTTAAAGTAAACTGTCTTTCATTGTTGTCTTCACTAGCCGCTAAATGAGAAAAAATTGATTTAATTTTCACATATTTTGAGCTACAGATGATCTCCATAATTTCAGGAATATTAACTTTTGAAAAACCCAATCTATTTAAACCTGTGTTAAATTTTAAATGAATAGGGTAGGATTCAATCTCTTTTTCCTCAGCATGTGTTATAAATGCGTTTAAAGTTTTTAAATTGTAGATACTAGGCTCAAGTTGATTTCTTATAATTTCATCAAAATTTTGAATTTGTGGATGCAGTACTAAAATAGGGGTAATTATCTTAGCTTTTCGTAAAGAAATACCTTCATGAGCATAAGCAACAGCAAAATAATCCACCTTATCTTTTAAGAAATAAGCAACCTTGTTAGCATCACTTCCATAGCCAAAAGCTTTAACTACTGCGAGTATCTTTGTTTTTTGATGAAGTTTGTTTTTGAAGTATTGAAGGTTGTGCTCAAGTGCATTTCCACTAATTTCTAAAACAGAGACATGGTTGTTCATGGTATGAGTAAGAACTAATTTTTAGGATTTTTTTCTTTCTCAATTTCTTCTCTTTGAGAAAGAAGTGCTTTATAGTATGCGGCCCTACTTAAAGGTTCATATTCTTGAGTCTCTCCTAAAAAGACAATATCTTCATTTACAGCTTTTCTAAAACTATAATTGGCTAAGTTTCCAGTTTTAGTACAAACCGCATGAACTTTTGTAACATACTCTGCTGTGGCCATTAAAGCTGGCATTGGCCCAAAAGGATTTCCTTTAAAGTCCATGTCTAGTCCTGCAACTATTACACGAATTCCTCGGTTTGCTAAGTCATTACAAACTGCAACAATTTCATCGTCAAAAAATTGAGCTTCATCTATACCTACAACATCAACATCATTAGCTAATAATCTAATATTTGAGGCCACCGGAACTGGTGTTGAACGAATTTCATTCGCATCATGAGAAACGACCATTTCGTCATCATATCTTGTATCAACAATTGGTTTAAAAATTTCAATGCGTTGTTTTGCAAATTGAGCTCTTTTTAGTCTTCTAATAAGTTCTTCAGTTTTTCCAGAAAACATTGATCCACAGATTACTTCAATCCAACCAAATTGTTCTGTATGATTTACTGTATTTTCAAGAAACATTTTGTAGTTTTAAGGCGTCAGAATGATTTGTTCGTATTCCATGTGAATTTAGGCAAATTTATTAAAAAATGGGATTAAAAAATAATTAAACAATACAACTTATGCACAAAAAACTTGCAGCAGACCTCACTAGTTTAGCCCACAGTATTTTACAAATGAAAAACAAAGAAGATGTTTTTGCTTTGAAAACAAAAGCGCATGAAGTTTATGAGAAATTAGCTGTGTTAGCCTGCGTAGAGGAATATTTTAACACGACTTCAAACCCCGAACATACCAAAGAAGAGCTTTTAGATTTGGTTAAAAAAGTTGGAGAAAAGTCAGACAATACTATTGAAACTGAAAATATTGAGGAAACAATTTCACTTTCAGAAGAAAGTGAAGTAGATGATTTAATTACGAAAACAGAAGATCAAGAAGATGCAGAGGAACAACAATTAATAGGTTCTGAAGACGAAGTCATTGAGAGTATTAAAGAAGATTTGGTTAGTGAAGGTATAGAATTAACAATTAAAGGGGCTTCAGATAGCTCTACCACCCCAGAAGAAGGTGATGATTTATTTTCCCAATCAGATGAGGTTATTGATGAAGCTTTTGAGGATGAACTTGAAGCTGTTGAGCCTAATAACGAGGAAATTACTCTTTCGCTTGAAGATGAATTAAAAGATACAATTGCTGCTGATGTAGTTGCTGATTTATTTGAAAATGCTCCAAAAAAATCATTAAACGATAAGATACGAGACGACATTCAAATTGGGTTGAATGATCGTATTGCTTTTGTGAAAAATTTATTTGGTGGAAGTCAAGAAGATTTTAATCGAGTAGTTTCTCAATTAAATTCATTTAAAACTGAAAAAGAAGCAAAAAAATTTATTAATAAAATGGTTAAACCAGATTATAATTGGGCAGAAAATGAAGATATTGAACAACGTTTTATGTCTATTGTAGAACGAAAATTTTTATAAACGTAGTATTTGACATTTTGATGATGAGCTTTAGGGTCAAATTCTTATTAATAAAAAACCCAAGATTGGGGTAACAACATGAAAATAGAAGTATCAAACGGAGAAATTTTAGATAAGTACACTATTTTAGAAATTAAACTTTCTAAAATAAAAGACGCTAATAAAATAATTAATATTCAACATGAGTATAATACATTAACTCCAGATGTAGAGTGTATTTATGATGCTTGCAAAGATTCTAATCAATTAAAAAATTTACATAAAAACTTATTGGAAGTGAACAAGAAGTTATGGAAAATTGAGGATGATATAAGAGAGTGTGAAAGAGCTAATGATTTTGGGAAGACGTTTATAGATTTGGCACGAGCAGTGTATTATGTTAATGATGATCGTTCTGATGTGAAAAAGGAAATTAATATCTTCACAGGGTCAGATTTAGTTGAAGAAAAATCTTATGAAGAATACAAAAAGAAATAAGATGAAGTTTAGACTTTTAATTATGGTATGCCTTATTTTTTTATTAGGTTGTAAATCTACTTATGAAACCCAAAATTTTAAATTAGAAAACTCACCTGAAAGGCCTGATTATAATCTTAGTTCGTCATGGGCAGTGCTTCCATCAACATATTCAACAGAATTTCAAAACTATGCTTCTAAAGCATCCGATACACTCCAAGCAGATGTTTTTTATGTATACCCAACCTTAAATTTAGATGAAGAAGACCTTCGATGGAATGTCCCTATTGATGATATTGAACAAAATAAAAAAGTTTTAGAAAAAGCAGTTTTAATGCAAGCCTCTGCTTTAGCCATTTCAGGAAAAGTATACACCCCTTTTTATAGACAAGCGCACATTCGGTCTTATAAAATGTTTAATAAAGGAGGGAGAGAAGCTTTAGAATTAGCTTATCAAGATGTGAAAAAATCTTTTGAAGTATATTTAAAAAAATACAATAAAGGCAGACCAATTTTTATATTAAGTCATAGTCAAGGATCCTCACACACCTCTAGATTACTAGCTGACTTTTTTGATGGAAAAGAATTACAAAAACAATTAGTTGCTGCGTATATTCCTGGAATGAGAATTCAACCCGATCTATTTAATTCAATTCAACCCATGACTAAACCTGATCAAATTGGTGGTTTTGTTTCTTGGAATACCTTTAAGAAGGGGCATTACCCCAAAAAAGACAAAAACTGGTATGCTGGAGGAGTTACCAGTAACCCAGTTACTTGGGACAGTTCTGTATCTACTAACTTAGAACAACACAAGGGGTTTTTGTATACGAACAATAAAATATACGCAAAAGCACTCAAAATCGAAATCACTGATGGTTTAGTGTGGTCAAGTAATCCTAAGTTTTCAATGCGTCTTTTTATGTCTCTAATTAAGAATTATCATTCAGGAGATATAAATTTATTTTGGCAAGATATTAGAGAAAATTCTCAATTGAGATTAAACACTTATCTAAAGGGTGTTAATTAGTTTTGTCTTTAAACGTTCAATTTCTTTCTTACTGTTACCAATAAATATTTGCTGATCTATAATAAAGACAGGGCGTTTTAAAAAAGTATATTCATCCAAAATAAACTGACGGTATTCTTTTTCAATAATCAATTCATTTTTTAACCCCATTTCTTTGTATTTTTTTGCCCGTTTATTAAAGAGAGCCTCGTAGCTATTTGATAAAGAATACATTTCTTCTAATTGAGCTACAGTTATTGGGTTGGTTTTAATTTCTTGTTTTTCAAAACCATCTAAATTTAATTCTTTTAAAATTCTCCGGCAGGTGTCACAAGTTTGTAAAAAATATACTTTCTTCATTTATAAAAAATTATCTTTGATAAAATTACATCAAAAAAATGAAGGTACAATTTGATATTCTAACAAAAACAAGAGCGATAGTCTTATATTATATAAAAGATTTAAGTTTAGATCAACTCCATGTTATTCCAGATGGGTTTAACAATAATATCGCTTGGAATATTGCTCACTTAGTTGTGACCCAACAATTATTACATTACAAGCTTTCTGGAAATGATTGTTTAGTTTCAGATGAATTAATTACTGCTTATCAAAAAGGAACTTCACCCTCTGTTAAGTTTTCTCAACAAGCTTTTGATGAGGTTTTAGAATTATTTCAGGGTTTGCCAAGTACATTAGAGGAAGATTTTGAAGCCGGAATTTTTAAAGAATATTCAGCGTACAAAACTAGCACTGGTTTTGTGATTGATTCAATGGAAAAGGCTATTATTTTTAATAATTTTCATGAATCTCTTCACCTAGGAGTTATTATGTCGCTTAAAAAACTAGTTTAATTAATTGAGTTTTTTTTAACATTCGCTATTGTAATTCCTTTATGTTCAAAACAATAGGTAACAACCAATTAGCTCTTACTTCTTGAACTTCAGGAAAGTATTCTACATGTTCTGGTTGCCTTTTATCTAAATAATTTCCAGTATCCCATATTCCATTTCGGTTTAAATCGTAGATAATTCTGATTTTATATTTTTTGGGGATTAATAGATTAAATGAAATTTTCTTGTTTTTAGAAGAAGTTTCCTGAACAACAGTAGCATCATTACTATCTGTTAATTGTATAATAACAGGTATGTTTTTAGAATTTTGAACAGTTATTGATATTTCTCCATAATCTTCGGTTCCTCGGGTTCTAAATAGTGAACTTATGGTGTCATTTGTTGTGTTAAAAATATCCGTTAGTGCATTTGGATATAAATTAACCTTGTAAGGTTTTTTTTGTTTTTTTTCAAAAAGAAAGCCAATCTTACTCTCTTTTTTTGAGATAAATGTTTTATAAGGAAAGCTAATACTATCTGTGTGTTTAAAAACAATTCTTGAAGTATCAATCTTAACAACAGGATTATTTGTGGTAAAAAATAAGGTGTCTTTTAAATTTAATACCCCCCCCGTTATATCGTTTACCTTTAGTGAATCTAATTCTTTTTTCCTCAATTTAACAGTTACGGTATCATAAACAGTATTGTTACTTATTTTAAAAACTAAAGAGTCTTTATCAATGAGTGAATGCCATAAGTTTACTGTGTCTTTTCCTTTTTCAGGAAAAATAATGGTTTGAAAGTTGTCTGGAACAGGCGACAGTGTTTCTACCTTGAGGTTTTTTGGTTTACCTTGATAACCAAAAATTAATTGCCCTTTTCTGATTTCTTTTCCACGTCTAAATATATAGGGTAGCTCTTCTTTAAATATTGAAATTGGATCACTAATAATACTATCCCTTGGCAGGGTTATGGTGTCCTTTAGAAAACCAATTTTATCGGTTTTAGGATTAAAAATATAATCGCTTCTTTCATCATTTAAAGCCACTAAAAGATAGTTTCCTTTTCTAAGATTTGTAAATTGGTAATTAGAAGAATCTAAAGAACTTGTTACATAATCTGGCTTTCTATTATAAACAGCAGAATCTGTGTAAGAACTGTCTAATCTATACAATAAGAGTTTTATATCCTCAACACTTTCAGATTTAAATGAATTTTTGACGTTCCCAGACAAGTTTAGCGAATCTATGTAGGATCCAGTGGAAAATACATACTTAAAACGCTCAAGAATATTTGCTTCATTATTGTCTTGAACACTATTTCCAAAATCAAAAATATACGTTGAATTGTCCTTTAAGGTATCTAAAATTTTAATGTTGATAAATTTACTTGGACTTCCTTGGGGAGATATTAGTGACGGGTTTGCAGGATTTAATGGTGGTGAAACAATGAGTTGTTTTCTAAGATCCTTCAATTTTATATACTCATTAAAGTATATGTTTATTTCCTTTTCATCAAAGTTAATGGTTTCATAGGGCGGGTTTGCGGTCACAAATAAAGGTGCATCCTCATCCTTTGGACCCCCATCCGGTCTTCCTTTCTTTGCACATTGTGAAAAAGAGAACACTAGGAAAACTAAAAATAAATGCTGTATTTTTCTCAATTCAAATAATTTACTACAAATAAACAATATATTTTTTGGAATTAAATGTCAGAAAATTGTTAATTTTTATTCAGTTAAAGCGATTGTGACTACGCTTATTTTTAAATTCTCTACTTTCAATAATTCAATACAGCATGCTTCAAGTGTGGCACCTGTAGTTACCACATCGTCTATTAAAAGTACATGTTTATCTTTAAGAATAACAGGGTTTGTTATGCTAAAATTATTCAAGAGACTTTTAAATCGTTCTACTCTTTTTTTGAAAGTTTGTGTTTTTGCTGCTGTATTCCTAATCAAAACACCTCCAAGATATTTACTATTTAAAATAGTACTTAGACTTTTTCCAAACTTAGTCAACTGATTATAACCACGTTGCCTTAACTTGTCTTTATGTAGTGGAACAGGAATGATGAAGTCTATATCATTAAATGAATTGGTTTCTAATAATTGTTGTCCAAACCATTCTCCTAAAAAGACTCCAACCTTTTCATTATTTTTATATTTTAATTGGTGAATTAGTTTTTTTACTTTTCCAGTTGGATGATAATATAAAAAAGAAGCTCCCTTTTCCAGAAAAATTCTTCCCTCAAAAGTTTGAGTTAATGGATTAGCTGTAACATCAGTACTATCTATAAAGGGCAAATCTAATCTACATTCTATACAAACTATTTTTTCTTGGTCTACTAAATATTGATCGCAACAAACACATACATCCGGATAGAAGAGATTAAAAAGATTTTGTAATCCTTTCATTTTCTTAGCGTTTTTAGTGAAGATACTAAAAAACAAGAATCCTTGGAGTCAAATACACAAAGTAGCATTGATTTTTCTTGAAAAATTTCTTTATTCCCTTATCTTTGCAAAGATTATGGCACAAAAAGAAGATCAGTTTAAAAAGGTATTATCACACGCAAAAGAATACGGTTATATTTTTCAATCTAGTGAAATATATGATGGCTTAAGTGCGGTATATGATTATGCTCAAAATGGAGTAGAATTAAAAAAGAATATCAGAGAGTATTGGTGGAAGTCTATGGTGCAAATGCATCAAAATATAGTTGGATTAGACGCCTCTATACTAATGCACCCAACCACATGGAAAGCATCGGGTCATGTAGATGCTTTCAATGATCCTTTAATTGATAATAAAGATTCTAAAAAAAGATACAGAGCAGATGTCTTAATTGAAGATTATTGTGCAAAAATTGAAGGAAAAATAAATAAAGAAGTAGCAAAAGCGTCAAAACGCTTTGGGGATGCTTTTAATAAAGAAGAGTTTCTATCTACCAATGGAAGAGTTGTTGGATATCAAGAAAAGATCAAAACAATTTTGTCAAGAATGGGAGCTTCTCTGGAAAAAGAAGATCTTAAAGACGTAAAAGCTCTAATAGAAGAATTAGAAATATCAGACCCTTTAACAGGTTCAAAGAATTGGACAGATGTAAAACAATTTAACTTAATGTTTGGTACACAGTTGGGTGCATCTGCAGAGAGTTCTATGAAAGTATATTTACGTCCAGAAACCGCTCAAGGAATTTTTGTTAATTTTTTAAATGTTCAAAAAACAGGAAGAATGAAAATTCCATTTGGAATTGCTCAAACTGGAAAAGCATTTAGAAATGAAATTGTTGCAAGGCAATTTATTTTTAGAATGCGTGAGTTTGAACAAATGGAAATGCAGTTTTTTGTAAAACCAGGGACACAAAAAGAATGGTATGAGCATTGGAAGGAAACCCGTTTAAAGTGGCATAAATCATTAGGAATGGGTGATGAGAATTATCGATTTCATGATCATGATAAATTAGCTCATTATGCAGATGCAGCCTCAGATATTGAGTTTAACTTCCCATTTGGATTTAAAGAATTGGAAGGAATTCACTCAAGGACAGATTTTGACCTAAAAGCTCATGAAGAATTTTCTGGAAAAAAATTACAATATTTCGATCATGAAGATAATACAAGCTATACTCCATATGTGGTAGAAACCTCTATTGGATTAGATAGAATGTTTTTAGCAGTATTTTCTAATTCATTGGTTGAAGAAGAGTTAGACAACAATACAACTAGAACTGTATTAAAGCTTCCTGCTGTGTTAGCACCTACCAAAGCTGCTGTATTTCCTTTATTGAAAAAAGATGGATTACCGGAGGTGGCTCGTCAAATTATTGAAGATTTAAAATGGGATTTTAATGTTTTCTATGATGAGAAGGATGCCGTTGGTAAACGCTACAGAAGACAAGATGCTGCTGGAACACCTTTTTGTATTACTGTAGATCACGAGACTTTAGATAATAATACGGTGACTATTCGTCACAGAGATACAATGGAGCAACAGCGTGTTAACATTTCTGAATTAAAAGCGATTATAAATAAAGAAGTTGATGCAAAAAATTGGTTAACAACCATGTAATAGATTTATAATTAGATATATCAAAAGAGCCTCATCTAAATGATGAGGCTCTTTTGGTAAAAGAAAAGAGGTTCGTAAAACTAGTTATTATCAGCTAATGAACTGTATACGATCTTTTCTAGTTTAGCATTAATATCATTATTAAATGGAGAGGATAATACTTGTCTTAATTGAATAACGATTAAATCATTTACTGGATCTATCCAAAATACAGTACTGAATGCGCCACCCCAGCTGTAGGTTCCTTTTGGTCGTGAAGGATGGCTTTTGGCAACATCAAATCCGAAACCAAAAGTCATTGGCCCCCAAGGGTAAGGGATAGAATCAAGTTGATCTTGATGCATAGATTTTGCAGTTTCTTTTTTCAAGATTTGAACATCGTTTAATTCACCGTCATTTAACATTGCCTGACAAAATAAAAGATAATCTCTTGCAGTACCAGTCATTCCACTTCCCCCTGATAAATATGTTTTGGCACCATCAGTGGGATAATCTGCGATATACATTTTACCCATTTGATTCACTTGCATATTCGTGCTGTCTTTCATGGGTATATAGACTTTAGTTAAATTCTTTTTTTCTGAAGCATCAAAATAAAAATCCAATCTTTCTATTCCTAGAGGGTTTGTAATATTAGTTCGGATATAATCGTCGAGCCTTTCACCAGAAGCTACCTCAACAACACGACCTAGCACGTCTGTATTTAAACCATACATCCATTTTTTACCAGGTTGATGCATTAGTGGTAAATTTCCCAGTTTAGAGGCTACATCTTTAATGTCCATGTTAAGGTTGGTGCTCAAGTCTGGGATATCATTTTTGCCATAGATAGCTCCGTTTACAGCAGGGTTCATAAAACCGTATGGTACTCCAGCTGTATGTGTTAATAATTGACGAATTGTTGGAGTAGATTCTGAAGGCTTGGAAGTATATGTGCTATCTGCTGGATTAAAATTAGTCAAAACTTCGGTTTCATTGAAAGAACTTATATATTTTCCAACAGGGTCATCTAAATTCAATTTTCCTTGCTCAATCAATTGCATAGCAGCTACAGAAACAATAGGTTTTGTCATGGAGGCCATTCTAAACAAATGATCTTTTCTGTAGGGCTCAGTTCTTAATGAATCAGACCAGCCAACCTCAGATTCGTAAATAATTTTACCGTCCTTAGCAATTAAAGTAACAGCGCCAGGGTATTTTTTTGCATCTACAAAATCCATAACCATTTTTTCTATTTTAACGAGGCTATCAGAAATCATACCCACTTCTTTGGGTGTTGCAAATTGAAATTTATTAGATGTTTTATTTTGTTGTTGTTCTGAACAAGAACTTAATAAAAAACCAACAGTAAGGGATAAGATGAGCGTAATTCTATTCATTTTAATTCATTTTGATTTATGGTTAATAAGTGTATAAACTAATAGTCTTTACTAAAAGAAAACCAATATACGTTTTTAAGTTTTAAAAACGTTTTCCAATCGAGATACCAACTCTACCAGCTACTTCAATTGGATCATAAGAATCATCACTGTTATTTAATATATTCCTTCCAATTCCACCAAATATTTCAGCAACAAAACCACTTTTTGTGACCCATTTACCTCCAACGGAAACTCCTAAAGAGAATTCAGTTATATTTTTCTCAATGTTATTATAAGTAGATTCATCATAATCATAGTAGAGATCTTTATAACGATGAAGCATTCCAAAACCTTCTATAAAAAAACCTCTTGCATATTTGTTAGAGAAATAAACTCTATAATTGGGTGTAATTGAAAAATTCCTATAAGAATCAAAATTATTATTTTCATCAAATCCAAACTGAACATCAACTCCAAAAGAAGCTTCCTTATTAATTAAATATTCATAGGATACATCTATCCATCCTGAGGCAATAAGTGTTAATGCATTTAAGGTAATTTCATTTTTCTTGTCGGTATCTTGAGGGATTAAATCTTCTTGGGCATTTGAAATGGTTGAGTAAATACAAAGTAGTACTAGAGCAATTTTTTTCATGAGTTAAATTTTAATTTTTACAAATATCAACAATTATGCCTAATTAAAAAATGGCTTTTAAATTAATTGATCCCGTGTGAATAGTTTTAGAATTCAAACTTTTTCTTCCTTTATAATTTAGGTTTAAGTTTAAATAAGAATTTAGTTTTTTACTCCATATAAAAGTCCAAGTATAATTAGTTCCCTCTTGAAGCCCTTCTAACATTTGATAACCCACAGGCGAATTTGTGTTCCCATCAAAATCATTAAAAAAAGTTGTAAAATTAGCATTAAATTGTGTAGTCGATTTTCCGCTGTAAAAGTATTCAATCCCAATTTTTTGCTGTTTCAATGTTTCAAACTCTGCAAGGTTATTTTTTTTGTCTTTTACATGATAAAATGCTGAAAATCGATTGTCATTATTTAAAACATAACTTATTTTGGGTTGAAATGCATAGCTGTTTATTTGATAATTTCGATTATTAAAATTTTCAGTTTCTAAATTATTTTCAGAAAGTTTTCCTTGTAAATCAACTAGCCAAAATTTACCTAATTTATGTTGAAAGTCTAATTGTTGGTAGCTGGTTTCTGTTTCCTGGCTTCCAATACTATATTGCTGTTTGTTATCTGCATTGGCAAAAGTATACGTTGTGCTAAAATTTTGTAAACCCCGATTAAAATATAGACTATTTTTAAAATTAAAATTGACACTTATTTGTTGCGCTCTGTTCACATTAAACGGATTTAAATTAAATGAATTTCGTGTGCGTTTTAGTTCATTGTTACTGCTTAAGAAAAATTGATTGTAGAAGTGAGATAGCACTTTTTTTAGCCCTTTTTTGGTACTCCACTGGCTTGCATTTAAGGTAATAGATTGATTAATTTTTGCACTTTGAGTCGCTAAAAACTGAAGATTTGGCAATGGTAATCGCAAGAAATTTGCTTGATCTTGAAATTCAGCAATTTCAAATTCATCAAATTCTTGAATCCCATTATCATTGTAATCAATCCATGTATAATACCCTTGTCCGGGTTCTACTTCTACATAAACAAAATCTTGCTGTGCTACATTACCTGATGAGGTTTCATAACGAGTTCCCAAAGTGATAAAATTATTAAAGAAGCGATGGTTATATTGGATCCTTGAATTTAACGCTTTCTGGTTTTCTGAAAACGTATTTTCTGTTTCTCTGTAATTTGCATATAATGAAAGATTAGTTCGATCTGTTTCAATAAGTTTTGCATCTAAATAGTATGTTTTCCTGTTGTTAATCTGAGTAAAAGAGTTACTTCTAATACTGTCATTGTCTCTATAATTATATCCGATTTTTGCATAAACATTTGTTGTGTCTCCAACACCTATATAGCCTTCATATTCTTTAAATTGATGGTTGGTGAGAATGGCTTCTCTACTTGGTATTGCCAAACCATTGTTTGATTCAAGATTAAAAAACCCTCCAAACCAAAACTTTTTAAAATGTTGCTCTACTCCCGATTTAATTCTTAGAAATGTGTTTTCTTTTAGGTCAGAATTATTTACCAAATAGCTACTATTATTGTAAAATAAGGTATTTCCAAAATTTATTTTAGAGGCTACAATATGTTTGTTTCCCTTAAAATTATTTGAAAATTGAAGTTGTTGAAAAGAGTAGGTTAGGAAATTATCGTCACTTTTCTTTAAACTCAGATCCATACCTAATTGTTGTTGATTTCCTGTTGGGTTATTTAAATTCCAATCTCTATTAAATTCTACAGATTGAATTCGTTGTATGGTGTTAAAATTTTTATGAATAAAAAGATAATTTAGATCACTTAACAGTTTCCATTTTTTGTCCAGTAATACTTGTTGCCAGGCAAGCTTAGTTGCTATTCCTTTATTTTGGTTATTATCTAATGTTGAAAATAAATTTTGATCACTATTGCTAAAAGCTACCTCAGTTGATATTGATGTTTTTTCATTAGGATTATAAGAAGAATTTAGAACAGCTACTTGCAATTTAGTGGGTGCAATTAATTGAGTAATTGGGCTATAACTTCCTTGATTAGTTCCTACATAAACAAATACATTACCGTTTGCATAAGTTTCACCTAATGAGTAATCTCCTTCGTTATCTCCTACATTACTAAAGGTTACTGTAAATAAGTTGTCATTTTGGTTGGTGGAATATTCAAAATATTCAGTATTCCCATTCTGTATTTTTTTATAAAGAATTCTATTCGCATCAAATGCATCAGGATAGGCACTTTCTCCAATCATTAAATCTGGATTGTTCCCTGCATTAGCTAAAATTTGTTTTTGTTCAGCGGATAAACTTACTTGTATGGGTTGATTTTTAACATCATTTTCATTATAAAAATATCCAGAAATTTCAAGCTTATCACTTTTATATTCAGCTTTTTCATAGCTAATAAAACGTGTATAATTTCTATTTGAAAATTGAAATTCAACTCGAATACGCATATCATTGGTTATCGGAAAGGTAGTGTTAAACCGTATTTCCCCAATATTATAATCTATGAGATAGTCTTCATCTGTTCCTTTGATTATTTCAGAACCATTCACAAATACTTTTTCACTGCCAGCAATGATTACAAAATTTGGTTCATTGTTTGGGCCAAAAATTTTGTAAGGACCTTGATTTCCCTCAATTCCAATAAAATTATAAGAACTAAATTGTCCTCTAACTATAGCACCAGAAGCAGCAACTTTTGTAGTGTTGTTTAATGAAGCTTCAACTTCAAGACCAGACACTTGTTTTTCGAAAGCTAAAAAAAAGCTGTTTTTATTATTTAAACTAACATCTCCTGCTTTTACCCGCCAATCTTTACTATAAAGTTCAATAAAAATTCGATCAAAATCTGTTATGCTTTGTGAATACCCATTTTCTTGTAATGGAATATTAGTATCAAAGATATTTGCTCGAATTGAAACTTTATCTGAGAGCTTTCCTTCTAGGTTGATATCCATAGAAGCGTTTGCTACTGTACTTTGATTATTACCTGAAGTAATTCCTCTGTTGATATATCCACTTGTTTTTAAGCCATCAAATAATTTTAATTCAGAAGGTTTCTTATTACTTGTTAGGCTAAATAATTGTCCGGTATTACTGTTGTTGGAAATGATAAATTTTTTATCAAATGGGCTATAAGTTTTAGTAATAAATGAAGGAAATCTAAAGTAATCAATAGTGATTTCTTGGTATTTTTTTGAATCGATTATCAATAACGCTTTATTATATGAAATTTGATATTCTGTGGGGTATACTATTTTCTGTCCCACGCGTACTTTAAAATTTTGTGGATTTATTGGAACTGAATCAAAGCTAATGGTGTCTTTATCTATCTTAATTTTTTTGGATCTAAAGTCTGATGATATATTCTGAGAGTTGGCATAAAAACCAACCAAGAATAGGATTAAAAACCAGCCTTTTTTTGTCATAATATTATAAACGTCTAAATCCTAGAATTAGTTTAAAAAAGCAATAGTTGTTTTAAAGGGCTTTCATAATCTAATAACCATTTCTTTCGCCAAATGCCACCAGCATACCCTGTTAATGAGCCATCTGAGCCAATTACTCTATGGCATGGAATTACTATACTAATAGGGTTTTTTCCATTGGCAGCGGCTACAGCTCTTACCGCCTTTACATCTCCAATTTGTTTACTTTGTACAAGGTAAGATATTGTTTTTCCATAGGGTATATTACAAAGTTCTTGCCATACTAATTTTTGAAATTTAGTACCTTGAGGGTTTAAGAGTAAATTAAAATTTGTTCGTTCTCCTTTAAAGTATTCTTTTAATTGTAGCACACATTCTCTTAAACATTCTGGAATATCTTCTGCTATACCAATTGATTTTGGGTTTTCATCATCTAAATTATTAGTTATAAAAGTAATGGCTTGAATGCCATTGTTGTCTCCAGTAATTTTGGCAATTCCAATTGGAGTTTTATAATATGTACTGTTAGATTCCAAATACTTCTTTAGAGTTTTCTGTAGTGATATTTGCAATTTCATTGAAGCTGAGCTTATAAATAGTAGCCAATTTTTCAATCACATAAGTAATATAGCTACTTTCATTCCTCTTACCTCTGTGTGGAGATGGTGATAGGTAGGGAGCATCGGTTTCTAATACAATATGTTGTATTGGAATCTGATTCAGAAAGGTGTCTATTTTTCCATTCTTGAAAGTTGCTACACCACCAATTCCTAATTTCATGTTGTAGGACATAGCTTTTTTAGCTTGCGCTAGTGTTCCAGTAAAACAATGAAAAATACCATATAAATTAGGCCCTTTTTCAAGTTCTAATATCTCAAAAATTTCGTCAAAAGCATCTCTGCAATGAATTACAATTGGAAGGTTTTGTTGTTTTGCCCATTGAATTTGAAGCTGAAATGCTTCTTGTTGTTCTTTTATGAATGTTTTGTCCCAATATAAATCAATACCTATTTCACCTATGGCAACAAATGATTTTTTAGTGATCCAATCTTTAACATGTTGTAATTCACTTTTAAAGTTTTCTTTTACTGAGGTAGGGTGTAATCCCATCATTAAAAATACATCACTTGGATAATTTTCCTCTAAAGAAAACATTCTTTGAGTGTAACTACTATCAATTGCAGGAATAAAAAATCGCTGAACTCCAGCATCTTTGGCTCTTTGAATCATAGCGTCTCTATCTTGATCAAATTGCTCTGAATATAAATGTGTATGAGTATCTGTTATCATATTATGATGCCTAATGCTAGTTGAACAAAACAAAAAGTGTTGTCAGAAAAATAATTTATTTAAATGTATTTTTGACACTTCAAAAATACATTTAAATGAGTGGTCTAAAAAAACTATTGTACAAAAAGAAATACATTCAAATACCTCTAAAAAAAATGATTACCAATCACATGGAACTAAATGCGACTATTAATGGAGTAGCAGGTAGGTTTATTTTAGATACTGGGGCTTCAAATTCTTGTGTTGGAATTGATAAAATTGAGTTTTTTAAGTTAGATGCAAAAGAAAGCGATACTAAAGCCGCAGGTGCAGGAGCAACAGATATGGAAACTCAACAATCTGAAAATAACAATTTAGAGATTGGAAAATGGAAGAATAAAAACTTTAGTTTAGTATTGTTTGATTTAGTTCATGTAAATAAGGCTTTAACTCTTCACGAGGCCGAGGAAGTCCATGGAATTATTGGAGCTGATATTTTACAAAAAGGGAAGGCTGTTATTGATTACAATAAGAATGTATTATATCTAAAAAAAATTAAAAAACAGGATTAGAATTGTATCTTTGATGCGCTAAAATAATATACCTATGAGCTTGCAAAAACAAATAATGGAAGAATTAAAAATGGCTATGAAATCTAAAGATGCTCTGGCTCTTCAAGCATTAAGAGCCGTTAAATCTGCTTTTTTATTAGCAAAAACAGAAACAGGGGCAGGAGATGATTTAACAGAAGACCAAGAAATGAAGATTATCCAGAAGCAAGTGAAACAGCGTAAGGATAGTGCAGCAATTTTTATTGATCAGGGCAGGCAAGATTTAGCAGATCCAGAATTGGCTGAAATTGCAGTTCTTGAGAAGTTTTTGCCAGAAGCATTGTCTGAAGATGCCATAGAAAAAGTAGTATTAGATACTATTGCTAAAACTGGAGCAGCGGGTATGAAAGACATGGGTAAGGTAATGGGAATGGTTTCAAAACAATTGGCAGGTCAAGCAGATGGAAAGACCATATCCGGAATTGTTAGAAAAAATTTAGTTTAAATATAATGTAAGGCCTCGTGGCGCAACTGAATAGCGCACTGGATTTCGGCTCCAGCGGTTGTAGGTTTGAATCCTATCGGGGTCACAGTTATCCCCAAGAATAATTTATTGTTTTTGGGGATATTTTTTTGAGTTTAAATAATTACCTCCTTCAAAAATATGAATCTGTCAGTTTTGATCTTTATTGAACGCTTTTCCAAAAGAGGATGCTATTAATCCAGTTGGAACAGCAATCAAACCTAGTCCAAGAAAAATTACTATGGATGAAAAGATCTTTCCGCCTAGGGTTATTGGATAAACATCCCCGTAACCAACAGTGGTCAATGTTGCAACCGACCACCAAATCGAATGGAAAATTGATTTAAAATTTTCTGGTTGGGCTTCATTTTCAAAAAAATATATTCCAACTGCTGAAAAATATAGCAAAAACACACAAGCAACAGAAAAAATAATTAATTCATTTTTCACATCTATGAAAGCTTACCCCCCACTTATATGGAGTGCGAAATTTCCCTATTTACAACGATTGACTGACTTTTGTTATAGTTGTATTTTGGGAGCAATTATTAATTAAAAAAAATTATTATGAAAAAATTAAGAAAACTCTTTTTATTATTGTTAGCTTGTTTGGTTTTATTTCAGTCTTGTGATGAAACAGATATTACAACTAGTCATAAACTGGAAGCTAAAGGTGTTGTGAATTTTGATTTAAATTCTAAGCAACTGTCCCTAACAAATATTAACAAATCAAATGAAAATCAACATTCAATAAATCATATATTAACTTTTGACTCACAAATACATTCTTTTAATTCCCAAGAAGAATATGAATCATTTTTGTTGGAAAACATAAATGAATTAAATGGTATGTATGAGGTTTTTATTGACAATGAGATTGTATATAGTGTCCAAATAGTAAACGGCGAAAAAATCGATGCAATTATATATGAGTCTTCTTCAAATAGAAGTTTGAGTTGTACATTTGCTGAAGTAAAAGCTTGTGCAGTTGAAAGAATTCATAATCAAAATGTGTGGGATATGACATTTTGTATTTTAGAAGGTTTTGGATGCGTTGTAGACCATTATGGTTCTTGTGCAGTTGATTTATGTTTTAACCAAGAAGAATAAGTAATTATGAAATATTATCTATTAGCATTTAAAAATATTTTTAACTTTAAAAGTGAATCAACAATAATCGAATTTTGGTCTTTTTTTATAGTTAACGCCATCGTATCTTTTCTTTTTACAGTAATTATTAAAATATTATTAGAGGACACTATAATATTGCCTTTATACAGAATCATAACTTTTTTAGTTTTATTTTCTATCGGATTTAGAAGACTCAAAAATGCAGGCTTTAACGGTTGGTTATTTATAATTCCTATCGTCAATCTTATACTTGCTTTTTTTCCTGAAAAAAGAGTTAAGAAATCAGAATCATAACCTAATATAACTACTAGGGGTCTAAAAAATTTTATTATGCTGCACTAGAAGACTGATAACTATAACAGTTACAGAAAGGATAAAAACTCCTACTATTAAAAACTTGATGAATCGTAACACAACTAAATATAGTAAAAATTAACAAAATTATCAGGCACATTTAATCTCTGTAAGAACCCATGACTTCTTTATTCAGTTTATAACTGTTTTATCATTATATTTGGATTATGAATGATAAAAAGTACTGGACTTTATTTGTTGTATCCCTTTTTTCTTTAGGTTATGGAGTAGTTGCTTATGGATCTTCTGAAATTTTTTTAAGACCAGTAGAACAAGCATTTATATGCATCTGTATAGCAATCTTTCTAATAATTAATGTCTTTCTTTGGAAGCATAATTTTTTTAGAAGAAACGATCAATAAAAAATTTACTATACTTTAAATAAATTAGCAGCTAACATGTCTGAAAACAACAGCAAGTCATATAAATACATATCTGTTTTTGCAGTAGCAATTCTATTAATAGATAGAACTATTCGTAAAGTTTTCGATATTGATCTTATGCCAAAATATGCAAAATTATTCTTGATAATTATAGCCTTAATGTTTGGAGCTATTTATTGGTTCAAGAAAGATAAAAACATAGCTAAATAGCTAATTATACACTACACACAGAAAAAGTTCTAGCGGGTCTTGAGAGCGCTCTACTTCAATTTATTATTCTTTTATCCAATATGAAATAAATATTTCCCCATAAATGGGTATTGACAGTGTTTTTTTGTTTTTATAGGTTTGTAAAAAAAAATCTAAATGCAATGAAAGACTTTAATTTAAAATATAAACATTTGTCCTATGAGGAATTTTTTGATCACATAACTGAGTTAGGGAATAACTCTTTTGAAGAAAAATTAACTAGAAGTATATTAATATACGAGGATGATCTCAATACTTTATGTTCTGAAACCTTAATAAATCTAAAAACATTACTAAAACAATTTAAACCATTAGATAAGAATCTGAAAATGAAAGTTTTAGAATGGTTAAAAGGAATTCAAATTGCCTTGGGTAATAAATAAAATTTAGAGTTTATTATTCTTTTAATAAAGTTAAAATAGAATTAAAATATTTTTTAATTTAAATACCTTTTGTGCTGATATAGACTTTATAACTCAAAATTTTAATCTTTATTTTTTGTATTAACTAAAAAATAAACTAGTTTTGTTACAAATTGTAACCCCTAAATAAAGAAAAATGAATAAAATATTGGCAATATTCTTCATAGCCTTTAGCTCTAGTATAGCAGCTCAATCAAATCTCAAGGTTAAAAGTAATAATTCTCTAACAGTTTTAGAAGGCTCAAATATAGAAGTTATTGGAAATTTCGAAAGTGAATCCAATGCTGATGTTGTTCTTAAGAGTGGAGCTTCAATAATTGTTAGTGGAACTAAAACCGGAAACATTACCTACAAAAGAAATTTACTTACAGATAGTTATTTTCTAGTTTCTCCTCCCGTATCTGGCCAAGATTATGATGATACTTTTGTTTCAACCAATGGGATAGCTCAGAACATTCCAAATAATCTTAACGCCATAGGGACATACACAACTTCCTCTAATACTTGGGATTATATGACTATAGGTGAATCAAATCTTTCATTTAGTTCTGGTGTTGGATATTCCGTGAAAAGAACAACAGGGACTGGTGCCGGAGAAATCCCTTTTACTGGAGAAATCGCTGGAGATTTAGAAACTCAAGACGGTGGTGTTAATTTTACATTGATTTACGACTCGAGTTCTTCACCTGACAACGATGATCAATACCTCGGTTATAACTGGAATTTAGTTGGAAACCCTTATCCAGCCTACATTAAGAATTCTGAATTTTTAGATTCAAATTCTTCAAATATCCTTGCTACCATTTGGTCATGGGATTCAGCAAATGAAACTTATGACGATAGAGTGAGTAACATTCCTAATTCTGAAAATGGAAACTTTCCGATTGCTCCAGGGCAAGGTTTCTTTGTGAGATCAAGTGCATCAGGAGCTATCAACTTTCCAGAAGCAGACCAATATCATCAAATCGAAATTGGAGGAGAAGATACTTTTGAAAGAACCACAACTCCTTTAACCAGCATTAAATTAATTATAAACAACGGCTCTTCTTACAATAGGTATTGTGATGTTTATTATTTAGACGATGTAACCTTAGGGTTTGATAACGGGTATGAAGGTCAAATATTTGGTGGTGGTGGAAACGCCAATTCTCTAGCCATCTATACTCAATTACTCGATGATAATGAAGGAGTTAACTACCAAACACAAGCATTACCAAACACTAATTATGAGGGTATGGTTGTGCCTGTAGGAGTAGATGCGCTAGCAGATGCTGTGATTAATATTTCAGCAGTTGGAACTAATTTTCCTGCAAACATCAATGTTTTCCTAGAAGATAAACAAGAAAACACATTTACACGATTAGACAATACTTCTAACTTTTCAACTACTCTTTCAACTAATTTAAATGGTACTGGCCGTTTTTATTTACATACAACATCAGCTAGTCTTAGTACTGGTAATGTTTTAGGCAACAACCCAGTAAGCATATTTACTACTTCAAGAGACAATGTACGTATTGTAGGAGTTCAAAGTGGTTCTGCAAACGTTCAAATGTTTAATATTCTTGGAAAGCAAGTACTCAATACTTCTTTTGAAGGAAGTGGTTCGAATGATATTAATTTACCTATTCTTAGTAGTGGAGTATATATTGTACAAGTTAAAAATGAATCAGGAACGATTAACAAAAAAGTGGTAATTGAATAATAAGTAGTATTTAATTTAGATAATTGTTTAAAAAAACCTCCAGAATGGAGGTTTTTTTTTGTTAAAATAGAGGGTAGATGAATTTATAAGTATAGTATAATTCTAGTTCATATTTGCTGGAGAACTAAGTTCAGGAATTAGTACTTGATGTCTGATCATTCTTCCATTAGGCATAAGACTTTCGTCAACTTTTTTAGAGTCTTGCTCATATGCATCCTTTCCAAAAAGTTCATCATATTTAGCAATCATATCTTTAAGTGGTTTACCATAATCATTGCTCTGCCCTGTAAAGTTTTTATGGTGAAACCTAACTTGAACCATATTTCCGTCACAACCAGAATTACAATACAATACATTCATATTTTGTTCAAAATTTGATGCTACCATTGCTTTTTTTACACGTTCTCTAAACCTCCAAAAGTCTTGTTCTCCAGAGTCTTTATAGTTATAGTAGATAATTCTTCGGTGGTTTACCCTTTCTTTATTTTCATTATAATAAGACATATTTTCATTCATAGACCACATATAGTTTCCAGTAGACTTGTGTAATGAACCTACTTTTTTCCACCACCATTTATTTCCCTCTGTGTCAACTTTATCTAACTCTTGTATAGAGTCTGAAACCTGCATTCGTATAAAGTTTTGTGCATTTTTCCCTGTTAAAATTTGAAAAGTTAAGTATCTAGCTTGCCCTTTTTTACTGTTGTAAAGTTTTGTTTTTTCAGCAACACCTTCCATGAATTCTTCCATGTTTTCTTGGTCTACTGTTAAAAGTCTAGATTGAATAATTTGTGCATTCATTGCTGTTACTGTCAAAATAAATGACAACATAAAAATAATTTTCTTCATTGAATTGGTTTTAATAATTGTTAATAATATCAAATATAACAATTATTAATTGCAATTTACAACTATTTATTATTCAGTGTTTTTAAGTTGTTGTTAGCTAATGAAGATTTATAAAAATTACGTCTTTAGTTGCTTTTCATTTTTTGACAAATAAGCATTTAAAATTCGTTGTATGTCTCTATTGTCTTTTTGAGGTTTTACATGAAGCAAATAATCTTCAGGAGAACTCAACTCTAAATTCTTATGTATATAGCCAAAACCTTGATAAATTCCATTTAGAATTAAAACAAACCCAATCTCTTTATCTGTCTTTCCATTTTCTTTAATAACCAAGTTTTCTGTCTGTAAACCCAACGATTTTATTGCTTTATGTACACGTTTATTATAGCTTACTATTGCTTCTTTTTCAGTGCAAACTCCTCTACATTGTTGTAATTGATAATGAAAACATGCATTCACATTGGTTTGTAAATGACAATATTTTGGACAGAGTTCAAAAGTTGAACATATTTTTTCTAATGTACTTCTACAGGCCGCCATGGAATAGAATTTCATGATTGGATTGGGAGTTAGCTTTAATCTATTAAAGGCCAAATGCAGTATCCCTTTTTGATCTTCATAGGAAAAAAGTCCAACAGCTTCACCTGCTTTTCGTTGTGCTCTATTAAATTTTGGGTACAGGTGTTTTATTTCTGATGATTCATGTAAAAGAGCAATAAGTTCACCACCGGTTTCTGTGTATGAAATATCGGCTGTTTCAAGACACATTGTTCTTTCTTTTTTCTTCTTATCATAAAAATGACTGATAACTCTTTGCTTTATATTATTGGCTTTTCCAACATATATAACTTCTTTTTGTTCATTTTTAAAGTAATAAACCCCGTGTCTTTCAGGTAAACGATCTACCACTTGTTTATCCAATAAGGGTGGGAGTGTGGCTTCTCTAGACTTGGCATTTAAGAAGCTATTGATCGTAAATTTTTGATCTCTTTTAATTAATCTTCTAAATAATTCTACTGTAGCTTCAGCATCTCCTTTTGCTCTGTGTCTTGCTGCAATTTCTATACCTTCAGCAGAACAGATATTTCCTAAACTATAGGATGCCAATCCAGGAATTATTTTACGTGAAAGTCTTACCGTACATAATTTTTTTCGTTTAAAGTCGAATCCTAAACTCTTAAATTCATCTCTAATAATATTATAATCGAAGTTTACATTATGGGCCACAAAAACAGTGTCTTTAGTGATTTCTGCTACTTTTTTTGCAATCTCATAAAATTTTGGGGCTGTTCTTACCATGGCCTCTGTAATGCCTGTAAGGTTAGTAATAAAATATGGAATTTTTTGTTCTGGGTTTACCAAGGAAGTAAACTCATCAATTATTTTTTCGCCATCAAAAATGAAGATTGAAATTTCTGTGATTTTCTGACCTTTGTACCCATTTCCAGTGGTCTCTATATCAACAACTGAGTACAAGCTTATGCAATTTGATTTTTAAGATTAGCAATTGTTTCAGTAGGGTTCTCACTTTTAAAAACATAACTACCTGCTACCAAAACATCAGCACCAGCCCCTACAAGTTCATTGGCGTTTTTGTTGGTAACTCCTCCATCTATTTCTATCTGGCAATTAGATTCAGAAAATTCAATTAAATGTCTTAATTGAGACACTTTTTTATAAGTGTTTTCTATAAATGATTGTCCTCCAAAACCAGGGTTTACACTCATAATACATACTAAATCTAAATCTGCAATAATATCTTCTAAAACTGCAACAGGTGTGTGTGGATTTAAAGCTACCCCAGCTTTCATTCCGGAAGCTTTAATGGCTTGAACAGTTCTGTGAAGATGCGTGCATGCTTCGTAATGAACAGTTAATATTGTAGCTCCTAAATCAGCAAAAGTTTGAATGTACTGGTCAGGGTTTACAATCATCAAATGCACATCAATTGTTTTTGTAGCATGTTTAGTTATCGCTTTTAATACAGGCATGCCAAATGAAATGTTAGGAACAAATACACCATCCATAATATCGATGTGAAACCAATCTGCTTCACTTGCATTCACCATTTCTATATCTCTTTGAAGATTAGCGAAGTCTGCTGCTAATATTGAAGGTGCTATTAGTTTACTCATGATATAATGATATTTTATTTTTATGAAGTAAAAATAGGCATATTAAAAAGAAAACTCCTGAAGAAATTTCAGGAGTTTTTAATGTTTTATTGACAATGTTTTACCCAAGGTAAGTCATTAAAATTTTACTTCTTGAAGTGTGCTTTAATCTTCGTATTGCTTTTTCTTTAATTTGACGAACACGTTCACGGGTTAAATCAAATGTTTCACCAATTTCTTCTAAAGTCATGGGTTGATGCTCTCCCAATCCAAAATATAACTTTACTACATCTGCCTCTCGAGGCGTTAGAGTTTCTAATGCTCTATTGATTTCTATACGTAAAGATTCATGTAATAACTTTCTGTCTGGGTTTGGTGATTCTCCAGAGTTTAAAACATCGTATAAATTAGAATCTTCTCCTTCTATTAAGGGTGCATCCATAGATACATGACGTCCAGAATTCTTCATGGATTCTTTTACGTCATTAACAGTCATATCTAACTTCTTAGCAATCTCTTCAGCACTAGGAGGACGTTCATTTTCTTGTTCTAAGAAAGCAAACATTTTATTAATCTTATTTATAGATCCAATTTTGTTTAAAGGTAAACGAACGATACGAGATTGTTCTGCTAAAGCCTGTAATATAGACTGACGAATCCACCATACAGCATAAGAGATAAATTTAAAACCTCTAGTTTCATCAAAACGTTTTGCCGCCTTGATAAGCCCTAAATTACCTTCATTAATTAAATCAGGTAAAGTTAATCCTTGATTTTGATATTGTTTTGCAACAGATACTACAAATCGTAAGTTTGCTTTTGTTAATTTCTCTAGAGCAGTTTGATCGCCAGCTTTAATACGTTGTGCTAATTCAACCTCTTCATCAGCAGTTATTAAATCTACTTTTCCTATTTCTTGTAAATATTTATCAAGTGAAGCAGTTTCTCTATTCGTTACTTGCTTTGTAATCTTAAGTTGTCTCATCTCTTTTCTAGGATTATATTAATTTCTTTGGTGGTATACTTATTATACGCAGAGGGAAGTAAAAATGTTACAAATATTTTATAAAAATTAAAATAATCCGTTAATCTGGGAATCTATTCTATCTATAATGTATCCTAAATCTTCTTGTTTTTCAACAAAATCAAGATTGTCTACATCAATAATTAATAGTTTGCCTTTTTGGTAAGTGGTAATCCAAGCTTCATAGCGTTCATTTAATCTACTTAAATAATCAATACTGATTGAATTTTCATATTCTCTTCCTCTTTTATGAATCTGACCCACTAATGTAGATATATCTGCCCTTAAATAGATGAGCAAGTCTGGAGGGGTAACAAGTTTTTCCATCAATTCAAAAAGTGAGCTATAGTTGTTGTAATCTCTGTTTGTCATAAGACCCATTGCGTGAAGATTAGGAGCAAAAATATGAGCATCTTCATAAATAGTTCTGTCTTGTATAATATTTTTACCACTTTTTCTTAATTCTAAAATTTGACCAAAACGGCTATTTAAAAAATAGACTTGTAAGTTGAAAGACCAACGTTCCATTTCTCCGTAAAAATCGTCTAAATAAGGATTTTCATCAACAGATTCGTAATGAGGTTTCCAACTGTAATGTCTTGCTAATAATTTGGTTAGAGTAGTTTTTCCGGCGCCAATATTTCCGGCAATTGCTATATGCATAGGGTTAGTTTCAAAAAATTAAAATGGGTTGTTAAAGATAATTAAAATTTAGAAACTTGACCTAACTAAATCATCAGTTTGTTATCAAATTTTTTTGATATTGTAAATTGATAGTTTTGTATTAAAAAAAATTATAAAATCACCTTTTATAAATCTTAACAGACTTTTGACTAATTGGTATTTTTGTTTATTATAAATTTGGTTAAAAAAATGAGAATTACATCTTTAATTTTGTCGTTACTAACGACAGCTGCAATTTTTGCTCAAGACTTTTCAGGAAGAGCTACCTACAAAACACATAGAAAGTCATCAATTAAGTTAGACAGCACCACCATGGCTTCAACTCCTGGAATTCAAGAACAATTGGAGGCTCAAATGAGAAAAATGTTTCAAAAAACATATACATTAGATTTTACGAAATCAAAATCTGTGTACAAAGAAGTACAAGAATTAGATGCTCC
This sequence comes from uncultured Flavobacteriaceae bacterium, assembly GCA_943789455.1. Classification (GTDB taxonomy): domain Bacteria; phylum Bacteroidota; class Bacteroidia; order Flavobacteriales; family Flavobacteriaceae; genus Polaribacter. The sequence goes on from CALSUE010000004.1 coordinate 37,165, forward strand.
AAAAGTACCTTCTTCAAATGGAGTTATGATTATGGTTCAAGGTTCAAATGGAAGTAATGACGTATTGTTCAAGAATATTTTAGAAAATAGAATGGCCAATAAAAAAGAATTGATGGGAAAAGTTTTTTTGATAAGAGATAACCTTGTTGCTTATGATTGGGAATTAACAGGAGAAACAAAAAATATTGGGAACTATACATGTTATAAAGCAAAATTTGAAATAGAGGAAGAGGACTTACAAATAAATATGATTGATGGTGAAGTAAAAGAGGAAAAAGTAACAAAAAAAAGAACCTTAGTTGCTTGGTATACTCCAGAGGTTCCAATTAGTAATGGACCGAGAGATTATGGAGGTTTACCAGGATTAATATTAGAGGTTAATGATGGAAATCAAACCATTGTATGTTCTGAAATCGTGTTAAACCCATCAGAGGTCAAAGAAATAAAAGAGCCAACTAAAGGGAAGGTAGTTACTAGAGAGGAATTTAGTAAGATTTCTTTTGAGAAAACAAAAGACATGATGAATAGATACAGGAGTAGAGATGGTAAAGGAATTGAAATTAGGATTGGAGGATAACCAAGTTATTTTAGGACTCTATTAAACTTTTAAGTTTTTTTTAAGTCATATAGTTTTTTAATAAAATTACTTTTACACAAATAATAAAATACAAAAACTATGAAACAACTAACTACCCTAGCATTACTTTTATTTACTCTGGTTGCTTTTTCTCAAAAAAAGTTTGAAGGTAAAGCTACCTATATGTCTAAAAGAACCATGGACATGTCCCGGTTTGATAAAATGAGTGAGCAGCAGAAAAAACAAATGAAAGCGCGTTTCAAAAATTTTTTAGAGAAAACATATACGCTTAGTTTTAATAAATCCGAATCCTCATTTAAAGAGAATGTAACGCTTGATGCTCCAGGTACTTCAGGGCCAAGTTGGGGAAGAAGTAACGGACAAGGCTCTATTTACAAAAATCTTAAGTCTAAAGAAATGATTGAGGATGTAGAGCAATTTAGCAAACGTTTTAGAGTCCAAGAAGAGATGGAATTACCCAAATGGGAAATGTCTGGTGAAACTAGACAAATAGGACAATATACTTGCTACAAAGCCACAATGATAAAGATAGATAAGGAAATAGATTGGGGAAGTATTTTTGGCAGAAGAGGTAGAGGTGCTAAAAAGAATGATTCAACCAAAACAAAACAAGCTAAACCTCCTGTAAAAACTCAGTTAGTTACCGCATGGTATACTCCACAAATTCCTGTAAGTGCAGGACCTGAAAGATATTGGGGTTTACCAGGTTTAATTTTAGAAATTAATGCAGGAAGAACTACGATGCTTTGTACCGAAATTGTTATTAATCCTGAAGTTGCTGTTGAAATAAAAAAACCATCTAAAGGAAAAGAAGTTTCTAGAGATGAGTATGATGTAATGATGAAAAAGAAATCAGAGGAATTGAGAGAGCAATTTCAGAACAGAAGAGGCGGAGGAAGACGATTCTAAACTAAGAAAATTAAAAAATGAACATTAAAAAGATATTTACACTAGTCATCTTCATGACTACACTAATTACCAATGCTCAAATTCAATTAACGGGTGTTGTTAAAGACAGTATTGGACCCTTAGAAATGGCAAATGTAATTGCTCTAGATACTGTTGCTAAAAAGATTGTATCCTACGGCTTTACAGATGCCAATGGACAATACAAATTAGATCTTCAAAAAAATACGGTCTACAATATTAAGATTAGCTACATAGGGTTAAAATCTGTTGATGATTTTGTAAAAACAACAGATTCGGATGTAATTAAAAACTACAAAATGTCAAATGACAACATGTTAGATGAAATTACAATTGTATCTAAAATGCCTGTTCGAATTGAGGGCGATACCATTATATACAATGCAGATTCATTTAAAAATGGATCTGAGCGAAAGCTAGAGGATGTTCTTAAAAAACTACCCGGTGTTGAGGTTAATGATGCTGGTGAAATTGAAGTTGAAGGGAAGGTAGTAGAGAAAATAATGGTAGATGGGAAAGAATTTTTTAGTGGAGACACTAAATTAGCTACAAAGAATATTCCTTCCAACGCAGTTGACAAAATTCAAGTGTTAAGAAATTATGGAGATGTAAGTCAATTAAGAGGAGTTCAAGACAATCAAGATAGAGTAGCCATAAATATAAAGCTAAAAGAAGGGAAGAAGAATTTCTGGTTTGGTGACGTTACTGCTGGACTTGGAAATGCTACAAACGACGATTTATATCTTTTTCAGCCAAAATTATTTTATTATACACCAAAATACACGATTAATATTATAGGTGATCTTAATAATCTTGGAGATGTTGTCTTAGATAGAAATGACATCAGAGGTTTTGGTGGTGGTTTTAGAAGTCAAAGCCCGTCAAATGGAACAAACCTAAGTATAGGAAGTGCTGGTCTAGGGTTTTTAAATGCAAATTCAAGAAATGCCAATCGTATAGAAACCAAATTAAGTGCAATAAATTACAGTTACTCACCAACTGAAAAATTAGATTTAAGTGGGTTTTTAATATGGTCTAGTAATAGTAATGGTCAAAAAAATAATACCACACAAAGTTTTAATGATGACCCCTCTAGAAATGATTTTGTTCAAAGCCTAACAGATCAATTTAGTAACACTGGCTTGTTTAATTTTAGAAGTATTTACAAGAAAAACTTTAATAGCCAAGTAAATTATGATGTAACAGGAAGGTTTTCTAACGAACGCAGAACAGATGATGTAAACTCACAAGTGTTGAGTGATATTTCAGAATTAGAAAAATCTACACCCTATAAAATTGATCAGAGTCTAAGTTATTTTTATACCATCAACGAAAAAAATATTCTTGCTTTAGAAATGAAGCATCTTTTACAAGATGAAGACCCATTTTATGTAGCCTTATTAGAAAATGATCCTTTAAACAATAATACTCCAGAAGCAGATGGTTTTGATAGTACAGCAAACGTATTAGGTTTAGATACAGGCCTAGATTTATATGAGTTAAATCAAAATAGACGGGTAAAATCTAATCAATTAGATGCAAAATTAGACTACTATTATATTTTAAATGAAAAAAGTAATTTAAATATTGTTGGGGGTACCATATTAAGCAAACAAAATTTTGATTCTAGATTTTTTCAAGTGTTGGATAACCAAGGAACAACCTTAGATCCAATTCCTACTTTTGGAACAGATTTACAGACCGCTAACGACATAGAGTATAAATTTACAGACTTATATCTTGGATTAAGATATAGAGTAAAGTCAGGTATTTTTACTTTTAGTCCAGGGTTTACAGCTCATGCATACAATACAAACAATTCTCAATACGGTACAGATTTCTTTAAAGACACGTTTCAAAAACTCTTACCTGAATTTAAAATGATCATGCAGTTTAAACGTAGTGAAAGTTTGACGTTTGATTATAGACAACAGGTTAATTTTACAGACGTAAATCAATTAGCTAAAGGGTTAGTAGCAAATGGGTATAATGCTTTTTTTGCAGGAAATTCAGAGGTTATGAATGCTAGTTTACATAATGTAAGTTTATTTTATAGAAGTTATAATCTATACAATGCAAGTAATGTTTTTGCTAGAGTAGCTTATACAAAAACAATTGATCAAATAAGTACAGATTTTAATTTTGTACCTAGGTCTGTTGTATCGTTCAGAACAAATTTAAATTCTCCTTTCGATAATGAAACCCTTTCAGCTTTTGGTCGTGTAGGAAAAACATTTAAAAAAATAAGAACTTCCATAGGCGGTAACTTTACGTATTCTAAAAGCTTTCAATTTTTACAAGGAAATGTAAATGAAAATTTATTGTACAACCATTCTTACAATACCAGTATAGGAACTAATTTCACTAAAGCACCCAATGTTAGTTTGAGGTATCGATTATCTTTTACAGACCAAATTAGTGGTAATAGAGATGACTTTAACACAGTTACTCACGTTCCATCCTTAAATTTTGATGCTTACATCTGGGATTCATTAACCTTTAAAAGTGATTTCTCTTTTAATGAAGTAAAGCAAGATGGTAATGTAACTAATTCATTTAAAATTTGGGACATGACGTTTGCTTATAGAAAAAATAAAGATGCGAAATGGGAGTATGAACTCATAGGAAGTAACTTACTAGGAACAGATTCTAGAACGAGTGTGAGTGCAGGCAATATTTCACGATCTATTAATGAAACATTTATTCTACCAAGATTTGTTAGTCTTAGATTACGATACCAACTGTAAATAATTTAAACTATTTTTAAAAAGCCTTTCTATTTCGAGAGGCTTTTTTATTTTGATTTGTATTTTAGCGGTATGTCAGTAGCTAGCTCAAAAACATTTTTTCCAGCTTTTTTAAAAACCCTTGGGTTACTCTGGGGCTTTATTTTAACAGGCCTTTTTTTAGATAGCAATCTCATGCAACAATGGATAGCTGAGCCTCAGTGGATTGCAAATACTGTGATGTTTATCGGTTTCTTTCTGTGTTTTAAGAATGTGACTCCTAGAATTAAAGAACAAATGATTACAGCAGTTATTATTGCCGTTATTGGTGAGTACTTGTTTTCAATTGCATTAGGGATGTATACCTATCGTTTAGAAAATGTACCACATTATGTTCCTCCCGGTCATGCTTTAGTATATGTTGGGGTTTTGTATTTTACAAAAACAGCTTTTACAAAGCTTCACAGACGTTTATTAGAGAAAATTTTCACAATTATTGTGATTGTCTATGCCGCTGTATTTTTGATTTTTGAAAATGATATTTTTGGTTTTTTGATGACTGTTCTCACGCTATTAGTCTTAAGGAATAGACCTAGAGAGCGTTTATTTTATTTGAGTATGTATCTCACAGTTGCTTATTTAGAAATTATTGGAACCAATTTTTTCTGTTGGGAATGGCCAAGTACCGCTTTTGATGTTTTTTCTTTTTTACCAAGTGCTAATCCACCAAGTGGAATTAGCTTCTTTTACTTTGGATTAGATTTGGGATGCCTTTGGTTGTATAAAAAACGTCATACAGCTGCCTGGAAACGCATGAAAAATCAGCGATTATTGAGGTTGAAATAGAAAAATCTAAAGATTAAATGCTTCCTTAACCTTATTTACATAATCTAATTTTTCCCAAGTAAATGTTTCTACTTCTTGAGAAATAGTTTCACCCATTGGATTTGAAAACGTCACTGTTTTAATTTCTGAAGTTCTCCCCATATGTCCATAGGCTGCAGTTTCTGAATAGATAGGCGTTCTTAGTTTAAGACGTTGTTCTACAAAGTATGGTCGCATATCAAAGATAGTTTCTACTATTTTACTTATTTCACCGTCGGTCAAATCTATATTAGCTGTCCCATAAGTTTCAACATTAATACTCGTAGGTTCAGCCACACCAATGGCATAGGAAACTTGAACTAACACTTCTTTACACAAACCAGCAGCTACTAGGTTCTTGGCAATGTGTCTAGTAGCGTAAGCACCAGATCGATCAACTTTTGAAGGGTCTTTTCCTGAGAATGCGCCACCACCATGTGCGCCTTTTCCTCCGTAGGTATCTACGATAATCTTCCTTCCTGTTAACCCCGTATCTCCGTGAGGTCCTCCAATTACAAATGTACCTGTAGGATTAATATGATACGTGATATCATTTGTAAATAATTGTTGTAAATGAGTTGGTAACTTAGCAACAACTCTAGGGATCAAAACAGTTTTGATATCAGCTTTAATTTTGGCGAGCATCACTTCATCACTTTCATTAAAATCGTCATGTTGCGTTGAAAGCACTATGGCATCAATTCTTTGAGGTTTATTATCATCAGAATATTCAATAGTCACTTGAGACTTTGCGTCTGGACGTAGATATGTAATCTCGTTATTTTCTCTTCTTAATTCAGCCAATTCAATTAGTAATCGATGCGATAATTCTAACGCTAATGGCATGAAGTTTTCAGTTTCATCGGTAGCATACCCAAACATCATCCCTTGATCTCCAGCACCTTGTTCTTCTTTTGAAGCTCTATCTACTCCTCGATTGATGTCCGGTGACTGTTCATGAATAGCTGAAAGCACCCCGCAAGAACTTCCATCAAACATATATTCACTTTTAGTATAGCCAATTTTATTGATAACATCTCTAGCAATCTTCTGAACATCTAAATAGGTTTTAGATTTCACCTCACCAGCCAAGATCACCTGTCCTGTAGTAACCATAGTTTCGCAAGCCACTTTAGATTCAGGGTCAAAGGCTAAAAAATTATCAATTAAAGCATCAGAAATTTGATCTGCTACTTTATCAGGATGTCCTTCTGATACAGATTCAGAAGTAAATAAATAAGACATAGTTTCTCTTTTAAATTATAGAGAAATTTGGTCTGATTGGTCGTTGAAAGTAGTAGTGAATTACTGCTTTAGCATTTTTTGTTTCCTGAAACATTCAGTACAAAGAGGTTGCAATCAGTCAAATTTTTCCTCTAATTAAGCAGCAAATTTACACTTTATATGTATAACGTGCACTTAATTATAAACTTATTTCATAGATAAATCATTTAAACGGGAAGTACTTTTACAAATAATTGAATTTTATAGTGGAATAATTATCAAATACATAAAAATAAAAAATAATCGATGTAATAGTTGGATATTAAACTTTTCTGACTGAATATTTGCTTATCAAAAGTTCAAATACTTATTGAATATTGTTATCAAGAAAGGTTGAGGGATTAGACCCAGTGACGCCTTAGCAACCCTTTGTTTTTTAGTAAACAAAATAAATAATAAAGAAGGTGCTAAATTCTACTTCATACCACTTGCTATTTTAGTAAAGAGTATTTAAGATAGATAACTCAAGCAAAATTACATACAGTAATTTTCTATGATTTCTTTTTAACATTTTTCTTATAAGCAACTCTTTTAGAGTTGGTTTTTTTGTCTTTTAAATATAAATTATTTAATCATTCAAACTAGAAAAATGAGTACACAAAAATTTTCAACAAATGCATTACATGCAGGGCATGACGTAACACAAACAGCAGGAACTAGAGCCGTTCCTATTTATCAAACAACATCGTATGTTTTTAACAATTCAGACCATGCTGCCAATCTTTTTTCATTAAAAGAACTAGGGTTTATTTATACCCGTTTAAACAACCCTACCAACCAAATCTTACAAGAACGTTTGGCTACCTTAGAAGGGGGTACAGGAGCTGTTGTATTTGCTTCTGGATCTGCCGCAATTGCCACCGGATTACTAACCTTACTAAAATCTGGAGACCATATTGTAGCTTCAAGTAGTTTATATGGTGGGACCTTCAATTTATTAAATGTAACCCTACCAAGATTAGGCATTACAACAACCTTTGTAGATGCTTCCGATCCTGATAGTTTTGCTGAAGCAGTTCAAGAAAACACAAGAGCTTTCTTTGTAGAATCTCTTGGAAATCCAAAATTAGATGTTCTAGACTTAGAAGCTATTTCTGAACATGCAAAAGTTGCTAGAGTTCCTTTTATAGTAGACAATACAGTGGCAACACCAGCATTGTTAAATCCAATTAAACATGGAGCAAACATTGTAATTCATTCGCTTACAAAATATATTGGAGGACATGGCACATCTCTTGGAGGAGCTATTATAGATGCAGGTACTTTTGATTGGTCTAGCGGTAAGTTTCCAGAATTTACTGAGCCATCTGCAGGATATCACGGATTGGTCTATCATGATGTTTTGGGTGCGGCGTCATTTACTTTCAAGCTTATTTTGGAAGGCTTACGTGATTTTGGTGGAGCGTTGAGCCCTAACAATGCTTTTCAAATAATTCAAGGATTAGAAACCTTAGAACTTAGAATTCAACAACACTCTAAAAATGCATTAGCATTAGCCACTTGGTTAGAAGCTCAAGAAGAAGTTTTATGGGTAAATTATCCAGGATTAGCCTCGAGTAGATATAAAGAGTTAGCAGATAAATATTTACCTTCTGGACAAAGCGGACTCGTTACCTTTGGAGCAAAAGGAGGGTATGAAGCGGCTAAAACCATTGTAGATAATGCAAAGGTATTTTCTCTTTTAGCTAATATTGGAGATACAAAATCTTTGATCATACACCCAGCCAGTACTACGCATCAACAATTAACTGAGGAGCAACAGCTAGCAGCTGGGGTTTCAAGCGATCTTATAAGACTCTCTGTAGGGTTAGAAGATATTGAAGATTTAAAAATAGATTTAAAAGAGGCATTCTCTAAAATTCCTAAAGAAGTTTTAGTTTAAAAATTTGAACAAAGAACTGTCATACATACAAATCAATGATTATACTACTCAGAGTGGTTTTCAAATCTCAACCCTTCAATTAAGCTATCAATTGTTTGGTTTAGAACTGGGAACTGCTCCGGTAGTTTTAGTAAATCATGCGTTAACTGCAAATAGTAATGTAGTTGGTGAAAATGGTTGGTGGAAAGAAGTCATTGGAAATAGAAAAACCATAGATACCAAAAAATTTACTGTCTTGGCATTTAATATTCCAGGAAATGGTTTTGATGGCTTATTGATAGATAATTACAAAGATTTTGTTGCTAAAGATATTGCTAACTTGTTCTTGTATGCTTTAAAAAAACTGAAGATATGTAAACTACATGCTATTATTGGAGGTTCTTTGGGTGGAGGTATTGCTTGGGAAATGGCTGTAATAAACCCAGATATTGCTCAACACATTATACCGATAGCTGCAGATTGGAAATCTACAGATTGGCTAATTGCTAATTGTTCTATTCAAGAACAATTTTTATTGAATTCTAAATACCCAGTGCATGATGCAAGAATGCATGCCATGATGTGCTATAGAACTCCTGCATCATACAAAGCTAAGTTTAATAGATCTGTTCATGAAGAATTGAAGATTTTCAATATAGAAAGTTGGTTATTGCATCATGGTAAAAAACTTCAGGAAAGGTTTCAGCTAAGTGCTTATAAAATGATGAATCATTTATTAAGAACTATAGAGGTTACCAATGCTAGCAATTGGGCTTTTGAATTAAATAAAATAAAGGCTCAGATTCATCTTGTAGCTATAGACTCAGACTTGTTTTTTTTGGCACAAGAAAATAAAGAAACCTATAAGAAATTGGCTGAATCAAATTGCAATGTATTTTATCATGAAATAGTATCAATTCATGGACACGATGCCTTTTTAATAGAATTTGATCAATTAGACAAGATTTTAAGACCACTATTTAAATCATAACAACATATTTATGGATTTTGAAACAAAAGCTATTAGGCTTCAAACTGAGCGTTCTCAATTTCAAGAACATTCAACTCCGTTATATTTAACGTCTAGTTTTATCTTTGAAGATGCTGAAGAAATGCGAGCATCATTTGCAGAAGAAATAGAGCGCAATTTATATAGTCGATTTTCAAATCCAAATACAGCTGAGTTTGTTAATAAAATAGTAGCATTAGAAGGAGCAGAAAGTGGTTATGCATTTGCAACAGGAATGTCTGCAATCTTTTCAACATTCGGAGCCTTATTAAATGCTGGAGATCACGTGGTTTCGTGTCGTTCTATTTTTGGTTCAACACATACACTATTTACTAAATATTTTCCAAAATGGAATATTGAAACAAGTTATTTTAATGTAGATGAAGTAGATCAGATAGAAAGTTTAATTCAATCCAATACAAAAATCCTGTATTTAGAAACGCCAACAAATCCAGGTGTTGATATTCTAGATTTAGAGCAATTAGGGAAACTGGCAAAAAAGCACCATCTAATTTTTATTGTTGATAATTGTTTTGCGACTCCATACCTTCAAAATCCAATAGAATATGGTGCTGATTTGGTGATTCATTCTGCAACAAAATTAATAGACGGTCAAGGTCGGGTTCTAGGCGGTGTTACTGTTGGGAAAAGAGAGTTAATTAAAGAAGTGTATCTGTTTTCAAGAAATACTGGGCCAGCAATGTCACCATTCAATGCTTGGGTACTATCAAAAAGTTTAGAAACATTGGCTGTTCGTGTAGAAAGGCATTGTGAAAATGCATTAAAAGTTGCTAAGTTTCTTGAAGAACATCAGCAAGTAAATTTAGTGAAGTATCCTTTTTTAAAATCTCACCCCAGCTATGAAATTGCAAAGAAACAAATGAAAATGGGCGGAAATATTGTTGTTTTTGAAATCAAAGGAGGTATTGATGCGGGACGAAAATTTTTAAATAATATTAAGATGTGTTCACTTTCAGCAAATTTAGGAGACACAAGAACTATTGTTACGCATCCATCATCAACAACACATGGAAAGTTATCTAGAGAAGATTTATTAGAGGTAGGAATAACAGATGGATTAATTAGAGTTTCAGTAGGTCTAGAAAGCAGTAATGATATCATTTATGATTTAAAACAAGCACTAGAAAATGAGTGATATTTATCAAGAAATACAAAAGAGGATTTTAATTTTAGATGGAGCTATGGGAACGATGCTTCAGCAATATAATTTTTCAGAAGAAGATTTTAGAGGACAGCGTTTCAAAGATTACCCGTCTTCATTAAAAGGAAATAATGATTTGCTTTCCCTTACCCAACCAGCGGCAGTAAAAGAGGTACATAGAAAGTATTTTGCAGCAGGTGCTGATATTGTAGAAACTAATACTTTTTCTAGCACCACCATTGCCATGGCAGATTATGGTATGGAAAATTTGGTATATGAGATTAATTATGAATCGGCAAAGTTGGCAAAAGAAGCGGCAGCAGAATTTACAGAAAAAGAACCTCATAAACCTAGGTTTGTAGTAGGTTCTATTGGGCCTACCAACAGAACAGCAAGCATGTCTCCAGATGTGAATGATCCAGGATATAGAGCTGTTACTTTTGATGAATTACGAGTTGCTTATAAACAACAAGTGGAAGCTTTACTAGATGGTGGGGCAGATCTTTTAATGGTGGAAACTGTTTTTGACACCCTAAATGCCAAAGCAGCACTTTTTGCTATAGAAGAAGTGAAAAGTGAACGAAATATAAAGGTACCAGTAATGATTTCAGGAACTATTACAGACGCATCTGGAAGAACTTTATCTGGGCAAACAGCAGAAGCTTTTTTAATCTCAGTATCACATATCCCATTATTGTCTGTAGGATTTAATTGCGCTCTAGGAGCTAATTTATTACAACCACATTTAGAAACAATTGCTTCTAAAACTGATGTTGCTATTTCTGCACATCCTAATGCAGGATTGCCAAACGCATTTGGAGAATATGATGAGACACCTTACGAAATGGCTCTACAAATAGAAGAGTATTTAAAAAAGAATTTGATCAATATTATTGGGGGATGTTGTGGAACAACACCAGCTCATATTTCAGCTATTGCAGAGTTAGCTGAGCAATACGAGCCTAGAAAGTTATTTGCAAACATTTAAGATTCTAGAATGGGCAAAAGAGAAAAAAATTACATGCGATTATCCGGTTTAGAGCCTTTAATTGTTTCACCAGAAAGTAATTTTATAAACATTGGTGAACGTACTAATGTTGCTGGATCTCGTAAGTTTTTACGATTGATCAAAGATGAGTTATTTGATGAAGCATTGGCAGTAGCACGTCATCAAGTAGATGGAGGGGCGCAAATTATCGATATTAATATGGATGATGGTTTGATTGATGGAAAAGAAGCCATGGTTCGTTTTCTGAACTTAATTGCAGCCGAGCCAGATATTTGCCGGGTTCCTGTAATGATTGACAGTTCTAAATGGGAAATCATTGAGGCTGGCTTACAAGTAGTTCAAGGGAAGTGTGTTGTAAACTCCATTTCTTTAAAAGAAGGAGAAGAAAAGTTTATTTGGGAAGCAACTCAGATTAAACGTTATGGAGCAGCAGTTGTTATTATGGCGTTTGATGAAGTTGGACAAGCAGATAATTATCAAAGAAGAATAGAGATCGCCGAACGTTCATATCGTGTCTTAGTAGACAAAGTAAGCTTTGCTCCAGAAGATATTATTTTTGATTTAAATATTTTTCCTGTAGCAACAGGAATGGATGAGCACAAAAGAAATGCTATTGATTTTATTGAAGCTACTCGTTGGGTGCGGCAGAACTTACCATATGCTAGTGTGAGTGGAGGAGTCAGTAATGTTTCTTTTTCATTTAGAGGAAATAATACCGTACGTGAAGCCATGCATTCTGTGTTTTTATATTATGCCATTCAGGCAGGAATGAATATGGGAATTGTAAATCCTTCGATGCTAGAGATTTATGACGACATTCCAAAGGATTTGTTAGAACGTATAGAAGATGTTATTCTCAATAGAAGAGAGGATGCTACAGAACGATTGCTAGATTATGCAGAAACAGTAAAAGGAGTCAAAAAAAAGGATGATGGAAAAGCTTTGGAGTGGAGATTATTGCCATTGCAAGAAAGAATTACACATTCATTAGTAAAAGGAATTGATGCTTTTATTCTAGCCGATGTAGAAGAAGCAAGACTAAGTGTAGAAAGACCTTTGTATGTGATTGAAGGTCATTTAATGACTGGAATGAACGTTGTGGGAGATTTATTTGGGAGCGGAAAGATGTTCTTGCCTCAAGTAGTAAAATCGGCACGAGTCATGAAAAGAGCTGTAGCTCATTTAAATCCATTTATTGAAGCAGAAAAAGGAGAAGAACAGCAAGCCATGGGGCGTATTTTAATGGCAACTGTAAAAGGAGATGTGCATGATATTGGAAAGAATATTGTATCGGTTGTGCTGGGTTGTAACAACTATGAAATTATCGATCTAGGAGTCATGGTTCCGCCAGAAAAAATTATTGAAACGGCTAAGAAAGAAAATGTAGATGCCATTGGGTTAAGTGGTTTAATTACACCTTCCTTAGACGAAATGGTTTATTTGGCAAAAGAAATGGAACGTCAGAATTTTGAGGTGCCTTTGTTAATTGGAGGCGCTACTACATCCAAAGCCCATACAGCAGTTAAGATAGATACCCAATATAAAAATGCAGTAGTGCATGTAAATGACGCATCTAGAGCTGTTACTGTAGTTGGAGATTTATTAAATAAAAAGACCAGCACCCAATACGTATCAAATATCAAAAAAGAGTATGAAGTATTTCGTGAGAATTTTTTAAAGCGTGCAAAGACAAAATCATATACTTCTATTGTTGAGGCAAGAAACCGAAAATTTAAAATTGATTGGGAAACGAGTAATATCTTCAAGCCCAAAGAATTAGGAATTCAAACACTGGAGCAATTAAGTTTAAAAAAATTGGTTCCATTTATTGATTGGAGTCCATTTTTTAGAAGCTGGGATTTACATGGAAGATATCCAGATATTTTAACCGATAAAGTTGTGGGAGAACAAGCAACTAGTTTGTTTGCTGATGCTCAAGAAATGTTAGAAGAAATCGTTATAAAACAGGCACTAAAACCTAAAGCTATTTTTGGTCTTTTTGAGGCAAACACAATAAACGACGATGATATTTCTATTCAGAAGAAAGGAAAAGAAATTGCAATTTTTAGAACGCTTCGTCAGCAATTGAAGAAAAGAGAAGGGAAATCAAGTATTGCCTTGTCAGATTTTATTGCACCAAAAGAAAGCAAAAAGCAAGATTATATGGGTGCTTTTTGTACCGCTATTTTTGGAGCTGATGAGCTAGCAAATAAATATAAAGAACAGGAAGATGATTATAATGCAATTATGGCGCAAGCCTTGGCAGATCGTTTTGCAGAGGCTCTTGCAGAATATTTACACAAAAGAGTGAGAACTCAACATTGGGGATATGCTTCTTCAGAAAAACTTACAAATCAAGAACTCATTAAAGAAGATTATAAAGGAATTCGTCCAGCGCCAGGATATCCTGCTTGTCCAGATCACCTAGAAAAAGAAACAATTTGGGATTTGTTGGATGTAGAGAAACAAATTGGAGTAAGACTTACAGAAAGCATGGCTATGTGGCCAGCAGCAGCTGTTTCTGGATATTATTTTGGGAATGAAGAAGCAAAATACTTTGGACTTGGGAAAATAACGGACGATCAAGTGCTAGATTTTGCTACTAGAAAAGGAATATCGTTAGAGAAGGCACGCAAATGGTTGTATCCAGTGATTGCTGACAATTAAAAGAGTAAAAAAATAATGTCATTACGAATAGAGCCAAACACTCTTTTTATGAGTAATAAGATAGCCTCATTTTATTCGGAATGAAAATAAAAACATATTTATGAAAGTATTGGATCATATTAAAAATTCTAAAGATAAAACTCAGTTTTCTTTTGAGATTTTACCACCATTAAAAGGTCAAGATATTCAGTCTACCTTTAATAATATAGATCCATTAATAGAATTTAAACCACCGTTTATTGATGTTACTTATCACAGAGAAGAATATGTCTATAAAGAATTAGAAAATGGTTTACTCAAGAAACAAGTGGTTAAGAAAAGACCAGGAACTGTTGGGATTTGTGCAGCAATACAAAACAAATATGGAGTAGATGCCATTCCTCATATTTTGTGTGGAGGTTTTACAAAAGAAGACACAGAAAATTTTTTAATAGATCTTGGATTTTTAGGGATTGATAATGTGATGGCTTTACGTGGAGATGCGGTAAAAAGCGAAACCTATTTTACGCCAGAAAAAGAAGGACATCAATATGCTAATGAACTCGTTTCTCAGATTAAAGATATGAATCACGGGATCTATTTAGAGGAAGAGTTGTTGAATAGTTCGAAGACTAATTTCTGCATTGGTGTATCTGGATATCCTGAAAAACATTTAGAAGCACCGAGTATGGATTCTGACATTCACTTTCTTAAGAAAAAAATAAAAGACGGAGCCAACTATATCGTAACTCAAATGTTCTTCGATAATCAAAAATTTTTTAAGTTTGTAGATAAATGTAGAGCTGAAGGAATTACGGTTCCAATTATTCCAGGATTAAAACCCCTTGCTACTAAAAAGCAATTGAATTTAATTCCGCACAGATTCAATGTAGATTTACCAGACAATTTAATCATGGAAGTGGTAAAATGTAAGGATAATAATGCTGTAAGAGAGGTTGGGGTAGCGTGGTGTATTGAGCAAAGTAAAGAGTTGTTAAAATATGGCGTTCCTTTCCTTCATTATTACTCTATGGGAAAATCATCCAACATATATCAAATAGCTTCTAAGGTATTTTAAATGTAAGAATAAGCTTCTTTTATAGACCAATAATAAAAAGTAATTTCAACAAGATAGTAAAGAAAATTATTTAGTCACTTTTGCAAGATAAAATCTACATAAATAGCAAAAGCTCTCTAAAAAGAGAGCTTCGCCAAAAAAAATTACTTTTAGGGAGTTAAGTTAATGTTCAATCTATTTTAAGACTCTACTATTTAGTTCGAAATAAATATTTAAATAAGTGTGTATTTTACATTAATCATTCCAACCACCAGGGGCTGGTGGAGTTTCGCTACCACCACTATCACTACCACTATCACTACCGCCACCGTCTGGAGATGGGCTTGGGCTTGGAGAAGCAGAAAAGGCTTGTGCTTTTTTTGGATTTAGGATCATAAACGTGCCAAGCGCAGTGAGTGCTGCATACTTCCCCATTTTCTTTAGGGCATCCTTTCTGGTAATTCCAGAAGGAGCTATTTCTTCGTTGTCTTTATTTTCTTTATTCATAAAATATTACTTAATAAAAAGTTTTTTTGTTAGTAGAATATTTCCTGACTCTAATTTTACAATATAAATTCCCGGACTTAAACCCTGTGTAGAAATTATTTGTTTGTTATTCGTAGTGTTTAAAGTTGCACTAATTACTTCTTTACCTAGAATAGTATATAATCTTAATTTGGTTAAATTCGACTGATTGGCCAAACCTTCTACCGTAATAAAATTATTTACATCTGCTTTAAATACATTTAAATAATTAGTTTCTATTTTATCATCTGTAGATAAAACAGTTTCTGTTAAGTGAATAAAGAATCTTCCTGCCCCACTCAATTCATTTTCGGCTGTTAACTCAAAGTCTTGATCATTTAAAAGAGTCATTGTTCCTTGAACATTATCTTCTAAATAAACATTTGTGCCTATATTAATATTAAAGGTGCCGATACTTATTCTGAAATTATTTCCTGTTTCCCTATTAATTTCAAGAGGAACTACAACATCATTTATACTTTCAAGTCCCATAGCATTAATAACTAAACCAACCCCTTCATCTTCCTCAACTAATCTAGACATTAAAGAAGCTCCTTGATTAAAATGACCAGCATCATAACCAGGGTCTAAATCAAGACCAAGACCATCTCCAAAATAAAATTTAGTATGGTCTATCTCTGTATCTCCCTCATAAAGCTTAAGAACTAACTCAAATGAGTCTACTGGATCTCTACCAGCAATAAAATCATCGTCGCCTTCAGTGGTTCTCATAGCTGTTGTAAAAGAAAGTACATCGGGATTTTCTACATTTGGATTATCAGATGCTACCATAAATGCTTGTCCTGGCGCAATACGCAGCGCAGTACTCGTATTATTATAAACGGTATATCCTGAGCCAATTCCATCTGCGTCATAGCCATAGATGGCCTGATAAGAATCGTGGAGCTTTTCGCTATTAATAGTTAAAAAATTGTTTGAACTATCTGCACTGGTATTTCCGTGGATGTATGAAGGGAAAGGATTTGCTACTAAATTCCATTTTGTTCCTCCTTCTCCTCCTCCTTCTCCTTCTCCCTCACTAAAATCAATAATTGGCTGTGTTTTATTTGTAGCAGCTGGAGCTCCTGTGAATTTTAAAGTTCCACCACTTATTGTAGCCATTTGAAAGCCCATACCAAGAATAAAGTTTCCATCAAATGGATACCAATTTGAAGATGTAGTGTAGTTTTCCCACTCATTCCAATAATTATCATAGTATCCTATCGCGTAAGCATCACCATTAGAGGCTAAAGTTGAAGCGTTTGCAGTAACAAATGAGTTAATAGATTGCCCATCTACCGGAGCGCCTATTAAATCCCACTCATTAGTACCTACTGAATTTACATACCGGTTGTAGGTAATGTTTCCAGTAACAGACCCACCAATTATTAGAGATGAAAACTCGTCAGAATCTGAGTTTAAGGTAAAGGTTCCTGCGTTTGAGAAAGTTCCACTCACGGTCACAGAACCTGTTTTTTCAATTGTAAAACTCCCCCCGGAGTCAACTGTGATGTTTTGAGCTTTTATCAAAAAAGATACAAAACATAGTAATAATGTTAGCTTTTTCATGATATCTTATTTGTTAGTTATTAATTTTTCAACCAAATTTTCTAATCTTGAAATCTTATCGTCTTGTTCTTTAATCGCATTAATAAGCACCGGTACAAGCCCTTGATAGTTTACCGCCAACATGTCTTTATCATCAGTTGTAACGAGTTCTGGAAACACCTTTTGTATGTCTTGAGCCAATACGCCTATTTTTTGTTTGCCGTTCTTTTTCATTGTGTAACGCTTCCCATCAATTAGCAGTAGTTTGGCAAGCGTAGAGCCCAAAGACATAATATTTGCTTTTAGTCTTACATCTGAAGAAACCACAACATCGCCACCTATTGTCATATTTCCAGTAAAACTACCTTCTCCTGCGTACACTTTAGCTCCAGAATCTTCTCCCATATAAACTGCGGTTACATCATCATTTCCAAGAACTACAGAGTTATCTGCTTGCCCAGTAGCCTCATATCCAATAATGGTTTGATTTGTAGCATTATCGGTGCTTGCCATTGCATTATAACCAAATGCAGTATTATTAGCTCCTGTAGCGTTAGTTTGTAAAGAATTATAACCAGATGCTGTATTGTAATTTCCTGTAGTATTATTAGTTAAAGATTCATAACCAGATGCGGTATTGTGATTCCCTGCGGTATTATAGTATAAAGAATACACCCCAGATGCTGTATTTTTGATCCCTGTGGTGTTCTTATATAAAGATCTAAGCCCAGATGCGGTATTGTAACTTCCTGTGGTGTTATAATGTAAAGATTTATGTCCAGATGCGGTGTTGTTACTTCCTGTGGTGTTATAATGTAAAGATTTATACCCAGACGCGGTATTTTCGTCTCCTTCAGTGTTGTTATATAAAGCTTTATACCCAGATGCGGTATTTTCGTCCCCTGTAGTATTAAGATATAAAGAATACGCCCCAGATGCAGTGTTGTCTTCCCCTTCGGTGTTGGAAAATAAAGATTCATACCCAGATGCGGTGTTGTTACTTCCTGTGGTATTAGAATTTAAAGCATTACGCCCTGAAGCTGTATTGTAACCTCCTGTACTATTAGTAGGTGGATTACCAAGAAACATTGAATTACTATCAACTAAAACATCGGTAAGGTCATTTAAACTTGAGGTACTTCCAGTAATTCCTGTTAACTGTGAACCATCACCAACAAAAGATGCTGCATAAACAGTAGCACCAGAATCCTCTCCCATATAGACTGCTGTTACGTGTTCGTTACCTAACACCACAGAATTATCTGCTTGACCAGTAGCCTCACAACCGATTACTGTTTGATTAATAGCATTACCGGTGCTTGCCTTTGCACTGTAACCAAATGCAGTATTGTAACTCCCTGTGGTGTTAGATGATAAAGAAAATATCCCAGATGCGGTGTTGTTACTTCCTGTGCTGTTGGCACTTAAAGAATACGCCCCAGATGCGGTATTGAAACTTCCTGTGGTGTTGGTTACTAAAGATTGCTGCCCATATGCGGTGTTGTTACTTCCTTCAGTGTTCGTATATAAAGCTTTATACCCAGATGCGGTGTTGTCACTTCCTGTGGTGTTGAATTTTAGAGATTGATATCCAAATGCACTATTAGAGAATCCTATAGTGTTCGAATTAAGAGATTCTGTTCCAAAATTAGTATTGAATTGTGCACTGACTGTAAATGCAATAGTTACTGCTAAAAGTGTAAGTATTTTTTTCATAGTAAATTGTGATGTTATTTTTGACTGGTAATTAATTCTTTAAACATTTCTTTTAATTCGTCTATTTCTGATTGTTGTTCTTTAAGCGCATTAATAAGCACGGGTACAAGCCCTTGATAGTTTACCGCCAACATGTCTTTATCATCAGTTGTAACGAGTTCTGGAAATACTTTTTGAATATCTTGAGCCAATACGCCTATCTTTTGTTTGCCGTCTTTTTTCATTGTGTAACGCTTCCCATCAATTAGTAGTAGTTTGGCAAGAGTAGACCCTAGAGATACAATATTTGCTTTGAGTCTTGTATCTGATGATACCACAACATCGCCAATTACTGTTAAATTATTACCAACAGTGGTATTGCCATTAACCATGACTTTAAAAGCATCAGATTTTGCATTCGAAGTAGTACCATTTCCAATTACAAAGGCAGTATTATTAGGGTTAGGCTGCGTTGCGCTATTGGTAACTGTTGAGCCGCTTAAATTGTATTGGCCAATTACTAAAGAACCAAAATCACTAGCTATGGTACTTTTACCCATAGCTATAGAGGCTTTTCCATTTGCTGCTGTTAACCATCCCATGGCTGCAGAAGAGTTTCCACTTGCTGTAGTTTCATATCCAATAGATGTGGATCCAAAACCACTTGCTGTAGTTTTAAACCCCATTGCAGTAGAGGCACCTTCAGTAGATGAGGTTTGATATCCCATTGCTATTGATGCACTGTTGTTAGCCTCTGTTTCGAACCCCATTGCAATAGATGTTTCTCCACTAGCAGTGCTGTTATTTCCAATAGCAGTTGATGTTATACCACTAGCTGTGCTGTTATTTCCTATAGCAGTAGAGGCGGTATTTGTTGCAGAGGTTTGGTAACCCATTGCTGTAGAGGTTACACCACTGGCTAAAGTTTCCCTTCCCATTGCCGTAGATACTGTATTACTTGCTGTTGTATTAAATCCAATTGCAGAAGCATTAGTTCCACTATTAGTTGTTCCACTGGTAGCAATTTGAGCACTAACTGTAAAACCGATGGTTAATATTATAAATGTAAATAGTTTCTTCATTATTGATAATTACAGGATTATTTTTTTACTTTATTTTTTATTATAAACATTCTTTAAACATTTGTTTTAATTCATCTATTTTTGATTGTTGTTCTTTGAGTGCATTAATAAGTTCAGTACAAGTCCTTGATAATTTACCACTAACACGGTATAAATTAATTGATAAATAATTAAATAACTAAAAAGCACGTATTGCTCTGGAATAGACTCCAGTTGTATATTTATTGGTTCCACCTTCAACTGAACTACTACCAGTCCACCAAGTATAAGCATGCCGATTGCTCGATTGTGAAGAAGCCCAATAATCTCCACTAGTAAAACTACTACCACCATTAGATGCTGATACTGAGTTTATAATTGATTTGTTGTTTACAATTAGCTGCAATTCATCTTTAGAGGGTAAAAACCAATCACTGTAGCCACCTGCAGAGTAGTTTAAACAAGCATTAGCAGCACCACTTCCAACTTGTGAAGACATAAGATTGGTATTAGCTAGACCAGTACCGATGGCGTTAGATGTAGCTACATCAGCAATAGGACCCCAAGTCGCTGTACTTACATCGCTTACTGAAACAATTAAACCATGAGTTTCGTTTTCTACATAGCCTGTATCTCCACTCTGATAAATATAAAAAACTACACCACCTTGGTAGAAGTCGCCAACTTCAGGTGGTGCTGTTGGGGTTACTGAATTTGAGCTCGCACTCGCAACGCTAGTACCATTTTGGTTAGTTGCCGTTACTGTAAAAGTATAAGCTGTATTGTTGGTTAATCCGGTAACGGTTATGTTTCCACTTCCTGACTGACTTAATGAACCTGAAATGGAACCTGGATTGGATGTTGCTGTATAGGATGTTATTGTTGAACCTCCATTACTTGTTGGTGCAGTAAAAGCAATAGATGCTTGAGCAACTCCGGCAGTTGCTGTCCCTATAATTGGTGCATCAGGCAACGTAGAAGTAGTTGAGAGTACGCTCCAGTTGGTACCATTGTAAATCATTATTGAACCGCCGTTTAGATCTGTAACATATACCATTAATCCGGTAGCTGGAGCAGAAATAGCATCTCGTTGAGCATTGGTCATACGGGGTGGTAACAAACCTCTTGTAGTAGAGGTAATATCCAATGCCGCAGAGGCGTCTGGGTTTTCATTGTTTATACCTATTTGAGCACTAACTGTAAAACCGATAGTTAATATTATTAATGTAAATAGTTTCTTCATTATTGATAATTATAGGATTAATTTTTTTTTCTATTTCATAATAAATATTCTTCAAAATGAAAATAATGGTAATATTAGTTCTTATAATTTGTGGAGACAAAAGTTAAATTTTAAATAAAACATCCATTATTATTATTTTTTGTCACAAATAACATCTGACAGATATACGAATGTATGTATCGATAAAATTTATATTAAAAAAATAGATAATGAGAATTATTATCTTAATTTTGAAATCAAACAAAAATGAAGAAGTAAAAAATAGTTATTATATTAAATTTAGATAAAAACAGAATATTATGGCATTAGAAATTACAGATGCAAATTTTGAAGAAGTAGTGTTACAATCAGACAAACCCGTTTTGGTAGATTTTTGGGCTGCTTGGTGTGGACCTTGTAGAATGGTAGGACCTATTATAGATGAAATTCACGGAGAGTACGACGGAAAAGCAGTTGTAGGAAAAGTAGATGTTGATTCAAATCAAGAGTTCGCTGCTAAATATGGTGTTAGAAATATCCCTACAGTTTTATTATTTAAAAATGGAGAGGTTGTAGATAAACAGGTTGGAGTCGCTCAAAAAAATGTATACACGGCAAAAATTGATGCCAACTTATAAAATTGTAAAAAAAATCAAAGTTAAAAGGTTTGGCATTTGCCAAACCTTTTTCTATTTTAGGTAAAAATGATTGAACTTTCAAACATACAAAATTCAGAGCTTAAAAACCTAGAGCTTTTGGCTAGTCAAGTAGTTGAAGGATTTATTACTGGATTGCATAAAAGCCCTTTTCACGGGTTTTCAGTTGAGTTTTCTGAACATAAGTTGTACAATAAAGGAGAAAGTACACGCCATATAGATTGGAAACTTTTTGCAAAAACAGAAAAATTATATACGAAAAAATACGAGGAAGAAACAAACTTGCGTTGTCATATTATTATAGATAATTCTGCATCTATGCACTATCCTATTGTAAAAGAACAACAATTAGATCAATTAAATAAAATTGGTTTTTCAGCAGTTGCAGCTGCTTGTTTAATGGAAATCTTAAGTAGGCAACGTGATGCAGTAGGCTTAAGTATTTATGCAGACACTTATCAATATTATGCTCCAGAAAAAGGCAGTAATCGCCATAGAAAGATGTTGATAGCGCAATTAGAACTGCTTATGAAAACAAAATCTAAGGCATCCACT
>CALSUE010000005.1 GCA_943789455.1 uncultured Flavobacteriaceae bacterium
CCCAGAATTTATTGAAAGTATGATTCATAAATTTTTAAATGCCACTACTTTTGACGGTTACAATCCTTACAGAGTAACTAAAGGTGGTTTTGACTGGGAAACCATTGAGCCGGATGACCCGTGGTCATATATTGGATACTGGGGTGACCATCAAATTATCTATTTATTAAAATTTTTAGAATTTATAAATAATCATAAACCGGGAAGATTAGAGAGTTTCTTTACTAAAAATCTTTTTGTTTATGCGAATGTTCCCTATAAAATAAAGTCTTATGGAGAGCTGCTTAAAAACCCGAAAGACACCATAATTTTTGACCAACAATTGGATGCCAAAATTCGTGAAGAAAGAGCAACTTTGGGGTCTGATGGAGCTTTATTGCGTGACGAACATCGCTTTATCGTAAAGGCAAATTTCATAGAAAAAATTCTTGCAACTTCATTAGCTAAATTATCTAATTTTATCCCTGAAGGAGGAATCTGGATGAATACACAAAGGCCTGAATGGAATGATGCCAATAATGCTCTCGTTGGAAATGGAGTTTCAATGGTAACATTATATTATTTAAATCGATTTTTCAATTTCTTTGAAGAATTGTTAGAAAGTTCCTCAACTACTGAAGTTGAAGTTTCTAACGAAATTTTAGAATTTTTCGACAAGGTCCTCAATACCTTTGAAAAAAACACCAAATTATTAGCTTCTTCTATCAATGATACTGATAAAAAAACAATTTTAGATGCTTTAGGACAAGCTGGAGATAATTACCGAATGCAAATTTACAACCATGCATTCTCTGGAAGGAAAACAAAACTTTCATTTGATAAATTGAAAAAATTTGTAAGTCTAAGCAAATCATATTTAGAGCATTCTATAAAAGCAAATAAACGTTCAGATAACTTATATCATGCCTATAATTTAATGACGGTAAATGAAGACAATACCGTTTCCATAAGTTATTTAAGCGAGATGCTAGAGGGTCAAGTTGCCGTTTTAAGTTCGGGTTATTTAGATGGAAAAGAAACGTTAAGAGTGTTAGACGCCCTGAAGCAAAGTAAACTTTTTAGAAAAGATCAATATAGTTATCTGTTATATCCTTTTAAAGAGCTTAAAGGATTCTTGGATAGAAATACAATTTCTGAAGATGCTGTTTTATCATCAAGATTATTCCAAGAGATGTTAAAAGATAATTCTGTTGAAATTATTGAAAGAGATGTAAATGGCGAGTACCACTTTAATGGAAACTTTAAAAATGCAAATGATGTTACTGAGGCCCTAGAAAAACTATCTGAAACAAAATACAGTGATCTTTTAGCCTCAGAAACTCCAAAAATTCTTAAAGCTTTTGAAGATGTTTTTAATCACAAAGCATTTACAGGAAGATCAGGTACATTTTATGGTTATGAGGGATTAGGTTCTATTTATTGGCATATGGTTTCAAAATTATTATTAGCTGTACAAGAATCTTGTTTACAGGCCATTTCAAATGAAGAAGATGAAGTAATGATTGGCCAGTTACTTGAACACTTCTATGAAATAAATGAAGGCATAGGGGTGCATAAATCGCCACAATTATACGGTGCTTTTCCAACAGACCCCTATTCTCATACACCAGGTGGTAAAGGCGCTCAACAACCAGGAATGACAGGGCAAGTAAAAGAGGATGTAATCTCAAGATTTGGGGAATTAGGTGTTTTTGTAAAACATGGAAAACTGTATTTTAATCCTTGTTTATTGAGAAAAGAAGAATTTATTTCTAAAGAAACAAATTTTGAATATTTAAGTCTTTTTAATGGAAGTCAAAACAAAACAATCCCTGCTGATTCATTAGCATTTACCTATTGTCAAGTGCCAATTATTTATCATATATCTGATAAAGATCATCTAGAGATCATTTTTAATGATGGAACTTCTTCCAAAATTGATGCATTGGTTATAGATCATGAAACAAGTGAGAAAATATTTAAAAGAACTGGAGAGGTTATTCAGATTAAAGTATACATAAATAATACATATTTGAAATAGGAAAAGAGAGTCGATGAGATTGAAGTTTTATCTATATATCACAGCCATTTCGTGCATCATGTTATGTTGTAATGAAGATGAAACAAATAAAAAATTACAAAAAAATCCGAAACAGAAGAAACAATTGACAGCAAAAGATATATTAGGAGACCCAAATTATTTAGCAATATCCTATGGTGGTTATCGAAAAACAACCAGGGGTATTCAACCAACCATAGCGGAAGTAAAAGAAGATATAAAGATTCTTTACGCAATGAAAATTAGAATCCTTAGAACGTATAATGTTCAATTAGCTCAAGCAGAAACAATTCTTAAAGCCATACATGAACTAAAGAGTGAAAATCCTTCTTTTGAAATGTATGTAATGTTAGGTGCTTGGATAGATTGTAAAAATGCCTGGACAAATCATCCAGTTAATCACCAACTAGAAAGCGATCAAAATGAAAGTGAAATAGCTAGAGCTGTTTCATTGGCAAATAAATATCCAAGTATTGTAAAAATTATAGCTGTAGGAAATGAGGCAATGGTAAAATGGGCAACAAGTTATTATGTTCAGCCATCAGTAATTCTAAAATGGGTTACTCATTTACAAGACTTAAAGAAAACCCAAAAACTCCCAAAAAATCTTTGGATTACGAGTTCAGATAATTTTGCTTCTTGGGGTGGTGGTGGTGATGAATATCATACGGAAGATTTAAATAAACTTATTAAAGAGGTAGATTATATTTCTATGCACACCTACCCTATGCATGACACACATTATAATCCTGTTTTTTGGTATACAAATGAAGAAAAACCCAACATAGAGAAAGTAAATAATATCATGTTAAGAGCCAGAGATTATGCGGTATCTCAATATGATAGTGTTGCCAACTACGTAAAAAGTCTAGGGATAAAAAAACCAATACATATTGGAGAAACAGGCTGGGCCTCGTTTTCAAACGGACTTTATGGTAATAAAGGAAGTAAAGCAACTGATGAATATAAAGAGGCGTTATTTTATGAGCATATGAGAGAATGGACTGCAAAAGCTGGTATTTCATGTTTCTATTTTGAAGCTTTTGATGAAGTTTGGAAAGATGCTCCAAACCCAAAAGGTTCAGAAAATCACTTTGGATTATTTACTATTGATGGGAAAGCTAAATACGCCCTGTGGGATTTAGTGGATGAAGGGATTTTTGATGGCTTGGGTAGAAATAAAAATTCAATTACAAAAACCTATAACGGAAATAAAGACAGTTTACTTTTAGAAGTACATGTTCCTCCGTTCAAAAAAAATAATACCACATTATAAAAATATATAGTGAAATGAAATTAACTAGGATATACTTTTTTTTAACACTAATCTTTATGAGTGTCCTCTCTTGCACATCAGAAAAATCTTTATCGGTAAAAGTTATAGAAACTTCAAAAAATGGTAATAAATTAAGCCAAGTAAGTAGTTTTACTGAGACTAATGAAGTTTCTTCTATTCGTATTAACCCAGAAATAACATATCAAAAAATTACAGGTTTTGGTGGTTCTTTTACAGAAGCTTCCGCTTATTTGTTAAATAAATTAAGTTCTAAAAATCGTGATACAATATTAAGTGCCTATTTTTCAAAAGAAGGAGCTAACTATTCACTAACTAGAACACACATGAACTCGTGTGATTTTTCACTATCAAACTATTCATATTCTCCTGTTGAGAATGACATAGAGCTTGAGCATTTTTCTATCCAAGAAGACAAAGACGATCTTATTCCAATGATTAAAGACGCTATGAAAATATCTGAAGATGGCTTCCAAATCATAGCATCGCCATGGTCTGCTGCACCTTGGATGAAAGATAATAATAAGTGGGTTGGTGGGAGATTACTTCCAAAATATTATGATACTTGGGCGTTATTTTTCTCAAAATACTTGACGGCATACAAAGCAGAAGGTATAGATATCTGGGGGTTTACAGTAGAAAACGAACCACATGGTAATGGAGATAATTGGGAAAGCATGCACTATACCCCAAAGGAAATGACTGATTTTGTTCAATTTCATTTAGGTCCAAAATTAGAAAAAGATGGTTATGGAAATAAAATAATCCTAGGTTACGACCAAAATAGAGCTGGTTTACAAGAATGGGTAGATGAAATGTATAGAGATGATAACTCTTCTAAATATTTTGATGGTACCGCTATTCATTGGTATGAAAGCACCTATGATTTTTTCCCTGAAGCACTTCAATATGCACACAACAAAGCTCCAAACAAATACTTAATAGAAACAGAGGGTTGTGTAGATTCTGAAATCCCTAAATGGCAAGATGATGATTGGTATTGGAGTAAAGAAGCAACAGACTGGGGGTGGGACTGGGCTTCTGAGAAAGACAAACATCTTCACCCTAAGTATGCCCCTGTAAACAGGTATGCCAGAGACATTATTGGATGTCTAAACAACTGGGTAGATGGTTGGGTAGACTGGAATATGGTTTTAGATACTCAGGGGGGGCCAAACTGGTTTGAGAACTGGTGTGTGGCACCTGTAATTGTAGATCCAGAAAAAGACGAGGTTTACTTTACTCCTATTTATTACACGATGGCACATTTCAGCAAATACATTAGACCTCAAGCTGAAATCATAGAGGTTAAAAAATCAGATAAAGATTTAATGGTTACTGCTGCAAAAAACACTGATGGATCAATTGCTGTAGTGATTTTTAATGAAGGAACAACTCAAAAAAGTTTTCAACTTTCATTAGGAACAGAAGTAACTACCATTTCAATAAACGCGCAAGCCATACAAACAATATTAATTAATACGATTTAATAATTATGTCTAGAACAAGTAAAGTCCCTATGGGGCAAAAAATAGCCTTTGGTTTTGGAATGCTAGCCAACCAAATGTTTCCAGCAATCTTAGGAATCTTTATGGTTGTTTTGGTTGAAGATTTAGGTTTTTCTGGCTGGATGTGGTCTTTAGTATTTCTTTTCCCAAGGATTTTTGATGCGATTACTGATCCAATTATGGGCTTTATCTCAGACAATACAAAATCTAAATGGGGAAGACGTAGACAATATGTTCTAATTGGGGGAATTCTTATGGGACTAGCCTATATTTTTATGTGGCAGCTGACTAAGGCTGACGGAGTAGAATATAACTTTTGGTATTTCTTCTTGTGGTCTTTAGTATTTTATTTAGGTCTAACTATTTTTAGTGTTCCTTATGTAGCCATGGGATATGAAATGAGTGATGATTTTCATGAACGCACCAACATTATGGCGATAGCCCAATTTATTGGGCAATGGGCATGGGTAATTGCACCTTTGTTTTGGATCATTATGTATGATGAAAGTTGGTTCCCTTCTGCAGATATTGCTGTTAAAGAATTGGCAATTTGGGTAGCTATACCCTGTGCTCTTTGTGCTATGGTTCCTGCAATTTTTATAAAAAGTAACTCAACACTAGACGAAGACTATGAGCCTTTAAACTCATCCAATATTGGAAATAGTTTAATGAAAATATTTGAAAGTTTTGTAGCTGCATTTAAAATCAAAGAATTTCGAAAATTATGTGGGGCAACTTTTTTAATATTTAATGCTTTTAATACAGTAGCCGCCCTTACTTTTTTTGTAATTGTATATAAATTATTTAATGGAGATGCAGGTGCCAGCGGAATATGGGTTTCAATGTTTGGATGTTTGGGAGCATTAGGAACTACTTTTATTGTTATTCCAGCTGTGGCTTGGATGTCAAAAAAACTAGGGAAGAAAAAAGCTTTTATGTTATCACAATCAATTTCATTGGTAGGGTATATTATGCTTTATTTCTTATTTATTCCAGGAAAACCATGGATGTACATTATTGCTTTGCCTTTCTTTTCTTTTGGTATAGGGAGTTTATTTACCATTATGATGTCTATGACTGCAGATGTTATTGATATTGATGAAATAAATACAGGAAAGCGTAGAGAAGGTGTTTTTGGAGCTATTTATTGGTGGATGGTAAAAGTAGGTTATGGTATTGCTGGAGCGCTTAGTGGTGTAATTATTACTGTAGTTGGTTTTAACTCAGATCTAGCAACAACAGACCAACAAGCTGCAGTTGATGGGCTCCATGCTTTCTTTTGTTTTTTCCCAATGATAGGAACAATTTTAGCAATGCTTATTATGCGTAATTATAGTATTACAGAAGAAAGAGCTCATGAAATTAGAGCTGAATTAGAAAAAAGAAAAAACACACAAATAATAAATAATTAAAGAGTACTTAAAAAATGTCAGTAAGAGAAGAAAAGATTCTATCGTTAACAAACGTAGATTTATCTAAAAAGTCAACAAAAGAATTAAAAGCTATTTTCAAAGCGGTTTTATTCGATGGAGTACATGGATTTTGTTCAAGCCCCTATGAAGAAGGCCAACAACCAGGAGACACCTTAACAGAGGAACAGATTAGACGCAGATTAAAAATAATACAACCCTATACCAAATGGATACGTTCTTTTTCGTGTACAGAAGGAAATGAATTAATTCCAAAAGTAGCACGTGAATTAGGCATCAAAACATTTGTTGGAGCTTGGCTTGGAAACGATGCAGAGATTAATAAAAAAGAAATTGCTGGACTAATTAAGTTAGCAAATGAAGGGTATGTAGATATTGCTGCCGTTGGTAACGAAGTAATGTACAGACAAGACTTATCGGAACAAGAATTGCTTTCATTTATAAATGAAGTAAAAGAAGGAATTACTGAAGACGTTCCCGTAGGATATGTAGATGCTTACTATGAGTTTGAGGATCGACCAGCTATTTCTGAAGCTTGTGATATTATTCTAGCCAATTGTTATCCTTTTTGGGAAGGGTGTCATCAAGACTACTCATTATTGTACATGAAAGATATGTACCAAAGGGCGCTTCGTGCCGGAAAAGGTAAAAAAGTAATTATTACTGAAACAGGATGGCCAAGTGAGGGTTCTAGTTTGGCAGGAGCAGTTCCATCTGAAGAAAATGCTATGAAATATTTTATCAATGCTCAAACCTGGTCTAAGGAAGAAGACATAGATATCTTTTATTTCTCATCATTTGATGAGTCTTGGAAAGTGGATTCAGAAGGAGATGTTGGCTCTTATTGGGGGGTTTGGGATAAAGATGAGCAATTGAAGTTTAGTGAGTAGAAACAGCAATGTTGTGTTAATATATCACTGTTTAACACTATAAATCAAGACTGTATAGTTTTTGTATGGGTTAATTTTGAGAATGTTAGGGTTAAAATTGATGATATTTGGGGCTTACAAACTTTTTAAATATTTTCAATATGAAAAAAATTACTTTATTTATAATTTTACTGACATCTTTTTGTGGGTATTCTCAAAATAGTGTAACTGTTGCAACATCTCAAGCATGGAATGGTTATGTGAATGCATTTAACTTAGATGATAGTTATGCGTTTGGATTCGGATATACTGTGTCAGATCTTAGAGCTACTGCCACAACAACAAGTATGACTTTAGAGCCAAATATTGCTATTTGGACTGCAGAGGCAACAAATGCAGGTTGGTTTGACCAAGGTGCAGCTACACAAACTGCAAATAAATACATTGAAGCAAGTTCTTATATAGAAGATAATACGCTTGCTGGTTCTGATCTTACATTCACTGGAAACGTTTCTGTTAGTGATTTAGGTTCAGGATATACCGTAGTTGCATTTGTGAAGGCTTTAGATCCAAACAATGGTTATGCTACTGTAGTTAATAATACAGCTGATATTAGTAGTACAGGTGACTTTACAGCATCAGCAACTGCTGCTGAATTAGCTGCAGGATATATCATTCAATATGGTTTTGCGGTTACTGGCCCATTAGCTGACCCAGCTGACACTACCTTGGGAAGTGTTTTTATTGGTGTTGAAGCACCTCCAGCAACGGAAAATACTGTAACTGTAGCAACATCTCAAGCATGGAATGGTTATGTGAATGCATTTAACTTAGATGATAGTTATGCGTTTGGATTTTCTTATGGTGCAGCAGATCTTAGAGCTACTGCCACAACAACAAGTATGACTTTAGAGCCAAATATTGCTATTTGGACTGCAGAGGCAACAAATGCAGGTTGGTTTGACCAAGGTGCAGCTACACAAACTGCAAATAAATACATTGAAGCAAGTTCTTATATAGAAGATAATACGCTTGCTGGTTCTGATCTTACATTCACTGGAAACGTTTCTGTTAGTGATTTAGGTTCAGGATATACCGTAGTTGCATTTGTGAAGGCTTTAGATCCAAACAATGGTTATGCTACTGTAGTTAATAATACAGCTGATATTAGTAGTACAGGTGACTTTACAGCATCAGCAACTGCTGCTGAATTAGCTGCAGGATATATCATTCAATATGGTTTTGCGGTTACTGGTCCATTAGCTGACCCAGCTGACACTACCTTGGGAAGTGTTTTTATTGGTGTTGAAGCACCTCCAGCAACGGAAAATACTGTAACTGTAGCAACATCTCAAGCATGGAATGGTTATGTGAATGCATTTAACTTAGATGATAGTTATGCGTTTGGATTTTCTTATGGTGCAGCAGATCTTAGAGCTACTGCCACAACAACAAGTATGACTTTAGAGCCAAATATTGCTATTTGGACTGCAGAGGCAACAAATGCAGGTTGGTTTGACCAAGGTGCAGCTACACAAACTGCAAATAAATACATTGAAGCAAGTTCTTATATAGAAGATAATACGCTTGCTGGTTCTGATCTTACATTCACTGGAAACGTTTCTGTTAGTGATTTAGGTTCAGGATATACCGTAGTTGCATTTGTGAAGGCTTTAGATCCAAACAATGGTTATGCTACTGTAGTTAATAATACAGCTGATATTAGTAGTACAGGTGACTTTACAGCATCAGCAACTGCTGCTGAATTAGCTGCAGGATATATCATTCAATATGGTTTTGCGGTTACTGGCCCATTAGCTGACCCAGCTGACACTACCTTAGGAAGTGTTGTTATTGGTGTTGAAGCACCTCCAGCAACAGGGAATAGTGTTACTGTAGCAACTTCACAGGCATGGAATGCCTATGTAAATGCTTTTAATGTATCTGATAATAGTTATGCTTTTGGATTCGGATATACTGTGTCAGATCTTAGAGCAACACCTACTACTTCAAGTATGACTTTAGAGCCAAATATTGCTATTTGGACTGCAGAGGCAACAAATGCAGGTTGGTTTGACCAAGGTGCAGCTACACAAACTGCAAATAAATACATTGAAGCAAGTTCTTATATAGAAGATAATACGCTTGCTGGTTCTGATCTTACATTCACTGGAAATGTTTCTGTTAGTGATTTAGGTTCAGGATATACCGTAGTTGCTTTTGTTAAAGCCTTAGATCCAAACAATGGTTATGCTACTGTAGTTAATAATACAGCTGATATTAGTAGTACAGGTGACTTTACAGCATCAGCAACTGCTGCTGAATTAGCTGCAGGATATATCATTCAATATGGTTTTGCGGTTACTGGTCCATTAGCAGATCCAACTGACACTACCTTGGGAAGTGTTGTTATTGGTGAGGCTACAGCTGGTGTTGAGGACAACAGTATTGTAAATGTTAGTGTATATCCTAACCCATCTAATTCAAACTGGAACTTTAGAACTGGTAATACAGTAATAACTTCTGTTGAAGTGTTTAATCTGTTAGGAAAAAGAGTTGTTTCACAAAACAACAACAGCACTGAAATTGCTATTTCTACTCAAGGATTAAGTAGTGGTATTTATATTGCTAGAATTACTACTGAGCAAGGAGTGAAAAGTGTAAAATTAATTAGAGAATAATTTAAACTTCTTGAATTAAATAGAAACAAAACGCTCGGAGAATAATTCTGAGCGTTTTCATTTAAATATAAGTACAATGAAAAATATAATTTTAGTAACATTATTACTGCTAGTTTCTTTTGGATATGCTCAGCAACAAGAATATCTTTTTGATTTTGAACCTAATACACCCTCTGGAGTAGCCTCTAATTGGTATACCTTTGACAATAACCCTGCTGCAGCTGAAGTTGTAGATAATCCTAATTTAAATGGAACAAACCCTTCCAGTACAAAAGTTTTAAAAGTGGTGGTTGGACCAAGTAATGCTTTTTATGCCGGAGTTAATAATGCTTGGGATGAAGGAGTATTTGGTACATGGGAAATAGATATGGGAGTAGCTAATAATTTAAGCTTAACCATGGATGTACATAAAAATTATGTAGGTACGGTAGGAATTAAAATGGGAACCGCCGGGCAAGGAACTACTTTTCAAATCACAAATCAAAATGTTGGGAATACTGTTGTAAATGAATGGCAAACGTTAACATGGGACCTTTCAGGAATCAACCCAAATGGAGATCTAACCAATATTAGTCAAATGGTTGTTTTTGTAGATTGGACAGAAGGATTACCAGATAGAGCTGAAAATAGCACAATCCACATTGATAATATTAAATTTAATGCAAATAAATTAACAGATGCTCCACCAGTAGATAGCTGTGAAAATGGTATACAAGACAATGATGAGACTGGTATTGATTGTGGAGGCTCTTGTAACGCTTGCCCTACAAGTGCTGCTATTATCATAGAAGATTTTGAAGGAACACCTCCACAAATTGCAGCAGATAATGGTTTGGGGTCTGTGAGTATTGTTTCTGATCCAGAAACAGGCGGAACACATAGTGAGGTTTTGAAAATAGTAACTTCTTCCTCAGCAGAGGTACCATGGCAAAATGCGCAAGTATTTTTACAAGATGACTACATCCATTTAATTTCATCAAATAAAGTAGTTACTGCAGAAGTGTATTCAACAACAGCTTTTCATATGTTGGCCAAAGTTGTTGATGCTGTAGGAGGAACATTTACTGACGAATCAGCTACAGATGATTATCACTCAGGATCAGGCTGGGAAACGCTTACTTTTGACTTCGCCAACCCTAAAGACAATACTCCTGTAGCAGCATATATCTATGCTAGAATTCTTTTCTTTCCCATGTGGAATGGTAATGGTTGGAACGCAAATGCTGTAACAACAACCTATGTAGACAATATTACAGCGCTAAGTTCAGCAACTGCAGGCCTAGAAAATAAAAATTTATTTGATACAAAGGTATATCCAAATCCTACTTCAGATACTTGGATAATAAGTACTCCAAACAACATAATAACCTCAATTGAGGTATTTAATCTATTAGGAAAAAGAGTTGTTTCTCAAGTAAATAATAGTAATAATATTATTGTGTCAACTCAAGGATTAACCAATGGGATTTATATTGCTAGAATTACCACAGAACAAGGAACTAAAAGTTTAAAATTAATTAAAAATTAATTTTTACTTTTACCATAAGGTATATTAAAACGCTCAAAGTTATGAACTTTGAGCGTTTTTTAATTTTAAAAATTTAGAAGAATTATTTATAAATTTCTAATAACTTTTGCTGTTGTTTAATAGCGTCTTTGAATTCTGTTTTGAGGTTTTCAATTAAATGGCCTACACTTGGCGAATCATGAATAGAAGAAACACCCTGACCTGCAGACCAAATAGTTGCCCAAGCCTTAGCTTCGTCTTCTTGGGCGGTTAACTCTTCGCCAAAGTCAACTTTTACTTTTCTACTTAACATCTCTTCTGTAATACCCATGGCGTTAAGACTAGGCCCTAAAAAATTTGCAGGAACTCCAGATACAGCTGCAGTGTACACAATATCACTAGCGCCTGCATTAATAATCATATTGCAATACTCCTCTGGCGCCTTACTTTCTTTTGTATTAATAAAACGAGTGCCCATATAGGCTAAATCTGCCCCCATTTGCATGGCGGAAGCAATATCTCTTCCTGTACTAATACAGCCTGAGAGTAGTATTGTTTTCTTAAAAAAAGATTTAATTTCGGCAACTAAAGGTATCGGGTTTATTGTTCCTGCGTGCCCACCAGCTCCCGCAGAAACTAAGATTAGCCCGTCTACACCAGCTTCTTGTGCTTTTTCTGCATGTCTTTTTTTAATGATATCATGAAATACAAGACCACCATAACTATGCACAGTATTAACCAACTCTGAAACCGCCCCCAGTGAGGTAATAATTAGGGCTATTTTATGCTTCACACATATCGCTAAATCAGCCTCTAATCTCGGATTTGATTTATGTACTATTAAATTCACTCCAAATGGTGCGGGCTTTTTGCCAGTTTCTTTTTCATAAGTTGCTAATGCAGATTTTATCTCTAAAACCCATGCTTCAAAACCCTCAGTTGTTCGCTGGTTTAATGCTGGGAAAGTACCAACAATGCCGTTTTTACAACATTCAATAACTAATTGAGGACCGGATATTAAAAACATTGGTGCTGCTATAGCTGGTAATGATAGTTCGTTTATAAATGATGCTTTACTCATGCTTTAGGGTTTTTTTAATACTAATTTTATTTTGTTAAAGTTATAGAAAAAAAAGCGTTTATTAAAAGTTTAACAATAGGGTTAACAGTCAAATTTGATGTTGATTTTCATTAGAAAACTTATAAGCCTACAATGCTCTAGCTATCATTAAGTTAGATAATATTTAGATGTAAAATCTTAATATTGATTCTTGTGCAAGTCCTAAAAATGAAGAGTATTTGTTATATTTAACCAAAACTTTATAAATATTATTTACAAATCAAAAAGGACGCACAAATATGAAAAGATTAGAAGGGCAAATAGTAATTATTACCGGAGGAGCTAGAGGAATTGGTGAGGGAATTTGTGAAGTATTTTGTAGGGAAGGAGCTACAGTTGCCTTGTGGGATGTGTTAGATGGAAAAGAGGTTGTGACTAAAATTTCCGAAAAAGGAGGGGCTATTTTTTACCAAAAAGTAGATGTTACCAATCAAGAATCTGTTGATGCCGCTGTGGCAGAAATTATTGAAAAATATCAAAAAATTGATGTCTTAATTAACAATGCTGGAGTCATTAGAGATCGTTCATTTTTAAAAATGACTCGTGAAGAATGGGATGTTGTGATGTCTGTGAACGTAGATTCGTTATTTATTACTGCTAAAGCTGTTGTTCCGCATATGAAAGCTGCAAACTATGGCCGAATTATTTCTGCGTCTTCAATTAATGCTTACCAAGGTGCTTTTGGACAGGCTAATTATTGTGCTAGTAAAGCTGCAATTGTTGGGTTTACGCATTCTTTATGTAAAGAGGTAGGAAAGTATAATATTACGGTAAATGCAGTTGCGCCAGGATTTATTAAATCAGAGATGTCAGATTCTATGCCAGAGGAAGTTATAAAGGCTGGAATAGCTATGATTCCTGTAAAACGCATCGGTACCCCAGAGGATATGGGGTATGCTTATTTATTTTTAGCTTCTAAAGAGGCTGGCTTTATAAGTGGTCATACTTTACACGCCAATGGAGGCTCTATGCCCTCATAAAAACCTTTTATCTAGTTAAAAAATACGAATAAACATCAACAAAAACAATGGAAGAACAACATATTAGACAAGAAGCATATGCTACAGAAATTTCTCAACTGTCTGACTTAAAAAATTATGCAGGAAAAGAATTAGGAGTATCTGAATGGACTACTATCTCGCAAAACCAAATCGATACTTTTGCAAGAACAACCGATGACAATCAATGGATTCATATCAATCCAGAAATGGCAAAAAAACATTCTCCTTACAAAAAACCAATTGCTCATGGATTTTTAATCCTTTCTTTAGCCTCTAAATTCTGCTATGAAACAGTAAAATTTAAGAATGTTGGTATGGGTATAAATTATGGGTTAGATAAAGTAAGGTTTATGAACGCAACTACAGTTGGCTCTCTAATAAGAGCTCGTGTTTCATTAATTTCTACAGAAGATGTTCCTGGAGGATTACGCTATAAAATGAAGCTTATTTTTGAATTAAAAGGACAAGAAAAACCAGCCTGTGTTGCAGAATTTATTGCTCTGGCATACGCAGATAACTCAAAGAAAAATAACAAAACTGCTGCTTCAAATAAAGATCAAAAATTAGACGAATTAAAAAATAATGCTGTCTTATTTAAAAAAGATGAAGATATTGCTATTGTAACCTTAAATCGTCCTGACAAATATAATGCTGTAAATGACGATTTAGTTGATGGACTTAACAAAGCGATTGCAAAGGTGCAAAAAGATGATAGCATTCGGGCAATGGTACTCACAGGGGCAGGAAAGGGATTTTGTTCAGGGGCTGATATGAATACTTTTGGAAATATTACTCCTGATGAGGGAAGAACATATCTCACAAATACCTACGGGCCATTAATGAGAAATTTAACTACCCTCAAAAAACCCATCATTGCAGCCATCAATGGAACTGCTGCAGGAGTTGGAGCGTCTATTGCCCTAGCTTGTGACTTTCGAGTGATGTCTGAAAATAGTGGCTTGTTATATGCTTTTATCAACATAGGCTTAGGGCCAGATGGTGGTGCAAGTTGGTTGTTAGCAAGACAAGTTGGTTATAGTCGTGCCCTTCAAATTGCGGTTGAGGGTAAAAAGGTAAAAGGAGATGAATGCCACAAACTTGGATTAACAAATAAATTGGTTGAACATGATGCGATTGTAACAACAGCTATTGAATGGGCTCATCAAATTGCAAAATTACCAACCCTTGCCGTAGGTATTACAAAAGAAGACATGTTTCATGCTATGGACCACGATTTGTATAGCACTATTGCATATGAGGCAGAAAGACAAACAGCCGCTTTTGCCAGTCATGACTTAGTTGAAGGAGTGTCTGCTTTTTTACAGAAGAGAAAACCTAAATTTATTGGAAAATAAGAATATGGAATCTGTTAAAACAATGAAACGATCTAATTATTCTTATTTTCAATCCATTACTACTAGATGGGCTGACAATGATAGCTATGGTCATGTAAATAATGTAGTTTACTACTCCTATTTTGATACTATTGCTAATCAATATTTAATAGAATTTTCTGATTTTAAACCTCTTAGTGCCCCAATTATTGGCCTTGTTGCTCACTCTAATTGCACCTATATAAAAGCTATTGCTTATCCAGATAAAATTGAAGCTGGCTTATCTGTAAAAAAATTAGGAAATAGTTCGGTAACTTATAGTATAGGAATTTTTAAAAAAGGTGAAAATACTCCTTGTGCATATGGAGAGTTTGTTCACGTTTTTGCAGACAGAATAAGTAAGAAATCAATATCAATCCCCAAGAAAATAAAAGAAGCTTTAGAGAAGTTGCTTTAATTTAAGCGATTGTTTTATTACGATAAAGGTCTAATCTTTTTTTCATTATAGGTTTAAATAGGAACGGAAAATAGGATAACATTAACATGGCCGGATATCCATAAGGTAAGGTAGGACTGTCATTTTTTGATTCCAATACTTGATAAGGCTTTGCCCCACTGTGATGATGATCTGAGTGTCTTGTCAATTCAAACAACAATACTCTTCCAATAATATGATCTGAATTCCACGAATGTTCACGTTTTACTCGTTCATACCTTCCATTAGCTTTCTTTTTTCTACGAAGTCCGTAATGGGAAAAATAATTTTGCGCTTCTAAAACTGAAATTCCATACACTGCTGTGATAAAATAGATAGCTGTTACGTTTAAGCCAAAAAAGAAATTAATTCCAACAAAAAGTGACACCGATAAAAGTGTAAAAAATATCATTGGGTTGAATAATGAAGACTTTCCCATAGATCTCAACCTTTCTGTTTCTAATCGCCATGTTTTAAAATAACCTCCTATTTGAGATTTCAATGCAAACCAATAAAAAATATCGCCTTCTTTAGCTGAGGTAAGATCATTTGGGGTTGCTACATCTCTGTGATGGCCAGAATTATGATAGGTCATAAAGTGGTTTTGTATGGCCGTTAATAATAATATATGGGCTAGAAATTGTTTAAATTTATGATCTTTTTTGTGACCTAACTCATGTCCAATATTAATTCCATTGACCCCTAAAATTGTTCCCATAAACAAAATACAAGCTATTAAATCAGAGGTTAATATTGAAGGGTTAGAAACCGTAATCAAAAATTGGTATACCACAAATAAATGAAGCGGTACTGAGAGATAAAGAACAACGTCATAAAAAATATTTTCTGTTGCTAATTCTTTCTCAACAGAAGTCAAGTTATACGTATTGTGGGGTAAAAAGTTTTCTAAAACAGGAACTATAACATATAAACTAAAAATGCCTGTGTAAGCGATTATGCCGGTGGTGTTAAATGTTAGTAATCCTAGTAAAGGAACAATAAAGGCTGAAAAATATTTAAATTTTGCCATACTATTTAAAATAAATTAATTTTCAAAAATCTAATATACTGATAATCAAATATAAATATGGAAGAGTTGCTATTTTTTTCTAAATTGAGAACCTATTAGTTTAAGATTAACTTTTTTTGGTTGCTCCAATTTCATCATTAATTTGTTTAACCAAAATCTCATCTGTTTTTATGCCCCTGAGAATTCGCCCTTTGTAATAATGATGTAAATAAAGTTTATCTTGTATTTGTTGTAGTATCTTTTGAGGAATTTTTAAATTCCCTGTATACGTTCTATCAATTTGATAACCAAGGGCATTTACCTGATTACTATTGTATTTTGTATTGGTATAAAGAAAATCCAGGATTGCATTGGCTCTCAAATCTATCATCCCTTCTATTTGTTTACAAAAATCATGATATATATATTTTTTCTGAAGAGCTGTAACTACTGATTCATTATCAATTAATTCAATTAGCCCTGAGTTTTGAAGCCCTCGATACTCTTCCTGATTGTCAACGAATATAGTATTAATTGATATTGCTGCTCCAATATGATACCCAATAGAATCTCTAGAATATTTAGAAAGTTGATTTTGGTTGTCTACTATCCATTGACCAGATTTAATCGCAATTTTTTGTGCCTCAAGATTAAATAAATAATCTTCATGATCAACCTTACAATTAGTTAAAATTCTACTTAAAGATTGATTTTTTAAAGTTTCCTTGTATTTGATAGCATTTTGTTTCTCAAGATAAAATGAAATTGAAATCCCCAATACAATGACCAAAAACTCTAAAAAATACCTTATCAATTGTTTTTTCATAAAAACTATCATTAATTTATAAAATCAAAAATACTAAAAAAAGGATGCCTAGTGGCATCCTTTTATTTTCCATAACATTTATTACTTCTACTTTCCTCCCAACATTAACAATTCGTTACAGACTACTTCTGTGATGTATTTTTTTTCTCCTTCTTTACTCTCATAAGAGCGAGAGGTTAATTTGCCTTCAATTGCAATTTCATTTCCTTTTGTCACATACTTTTCAATAATTTCAGCAGTCTTATTCCATGCCACAACATTGTGCCATTGTGTGTCGGTTATTTTTTCACCTAGTGAATTTTTATAACTTTCATTTGTTGCAATGGAAAACTTTGCTAATTTCTTACCACTTTCTAAAGTAATAATTTCAGGATCGTTTCCTAGGTTTCCAATTAACTGTACTTTGTTTCTTAACGTATTCATAAGATAAGGTTTTGCGCACTTAAATAATATAGTGCAGATTATAATTTATTTTTTGTTGAGTTTTTTCAACACTGCAAATATGATTTAATTACCAAGTTAGAATCGGTTGTTAGACACTTACTTTCGGTTGTAAATATTTGTAGTCGTTTGTAAACGAATAATTCATATCTTTGTGAAGGAACTATAAATAAGACTATGACACACCTTATAGAGACCAAAAACCTGATGTTGAGGGAATTTAAAGCTACTGATGTTGCTAATATTTATAAATTAGATTCTAATGAAGAGGTCCATAAGTATTTAGGTAAAAAACCCATTAAAACACTAGAAGAGGCTGAAGAAATTGTGTCTTTTTTTCACCTTCAATACAAGGAAAGAGGAATTGGCCGTTTTGCAACCATAGAAAAATCGTCAGGCAAATTTATCGGATGGGCAGGTTTAAAATTAAATTTAGATGAAAAGGAAATGTTGAATGGGTACACAAATTTTATAGATATTGGTTATCGATTTATACCAGAATTTTGGGGAAAAGGATATGCTACTGAAGCTTCTTTAGCATCAATTGAATATGGGTTTAAAAAATTGAAATATAATATTATATATGGTGCCGCTGATATAGAAAATGTTGCTTCAAATAAGGTGCTTCAAAAAATAGGTTTAAATTTTATGAATGAATTTGCCTTTAAAAATGAAAAGTGCAATTGGTATGAATTAAAAAATAGTAAAAATGGAACATAGAGAATGTTTAGAGTGTGGTGAGCCTCTAAAAGGTAGGGTTGATAAAAAATTTTGTTCAGATTATTGCAGAAATTCACACAATAATAAAGTTAATAAAGACAGTAAAAATTTAATTAGAAATATTAATAACCGTCTTCGAAAAAATCATAAAATCCTTTCCGACCTCAATACTTTTGGCAAGACTAAAGTAACTAGAACTCAATTATATGACAGAGGGTTTGACTTTCAACTTTTTACCTCAATCTACAACACAAAAACAGGTAATACCTACTTCTACATCTATGATCAAGGGTATTTAACTCTTGAACATGATAAGTTTTTATTGATAAAAAGAGAACTTTAGAAAACTATCTTTAGGATAACAAAAAACCCAAGAAATAAACTTTCTTGGGTTTTTAATTTTAGTTATAAATACATTAATCTATTTCTGAAACACGCAGTGTGTTTACCATTCCTCTTTCCTCTACAGGCATTGAGGTTAAATTGATCACAATATCTCCAGATGCAACATAATTCTTTTCTTTCGCAATTCGGTTAATATCAACAACAGTATCATCTGTACTTAGATTTTCATCATAAAAAAATGCTCTTACACCCCAAAGTAAATTAAGCTTCCCTAAGATTCTTTTTTGAGTTGTAAATGCTAAAACATGTGACTGTGGTCTCCACGCAGATATCTGAAATGCAGTATAACCACTGTTCGTTAAAGTACAAATAGCAGCTGAATTTGTGTCTTTAGACATTAATGCTGCGTGATGACATAAAGATTTAGTAATAAATCTATCGGTTCTAATATGAGGTGCTTGGTGAGGCACTTTTATTAGTGGTGAATTTTCAACACTCATAATAATTTCACTCATCTTTTGAATTACTCTGACTGGATGTTTTCCAACAGATGTTTCTCCAGATAACATCACAGCATCAGCTCCATCCATAATGGAATTTGCAACATCGTTTACCTCAGCTCTTGTGGGTACAGAATTTGTAATCATAGTCTCCATCATTTGAGTTGCAATGATCACAGGAATACGTGCTTTCTTTGCTCTGTTTACAAGCATCTTTTGAATTAACGGAACTTCCTGCATAGGTATTTCTACTCCTAAATCTCCTCTAGCAACCATTAAACCATCACAATAAGGAAGTAAAGAATCAATATTTTCTACAGCCTCTGGTTTTTCAATCTTAGCGATTACAGGAACTCTATATTCTGAATTTTGAGCAATTAAATCTCTGAGTATTCTTAAATCTTCAGGAGTTCTAACAAATGATAATGCAAGCCAATCTACATGTAAGCTTAACGCAAAAATGGCGTCTTTTTTATCCTTATCCGTAAGTGCTGGGAGTGAAATATCAGTGTTTGGGAGGTTTACCCCCTTTTTAGAAGATAAAACTCCTCCAACAATAACTTTAGTTATTACTTTTAATTTCTTATCGGTTGAAATAACCTCAAACTGTAATTTTCCATCATCTACTAAAATCTGTTCTCCAGGTTTCACATCTCTTGGGAAACTCTGATACGTCATATACGCTTTTTGAGCGTTCCCAATACATTCTTCTGTAGTAAAAATAAATTCAGCTCCATCCTCTAAAACAACCCCTTCTTCCATGACCCCAACTCGTAGTTTTGGTCCCTGTAGATCTGCTAAGACAGCTACATTGAAACTGTTTTCTTCATTAATTTCACGTATTTGTTTTACACGTACTTTTACATCTTCATAATCTGCATGAGAAAAATTAATTCTAAAAACATTAACTCCTGAACGAGCAAGTTCAGTTAACGTTTCTTTTGTATTTGTTGCGGGCCCTAAAGTGGCAACAATTTTTGTTTTCTTGTTTATGAGCATATTTAAAAAATTAAAAATTGTTTAGATTTTAAAGAATCTAATTCAACAGTGTAAGAAGTCACAACTTGGTTAATTTGTTTAATCTGATTTACTGTTTTGTATATTGTTTCTTGAGTTGGTTCACCAACTATTTTTATAAAATAATCTACTTTTTTCTTTTCAGGTATTAAGTAGGTCTTAGTCTCTGTTGCCAAAACTATTGTATCTGATGCATTTATTCTTTCTTCAGT
This sequence comes from uncultured Flavobacteriaceae bacterium, assembly GCA_943789455.1. Lineage (GTDB taxonomy): Bacteria > Bacteroidota > Bacteroidia > Flavobacteriales > Flavobacteriaceae > Polaribacter. The sequence continues at coordinate 20,328 of CALSUE010000005.1, forward strand.
ATAGCTATTTGATATTAAATACAATTCAAAACCATATTCTTCATTAATATCATTATAAACTGAAAATGATGCATTGCTTTCAAAATCTAAACTATAGTTAGCTTTTGAAAAGTGAGTGTCTAAATTCTTATTTAATAAATAAGCTAACTTAAAATCTTCTAATGCAGTGTGAATTCCAATTAGAGTATAATTATCTTCATTAAAATCGTCTATGTCTAACGAATAAACTTGCATTAAAAATGGTATTGAGTTTAATTAATACTGCTACTAAAGCAGCAAAATTAATGATTGTTTTAAGAATGAACATAAAAATTAACGAAATCGTTATCGATTATGAAGTTTCTATTTGTTTTTGGAAGGTATAATAAACTCTTTTTGATGCTTGTTCCTCTGCCTTCTTCTTGGATGTTGCTCTTCCTTTTGCTATTTGAACATCATCAATACTAATCTTTACACTAAAATGTTTGACAGGCTCATTCCCTGTGTCTTCATAGGTGTTTATATCGTACTTTTTCTTTTTCTTCTGGCACCATTCAATAATAAGGCCTTTATAACTAGTTATCTTTCCTTCAAGTTTTGGTATATCTACGTAAGGAACGATAACTTTATCATAAATGAATTTATTACAGTACGCGTATCCTCTATCTAGATAGATAGCACCTATTAGGGCTTCAAATATATTACCATGTATATTGTCTCCAATATTATTTTGAGGAATATTACTCTTTACAAATGAAATTAAATTTAAATCTTTACCTAACTCATTCAAATGCTCTCTACTTACAATTTTAGACCTCATTTGAGTTAAATATCCCTCAGATTGGTTAGGTGCTTTTGAGAAAAGATAAGAGGCTATTACTGCTCCTAACATGGCATCTCCAACAAACTCTAATCTTTCATAGTTAAAAGGTTCGCCTTTTTTATCTACTTTTTTTAAAGATCGGTGTGTAAATGCTTTTTGATAATTCTCAATCTGATAGGGTTTAAATTTCAATAGATTTCGCATAGCATCATAAAACACCTTATCATCTCCTTTAGATGATTGGGTAACTATTTTACGAATGAAATTCATGAAGTATTAATCTATTTTTCTAAACGCTACACAAGCATTATGCCCACCAAAACCAAAAGTATTACTCATAGCAACTTTAATTGCTCTCTTTTGAGGTTTATTAAGTGTTAAATTTAAATCTGGGTTGATGTTTTCATCTGCAGTACTATGATTAATTGTTGGGGGTACTATACCGTGTTTCATCGCTAATATAGATGCGATAGATTCGATAGCTCCAGCAGCACCTAAAAGGTGACCTGTCATAGATTTTGTAGAATTGATATTAATGTTCTTTGCGTGATCCCCAAACACTTCAGAGATAGCCTTAAGTTCAGCAACATCTCCTAAAGGTGTTGAGGTTCCGTGAGTATTAATGTGATCTACGTCTTCTGGTTGTATTCCTGAGTTTTCTAAACAGTTTTTCATCACAGCAATAACTCCGATACCCTCAGGATGTGGTGCAGTCATATGATGTGCATCTGAAGACATTCCGCCTCCAATAACTTCTGCATAGATTTTTGCTCCTCTTGCTTTAGCATATTCATATTCCTCTAAAACAATAGCGCCTGCTCCCTCACCTAAAACAAATCCATCCCTTTCGGCATCAAAAGGTCTAGAAGCGGTTTCTGCAGTTTCATTTCTTGTAGATAATGCATGCATAGAATTAAATCCTCCCATACCTGCAATAGTAACAGCTGCTTCACTACCTCCTGTGACAATGACATCACATTGCCCTAAGCGAATATAATTTAAAGCATCTATCATAGCGTTAGCCGATGACGCACAAGCTGATACTGTGGTGTAATTTGGACCCATAAATCCATTTTTAATGGAAATGTTTCCTGGAGCAATATCTGCGATCATTTTAGGAATAAAGAAAGGATTAAATTTTGGTGTTCCGTCTCCAGAAGCAAAATTTAAAACTTCGTTTTGAAAAGTTTCTAAGCCTCCAATACCTGCTCCCCAGATTACACCTACTCGTAATTTATTAATAACGTCCAAGTCTAATCCTGAATCTGCTATTGCTTCATCTGAGGCAACCATAGCGTATTGGGTAAACTTATCCATTTTACGAGCATCTTTTCTGTTCATAAAATCTGTAACAGTAAAGTTTTTCACTTCACATGCAAAACGAGTCTTGAACTTGGTAGCATCAAAATGCGTTATAGGCGCCGCCCCGCTAACTCCGTTAACTAAGGCAGACCAATATTCTTCAATATTGTTCCCAATTGGCGTTAATGCACCAAGTCCAGTTACTACAACTCGTTTTAATTGCATATAAATGTTACTTTTTAGCTTCTTCTATATAGCTGATTGCTTGGCCTACGGTTCCAATGTTTTCCGCTTGGTCATCTGGAATCTGAATATCAAATTCTTTTTCGAATTCCATAATCAACTCAACAGTATCCAAAGAATCTGCTCCTAGGTCATTTGTGAAACTAGCTTCTGTAGTTACTTCATTATCGTCTACTCCTAATTTGTCTACGATAATAGCTTTTACTCTTGATGCAATGTCTGACATAATTTATTTATTTTAAATTTTAAATCGAGACAAAAATACAAATCTTATTAGTTTTAACTAATTTTTAGCAAAAAAATGAAGCCTAAATTATTTTATTTTGTTGATATGTGACTAATGAGATTATAATATCAACTTTTATGCTTTATTTTGTGATTGAATATTAATGTACATGAAGAGAGTTATTATTTTAGCCTCAGGAGCTGGTTCTAATGCAGAAAACATCATAAATTATTTTCAGAACTCTACAGAAATTAGTGTTGTGAAAGTGTTATGTAACAAAAAAGAGGCTGGTGTTTTTAAGCGTTGCAAAAAGCTAAATAAAGATTGCGAATGGTTTTCTAGAGAAGATTTTTTTAAGAAAAACACAATCCTAGATAAATTAATTGAACAAACTGATTTTATCGTATTAGCGGGGTTTTTATGGAAAATTCCTGAAGCTATTGTGAAAGCCTTTCCTAATAGAATCATCAATATTCATCCTGCGCTATTACCCAACTATGGTGGAAAAGGCATGTATGGTATGCATGTTCACCAGGCCGTAAAAAACAATTGCGACAAAGAAACAGGGATTACAATTCATTATGTTAATGAACACTACGATAAAGGAGCTATTATTTTTCAAATAAAAACAAAACTTGAAATAAGTGACTCCCCTGAAGACATTGCACAAAAAATCCATACATTAGAGTATGAATACTTTCCAAAAATTATTAAAAAAACCATCTTAAAAGATGGGTGCTAAAAAATACTATGTCATATGGAAAGGAAAAGAAACTGGAGTATTCTCCTCCTGGGATAAAGTTAAAAAACTTGTTCAGGGGTATGAAGGTGCAAAATACAAATCTTTTGTAAGCAAAGAAGAAGCAACTAAAGCAATCAAAAAAAAATACTCAGATTATCAAGGAAAAGGCATTTCAAAGAAAACATTATCAAATGCTGATAAAGCAAGATATGGTGTTCCCATAAAAAATAGTTTAACTGTTGACGCTGCCTGTAGTGGAAACCCTGGAAAGATGGAATATCGTGGGGTTTTAAACCATAACAATCAAGAGGTTTTTAAGATGGGGCCTTTTAAGAATGGCACTAATAATATTGGAGAATTCCTAGCCTTGGTTCATGGAATTTCATTGCTAAAAAAGAAAGGCCTACACTCCTTGCCTATCTACTCAGATTCTAAAATTGCCATGTCTTGGGTTAAAAAGAAAACCTGTAGAACTACTATTACTTTTGACACTACTAACAGTGATTTGTTGACGCTAATTCATCGTGCTGAAAAATGGCTGAAAGAAAATTCATTCAGTAATCCAATATTAAAATGGGAAACCAAAGCTTGGGGAGAAATTCCTGCTGACTTCGGAAGAAAATAAAGCCTATATCTTTTCTAAAAATAAAAAACCTCCAACAATGTTGAAGGTTTTTAATTTTTCTTTAATTGTTTATCCTTTAAAACTTGCAGATAAATATTCACGATTCATGCGAGCAATATTCTCTAAAGAAATTCCTTTTGGACATTCTACTTCACAGGCACCTGTATTCGTACAATTACCAAACCCTTCATCATCCATCTGTTGCACCATGTTTAATACACGGTCTGTAGCTTCAACTTGCCCCTGAGGCAGTAAAGCGTATTGAGAAACCTTTGCTGAAACAAATAACATTGCACTAGAGTTTTTACAAGAAGCAACACAGGCTCCACAACCAATACACGTTGCTGCATCCATAGCTTTGTCTGCCGCATGTTTAGATATTGGAATTGAATTTGCATCTTGTGTATTCCCTGAAGTATTTACAGAAATAAAACCTCCTGCGTGCTGCACTCTGTCAAAAGCACTTCTATCTACAACTAAGTCTTTAATTATAGGAAATGCTTTAGCTCTAAAGGGTTCTATATGAATAGTATCTCCGTCTTTAAACATTCTCATGTGTAGTTGACAAGTAGTTACTCTTCTATCTGGGCCATGAGCTTCACCATTAATATAAAGCGAACACATTCCGCAAATTCCTTCTCTACAATCATGATCAAAAGCTACAGGAGAGTCTCCTTTTTCTATCAGTTGATTGTTTAACACATCTAACATCTCCAAGAAAGACATGTCTGGAGACACATCAGAAATCTGATAATCTACCATCTTTCCTTTGTCGTTTGCGTTTTTTTGACGCCAAATTTTTAACGTTAAATTCATGTCTCCTAAATTATTTATATGATCTTTCTTTTACTTCAATATTCTCGTACACTAGTGGCTCTTTATGCAATAAAGCATCTTTTGGCTCACCTTTATATTCCCAAGCAGAAACAAACTGAAACTCAGTGCGCCTTTTTGCTTCTCCTTCTGGTGTTTGATGTTCTTCTCTAAAATGACCTCCTGCAGATTCTTCTCTTAACAAGGCGTCTTTTGCAAATAATTCTCCTAATTCAAGGAAGTCTGCTACACGCCCAGCTTTTGCTAATTGTTCATTGAACTCATCTGCTGTTCCGGGCACTAAAACATCTTTATAAAACTCTTTTCGTAAAGTAGAAATTTCCTCAATAGCTTCTTTTAATTCTTTTTCATTACGAGACATACCACACTTATTCCACATAATTTTTCCAAGTCGTCTGTGAAAAGAATCTACAGACTTAGTCCCTTTATTGTTAATGAAGTGATTAATGTTTTCTAAAGCATTTTTTTCTGCTTCTTCAAACTCTGTTGAATCCGTGGATATAGCTCCTGTTCTAATATCTTTAGATAAATAGTCTCCTATGGTATAAGGCAACACAAAATAACCATCAGCTAATCCTTGCATTAATGCAGAAGCACCAAGTCTATTTGATCCGTGATCAGAGAAATTTGCTTCTCCAATGGCGTACAATCCAGGAATAGTAGTTTGTAAGTTATAATCTACCCAAATACCACCCATAGTATAATGTACAGCTGGGAAAATCATCATAGGAGTTTCGTATGGATTCTCGTCTACAATTTTTTCATACATCTGAAATAAGTTTCCATACTTGGCTTTCACAACTTCTTTCCCAAGTTCTTTCACTAGAGCATCATCATTTTCATTTAATCCTTTTACATGTGCCTTTTCTTTACCATATCTAATAATGGCCGCAGCAAAATCTAAATAAACTGCTTCACCAGTGGCATTCACTCCATAACCAGCATCACAACGTTCTTTAGCTGCTCTTGAAGCAACATCTCTTGGCACTAAATTTCCAAAAGCAGGATATCTTCTTTCTAAATAATAATCTCTATCATCCTCGGCTAATTGAGTTGGCTTTAATTTACCAGATCTAATAGCCTCAACATCTTTTTTATGTTTTGGCACCCATATTCTACCATCGTTTCTCAAAGATTCTGACATCAATGTTAATTTAGATTGATGGTCTCCTGAAACAGGAATACAAGTTGGGTGAATCTGTGTGTAACAAGGATTTGCAAAATAAGCTCCTCTTTTATGAGCTCTCCAAGCTGCTGTTACATTAGATCCCATAGCATTCGTGGATAAAAAGAATACGTTTCCATACCCTCCTGTTCCTAAAACTACTGCATGCGCTGAGTGTCTTTCTAGTTCACCTGTTACTAAGTTACGGGCTATAATTCCTCTAGCTTTTCCGTCTACAATCACAACATCTAGCATTTCATGCCTGTTGTACATTTTTATTTTTCCACGACCAATTTGACGATTCATAGCAGAATAAGCTCCTAACAATAATTGTTGCCCTGTTTGACCTTTGGCATAAAATGTTCTTGAAACCAATACACCACCAAACGATCTGTTGTCTAATAATCCTCCATAATCACGAGCAAAAGGAACTCCTTGTGCTACACACTGATCTATAATATTTGCAGAAACCTCTGCCAAACGATATACATTGGCTTCACGAGAACGATAATCTCCTCCTTTAACGGTATCATAAAACAACCTATAGGTTGAATCTCCGTCTCCCTGGTAATTTTTTGCTGCATTTATTCCTCCTTGTGCCGCGATAGAATGGGCTCTCCTTGGAGAATCTTGAAAACAAAATGCTTTTACATTATATCCTAATTCAGCTAAAGTTGCTGCTGCAGAACCTCCTGCTAAGCCAGTTCCAACAACGATAACATCGATTAATCGTTTATTTGCTGGATTAACTAAGTTAATATCATTTTTATGTTTTGTCCACTTATCTGCAAGTGGTCCTTGGGGTATTTTTGAATCTAATGCCATCTTATAAAATCTGATTTAAATGATGAAACAATGCAATAAAAATAAAGCCTGCAGGAATCCCGATAGCGTATATTTTTGAGAAGTTTTTTAATCCCTTCGTGTATTTATTGTTTGCGCCTACTGACTGAAATGCTGACTCAAAACCATGTAACAAATGGAGTGCTAAAAACACAAATGCTAAACAGTATGCACCAACACGAAGAGGGTTATGAAATTTTTCAACCAACTCATGAAAATACCTAAACTCACCATTGTGCATCCCGCTCATGTCACCTTGTATGTATTTTATATTAATTTCTGGAATCCAAAAATCTATAAAGTGAAGCACTACAAATGCTAGAATTGCTAATCCGCTCCAAATCATATTTCTACTCATCCAAGAGGAATTTGCACCTCCATTATTTACCGCATATTTAATTTGACGTGCTTTAGTATTTTTTATTTCTAACACAAAACCCATTACAAAATGAAAAACAACACCAAAAATTAATACCGGTTGTAAAGCATATTGTATTACCCAAAAGGTACCCATAAAGTGAGACACTTCATTAAAAGTATCTGGGCTAAATACAGAAAGAATATTAATAGCAAAGTGTTGAAGAAGAAAAATCATTAGAAAGAGTGCTGAAATTGCCATGGCAAACTTTCTACCTATTGAAGAACTTAAAATTCCACTCATTATATGGTTCATTTTATTATGTCTGCAAAGGTACAACGCAATCGTTTTCTGACCAAACCACAAAAAGTATTTTAGTAAGTATTTAGAATGATTATAATTAACTCAGTAAGAACCTTGTTTACTGTTTTTTTAATTTTTAAAAAATTTACGCAACCTTTTAAAAATTTGTTCACCTAGTAGATGTAAGAGTTTATTAACCATAAAAAAATGGATGCTATGAAAAAAACAAAAAGCTTTATACTAATTATTACAACTGCAATTTTATTTTATAATTGTGAGTCTAATACTGAAGACTTAACTACGGATCCTATAGGAGAACCTCAAGAAGACTCAGTGTTAAACAGAAATCTTTCATTCGAAGAAGTTTATGCTTTTGAGGATGATCTTTTAGGTGGCCCTTATATTGGGATGACCTATTCATCAAATGATAATAATTTATTCATCTCTTGTAGAGAGAATGCACCTTCGGGAACGATCACCGAAGAAGAAGTTTTTAAATTGAACTTAGATACTTATCAACTAGCGCGTAAAAATACATCTCCAGGTGGGTTCATCACCAAACAATTAACTATTATTAATGACACATTAGTTTCTATTGGAGGTACTGAATTTAAATTTTTTGATACAAACTTCGAATATGCAGGCAACCAATCCTATGGAAATAATTTTACGCTAAATAAATTTGGAATTGCAAACCATAATAATGATACATATATCTTAGGTGGATATCGTGTTGACGGACCTTCTCGAGAAAATAAAATAATCAGAAAACTAAGAGGTAATAATACCGGTAATCTATTTGAAGCGTTTATAAACACCTCCGAAACTATGATTGGCGCCAGTGGAGCGGTAGTTAATGAAAGGTTACACGTATTTGGAGGTGCTTTATACGAAGACTTTGAAGCAACAAATAAAATATTTATCTATCCTCTAAATAACCCTCAAAGTTATGAAGAGTTTAGTATGACAGTAAAAGCAGATGTTACTTTTGTTCATAAATACGGTGAAATGATAATTGTAGCTGGATATAAAGGATTGTATTCTGGTGATAAGACATCTTTTGTAGGGGTATTTAACACTACAACCAATACATTTGAGGAAATTGAAACCAACCTAGACAGTGAAGGAGGTACAAAAGCCATTCATCAAATGATTGTAAAAGAGGATAAAATTATAGTATTGTTTGGACACAAAGCAAGTTCACAACTACCAATGTCTATGTGGTCAATTTTGTCTGCAGATTTACTGAAAGATTAAAAATCGAATTGAAAAATTTACAGCTTATTTAATTTTTAAAAATTTTTACGCAACCTTTTAAAAATTTGTTCACCTAATTGATGTAAGATATTATTAACCATAAAAAAAGTTAATGCTATGAATACAAAGTGGTTTATTTTATCTGCAGATTTATGAAAAGATTTATGAAAAAGAGTTATTTTATTTTTTGAAGAGAACTTCTATATTTGTTAACTTTTATTGATGAAAATTTACACCCTAAAAATTAATTATTTATCGAATTAGAAGTTCTCATACAAAAATGTTGCACTCAAAATTTGAGTGCACAAGCGAAACTTTACAGCTTGTTTGCTGATACGTTATACAAAGTCTGTTTAAAATATTCTAGAACCCCAGAGGACGCTCAAGACACCCTCCAGGATAGTTTTATGGTAATTTTTAAAGACATTAAAAAATTTAAACATAAAGGATCTTTTGAAGGTTGGGCAAAAAGAGTTACAGTGAATGTTGCTTTGCAAAAATTCAGAAAAAAATCTAGTATAAGATTTGATGATCTTGAGGAAAGTAAAATACCAGAGGAAAAGGTATTTATAGATATTGAGGAAAAAGATATTAGCCTTAATTTTTTGCTTTCTTTAATACATAAATTACCTCCTCAATATCAATTGATATTTAATTTATATGTGTTAGACGAATATTCACATAAAGAAATTTCAGAGATCCTAGATATTTCAATTGGCACATCAAAGTCGAATTTATCTAGAGCTAGACAATTGCTAAAAAAAGAGATTAATACTATGAAAAAATTACAATTATGAGTAAAGACATAGATAAGTTGTTTAAAGATAAGTTTAAGGAGTCTAAAACAACTGCACCAACAGAAGCTTGGCCAGTAATTCAAGCCAAACTAAAAATGAGAAGAATTAATCGACTCATATATACGTTTAGCGTTTTAGGTTTCTTGGGCTTAATTAGTTTTATGCTGTTTTCTACGCAGACTGAAAAAACCCTTTCAAAACCTCTGCAAAAAAACACATCTCTGAAAAATGAAGTTATATTAAAGGGTAAAGGTGTTAATGATGTTAATGATGTTAATGATGTTAATGATGTTAATGTAAATAAGGATAAGCTTCCTGTTTCTAAACCTCAAGAAGATTCAAAAAAATTGTATGCAACTATTACTACAGAAAAAGAATCAAAAAATAATATGCCCCTAGAAAAAACCTCTTTTTTTAAAGAAAAATTTAAGGATACAGTTATTGAAAAACAAGTAAAAAGAATTGATTCACTAGTAAATAGCCTTGATCATTTGGTGGATCATTTGAAAGATGATTTAAAGAAAGAAAAGAAAAAACTTATTAAGAAAAAAGACTCTATTGATGTAGTTAATTTTAATAAAGAAAAACGTAGAAGATGGAATGTTATACCTGTTTTTGGAATTTCAAATTCTGGTAGATTGTCAGATAATGTTACAACACTAGGAACAACAAGAGCAGTAACTTATCCTGATAAATATTTTGACGATAACAAATCTTCAGGATTAATAGCAAGTACTTACGGTTTTAATGTTGTATTTAGGGCCACTAATAGAATATCTATTCAAACAGGTATTTTTTCAAAAGAGTTGCGTTTTCTTACTGAAGGCTTATTCTTGTCTGAGTTTATACCGGATGTAAATCCTACCAATATTATTTACAATCCTGGAGTTGAAGTTCGATTTTCAAATACTCCTGACATGGTAGGCTCTGAAAGCGTTAGCTTAAGCCAAAGTATTGTTTATATGGAAATGCCTTTTGAATTAAAATATAGAATGTTTGGAAGCTCAAAATTCAATACAAATCTTATAGGTGGATTTAGTTTTCTTTATTTAAACAAAAACGAAATTCGAGCAAAATCAAATTTATTGTCTAGAGAAATTGGTAAAGCTAGTAATGTATTAACAACGAGTACTTCGCTAAATATTGGCTTAGATATTGAATATCATCTATCTAAACGTTTGGTGTTAAATTCAGCTGTAATGTATAAAAAACATTATAATACTTATAAAGACTACAACAACGAATACTCACCTTATAATGTTGGAATGCATGTTGGAATTGGTTATAAATTTTAATCTCTTTCATAGAACACAGCAGAATTACCATTATAAAAAAATGAAAAAATGAAAAAAATAAACGTACTACTTGTATTTATAGTCTCTCTTGCATTGCTATCTTGCTTTGAAGACAACGTCGACTTTCCATCAGTAATACAAACAGATAATCAATTTCCTACACCTGATGCTGAATTTACAATTAACGGAACTGATTATTCTATTTCTAATGGATATATGACATCTCCAGATGATGGAGCAAATGGAAGTAATTACAAAATTATCTTATTAAATGGAGCTTTGAGGTTGAGAAGTTATCTTGGGTTTTCTTGTTGTTATATAAGAGGAACAAATCAGTCAGTAATTTTTAATATTACATCAACTTCTGCTTCAGAATTAGCTGAAGGAACCTATCCTTTCGAGTTAACTACTACAGGTCCATCTCTTAATGAAGTAAGGATATCAACAAATATGGTAGTTCCAGTCTATACTGTAAATAGTGCAGACATTATAAGTGAAAATCAAATTAATTTTGGAAGTTTGACAATACAAAGATCAAATGATGTTTATACTGTAGGAGATTTACAATATGATGAATATACCTTAACCTATTCATTTGAAACTCTTAACTCCGGTACTATAAGTGGGAGTTTTGTTGGGGTACTGCAACCTGTTCAAGATAATTCAGACTAATATTACCCTTTTTAAAAAAGCCTACTAAACTTCAATTTAACAATAATTATACTATGAAAAAAATAAACAATTTAATTAAAATGTTGGTTCTATGCGGAGGATTATTCTTTGCTTCGTGTGAAACAACAGAGCTGGATTTGACACAAAATCCAAATGCACTATCACCAGTAGATGCTGATCCAGATTTCTATATGAACTCTATTCAATTATCATATGCATATTTGATAGAAAGCTTTGGAAACACAGCTGGAGCAGTAACCAGAATAGATTACATGAGTGGTAGAGATTATGCAAATGCATATCAACCAGGTAGTTTTAATGGAAGATGGAGTTCTGCATACCAAACAATCATGCAGGATATCAGAGAAATGAATGTAATTGCAGACGAAAGTGGTTTAACTCACCATAAAGGAATCGGTCAGTTTATTGAGGCACACATCTTAATGACTCTAGTAGATTTCTTTGGAGATGTTCCTTACACTGAAGCTTTTCAAGGAGCTGCTAACTTAAACCCAGTAGCTGATTCAGGTGCTAGCGTTTATGCAGTTGCACTTGGTTTATTAGATTCAGCAATTGCTAACTTTAATAGTGATGCTCTTGGAGAGCCAAGATGGACTTCAACAGTTACAGACCCATTTTATAATGGAGATTGGGCTGCTTGGACAAAAGCTGCAAACACATTAAAGATGAATGCATACATGAATACTAGAAATGTAGATGGATCATCAGTAGCTAATTTCAACGCTATTGTTGCTTCTGGTAACTACATCGCTACTACGGCTGATGATATGCAATTCAAATGGGGAACTTTAGCAGTTCAACCAGATTCACGTCACCCAAGATATAGAAGTAACTATACTTCAACAGGTGGTGGATCTTATATGTCTAACTCTTTAATGGATTACATGAGAGGTGGACCTAATGGAGGATATAGTATTAGTGCTGGTGAATTTTATGCTGACCCACGTATTATGTTTTACTACCACAGACAAACAAACCCAACTCCTGGTATCGACGGAGATGCTAATGAAGAAGTGTTAGAATGTGGTTTACAAAATGCTCCTGCTCATTATGCTGGGTATGTATTTTGTGCTAACCCTCAAGGATGGTGGGGTAGAGATCATGGAAATGACAATGGTATTCCACCAGATTTATTCTTAAGAACATTAGCTGGAGTATATCCTGCTGGTGGAAAATTAGATGACTGGTCTTACGGTGGTCAAACTGATGGTGCGGGTAATGCTGGAAACGGAGTTACACCTATACTATTAGCATCTTGGCAAGACTTTTTAATTGCAGAAGCTGAATTAGTTTCTGGAGATGAAGTAGCCGCTAAAAATGCAATGTTTGTTGGTATACAAAAATCTATGGATAAAGTACTAAACTTTTATCCTAGAACTGAAAGATTTGATGCTATAATGGATATTTACTTTGGTGGATTAGCTTTTGTAGAACAACAATTTTATGCTAGAATCAGTGATGAATGGGATGCTGCAGCTAACGTAATGGATGTATTAGGTATGCAAAGTTTTGTAGCTCAATACGGAAATGGACTAGGTGCTTATAACTTCTACAGAAGAACTGGATTCCCTACAACATTACAGCCAAATATTGAGCCTAACCCAGGTGGATTTATCCGTTCATTCTATTATCCAGGTGACCATGCTAATAACAATTCAAATATTAGTCAAAAAAGTGGTGTAACAGAACCAGTATTTTGGGATAATGGTGGAGCATCTCCTGGTTTTCCAGCAGCTAATTAATAATTAAAAATAATAAAAGAGCAGTATTACTAATTTCTATAATTGTAATAAGCAGTTCTAAAATTGAGAATAAATCTATTAATCCAATCTTTGACTGCATTATAAAAAATTAGTTTCGTAAATAGTTGAATCGTCTACTGAATTTCAAAAACTTCAGTAGATGATTCTATTTTAACAGTGTAGACTCCTTTGGGTAAAAAATATGTGCCATTTTTAGCAGCCTTTAATGACTGACCCTTATCCTTTTTTAAATATGCTTTTCTTCCCCTCTCAGAAAAAGAAAGATCATAACTAAACTCGTTAAATCCTTTAGCTGAGACTTTAGTAGTGGAAGCTATTAATAACTCATCTTTATAAATTTTTATAGTTACTTTTTTTGAACTCCTTAAATAATATGGAATTGAAATTTTTGGAATAAATGGCGTTGACCACCTCCCCCATGAATTCCCCCATGTTCTACTTTTTTTAATCGTTGAAATTGGGAAAATATGAGCTTCTTTTGCTATGACTTCTGAGGTCATTAATTGAAGTGGAGCAATAGTTGCTTTATATAAACTCCTTCCATGTGTTCCCAAAATTAAATGCTTAGCTGAAGGCTGAATAACTAAATCATGAATGGCTACATTGGGCAATCCTTTATGAAAAGGGGACCACTCTTTACCTTGATTAAAAGAAGCATAAGCTCCATTATCTGTTCCAACGTATACTAAATTTGGATTTTCAGAATCTTCACGAATTACATTTACTGGTGATGCTGGAATATTATTAGAAATATTCGCCCAAGTTTTCCCATAGTCATCAGATCTATATACATACACTGTAAAATCATCAGATCTATACCCATTTAATGTCACATATACACGTTCTTTTTTATGCTGTGAAGCAATAACTCTACTTACCCACAAGTCTTTTGGAAAAGAGTTTGAAATACGCTCCCAAGAGCCTCCACCGTTTTTAGACACCTGAACGTAACCGTCATCTGAACCCGTATATAATAACCCAAATTGAAATGGAGATTCAGATAGGGTAGTTAATGTTCCATAAGCAACATTCCCTTTTTTCCCTCCTGTAGTTAAATCATTTGAAATAGCTTCCCAAGTGTCACCTTTGTCTAAACTTCTGTGTAATTTATTACTTCCTAAATATAAAATATCTTGATTGTGTTTTGATAAAAGAATAGGGGTTTGCCAATTGAACCTGTAAGGCGCTTCACCTAAGGTATGTTTGGGTTGAATATAGGTTCTTTCTCCTTTGTCTCTATCCAATCTAAAATAGTTTCCAAATTGAGAACCCGTATATACTATCGATGGGTTTCTGTCATCTACCTGAACTTGCATACCGTCACCCCCCATAATTGATGTATAAGGATTGTGACCTGTTTGATGCCATCTATTGTTCATTTTTGCATTGTGAGACGCTGTCCAGACACCATTGTCTTGCAAGCCCCCGTAAACATTATATGGTTTTTGATTGTCTGCATGGATAGCATAAAACTGCCCTACCGATGGCGAGTTTAATTTTATCCAATGCGCTCCATCATCATAAGAAATATTTAATCCTCCATCATTTCCTTCAACTAGATGACCCTTTCTTTTAGGGTTAATCCAAAGTGCTTGGTGATCTGAATGTACATTTTCTTT
>CALSUE010000006.1 GCA_943789455.1 uncultured Flavobacteriaceae bacterium
TTTGAAGCAAAAGGCAACTAATAATTCAAAAACAAACAAAAGTTAATATTGATATTGTTTGTTAATGGTTGGGCTTCCTGTTATGTAGGATAAAGAATTAAGGAATAAATCTATTTCTAACGTAGTTTCTATAAAATATTTTAAAGGGGGTTTTGCAAAGAAGGCATGCCCCACATTTTTATAAAGAATTAAATCACATCTGCTTCCAACGGTTTTCATGTTAGTTTGAAAGTTTTTTACTGTGCTCACAGGGATAATTTTATCTTTTGTACCAATAAGTATTATGGTTGGAGGTGCACCCTTTGAAATATTATGAATGGGTGAAATTTCAGTGTATCGATCTTTAAATCTTCGATATCCAAAAGCATTAGGGCCGTTATCTATTACAGGGTTTAGTAATACTAAAGCATTTGGTACAGAACTAATTTTTAGATTTTCTTTTGGGTTGTCTAAACCTTCAATATTACCACAAGCAGCAGCCAAATGACCACCAGCAGAACCACCTCCTGCAACGATCATATTTGGATTTATGTTTAATTCTTTTGCATTTTCTCTTACAAATCTAATCGCAGATTTTGCATCTTCAACAGCTTCAAATGGTGTGGTATTATGCTTGTTTTTAATTCTATACTCAGCAGCTATTGCAATCATTCCTCTAGAAGCAAAATACATAGATTGTCTTTTAAACATTTTTGGGCTTCCATTATTCCAACCTCCACCATGAAAGAATACAATACAATTATAAATACTGTCTTTTTGAAAATTTAAAGGCTTATAAACGTGAAGATTTAAAAGTGTTGAATCTATTTGCTTATAAACTACTTTCTCGGCTGAAATTAAAACTTTATTTTGTTGACTAAAGCTATTTTTATTCAGAATTAATGAGAACATTAAAATCAAGAAGAGCCGAAATCTGAATAAGCTTGGCAACACAATCATTATTTTTTGTTTAAAATTTCTTGAACAGATTCTTCATCTTTAATATTATCTACGATTCTCCCAAAATCAGTATCTGTTATTTTTCTAAAATCAACTAAACTTTTATCATTTTCATACTTTATCATTAAGTTTTTTAGCTTTACTTTCAATTCAGCTATTGTAGAAGCATAATTAGGATCACTATAGATGTTGTTCATTTGACTTGGATCCTTTTCTAAGTCATACAGTTCCCAAACATCGATGTTGTAATAAAAGTGAGCCAAGGTGTATTTTTGGGTTCTAATCCCATAATGGGGTTGAACATGATGCCAAAACGGAAATTCATAATAGTGATAATACATAGCATCTTGCCAGTCTTTAGGTGTATTGCCCTCTAAAACTGGAACAAAACTAGTTCCTTGCATTTTTTGAGTTGTTGTAATACCTGCTAATTCAAGCAAAGTAGGTGCGAAATCTATATTGGTAATGATGTCTTCATTAACAGACCCTGCTTTAATTCTTTCAGGGTACTTTACCATAAAAGGCATTCTTAAAGATTCTTCATAAATAAATCGTTTGTCAAAAAAACCATGATCTCCCAAATAAAAACCTTGGTCTGAGGTAACAATAATTATGGTGTTGTCTTCTAAATTATTTTCTTTTAAATAGGTTAAAACACGTCCAATATTATCATCAACAGACTTCACACAAGCCAAATAGTCTTTGATATAATTTTGATATCTCCATTTTTTACCTTCCTCATCAGACATTCCTTTTGGTTGAACTATTTCTCCTGCTTTGGCTCCGTAAAAATCCCATTGAATTCTTTCTTTACGTTTTAGATTTTTTGGTCGCTCTAATTTCATATCTCTTCTGCTAAAATACTCCATAGTCATTTCTGTATCACCAGCAGTTTTTTCTCGTCCTTTATAGGTGTCATTAAAAGTAGAAGGGTAGGGCATTTCTTTATCATCCCAAAGTTTTTCATACTTTGTGTCTGGATGCCAAGGTCTATGAGGTGCTTTATATTGTAATACCATTAAAAATGGTTCGTTGGTCATTTCTTTAGCATCTAACCAATTCAATGCAAAATCAGTACTTAGATTCGTTGCATATCCTTTTTCCTTAACATTTTTACCATTATCGTTATAAAGTGGGTTCCAATAATTTCCTTGTTGTCCTGCAGCATTATGATACTTAAATGTATCAAAGCCAACAGGCTCTGTTCCTAAATGCCACTTTCCAAAAAGAGCTGTTTTGTAGCCGCTTTTTTGAAATTCTTGAGGGAAAGTCCATTTAGAGTCATCAAATTTTCCACCACTTTCATTTTTATAATAGCCATTTAAATTACTGTAATTACCCGTTAAAATAGCCGCTCTACTGGGTCCACAAATAGAATTAGTAACCAATACATCTTGAAACAGCATACCTTCCTTTGCAACCTTATCTATATTGGGTGTTGGAGCTATATCCTTATAGATACCACCATAAGCACTAATAGCTTGTGTGGTTAAATCATCAGCCATAATGTAAATAATATTTGGCTTTTTTAATGGAATTCTTTTATCAGAATTACAGGATGTAATTGTAACTATTAAAGAAGTTAAAAGAATGATGGTTTTATGGGTTCTATTGATCATGTTTAATTTTTTTATTTAAAATATTACTTAAACTATCCATAACTATTTTATACTGATCTTCAACAGCTAAGTTTCTATTTTCATCAGGATCTGTATTGTGATCATATAACATCTTAGCAATGGTTTTATCGTTTATTTGCCACTCAGTGTAGAAAAAATTATCAGCAATTAATGTCTCTCCTTTTTGATAACGAGCATATGCCTTGTTTTTAAAGATTTTTGAGGGATTTTGTAATGCATTAGTTAAAGAATTTCCTTCCAAGTGATCAGGTTTAGAGATATTTGCTAAATCACAAATTGAAGGATATAAATCTACCAGTTCTGCTATTGAATTGGTTTTTTTATTTTTTTGAATATCAGAGTCACTGATAATTAGAGGTACTTGAAGTGCTACTTCAAAATTACTATGTTTAACCCACAAACCGTGCTCCATTAAACTCCAGCCATGGTCTCCTACTAATATGATGGTTGTGTTTTCTCGCATGCCAAGATCGTCCAATCCTTTGATGAGTTTTCCCACCTGTGCATCAACATAACTTACTGATGCATAATAGCCGTGAATTAACTTTTTTGCCATTTCATTAGATACCTGTCCTTTTTTAGGAATGTCTTTATAGTATCGTAATTCTCCCCATAAATGTCTTGCTCTATTTGGAACATTAGCTTGAAATTGGTTGTTTTTAGGAAGCTCAATCTTTTTAGAATCGTATAAATCCCAATATTTTTTTGGCGCATTAAAAGGTAAATGTGGTTTTACAAATCCAACGGCCAGAAAAAATGGTTTTCCAGTTGCCTTCAAATTTTTTAAATCTTGAATTGATTTATTAGCAGTTTCACCATCATTGTAGGCATCATCATCTACATCTGGACTTTCATAAGCGTAACCGTGTTTGCCATTACTTTCTAATAATATATTTTCTTTTGAAATATAATTTCTCCATTTTTTTGAAGACGGATACCATTCTTCATCCCATTCTTCAATATCGTATTTTAAATGTGTAATTTTATTGTTACTTATGGTTGTATAGCCCTCGTTTTTTAAATGTTTAACTAAGTTTAATGCATTTGGTGTTTCCTTTTTTATACTAGCATTATACCTTAAAAACCGTTTTGATGTAGGTCTAATTCCGGTAAGTAAACTAGCCCTTGAAGCACCACAGACTGGAACATTACTATAGGCTCTGTTAAAGACTACTCCCGATTTAGCTAATGCATCTATATGTGGACTAATAATTTTATTCTCTCCATAAATATTAAGTTCTGGGCGCAGGTCATCTACCATAATAAAGAGAATATTTTTCTTTTTTGAGATGGTAGTTTTTTCTTCATTTTCTCTAGTTGTTTTAAAACTTAAAAAAACCAGAACAAGACTTAATACTATGAGTTTGCGAGAGTTCATTTATAATTTAATCTTTTTATTAACTGTTAAAATTGTCTTTTTTAAATCACTATTCTTTGAAGAAGAACCAGTCATAATGGTGAAAGTTCCCGGTTCTACAACATAATTCATGTCAATATCATAAAATGCTAAACTCTCTGAGTTTAGTGTAAATTTTATTTTTTTTGTTTCTCCTGCTTTTAGAAAAACTCGTTGGTATCCCTTTAATTCTTTTACAGGTCTAGTTACACTACTTACATTATCTCTAATGTATAGTTGTGCAACCTCCTCACCATCAACCTTACCCGTATTTGTGATTTCTGTGGTAACTAGTATTGTATTTTCTTTATTTAAAGTGCTATTTGACAACAAAGGGGTACTATATTTATAACTAGTATAACTTAAGCCATATCCAAATGGGTATAAAGGAGTTTTTTTCTCATCGGCATATTTGTGAAAATAAGCAGAGGGCTTGTGATTGTAAATCATTCTTAATTGCCCAACACTTCTTGCAACAGTTAGTGGTAATTTACCGCTTGGATTTACCTCACCAAATACTATTTCAGCTACAGCTTGGCCTCCTAAATTACCTGGTTCCCAAGCTTCCAGAATTGCAGGAATATTATTTTGTAGCCAAGGCTCAGAAATAGGCTTTCCGTTTACCAAAACAATAATAACTGGGGTTCCAGTTTCCTTTATAGCTTTTACTAAATCTAACTGTTTTCCAAATAAATCTAAAGATGCTCTAGCCATATTCTCTCCTGCCGTTTTATCTTTCCATTTGTAGCGCATAGAATTATCTCCAACAACAACAATTGCAACATCTGCATTTTTAGCTTTTCTTGCGGCTTCTTCAATTTTATTAACCTTAATTTTTCGAATATTTTCTCCTGAATTAAAATAGTCTACACTATACCCTTTGGTTTCTCCTAATGTTTTAATTCCTTCATAAATGGTTGTCACATTTTCATTCGGCTGAGCAGCATGCCAATCTCCTAATATAGATTGGTTATTTGCATTGGGTCCTGTTACAAATATGTTCTTTTTTGAAGTAGTTTTTTGTAGGGGTAATATTCCATTATTTTTAAGTAATACAATCCCTTTTCTTGCAGATTCTAGAGCGGTAGCTTTATGTTCTTTGGTAAAAAGTAATTCTTCTTTTTTATCTAAATCAACAAATCTATTTTCAAATAATCCTAGTTTAAATTTCGCAGTTAAAATTTTACGACATGCATCATTTACACGATTTATAGAGAGTTTACCCTCCTCTACAGAAGCAATAATTGCCTCTGTAAATTTTGGTCCATGCATATGCATATCCATACCAGCATTAACAGATAAATAGGAAGCTTCTTTCATATCGGGGGCCGTATGGTGTAACGTATTTATACGCTCAATATCTAACCAATCACTTACATAAAAGCCATTAAAACCAAATTCATCTCTTAGTATATCTGTCATTAACCATTTATTCATATGACACGGTACACCGTTTAATTCGTTATGGGCAGCCATGATAGAATATACACCAGCTTCTATTGCTTTCTTATAAGGAGGTAAATGAACTTCTCTAAGTGTTCGTAAAGAAATATCTGCAGGAGCAGCATTTAATCCATTGATAGATTCACCACCACCAATTAAGTGTTTTGCACATGCAATTACTTTTTGTGTTCCTGTAAAATCATCTTGTTGAAATCCATTTATCATAGAAGCCCCCATATTACCAACCATAAAAGGATCTTCCCCTAGAGTTTCTCCAACTCGCCCCCATCTAGGGTCTCTTAAAATATCAATATTTGGAGTAAACGCCCAATGACTTCCCGTAGCTCGCATCTCTTTGGCAGTTTGTTTTCCTACTGAATATAAAAAACTGTCATCCCAAGTTGATGCTAGCCCAATAGGTGATGGATATACAGTAGTTCCTGAAACTAAAGCATTACCATGTATTGCGTCTATTCCAATTAATAGCGGAATTTTTAGAGGTGATTTTAATGCCAATTCTTGTAAATAATTAGCTTCTTCAGCAGTTAAAACATGTAAAAAAGAACCTATTTTTCCTTCTATTGTTAAATTAGTTACATCATTGATTGATAAGTCTTTATAAAATCCTTGTGCATCATTATTTGCTTTATCGTCATTTGGATTCCCAGAGCGCATGTGTTCTAAGCCAACAAACTGGTTCATTTGAGAAACCTTATCCTCTAATGTCATTCTTTGCATTAAATCATCAACTCTCTTATCAATTGATAGTAAGGGATTTAAGTATTTTGGATTATTTATTTTTTTATCTCCTTCATATGAGGTGAATACCATTGCTAAACAAAAAAATAAAATAGGTGTTGTTATACTATTTAAGTTCATTATTAATTTCAGTTTTGTATTGCTTTATTGATAATATTATAAGCAGGAGTAGGGTTAAAGTCTAGGTCATAAATAGAATGAAATGCTCCCTGTTTCCCTTTTTTTGTTCGTACTCCAAGATCCCATAAGTTTAGAGTAACAACTCCTGATGTTGTTTTTTTCTTTAAAGTCTCAATAAGTTTTTTATAAAAAATTGCTTGTTTTTCTCGACCTTCAATCAATTTATTATTGTCATTAATAAAATAATCTAACTCTGTTACATGAAATTCTAAATTATTTTGGTGAGCCCAATCTATTAAGTCAGAAAGTTTTTGGAGTTCTTTGTCAGTATTTTCAATAAGAGCTCTTGTTGAAGAACTTAATCCAATATGTGCTTGCCATCCAATTCCATCCACACGATATCCTTTTGATCTTATATATAGAATTGATTCTTTAACTTTTTCCCATAATTTTGATTGCATTCCTGCATTTTGATTGTACACCAATTTTATGTTTTTAGCATATTTAGTTGCAATTTCAAAGGATTTTAAGATATATATTGGAAATCCATTTTCATCTAAACCTATTTTTAACCATGGATTTTCCCATTTATTAGTTCCTTCTTTAGGTCCAAACCATTTGCCGCTAGGTAGTATGGTTTCATTTACAACATCCATCCATTTTACGGTTGGTTCATCGTTAAATTTTTTAGCAAAGGCTGTTGTAAATTCAATCATCATATCTTCTAATTCTTCTGCTGTTCTATAATCTTGTTTTGCCCATTTTGAAGCTTGAGGTGATATTGGACCATGTAAACGAACTTGAATGTCATGTTTTTTTGAAAATTTGACGAAATCATCTATTTGTTGCCAATTCCAAACTTTTGGATTTGGATGAACTCTTGATTGTTTTGCTGCATTAGCTGGTGTTAAATAGTTGAAATCTTTTAAAAAAAGTTTTTCTTTAATGGTATTTAACTCTTTGTAATTTAAAGTTGCACCAATTAATAAATTAGATGATTTTTCATTTTTTTCTAATTTATTAATTTGAGCAAACTCACTCTTTGAGAATTTTGTTAGAAGTTTATTTTTTGTTTTTAAAAAAGTAGCTTTATATACCTTTCTTTTTTCTTCTTGAGAAAGATTTTTTCCTTTTATTTTCGATATATTATTGGTGTATTTTTCAGTTAATGTTTCTAATAAAAACTGACTTCTTTCATCGGTCAACTTCATTTCTTTAGTTATAAATTCTGAAATGCGTTGTGCACGTTTATTCGTATTCTGATATTTAATTGTAGGGTCAATTTTTTTAGTATCTGTTGTAGGATTAACAATACTTTTATTAAAGTATCGAGCAGCTAATAATTGAAAAGTTGCTTTTACTTTTTGGTAACTTTCAACACTAATTTTGTTTTCAGTTTCTAACGGATCTTTCTTATAATCATACAATTCTTCCGCATAAATATCTTCCTTGTAAATTGGCTCTGTACTTTTTTTATTCTTCACCCAAACCGTATATCTATAGTCATTAGTTCTAAAACTATACCCCATTTTATTTCTTCTCGGAAATTGACTTACAGCATATATTTTTTTAGTGGTTACTTCTCCATTTAGCTGTCCTTTAAGGCTCAAGCCGTCAAGGTTTTTAGGAATATTTAAATTAGCTAATTCACTTAATGTTGGAAATATATCTACAAATTCTGTAGGGGTATTAATTTTATATCCTTTATTTATTCTTGGATCATAAATAATTAATGGTGAGCGTGTTGCTTGTTCAAAATTAGAATGTTTGTTCCAAAGGCTGTGATCTCCAAGATGCCACCCGTGATCTCCCCAAATCACAATAATAGTATTTTTATCTAATCCTTTTTCCTTTAATTTATTATTGATTTTGCCTATTTGTGCATCAATATAACTAGTGGCAGCATAATAGCCATGAATTAGTTTTTTTTGAAGCTTTTCATCCAATTCTAGTAAACCATCTTCATTTAATTTATAGATTATTTCTGGTGTTTTATAGCTCTGCATTTCACCTGCTTTATGATAAGCAATGTCAACAGCATTTTTGGATTTTTTTTGATAAGGAGCTATTTTAATTTCATTTTCATCATATAGTTCCCAATACTTTCTTGGTGCTACAAAAGGTAAATGAGGTCGTTTAAAACCTACAGCCAGAAAAAAAGGTTTAGAAGTATTTATTTTATCTAATAACTGTATACTTTTATTAGCAATAGCACCATCAATATAAGCTCCGTCAGGCACATCTCCTATTTCATATGGTGGTTTAAAACGATCTCTGATATATTTATTAATTTTTTGCTTGTCTATATTGTTTACTATTGCTTTATTTTTTATGCCTTTGATTACCGATAGATTTTTTTTACTTTGATAAAATCCCAATGCAGGTTGGTTATATCCATTAGGATATTCAAGATTTCTTTCTTTAATATGAGGCACACTCCATGAGGGTTTGTCTCTGTCACTATCAACACACCTTGGGTCGTAAATTTTTCCAACGCCAATGGTTTCATATCCATTCTGCTTAAAATATTGAGGAATGGTTAAAATATCTGGATTTTTATCACGCATCTTTGTTTTTAAATCCCAAACCTTAGTGTAATCAGGTCTTTTCCCCGATAGTAAACTTGCCCTAGAGGGTCCACAGACTGCCTGTTGGGTGTGATTGTTTAAAAATGTTGTTCCATTCTTAGCAATGTCATCAATATTTGGTGTTATTGCTAGTTGATCACCAAAGCTTCCTATAGTTGGTTTTAAATCATCAATAGCAATAAATAAAATATTAGGTTTTGATGTTTCTTGTGCCTGAAATTTAATGGTGCTTAAAAATAGTAATAACAGAAACAAGCATCTTCTCATAATCAAATTTTTCATTTTGGTAGTATTCACTCTGTAAAATAGTTGTTAAAATCTATTTATCAAAGTTATCTTTCATAAGAAACTCTAGCTATTATTTTTGAGGATAAATCTATAAAATTTGAGGATAAGTAATTAATAGTAATCTCTTTGCTCGCAAAAAAAAGTTATATTTATATACCCTAAAACACCACACAAATTATGTATAAATCATTGTTGTTTTTTTCTCTTATTTTTTTGTTTCTGGTTTCTTGTAAAAACAACACAAAGCCTATTAATATTAGCCAGGTTAAAACACCAGAAGGGATGATTTGGGTTGAGGGCAAAACATTTTTACAAGGAGCTAAGTCTTCAGATGTTTATGCAATGCCAAGAGAAAAACCAGCTCATGAAGTTACTGTTGATGGTTTCTTTATTGATGCTACAGAAGTAACTAATAAACAATTTAAAGCTTTTGTGGATGCTACAGGTTATCTAACGATTGCAGAAAGAAAAATTTCTTGGGATGAGTTAAGAAAACAATTACCCGAAGGAACTCCTAAACCTCATGATTCAATTTTACAACCAGGTAGTTTAATCTTCAATAAAAATGTAAAGGCTGTTGTAGATATGAATAATTATCAACAATGGTGGACTTGGAAAATTGGAGCAAATTGGCAACATCCTGAAGGTCCAAACTCTTCCATTGAAGGAAAAAACAATCACCCTGTGGTTCATATTGCCTACCAAGATGCAATAGCCTATTGTAAATGGGCAAATAGAAGGCTTCCAACAGAGGCCGAATGGGAGTCTGCAGCTCAAGGAAATAACAATTCTACTATTTTTACTTGGGGAAATAACTTAGAGAGTTTGAATCAAAACACAAATACTTGGCAAGGAAATTTTCCTGTAAAAAATGAGAGTATTGATGGGTTTGAGTTAGTTGCCGAAGTAGGATCATATCCTCCAAATAGTATTGGATTATATGATATGCTTGGAAATGTATGGGAGATAACAAGTGATTTTTTTAATGTAAATTATTATAGAAAATTGGATCTTTCCAAAAAGATAATTAACCCTAGTGGAGCCAAAAAATGGTTTAATCCATCCAATCCCTATCAAGAGGAGCGGGTAATGAAAGGTGGCTCTTTCTTATGTCATGCCTCATATTGTGCTAGTTTTAGAATTTCAGCAAAAATGGGTGTTAGCATAGATTCAGGTTCCGATCATGTTGGGTTTCGAACTGTTTTTTCACCAAATAATCAAAATTAATAATTAAACCTTTTTATCTTTTTAAGGTCTAAAATACTAAATACAATAATGAAACAAAGGCATATTCAGCATTTATATTGGAGAGCAGGTTTTGGTATTGATGTAAAAAAATTAGATCAATTAAAATCTAAATCTAAAAATGAGATTTTAAAAAATCTATTTTCTGATGCTGCTAAAATTAATCTTCTACAATTAAATCTTTCAGAATTTGATTTGATAAAAAACAAAAGCCCAAAAGTATTGAAGCTTGACATGGGAGAGGAGGCTTATAGAAAACTTCGTCAGAAAAGTCAGAGGAAAGTCAGAGATTTAAATTATGCTTGGTTGGAAAGATTAACTGAACCAACTTCGATACTTAGAGAGAAAATGACTTTATTTTGGTCAAATGTGTTTGTTTGTAGGGATAACCATATATTCCATATTCAGCACTATAATAATACTCTAAGAAAGAATAGTTTAGGTAACTTTAGAGATCTTGTAAAAGCGATAGCTAAAGAAGCTTCTATGAGTAAATACCTTAACAATAATCAAAACAAGAAAAAAAGTCCAAATGAAAATTTTTCCAGAGAATTAATGGAACTTTTTACTTTAGGTATTGGTAACTATTCGGAACAAGATATAAAAGAATCTGCAAGAGCTTTTACAGGATGGTCATTTAAGTCTAATGGAGATTTTTTACTTAGAAGAAAACAACATGATGCGGGAGAAAAGATTTTTTTTGGTCAAAGAGGGTATTTTGGTGGTGATGACATCATAGATCTTATTTTAGAGAAAAAAGAATGTGCTAGGTTTATTTGTGATAAGGTCTACAGGTATTTTATTAATCCCATTATTAACGAAAGTCATTTAGATGAAATTACAACGATATTCTACAAAGATTATGATATTAATAATTTAATGCTATATATTTTTAGTGCTAAATGGTTTTATAATGATAAAAATATAGGCGTTAAGATAAAATCACCAGTTGAGCTGTTAGTAGGAATCAGAAGAGTTGTTCCTGTTACTTTTATGAAAAAAAACCAGCTCAATTATTTGCAAAAAATGATGGGTCAAGTTTTATTATACCCTGAGAATGTCTCGGGTTGGAAGGGTGGTAAAAACTGGATAGATTCTAATACACTTATGTTTAGGATGAAATTAGCCTCATTAATTTTAAATGATGCCGTTATTAATCTAGAAGAAAAAGGAGCTTTTGAGGATTCATTTAATAAATATTATAATAAAGAAAGAAAAAGAAATAAATATATTAAAACAATTAAGAATTGGGATTTTTTTACAAAAAATCATTCAAACCTCAAACCTAATGAGTTAAGAGATTTATTGATTATTTCAAAGCTAGACAAAGATACTGCTGTCTTATTAAATGAGTTGAGAGTTGATTCTAATAAAGATTATTGTATTCAAATAATGTCTATCCCAGAATATCAACTTTGTTAAATTTATATCATGAAAAGAAGAGATTTTATAAAACGAAGTAGTTTAGCTAGTGGTTTATTTTTTGTGCCTAATTTCATTAAAAATATTGAAAGTGAGTCTATAAATAATTTGGGGTATAAAAAACTTGTAATTATTCAGTTGTCGGGGGGTAACGACGGTTTAAATAGTATTATTCCTTACACTAATGATATTTATTATAAGAATAGACCAAAAATTTCTATCAAAAAAAATGATCTTATCACGGCCACTGATGAACTTGGATTTCATAAAAGTTTAGGGCCTTTAAAAAATCTTTATGACCAAGGATATGTATCTATCATCAATAACGTAGGTTACCCTAACCCTAACAGATCTCATTTTAGATCAACAGATATATGGCAAACCGCGAGTGATTCTAATCAATATCTAGATACAGGTTGGTTGGGAAGGTATATTGAAAAACACGGTAAAATACCCTATGCTGGAATTGAGTTGGATGATAGTTTATCATTGATAATGAAAGGAAAGTCGATGAATGGTATTGCCACAAAAAACCCAAGAACACTCTTTAGTAATACCCAAACTCCTTACTTTAAAAAGGTGTTAAATTATCAAAGTGATCAACATTTAAGCGAACATAACTTAGGGTATTTATACAAAACAATGATTGAAGCAAAATCATCGGCAAAATATATTTATGAAACTTCCAAAACATATAAAAGTAGTTTAGAATACCCAAAAAATCCATTTGGTAAACAACTAAAAACTACAGCAGAATTTATTAATTCTCATTTAGAAAGTAAAGTTTATTATGCCTCTATGGGTGGTTTCGATACTCATGCAAATCAATTTAATAGGCAAGATAGATTATTGAGTACCTTTAGTTCTGCTATGGAAGTATTTGTAAAAGATTTAAAGCAAAATAATACTTTTAAAGACACTTTAATTCTTGTTTTCTCTGAATTTGGAAGACGTGTTCAACAAAACGCAGCCGGGGGAACAGACCATGGTGCAGCTAATAATGTATACATAATTGGAGAAAATTTAAAAAAGAAAGGGTTTTACAATGATGCTCCAAACCTTCTAAGTTTAGATAAAAATGGTGATATCATTCACACAGTAGATTTTAGATCAATTTATGCATCAATATTAGATAAATGGTTAGAAGTTGATGAGGTATCTATTTTAAATAAAACATTTAGAAAGCTAGATTTTATATAGTAGAATCTTGCTTCAAGTTTACTATTTATTGCCTCATTTTTAACACTGATGTTTTTTATTTTAAAATATATTTGATTGTATATATAAAAGTATTGAATTATGTATTATTTGGGACTAGACATTGGTAGTTCTTCTGTAAAAGCAGCTTTGGTAGAGATTTCCTCTGGAAAATCTATAGGAGTTGTTCAAGAACCTAGCGAAGAGATGAGCATGTTTGCTCCAAAAAACGGTTGGGCAGAACAAAAACCTGAGGATTGGTGGATGCACACTTGCAATGCGATTGCACGTCTAAAGGAGCAGTACAATGTTAGTAGTACTCAAATTAAAGGTATCGGTATTTCTTATCAAATGCATGGTTTAGTCTTAGTTGATAAATCTGGTAAGAACTTAAGGAAAAGTATTATATGGTGTGACAGTAGAGCTGTTGAAATTGGGAATAATGCTTTTAATAAAATCGGAGAAGATGTTTGCACTACTCATTTATTAAATTCTCCGGCAAACTTTACTGCTTCAAAATTAAAATGGGTTCAAGAAAACGAACCAGAAATTTATAATCAAATTTATAAATTTATGTTACCCGGAGATTATATTGCTTTTAAGTTCTCAAATAAAATAAACACGACTATTTCAGGATTATCAGAGGGAATTTTTTGGGATTTTAAAAAACAAAAAATAGCTGATTTTCTGTTTGAGAGTTATGGAATAAATACATCATTGGTTCCTGACATTGTTGATACCTTCAGTGAGCAATCAAAAGTTGATGAGAAAGGAGAGCAACAGAGTGGGATTGCAGCTGGTACACCAATTTATTATAGAGCAGGAGATCAGCCTAACAATGCATTATCTCTCAATGTATTTCACCCTGGTGAAGTTGCTGCTACAGGTGGAACTTCAGGAGTAGTTTATGCTGTTACAAACAACCTGTCGGTTAAGGAAAGTTCTCGTGTTAATAATTTTGCACATGTTAATTACCAAAAAGGAGCATCAGTAAGAATTGGAAAATTATTATGTATTAATGGTGCAGGAATTCAATACCGTTGGTTATTAAACAATTTAGCAGTAAGTTCTTATGAAGAAATGAATGTTTTGGCTTCCGAGGTACCCATAGGTTCAGATGGCGTGTGTTTGATTCCTTTTGGAAATGGTGCAGAACGTATGCTTAACAATAAAGAAATTGGAACTCGAATTGTTAATATGAATTTAAATAATCATCATAAAGGACATATTTGTAGAGCAGCTCTTGAAGGAATTGCCTTCTCATTTGTTTATGGAATGGAAATTTTAAAATCAGATGGTATCGATGCACGTGTTATTAGAGCTGGAAATGATAATTTATTTCGCTCTGAAATATTTGCAAACACAGTAGCTACTTTAATAGAACAAGAAATAGAGATTTTTAATACAACTGGTGCCATAGGAGCTGCAAGAGCAGCTAATTTACATACAGGTGATTTTGAATCTTTTGGAAAATCAATCATGGACAATGATCATGTAATGACGTACATGCCTTTTAAAGAGAAGCAACCTTTCATAGATGCCTTTAAAAACTGGAAAAAAGAATTAGAACTTACATTAAGAAAATAAAAATAAATCGTTAATAGCCTCACTATAAAAAATTAAATAAATGGCACGTAAAGAATATTTTAAAGGAATTAATAAAATTCAATTTGAAGGAAAAGAATCAGATAACCCAATGGCTTATAAGTATTATAATCCAGATCATATAGTGGCCGGAAAAACAATGCGAGAGCACTTTAAATTTGCCATAGCTTACTGGCATTCATTCTGTGGTCAAGGAGGTGACCCCTTTGGCCCAGGTACACAAAATTTTGCTTGGGATAAATCTTCAGACCCAATACAAGCGGCAAAAGATAAGGCAGATGCAGCATTTGAATTTATTACTAAAATGGGTTTCGATTATTTTTGCTTTCATGACTATGATTTAATTCAAGAAGGTGCAACTTTTGAAGAATCAGAAAAAAGATTAGATATCATTACAGATTATATAAAAGAGAAACAATCAGAAAGTGGTATAAAATTATTGTGGGGAACCGCAAATTGCTTTTCAAACCCACGTTATATGAATGGTGCTTCCACTAATCCAGATTTTAATGTCGTTGCAAGAGCAGGTGGTCAAGTAAAATTAGCATTAGATGCAACGATTAAATTAGGTGGTGAAAATTATGTTTTTTGGGGAGGAAGAGAAGGCTATATGTCGTTACTAAATACCGATATGGGGCGAGAATTAGATCATATGGCTCAGTTTTTAACCATGGCCAGAGACTATGCTAGAGCTCAGGGATTTAAAGGAACATTTTTTATTGAGCCAAAACCTATGGAGCCTATGAAACATCAGTATGATTTTGATTCTGCAACTGCCATAGGATTTTTAAAAGCTTACGGTTTAGAAAAAGATTTTAAAATGAATATTGAGGTGAATCATGCTACATTAGCTCAACATACCATGCAACATGAATTGGCTGTGGCTGCAAAAGCAGGAATGCTTGGAAGTATAGATGCAAATAGAGGTGATTATCAGAACGGATGGGATACAGATCAATTTCCAAATAATATTCAGGAGACCACAGAAGCAATGTTGGTATTTTTAGCTGCAGGTGGTTTACAAGGAGGTGGTATTAATTTTGATGCAAAAATTAGGAGAAATTCAACAGATATGGATGATATCTTTCATGCTCATATCGGTGGGGCAGATACTTTTGCTAGAGCCTTAATTACTGCAGATAAAATAATAACATCTTCTTCATATAGCGCATTAAGATCAAAGAGGTATAGTTCTTTTGACTCTGGAAAAGGTAAAGCATTTGCAGACGGGAAACTTGAATTGTTAGATTTATATGACATAGCTAGAGATAATGGTGAATTAATACTTCAAAGTGGTAAGCAAGAATTATTTGAAAACATTATCAATCAATATATTTAATCTTTAGAAGATATTATAAATGAACTACCTTATAAGAAACATCGCCTCTGTTCTAGAAAGTTTTGATTGGGTTGTTTTGGGAATCTATTTTCTAGCTTTAATTGCTGTTGCAGTTTGGGTTTTTCTACAAAAAAATAAAAACACAGAAGATTATTTCTTAGCAGGAAGAAACGTAGGTTGGTTTGTTATTGGTGCTTCTATCTTTGCTTCTAATATTGGATCTGAACATGTTGTAGGACTTGCCGGTACAGGTTTTGAATCTGGTACCCCTATGGCTCATTATGAATTGCACGCATGGATTGTCTTATTACTAGGGTGGTTGTTTCTTCCTTTTTATATAAGAAGTGGTGCTTTTACAATGCCTGAGTTTTTAGAAAAACGATTTGATGCTAAATCTAGATGGTTTCTGTCGTTATTTTCATTGTTAGCTTATGTCTTAACAAAAGTGTCAGTTACAATATATGCTGGAGGTATTGTTGTTTCGGAATTGATTGGAATTCCATTTTGGTATGGTGCTATTGGTATTGTAATTTTTACAGGAATTTACACTGTTATAGGAGGTTTAAAAGCAGTAATCTACACAGAAACTTTACAGACAATTATATTAATTTTAGGCTCTTTAATTATCACTTATTTGGGATTACAAGAAGTTGGTGGTTGGAATCAACTTAGAGAGACAGTTACAGCTGTAAGTCCAGATCATTTTAACA
This sequence comes from uncultured Flavobacteriaceae bacterium, assembly GCA_943789455.1. GTDB lineage: Bacteria > Bacteroidota > Bacteroidia > Flavobacteriales > Flavobacteriaceae > Polaribacter. The sequence goes on from CALSUE010000006.1 coordinate 16,692, forward strand.
TGTGGAGGCCTATGAACGATCCTAAATTTCCTTGGACTGGTCTTTTATTTGGCGGAACAATAGTTGGAATATGGTATTGGTGTACAGACCAATATATTGTTCAAAGAACACTCGCAGCAAATAATATTAAAATTGGAAGAAGAGGTGCTATTTTTGGAGCTTATTTGAAATTATTGCCCATTTTAATTTTTTTAATTCCAGGAATTATTGCGTTTGCATTATCAATTCAAAATCCAGAAATATTTTCTATTGAAAAAGCTGATCGTGCCTTTCCAATGTTGGTTAAAACACTACTACCTGTTGGATTAAAAGGCCTAGTTGCTGGTGGTTTAATGGCAGCTCTAATGAGTTCACTCGCTTCAGTTTTTAATTCTTGCTCTACTATATTCACGATTGATATTTATAAAAAATTAAAACCTAATGCATCTGAAAAAACGCTTATTAATACAGGTAAAATCGCAACAGGGTTTATTGTTGTTTTAGGAATTATATGGATTCCAATCATGGAAAAAATTGGAGGAGGGGTTATGTATCAATATCTTCAAAATGTACAATCTTACATTGCACCTCCAGTAACAGCAGTATTTCTTCTTGGTATTATATGGAAACGAGTAAATTCAGAAGCTGCAATTACAACATTACTTTCGGGTCTAGGCCTTTTAATGTTGAGATTGGGATCAGAAATTTATTATCAGAAAGAAATTTTGTCAGGTGAAAATGTAGATAATATTTTTTATGCTTTCGCAACAATAAATTTTGCTCATATGGCTATTTTTATGTTTTTATTTTCTGTTATAATTTGTATTACAGTCAGTTTAGCTTTCAGCCCACCAGACTATAAAAGAATTATCGGATTATCGTTTGGAACTCTAACCGAGGAGCAAAAAGCAGAACATCAAAATAGTTATGATACAATTGATATACTATTATCTATAGTTCTTATCATCTTAGTAATTGGAATTTTAGCATATTTCACCTAATTCTAGAAAACCAATTATTTTTTTGTGTAAATAATTTTAAATTTTATGAATTTGAGAATTAATTTTAAACTACTTATTTTTTCATTGTTAATTAACGCTTATGCATGTGATCAAGGTATTGATTCAATGAATAATTCAGACTCTGATTCTATTGATATTTCATTATCAACAAAAACGATTACTATTTCTCAAGTTATAGATGGTATTGAACAAATAAGGCCCGTAATTATTCAAGTACCTAATGTTATTAATCCTGCTATTAATTATCCTATTGTTTTCGCTTTTCATGGAAATGGAGGAACTAATACAAGTTGGGTGAACAGACTTCGTAGTTATACGAATAATGGTGAGTTTGTTGGCATATATCCTCAAGGCTTTCTTAAATCATGGAATTTAGGAGAAGAAGCCTCTAATGCAGACGATGTTGCTTTTGTAGATTTAATTATCGAGGAATTACAAAATTATAATAATTTAGATTTTGATAAAATGTATGCGATTGGAACATCAAATGGTTCAGGGATGGTTAATAAATTGGGAATTGAAACCTCCCATTTTAGGGCAATTGCACCTGTAGTTTCTCAATTAATGGAAAGTAGTCCTTTGTTGTCAAATACACAACCTATTTCTGTATTCCAAATTAATGGTGCAGCAGATTCAGTAATTCCAATTGAGGGAGGTCCAAGGTTTGGACATTTATTTTTAGATGCCCTTGAGAGTGCTGAATTGTGGTCCAATCATTTTAGTTGTAACTCAACACCAGATATAGAGAGTATAGGAGAAGACACACTCTATATTTTTAAAGATTGCAATAATGGTAAAGAAATTAGATATCTGAGAGTTGAAAATGGTGGTCACGGACTTTTAAACCCTCAAATGATTGATGATATTTGGCTATTCTTTCAAAGATTTTAAAAATTTATAAATTGAATAAATTTAGTTGTTTTAATTTCCAAAACATCTTAAGAAAATTACATTGACGATACAAAAAGAAATATACGCTCAATTTAACGATGGTAAAATTATCTATTCTTTTACACTAAAAAATAAACTAGGTGTTGAAGTAAAAATTTTGAATTTCGGAGGAATTATTACGTCTATAAAAACACCAGATAAAAGAGGACGTATAGAAAATATTACTTTAGGCCATGATTCACTTCAACACTATATTGATGATAACTCCTATCTAGGTGCTACTATTGGACGCTATGGGAATCGAATCGCTAACGGAAAATTTATCTTAGAGGATACCTTGTACACTTTAGCTAAAAACAATCCTCCTAATCATTTGCATGGTGGTTATATGGGGTTTGATAAAATGATCTGGAAGGCCACATCAAAAACCAATAAAAATTCTGTTTCTTTAACACTCAATTATGTTAGTAAAGATATGGAGGAGGGGTTTCCAGGAAATCTTCATACTACAGTTAGCTATTCCTTAACATCAGACAATAGCTTAGAAATTGTCTATGAGGCAAAAACAGATAAAAAAACTATTGTAAACCTAACAAACCATGCTTACTTTAACTTATCTGGAAGTTTCAGTAATGATATATTAGATCACCAAGTACAAATTAATGCAAATAAAATGTTGCCTATTGATGAGTTTTTAATTCCAACTGGTGATATGGCTCTAGTTGAAAATACACCATTTGATTTTAGAACTTTTAAATCTATTGGAAAAGACATTTACATTGATAACAAACAACTAAAATTCGGTTCAGGTTATGACCATTGTTGGGCGTTAGAGAATCAAAATCAGGGGGTAAGGTTAGTTGCAAAAGCTTATCACAAAGATAGTGGTAGACTTCTAGAAGTGTTTTCTGATGAACCTGGAATTCAGTTTTATTCAGGAAATCATTTGAGTGGGAAATACCAATTAAGAACAGGGTTTTGTTTAGAAACACAACACTATCCAGACTCTCCTAATCAAAAAAAATTTCCTTCGGTTGAATTAAAACCAAATGAAATCTATACTTCAAATACATCCTATAAATTTTCAATACAATAACTTCAATATAATGTCTGCTACTTGTATTTTTTTAACCGTACGGATTAATTGTTACAATAGTTTCGTCGTCTCTATATTTAATTTCAGTCATTTTTATAGATCTTAAATGGGTAACTCCTTTTGATAGTGAGGAGTCATGATAGAATAAATAATCTTTTCCTTCAATTGAACAGATTGAGTGATGAGAAGTCCAACCAACAACAGGGTTTAAAATTTTACCCTTATAAGTAAAAGGTCCGTAAGGATTATCTCCTACGGCATAACAGATAAAATGGGTATCTCCTGTAGAATACGAAAAATAATATTTTTCTTGACGTTTGTGTAACCATGCTGCTTCAAAAAAACGGCGATTATGGTCTCCAGCTAAGATTAAATTACCGAACTCATCTAGAATTTTAATTTCTTTTGGCGCTTCATCAAATTCAAATAAATCAGCAGTCATTTTTGCTACAAATGGAAGTAAAGCGGGTTCATTGTCTTTTGGGATATGTGCCGTTGGGCTATTGGGTTCATTGTTGTTATACACACCTTTTCTCCATCGTTGTAATTGACCTCCCCAAAGTCCTCCAAAATACATATAATATTCTCCGTCATCATCTTTAAAAACTGCAGGATCTATGGAAAAACTATTTTTAATGGGCTCTGATCTTGCTTTGAAAGGACCTGTAGGAGATTCACTTGTGGCAACCCCTATTCTAAAAACGCCTTGGTAATCTTTCGCTGGAAAAAACAAGTAATAGGTTCCGTTTTTTTCGTTGGCGTCAGGAGCCCACATTTGTTGTTTAGCCCATGCAACATTATCTACATGTAATGCAACACCGTGATCTTCTGCCTTACTATCTATAGTATCCATAGAAAGTACGTGATAATCTTCCATGGCAAAATGACTTCCAAGATCGTCAAATGCTTCGCCAGCATCAATATCATGTGATGGATATATGTATATTTTTCCATCGAAAAAATGAGCAGAGGGATCAGCAGTGAAGATATGGTCAACTAATGGTTTTGAAATGGCTCTATTATTTAAATCTTCAAAATTGATGTGTTCTATACTGTCCTCTGGCATTTTCTTATATTTTAGTTTCTTCTAGCTTTTAAATCAGATTCAATTTGCAATTCCATTTTTTTATTAATTTCGTAGAAGAATAATAATGAAACTCCAATTAAAAAAGGAATTGCAGGATATATGCTAATTAGCAATTTTGTTCCTTGTATTGCAAATTCTGTTTGTACATTTTCACTACCTGGAATATAACCATATACGCTAAGAATTTTTGCAACCAATGAACTTCCTATGGTAAGTCCTAGTTTTAAACCCACCATCATTGCTGAGAAAATAATAGCAGTGGCTCTGCGGTTATTTTTCCATTCAGAATAGTCAGCTACATCAGCAATCATTGCCCACAACAAAGGAATTGTGATTCCGTAAAAGAAGCCATGTAGAATTTGAGCAGCAAACATAAGTTGAACAGAAGTTTTATCTAGAAAATTAAATAAAATTATAAAAAGTGTAGAAATGAATAAAAAAAAGCCAAATACGTTTCGCTTTCCATATTTATCTGCAAGATTTTTTGATAAACCAATACCAAAAATCATAAAAATAATACCCCCAGCATTAAATAATCCGAATCCTGCGGATATGGGGTCATTTCCAAAAAAGTTAATGCCTATTGAAGATAAGAAATCTAATATTGGACTTATAAAGTTTGTCAGGTGAGCTTCGTCTACAAAATTTTCAAAATAATAAATATAAGCCCCTCCTTTCATGGCTAGAGTTATAAATGTTAATGTTGTTAGAATTAACATAATTACCCAGGGTTTATTTTTTACTAAATCTAATAAATCTTCTTTTATACTAGACTTTTGCTCAGGTTTTGGAACAATTCGTTCTTTAGTAGTTATAAAAGTAATGAGTAACATAATTGTACCTATAATAGCCAGCCAAGTCATTACAATTTCAATTCCAATTGCCTTGTCTCCGTCACCAGCATAAATAATTATTGGTAGCATAAAAACCTGTACAAAAAATTGTGCGAACATAACCGCAACAAATCGATAAGAAGAAATACTATTCCTTTCTTTCATATCACCTGTAATAACTCCACTAAGTGCAGAGTAGGGTAGGTTACTTCCTGCATATAATAATAGTAATAATGTGTATGTAATTACAGCATAAATTACTTTCCCTTGATAGTCAAAATTAGGTGTACTAAATGCTAAAACAGAAATAATGCCTAAGGGTATTGCTGTCCATAAGATCCAAGGTCTAAACTTACCCCATTTAGAATTTGTTCTATCAGCAATTGCTCCAACAATAGGATTAAATCCAAATGCAGCAATCGTTCCAACAGTAAACATTATGGCAGTTGCATCATTAGCTTCTAAACCATATATATCGGTGTAGAAATAAGCGAGATAGGTCATTAATGTCTGAAAGACTAGATTTGCAGCTAGATCCCCAAGACTGTAGCCTACTTTCTCTCTGATAGATAATTTTTGCGAATATGAAGTCATAAGTGTTAGGTATTGTATTTAATTATTTGGCATATTTAAGTTCATAATTCGTTGATATGCTTTTTTTTCTTTATAGTTTCTGTCAAATAATAATGGATAATTTGTACGCCCTTTAATTGGCCAATCATTTAACCAAGAAAACTTATCTGTTACGCCCCAAAAGGTCACACGACTAATCTTTTCTTTGTGTTTTAAAAATAATTTAAAAATATCTTCATAGCGTTCTGCTAACTTTATTTTCATAGCATTTGGTAAATTTTTTGGAAAAGGATTCATTTTTTTGTCTCCTTCAAAATTTTTAAAATTTTGAGAAACCTCTGCTCCATTTTGATCCCAGGGGCTTGGGAGTACTGAAATATCAAGTTCTGTAAACATTACCTTTACACCGAGTTCCGAAAATGCAAGAATACTAGTTTCAATTTCCTCAAGAGAGGGACTTGTTAATTGCCAGTGAGCTTGAATTCCCACACTATTAATTTTTGCTCCATTTTTTTGAAGCGATTTTATGAGTTTAATTGCTCCTTTTCTCTTTTTAGGTTCACATAAATTATAATCATTGTATGCTAAATCGGCATTTGAATCATGTTTTTCAGCCAATTTATAAACAGTTTCTAAATAATTTTTTCCTAAAACTTTTAGAAATATAGATTTTCTCAAGGTTCCATCTTCATTTAAAGCCTCGTTGACAACATCCCAGGTGTCTACTTTTCCTTTGTATCGATTTACTAGGGTACTAATGTGATTATTAACATGCTGCATCATTTCAGTACTATCTTTAATAGAATTCATAAAGTCAGCAATTTGTGAATGCCATATTAATGCATGGCCTACAATGTGCATATTGTTATCCAATCCAAATTGTACATATTTATCTGAATCATCAAAATAAAATGTATTCGGTTTTGGTTGAATAAACATCCACTTCATGACATTTTCTGGAGATAATGTATTAAAGTTTCTTTTAATAATTGAGATTGATTTTTTATCATTTTGGAGAATTTGGTCTCTATTAATAGCTGCACCCACAAAAAAATAGTTTTTAAATTTCTCACCTAATGAATTCTTTTTAGAGCTGTTTTCTGATACTGTAATTAAATTTCCATTGCTAAAAAGGCACAGAATTATTATAAGAGTTATTATTTTACTCAATGTTTTTACTTTATTTATTTTATAATCAAAGATCATTTTTTAATAAATTTTATTGATTTAATACTGTTATCATTTATAATTTTCACGAAATAAAGACCTCTTGAAAGACTACTTATATCTAGACTAGTTGAGGAATTAAAATTATTCATAAGTTTTACAGGATAGTTTTTACCTAATAAATCAAATAGTATAATTTGATTTTTACTGAATTTCTCTGAAAGTGTAATTTTATTAGTAGCTGGATTTGGATAGGCATTAATGACTGGGGTTATTAAAGAATTTGTATCATCTAAAGATAATGTTGACAAAAATTCATAAGCACCTATATCAACTACATCACTAATATCATTAAAGTTAACAGGGGGTGACCCTTGAGGGACCAAAGAAAAGTCATCGATATAAAAATCTCCACCGCCTTGAGTTTGAGTTGGACCCTTAACATAAACAAATATTTGATCAGAACCACTATATGTAAAATCGCCACTCAATGCTGTCCATTCATTGTCTGATACTGCAGTTGGTGATTCAAGTAAGTTTGTATAGGTAACAACACCATTCAAAGTATTTTTAATTGTAATATCTGAGGTTCCAGAAGCATTTTCTGCCAATTTTACGTTTACATAAAATGTGTAAGTGTCATCAATGGTTAATAAGTTATCAAGAAAAAGTCTTGGACTTGAGTAATTATATTGTCTATCATTTGTAAAAAGACTTTGATTTCCTGTTACTGATTCATCAGACGATAGTGCTATTGCTGCACCAAATTGAGTCCATCCATCTGTTGAATTTTCAAAACTACTATATGAAATTGCATCAGTAATATTAGCTGGTCGGGGTATTCCCTCGATATCTATGCTAGGCGAATAATTTGGGTTTCCTGCATCAATAGCTGGTGAACCTTCTACTAATTTAAAATTAGTTTGATTGATATCTATAGCTCCGTTTACTACTGAAGGTACATTAACAAATTCAGGATCTATATTAATCAAATTTGCAGGTTCTTGATTCCCAGGATAGGCAACCGTTCCATTTAAGAAAATATTATTTGTTGCTATTTTTATTCCGTCGTTAGTAGGTTCTTCAGTATTAGGATTATCAATGTTGTTTAAGCTTAATGCTGAAAAATTATTATCTCTTGTAACAACAATATTATTTACAACAGTAGCATTTTGAACTTTATTTGCTTTAATTCCTCCAACTTTTTGACCACGATGAGCAGGGTTTCCCTCTGCTACGGATAAATCTTGAATAATTTCATGAACCCCATTATAGAAAAGTGTGTTATTTTGATAGATTGCTGATGCTCCGAGTGAATTGTCAAAATTAATTCCATTTTTTCCATTGTTTACACAAACATTGTTTTCGAACAAAAAGGTTCCAATATAACTGTCATCACTTCTAGTAACATATAATCCTTGACCATCTAAAATACTGTTATAATCGGCGGTTCCATAGTTAGGATTTGTATTTCCGGAGTTATCAGGTAATTGAGTAACATAAAAAGGAATTCGATTCCAATTATTATACACTAGATTTCCACGCATAATCATTTTAACATCTGTAGTATTATCTCCATCTACAGCAATTGTCTCAGCGTAAACAATTGCACTAGATGCTGATGATGTCCACCAAGTACAATTGTAAACCTCATTATTTTCAATAGTTATATGGTCAGAATCATTAAATCGGATCCCTGATCCTGTACAATTGTACACTTTATTATTTCTAATAATTATATTGTTGTGCGCCTTATAACCTCCCCAAATTCCTTTTCCTGAAAAATACGTGTGGTTATAAGTTATATTATCATTTTCATCAGATGCGGCTAAAACTTTATATTCTCGATCTGCGATAGCTTGATCATAAGTTATGTTAGCTGCCGGTCCTTCAACTTCAAAACCTTCTATAATAATGTAGTTCATATAGTCTGATATGACGATACCACCTCTTCCATCAAATTCTATTTTTGGCTCATGATTCTCCAAATTTTTAATTGTAATATATGCATTCTCTGATCCTGATTTGTTAATGGTCGCTACATGAGGATTATTCATATTTGTATTTGAAGATGGGTCAACTGAACCATAGCCTGTATTTCGGTATGTTCCATTCATAACATAAACAGTGCCCCCCTCTGAAACCTCAGAAATACCTTTGTTAATAGTTAAAAAAGGAGAAGATTCTGAGAGACCATCATTAGAGTTAGATCCAATTGTAGATGAAACATAATAATTATTCTGAGAATACAGTATAGTCGTAAAAAATAAGAAAAAAATTAATTCTATTTTTTTAGGTTTTCCAGAAGTATGAAATATTTTTATGGTACCCATAATTATTTTTATTTATGTCCATGAAAAGGATCTTTATTCACTTTTTCACGCATTACTTTTAACTTTTCTTTATACTTTTTCACCACCGATTTATTCGATGATAATTTAGAAATATCTGTATTCTGTTTATTGTCATTAAGATTGTCATATAGCATATTTCCTAAATATTTTTCACCTTCATAAAATTCTGTATAGGAAAAATCTTTATCTATAACCGCTTCACCTTGCTTATAGCGCGTGTAAACTTCTGTTTTAAGAATTGTTGAAGGGTTTTCTAAAACAGGAATTAAACTCTCACCCTGAAGGTAAGAGGGAGCTTCTATATTTGCGATATTACACAGTGTTGGATATACGTCAACTAATTCAGTGAAAGATGCGGTAGTTTTATTTTTAATATGATTGGGTGAAGAAATAATAAAGGGTATTTTAACCGCTTCTTCGAAGGTACTATGCTTACACCAAAAACCATGTTCGCCCAAAAAATAACCATGATCACTCCAAAATACAATTGTTGTATTTTCTCTCAAACCTAAATCATCTAATCCTTTTATTAACTCTCCAATTAATGCATCCATATAGGTTACACTGGCATAATACCCATGAATTAGATTACGAGCAAGACTATCATCGAGTTGTCCATGCTCTGGAATATCTAAATAATTTTTTCTCATTTCAGCAGAGTTATGTTGTGCTTCAATAGCTATGTCTGGTGAATTTTCAGGTTGGAATGAATTATCCGCCAATTTAATAGCGTCATGGTCGTACATGTCCCAGTATTTTTTTGGTTGAATAAAGGGTAAATGAGGAGATACATAACCTATTGCCATGAAGAAAGGTTTATTTTCACTTTTTAAAGTTTTTAATTTATTGATAGCTCTTTTTGTTATTTTCCCGTCATTATATGCATAATCATCAACATCAGGATATTCAAATGTTGGTTGCTTTTTTCCATATTCTCCCCTTTCTGCATTTTCTACTCTAGCAATTGATATAGGGTCTTGAAAGTCTGACTGTATTTGTCCTCCATCTTTTTCAGTCCAATACTCTTGAAAATCATCTTTATGATGATAAATTTTACCATAAGAAATGGTTTCATATCCGTTTTCTTTAAAAATACGATTTAACGGAATTGCATTTGGAGTGTCTACTGATGCTCTTGTTGAAAAATCATTAAACCTTTTTTCACTTGGACGTATTCCAGTCATAATGCTTGCTCGACTAGCGCCACATACAGCAATATTTGTATAAGCATTGTTAAATTGAAGGCCCTCCGAAGCTAATTTATCAATATTGGGAGTAATCATTTTTGTTTCTCCATATGAACTAATTTTTGGTCTAAAATCATCAATAGAAATAAAAAGAATATTTTGCTTTTTAAGAGACAGATTATCGACTGATGTATCACTTTCTTTATTTTTACATCCTATTATGGTAAATGCTATAAAAAAAGTAAAAAGTGCTAGTTTATAAAAATTTGATATGTTCATTAGTATGTGTTTAATATGATGTTATTTCTGAGGCTTCATAACCTATTCGGATAGCTCTTGCAACAATCTTTTGATTTTTATCTATCCTTATGGGTTTATAATATAGATTCCAATGATTTTTTCCAATACCATCTCCAATTTGATAACCGATAGAGGCACCAGCTGTCAAAGAGTTCATTTTTAAAGTTCCTGTTTTATCTTTTTCAAAAGTTACATTTTCGGTAATGGGCTGTTTCATTTCTGGCCAAAATGATTTGATTAAATCATGTTCTGGAATAAAGCCTTTATCTCCAATTTCAAATTGCCAGCTTTTAAGTGCCTGTCTGTATACTTTAATTTTTTTTGAATATTTTGGGTCATTAGCAAGATTGTGAACTTCATAAGGATCGTTTTGTAAATCATAAAATTCCTCTTGAGGTTTGGTGTTCATAAATATGTATGCAGCATTCCCTTTTAATTTTTTTTCTTGATTTAATGCAATTAATTTTGCATTCATTGGAATTTGTTCTCTGTATTTATTTCTGTAGATTAAAGGAAGCTCTGGCATGAAATTTTTGACATATACGTAACGTCCATCTAAAACAGAACGCTGCATATCAGTAGATTCATCAAACCGATCAGCAGATCCAAAAATCAATTTTCTTGGAGCTTCTTCATATTTACCTGCAAAAGCTCTTCCATCTAAATGCTTTGGTGGTGCTATTCCTAAAAGTGACATCACAGTAGGTCCTAAATCCATTAAAGACACCAAACGATCATCTACTTCTCCAGCACGGTAACCATTTGGATAACGAATTAAAAGGGGAACATGTAAACCACTATTACCAACAGCTCTTTTTTGTCTCAAGAGATTTCCACCATGATCACTCCAAAAGAAAATTATAGAATTATCCAGAACTCCATCAGTCTCTAGTTGCTTTAGTAATTGACCAACTTCTTTATCAAGAGCTTCAATGTTTGAATATTTTCGTGCAATATCTCTTCTTACCACAGGAATATCAGGATAATAATCTGGAATAGATACTTGAGAGGGATTTACCGTCATAGGTTTGTCTTTCCGTAGCCAAATTCTTGATTCATGGGTTGTGTAAAAATTTTTCACATAAAAGAATGGAGCTCCTTTTGGAGCATTTTTGTAAGATCCACCTCCAAAAACATCATCCCAAGTTGTAAATGGTGGATTAAATTGATAGTCACATTTATTGTCATTTACACAATAATAATTTTCTGCTCTAAGGTACTCTGGAAAAAGTTTTACATAAGATGGAGTTACTACTTCATATTCTGGAACATTTTTTCCAGATTTATCTAGAATTCCTTTGTCGAGTTTATGAAAAACATCTTCAGGAGATTTGTAATTATTATGATTTCCTGTTCTCATATTGTGAGCTCCTAATCTAGCAGGGTACATTCCTGTAATAATAGAAAATCGGCTTGGTGCGCACACCCCAACTGTAGAAAAAGCATTGGTATATTTTACACCCTCAGCAGCTATTCGATCTATGTTAGGTGTATTAATCGCTTCATTTCCATAGGTGCTAAGGATTGGGCCAATATCTTCACAGCTAATCCAAATAATATTTAATGGTTTTTCAGTTTTCTCTTGAGCCTGAATAAAAAGGAAACAAAAAAGCATAAATAGAAGGTGTATATTTTTCATTCTTGTATTTTTAATAATGAATAGATTTATAATCCTTCGAGGTTAATTTTCCTTGTAATTTTTCACTAACATCATTCCATTTTGATAGTCTGTCTAATGGATGAAGTGTGGGCTTTATCAATGGCATTTTATCTGTAATTAAAAAATCATTTTGTGATATCATCCAATTTTGTAACTCTTTTGACAATAGCTCCTTTTGTTTTGCATATTTTTTGTCATTTGCAAGATTTTTGGATTGGTAAGGGTCTTTTTGTAAATCATATAACTCCTCGTAAGGTGTATTTGGAAACGATTGAGCTCCTATTTTAATAAATTGATTTACTATTTCATTTTTGCCCAAATTTGATTCCACAACTTCTAGTGCATTGTAGTTTTTTATCAATTTATATCTTTCGCCTTTAACCATTCTTGAAGGGAAAACAGTACAAGCGCGAATATTTTGCTTAGTTGCAACACCATATATGTATTTATGAACATTTTTTTTATCACCTTTTAAGGTTTTGTAAAAACTCTTTCCATCTAAATTTTTTGGAATTGAAGAATTTGATACTTCTAAAAGAGTTGGTAAAACATCTACAAATGTTAGTAGTGTATTCGATGACGTATTGGGTTGAATGTGATTTGGCCATCTAACAATAAAAGGAACTTTAAGACCTTGTTCAGAAAGTCCCCATTTACCAGACATACCATGATCTGACGCATAAATAAACAAAGAATTATTTCTTAGCCCATAGGTGTCAACCATTTTTAAAATTTTTCCTAATTGAGTATTATCATCTTCTATATTTTTATAGTATCCTGGCATATGATTTTTGACATTTCCTTTGTGATAAGGAAGTTTATAAATGTCTTTTTTAGAATATTTTGTTGTTTTGGGATAGGGCCCATGAGGATAATCTGATGTTATAAACAAACAAAAAGGTTTTTTTGAGTTTTTTAAATAATTATCAATTTTTTCTAGCGGTAAATAACGATGCTTAATTGAGCCAAAATAGTGATTCCAATTAAAAACTGAATTTGGTTTTACATGACTTTTTCCTGCTAAAATAACTTCATAGCCAGCGTCTTGTAAACGGTCTGTTACACTTTTTAAACCTGGTTTTACACCAATATGATTTGCCATACATCCATTTTTCACAGGGTACATTCCTGTAAAAATTTGAGAACGACTAGGAGCACAAATAGCTTGAGCTGTGTGAAAGTTAGTAAACCTCATTCCTTCCTTGGCTAGTTGATCTACATTAGAAGTACTTACTTTTGGATTTCCATAACACCCATAATCTAACTGATCTTGATCGTCGGCCAAATAAAAAATAAAATTAGGGCGCTCTATCGATTCCTTTATTTTTATTGTCTCTAGAGAGGTAATATCCTTACTGTTTTTACCCGAAAAAGTAATAAGAAATAATGATGTTATATATCCGCATATTAATATTCTTTTCATTTTTTTATTTTTTTATGAACTTAACTACAGTATCTGATGATTTTATTTTGGATTGAATTTTTATAAAATAAATGCCACTCGAAAGCTCAGAAGTTTTCAAATCATATGTTTTTTTATTTTTTATTTGTGTTTCATATATTTTTCTCCCATCAGAATAATACAACGTTATTGAATATTGATCATCTTCATGAAATTTGAGTGTTGTATTTTCATCTGTTGGGTTAGGATATATTGTTATTAAATTTTCAAATGCATTAGAGGTTTCAATAGTATTTGTTGCTAATACCGAGGAATCTATTGTGTAAACCAAAGTGTGAAGTGACATGGAAGGAATACTAAGATTTGTGTACCTAGAGCCTAATTCAAAAGAAACATCCTCATACAAACTATAATTATCACTCTCTGTATCTGAGGTTACATAATGAGAAATGTTTGTAGCTCCGATGGGAACATCTATTGAAAAATCCTGATCTTGACCTTCATTAAATAGCTGTAAGATTATTTTTGATTGATCAGGAGATAGAAATGCACCAACCATTAGCTCTCCCTCAATTGTTTGACTATCTATAACTCTATATCCTTTTTTTATAAGATTTGAAAAATGCTTAAAAGTGTGGTATCTTTTAGGTAAAATAATTGTTCCATTTGCATCCCAAGCTACTAAACTAGAGTATCCCCCCGCATCTGCTTCTTCGTAAAATAAATGCATCATATAAGCAGTCATACCTCCTTCATTGAAGCCTCTTAGCATCCACTTTATATAATTAGCAGCATCTGTCATGGATTGATCTGTACTATTAAGATTTGCAGATTCTGTAACCCATACAGGTTTATTTTGAGCCGCTAGTTTTAAACTACTCCAATTGGCATTATGTTGAGCATCTGCATAGGTATGTGTTGCTACTACATCTACCGCAGCTTCAATTGCTGGATTTGTAAACATGCTATTTATATAATTTGTTGTAGAATTAGAATTATTGTTAGAGTTTTCAACTCTAAAACATTCTGGTGAAATAATTTTAACATGGTCTAATTGAGCACTAGTTAGTCTTCCATTTAGATTTAAGATAATAGAAGACAGCTGAGAGGGTGTCGTATTCATAGACTCATAGGCAACCTCGTAATCTGGTTCGTTGGTTGGTGAAATAGCTGTTACATCAATATTATACCTTGATTTCATTCCTTCTAGAAATGCAATTAAAAATTCACTGTATTCGGGTTCTCCTCCATTTATTAATGTACCTCCATTGTTATGCTGTCCGTTTGTTTTTAACCAACTAGGTGCAGAATTACAATTACCAATAACATGGTCAAAACCATTACTACTCAAACTTAAAGCATTTTGTAATGCTTCAGCTACATAGCGTGTCCTTGATTCATTAGGGTTACTATCATAACGTGTCCAGTCTAGTTGTGAGTCGTCTAATACATAAGGGTCGTTATTGTCATTTGAAGGTTCAAGATCATGATAAATAAAAAAACGAATCATATTAACTTCTAAATCTTGAAAGCAATAGGCCTCTATTTCATTTCTTAAATTGTTATCTAGCACATATAAATCCTCAGTTCTTCTTTTAATTCCTGCGCCAAAACCATCAATAGTTTGGTGTGCATTGATAGGTGTTATATTTACATAATTACCAGGAATTACTGAAACTTCATCTAAATAATACGTAACTCCAGTATTTAAAAACCAAAATTTTAATTGGTTAGCGTTTGCTGTATTATCAACTGTAAAAGTATGCGTATATCTCTGCCATGTATCTGTTACCCATATATTTTGTCCTTGAAAACTATCATCTATTTCAGACCTGAAAACAACTTTTAATTGTCTAGAGGAAGCTCCTTCAATTTTAGCATAAAATGAAACTGTATATTTTTGACCAGCAATAACCTCAAAATTATATTGACTTGAGGTACTTATGTCATAGTTATTATCTCCTAAAGAAATGACCTCACTCTTTAATGCCTTTGTGCTTCCAGAAATAAGATTGTCAGTTGAGATAGAAAAGTTAGCATTTGCGTCATTATTGGCTTGTGTTTGCCAGTTAGAAAAAAAGCCATTTTCAGTATCTTCCATCTCACCATTTTGAATCGGAAGTTGATTTTGAGATATCAACTGAAAAATTGATATAATATAAATCAATAAAAAAGTTCTTAATTTTTCCACTCGAACTATTTATGTTTAATTACGTAATTACTATCTAATAAAATTACATTTTGATACATGAGTTCAATATTATTTTTGAAGAAATAAGTATTAAATTTGAAGCTAAATGACCATTTTATAATAAACAAACCATAATCTTAAGATTATGGTTTGTTAGAAGTCATAAGTTTAATAGAAATTAATTACCCATCAATTAATTCATTAGTGTTAATTTCTATTTGAGGAATTGGAAGACTCATTGTTTCTGTTGGGTCTGTACTCAAAAGAATATCAACTGAAGGTTTAAAACCAGGATTAGAATTATTATTGTGGATTAAAATAGTATTGTTTAAAAAATAATCAAATCCTCGTCTTCTGTTGTTATGAGAATCTTCACCTTCTCCAATCAATTCAAATCGATATTCATTCATGATTGCTTTTCTGAAATCATCTTGGGAACCATAAAAACCAACTTGAGGTGTCATACCAACTCTATTTAAAACTTCAGTAACAAAACTTAATTGTTGACCATTTTGTAATTCATTCGAAATTTCAGCTAACATAAGAAGTAAATCAGCATATCTGTAAACAACTATATTTTGACTGTTAAATTGATTACTATGTGTTTTATCCTTTTCAGCAAATTTGAAAAGAAACGGGTGGCTTGCTCTTACATTTCTTCTAGTTGTAATTGCAGGGTATGTTCGTTGAGGAGCTCCAGTTCTTGCATGGGTATAATCATACATGTATGTAGCATCTATTCTAGGGTCATTTGGATACATAGCTCTATGAATTTCAAAAATATCAGCATTAACTCTTAACCAACCGAAATTTTGAGACATTTTATAGTTGTTTGGGGTATAATTTCTTCCCATTTGAGAATTACTGGCATCTTGACTTGTTTGAAGCTCAAAAATAGACTCCGAATTATTTTCGTTAGAATCTGTAAATATGCTGCTATAATCAGAAACTAATGAATATTGTCCATACACTTTATTAGCTTCGTCATATGCCATTTGCCAATAATCCATTTCAGACATAGATTCATTTCTTAATTCAGAATTGGTAGCCAATGTCATATATACTTTAGCTAACAACATGTTTGGGGCATATTGTTTTGGATAACCTAATCCGGTTGAACCATTTATCAAACTAGCAGCCACTTCAGCGTCACTAATAATTTGAGCGTATACTTCTTTCGATAATGATTTAGCTTTATTAATATTGTCTTGATCAGAAAGTTCTGTCCATAAAGGGATGTCCTTAAAAAGTCTAGTTAAATCAAAATATGCCCAAGCACGAACGAAGTAAGCTTGTCCAATAATATCATTAAAGAGTAATTCATCACTCGTAGTTGGATTTTCAGTTATTGAAATATTTTTAATTGCTGCGTTTGCTTGAGCGATCGCAGCATAAACTCCTCTCCAAAATCGTTCAGAATCTAAATCTTGAACGGGTTTTAATGCCATTAAATTACGATTATGGGGATTGTTAACATTATTACCCTGCCTATGAGTAATAAAAAGCCCTGAAAAACCATTATTAATCCAATAACGTCTTTCCATCGAATCATACGTTGTAAGTCTTTCATAAATACCATCTAAAGCTGCTTTTGCACTTTGAGGGTTATCATACATTGTTTGATCAAGAAATATTGGATCTTCATCTAAGTTGCATGAATTCGTTAGAATACCAAAAATAATTACTATTATAAATTTTAAATTTTTCATGTGTTTATTTTTTATTTTTTATAATTCAATGGTACTTAGAAATTAATATTTATCCCTAATAAAAATGTTTTTGCATTTGGAGCACCGTTCCAATCAACTCCGTTGATAAGTCCGTTGTTTAAGAAGCTTGAAACTTCCGGGTTATATCCACTATAGCTTGTCCAAGTTACTAAATTCTGTCCTGCTACATATATATTAAATCGTTCAAACATCTTAATTTTATCTACAGGAATATCGTAACTTAGAGTTACATTATTTAATCTTAAAAAACTACCATCTTCAATAATACGGTCTGATACTGCTAAGGATTGATTTGGAATTACTTCATACCCTATTCTAGGGTATAGGTTAGTCTGAGCATCTGGCCTCCATGCGTTATTGTAAGCATTTGGGCTAATGTTGGTTTGTAAGCCCTCAGCATTGTTAAGCTTAATTAAATTTCCGTTGGCAATATCATTTCCATAAACACCATTAAAGAGTAAATTGGTAGTAAATCGTTTATATTTGAAA
The DNA here is from genome assembly GCA_943789455.1 of uncultured Flavobacteriaceae bacterium. Lineage (GTDB taxonomy): Bacteria > Bacteroidota > Bacteroidia > Flavobacteriales > Flavobacteriaceae > Polaribacter. The sequence goes on from CALSUE010000006.1 coordinate 34,653, forward strand.
TTTAGGTTAAAACCATAAACAAAATCTGGGTTTGGGTTCCCAATAAAGGTTCTATCCAAAATGTCAATTACACCATCTTCATTTTGATCTACAAATCTAACATCTCCAGGTTGAGCTCCATCTACAATATCTGTATCATCGGTTTGATAGATACCGTTGGTTTGTAAACCATAAAAAAGGCTGGTTTCTTCTCCCTCTATAAATACATTAACTGGAGTTCTGAAATACTGCCCTCTACTTATTTGGGCCCCATAATAATAGGAACGTTGCTCTGCGACTCCATCAATATAAAAATCCTTCAGAGGGATTCCTAATTCCTCTATCCTAGTTTTATTGAAAGCAATATTTCCTCCAATATTTAAATCAAAATCATCGGTTGAGATAGGATTAAAATTCAATGCAACTTCTATCCCTTTATTAGACATTGATCCTCTATTGATAAGGATATTACTAAATCCTGAGGAAGTTGGAATGGGAGTGTTTTGTAATAAATTTTTTGTTGTTTTATCATAAAGATCTATACTACCCGAAACTCTGTTATTTTTACTTTCAAAATCTAGCCCTAAATTTAATTGCTCAGTTGTTTCCCATGTTAAATTAGGGTTTGCAATATTGTTTAGTGTTAAAACCACACTGGTTCCATTTCCTGGAGTTCCGTAAAGTTGACCGTTTATACCATAATCAGAAAGTGTCCCATATGCTCTGACGCCATGATTTCCAATTTGCCCCCAACCAGCCCTAAGCTTTAAGTTTTCAAAAATATTTAAATTTTTAATAAAGTTTTCATTATCCATTCTCCATGCTAATGCAAAGGACGGAAAGAATCCAAATCTATTATTTTTTGCAAATTTAGAAACACCGTCTCTTCGAAATGACGCCGTAAGAATGTATTTATTATTGTAGGTATAATTTAATCGACCTAACACAGAAAAAATCTGTTGATCTGACTTCAAAAACCTTAAAGGTTGAGTAATAACTGAAGCTAGAAAAGGTTGTTGAATTGTAAGTTCAGTTGTAACAAAATCTTCAACAGCATAAATACTATTTTCAACATTTCTAACATCATATGTTATACCTGCAGTTGCATTAATTCTATGTTTTCTGTTAAAAGTTCTATTAAATCTTAAAAAATTATTAATTTGATAAGATTTCGCGTTTAAAGTTGATATCTGTAAAGCTCCGTTACCTAAAGCTCCTTGCCATGTTGTTAATCCATAAAAACGTCTTCGATCTTTTGTTCTAATATTTCCTCCTGCTTTTATTTGATACGTTAACCCTTTAAGTGGAAGTTTATAAGTAAGTCCAATGGATGCAATATATCTTTTCTCTTTAGACACATCCAAAAAATCGTTTACCCAAGAGTAAGGATTTCCAGATTCTAAATCATCTCCAAAGTCTTCAATTTCTCCCGTAAGTACGGGTCTAAATAAGATGGAGTTTCTAACAAAACTTTGGTTAGCACCTATTAAATCTCCAGATTCAGCAAAGTTAGTATCATTGAAAGAAGCACTAACTCTTGCTCTTAATTTCAATTTATCTGAAAGGTCTTGATTTAAATTTATTCTAACATCAGTGCTTTTGAGACTAGAGTTACTTACAATACCTTTTTGATCATCAAATCCAGCTGAAATATAATAATTACCATTATCGCTTCCACCAGAAGCTGTGAAACCTACTTTAGTACTAAAACTTTGGCGGTAAAGTTCATCTTGCCAATTTAAGATTTGAGCGGGTGTGTCTGATACAGTTGGATTTCCAGCAGGATCATAGGTTACTCCAAATACTCCAGAAGCTCCAACATCAAATCTTGGATTATTGCCATTAAGTAATGCTAATTCGTTTTGGTAATTGGCGTAACCAACTCCATCTAAAACATCGTATGTTTTATCAATAGATCTAATAGAATTTGTGATAAAGCTACTCATTTTCACTTTTCCTTTTTCTCCTTTCTTTGTAGTTATTAAAACTACTCCATTAGCTCCTCTAGATCCATAAATTGCTGTAGCTGACGCATCTTTTAAGATTTGAATGCTTTCAATATCTCGAGGGTTTATTCCATTTAATCCATTTTGATTTTCTTGCCCAGAATTTCCAACACCTCCTGCTGCAAGAACATCTTCACCAGCAGATGATATAATAACACCATCAATAACATATAAAGGTTCATTATTACCTCTTAAACTATTAGTCCCTCTAATTTTTACGCTTATACCTGATCCTGGAGAACCGGCATTTTGTGTTACTTGAACACCAGCTGCTCTTCCCTGCAATAATTGATCTACAGAAAAAGATTGATTTGCAACATTGTCTTTAACTTTAACAGAGACCAATGCACCAGTAACATCTTTTTTCAGAATTGATCCATAACCAACAACAACAACTTCATCTAGTTGTGTTGCATCTGTTTCAAGTTGTATTTTTAAAAATGAACTATTAGAAACATTAATTTCTTGTCTTTTAAACCCTAAATATGAAAAAATTAAAACTTTCTCATCCTCTGGACTGAGAGTAATTTTAAAATTACCATCAAAATCTGTTAACGCACCGCTTTTGGGTGAATTTTTAATTTGGATTGTTACTCCAGGTAAACCTTCACCAGTATCATCAGTAACATTTCCAGTAATTACTTTAGATTGTGATAGTAGTATTGTGGGTAACATAAAAAAAATAAAAAAAAGTTTTTTCATAAGTTTTTATATTTATTGTTTTAATTTAAATTAAGATGGGTAGGGGTGTTTCATCTTGTAACAAATATAGGATTATAAGCATTTTACTGTTTGTAACTTATGAAGAAATAAATAACACATTTGAAGCAAAACTATTTATTATGTGAAGTAGTTCCTATTAATCAATTATATTTATAAATAATTCATAAAAATTTAATTGGTGCCGTTAATATTAAAAATAATGTGAAAAATATGAATTTACGAAAGTTTATTTCTCTCTTGTCTTTCTCTTTAATTTTAGCTTTTAACTCATTATTTGGGCAATCAAATACTAATGAGTATAACTTTGTTTCTATAAATGAAGACATAACTCAAAGTGCCATAACTTCTATATACAAAGATTCAGAGGGTTTTATTTGGATTACTACCTATGGTGATGGAATTCTAAGATATAACAGTGTAGATTTTAAGAGTTATAATCAGGGTCAAAATTCAGATAAAAAATCTTTAAACAGTTCTATAGTTTTTTCAATATTTCAGGATACTCAGAAAAATATTTGGGTTGGAACTGAATTAGGGTTAAATATTTATAACAATAAACTAGATAAGTTTGAAAATATAGATTTAGATGGTAAAAAACAAAAATTTCCCATACATGCTATTACAGAATATGATGAAAACACCTTGCTTCTTGGTACTCACGAAAATGGATTGTATAAGCTAGATAAGAATACACTAAAATCAAAATTAATAAAATATCAAGAAAAAAAACCATTAAAGAATCTTCAAATCAATACAATTATCAAATCTTCTAATGGTCGTTTTTTAATTGGAACTAATCATGGTTTATTGACATTTGATCCTTATGACGAAATTCTTCAGTTAGCTAAGTTTAATACAGAAAAAGGATATGGAACTATAGAAAAATCTATAGAATCTATGGTTTTAGGAAAAGATAATTCTCTTTGGATAGGAACTTCTTCATCCGGACTTTATAAAATAACTAATAATGATGATCTCTATTTTATTGAAAAGTTTTCTATAACTAGAAAAAGAATATTGTCTATAGCTGAAAAAACAAATGGAAATATTTTATGTGGAACAGAAAATGATGGTCTTTTTGAAATTAATTACAAAACAAAAAAAATCATAAACTACCAACAAGATAAGCTAAATGTAAAAGGAATTAAATCTAACTCTATTTGGACGGTATTTACAGATGATAAAAATAGAATATGGCTTGGTTATTATAATCAAGGAATAGATGTACATGACGATAATTATAAAAAGTTTTATACTATTCAAAGCTCATTAAATTTCACTAATTCACTAAATAAGAATTCTGTTACTGGTATTGTAAAGGATGAAAAAGGTAGATTTTGGATAAGTATGTTTGATGGAGGTGTTGATGTTTATGATCAAGAAGCAAAAGTTTTTGTCAGTTTATTTGATCAAAAAAATGGGATTTCCAAAGGATTAGATCGTTTAGCGATTCCAACTATTTTTATAGATAGTAATAACAATGTTTGGGTTGGAACTTGGGAATCTGGTTTGTTTTTATTAAAAAACAACAGCAATAAGTTTGTAAATATAAATATGTCTTCTGAAAATAGCGTACTTAAATCCAACAGAATAATGAGTTTTGATGAAGACTCAAAAGGAACCATTTGGATTGGTTCTTTTTTAGGTGGACTGTATTCATACGATCCAAACAAAGGAATTTTCAAACATCATGATTCATCAGAATTTAAAAAATATAATATTGATACAAGTAATATTAGAAAAGTATTAGTAGATCATGAAGATAATATTTGGCTTGGAACAAGGGCAGGATTATTTAAAGTTGAATTGTCTTCGAATAACACGTTTAAAGTTAGATCTTTAAATAAAGAAATGAATGCCAACTTTGAAATAAATTTTAATAATTCAATAATACCTAGTATTGTATTTAGCTTATTTGAGGATTCAAAGAATAATTTATGGATTGGCACATTGGGCGATGGACTTTCTAAATATAATATTGAAAAGAAATCATTTAAAAGGTATGATAAAAACACAGGTCTAATTCATGAAACTGTTTTTTCAATTACTGAAGATCATAATGGAACTATTTGGATTGGTGGTAATAAAGGTCTTACAAAATTAAATACAGAAAAAAATACCTTTACAGATTTTAGTAAAAAGGATGGGTTATTATCCAATAGTTTTAATTATAATGCTGTTTATAATGATAAAAACAATGTATTATATTTTGGTTCTTCTAGGGGAATAAATTACTTTAATCCTGACGAGATTAGCTATAATCAGGAAAAACCAATAGTCTATTTGTCTAACTTAAGGATATATAATGATCTGATTAAACCAGATAAAGATCAGAGTCCGCTTAAAGAGGTTATTTCTAAAACGAAAGAATTAGCCTTGAATCACAGCCAAAGAGTTTTTACAATTGATTATGTTGGGATCAGCTATACTCGAAGTGAAAATAACCAATATGCTTATTTTTTAGAGGGTTATGATAATGAATGGAATTATGTCGAAACCACTAGAAGCGCTACCTATAAAAATATTCCAGCGGGTGACTATACTTTTATGGTTAAATCCTCAAATAATGACGGTGTTTGGAATAATATACCTACTACATTAAAAATTAAAATTCAACCAGCTTGGTGGTCAACTAAAACAGCAATTACCAGTTACTTTTTATTATTAGTATTGTTAGGGTATTTTATCTACAAGTTTCTAGTTACTAGAATAGAAGAAAAAAGAATTTTACAGTTAGAAAGACAAGAATACAAGCAGTTTGAGGCTCTAAATGCAAAAAAAATACATTTTTTCACAAATATTTCTCATGAATTCAGAACTCCTTTAACCCTAATTTTAACTCCGTTAGAAGATATTATTCAAAATACAAAGAATAAATTTCCTAAAGAAATTAATGAAAAACACAATATAATTTTTAAAAATGCAAAGCGTCTTTCAAGACTTATTAATGAGCTTATGGACTTTAGGAAGCTTCAATTTAACAAAATGACTATTAATGCTTCTCAAATTAATATTATACCTTTTATTCAGGAGGTAGTTAGTCATTTTGAAGAAGAAGCATTTCTTAAAAATATTATGTTATCTGTTGATTATGATCAGGATGATCTCATGATATGGTCTGACCCATCTATGTTAGAAAAAATAATTTTCAACTTATTATCAAATGCATTCAAAGCAACACCAATAGGGGGGTTAATTACAGTTCATGTAAATAAATCTCCAGAATTAATAGAGCTTCCTTTAGTTAATAAAAATAAAGCTATTGAAGCTTTAGAAATTATCATAAGAGATACTGGTCTTGGTATCAAAGAAGAAAATTTAACCAAGGTTTTTGATCGTTTTTATCAGGCTGATGAAATGAATGAGCAATATTATGGCGGAACAGGAATTGGTTTGGAATTAGTTAAGAATTTTGTAAATCTACATAAAGGTAAAATTGTCTTAACTAGTAAAGAAAATATTGGAACTCAATTTAAAATTTATTTTCCGTTAGGGTATCACCATCTAAAAATAGCTGAGATCAATAAAGAAGAGAATAAGGTTATTAATCAATACTCTGAATCTCAAAATAAAAATTTAGAGGAGTTTGAGCCATTATTAGAGGAGGAGTATACTAGTAAAAAAATAGTTTTAATTGTTGAAGATAATGCGGAGTTGAGATCATACATGAAAAATGAATTGATTTCTGAATATAGTATTAAAGAAGCAGAAAATGGTTTAGAGGGCATTGAAAAAGCAAACAAATACATGCCAGATATTATTATTACGGATGTTATGATGCCAGTAATGGACGGTTTTGAATTATGCTTGAGAGTTAAAAGTGATATTAAAACTAGTCATATTCCTATTTTAATGGTTACAGCAAAAGGAATGCAAATAGATAAAGTAAAAGGAATAGATTCTGGTGCTGATGTATATTTAAATAAGCCTTTTAATATGAAGGTTTTAAAATCTCATTTAAACCAATTAATTACCAGTAGGCAAGTCTTATTTGATAAATATTTTAATAGTGTCAGTACAACAATAAACTCAGATCACACTACATCCTTAGATAAGGAATTTATGAATAATGTTCTCAATTATATTAATGAAAACATAAACGATGAAAAATTAAATGTAGAAAACCTTGCTGGCGAATTACTGTTAAGTAGAAGTAAATTATATCGAAAAATTAAGGCATTAACTGGAGATACAGCAAATGAGTTTATTAGAAAAGTTCGTTTGGAAAAGGCTAAACATATCATTGAAACTACAGAATATACGATAAGTGAAGTCTGTTACAAGGTAGGTTTTTCGTCTCCATCATATTTTACAAAATGTTTTAAAGATTATTTTGAGTTTTTACCGACGGAGGTTAGGGATAACGTTAAATAATTGTACAAAATTTTAAAATTTTACAAAATGTACTAAATTTGTACTAAAATATAATTAACTTTAATTTATTTTTAGAACTACATATTTAAATATACTCCCCATTATAAGGTTATTACCCCTCAGTTTTTTCTACCCCAAAACAATACTACCCCAGTAATATTTATACCCCGCTAAATTAATTTTTATTTTTTTTAAATTCATGTAGTGTGAATATTTATCAACTAATTAACTAAAACCTAAAAACAAACATCATGAAAAAAACAGTATTAATTTTATTATTGGTTATCCCTAGTTTACTATTGGCTCAACAAAAAAAAGGATTTGTGCGAAGTTCTCTTCACATGCATTTAGTTGATGATTTTAGTTTTGACAATGGAGACAAAGTGTTAGATTCTTACAACAAGTTTCAATTCCCTCAAAATTACAATGACCATCGTATAAATTTAAACAAGATTAAGTTATCTGAATATGAACTAACCGATGAGGAAAAAGCTACTTCAGGAAAGAAAAAAAGTTTATTAGGTGC
>CALSUE010000007.1 GCA_943789455.1 uncultured Flavobacteriaceae bacterium
GATACTTTTTATAGTCCGAATTACAATTGGAACGGAGATTTTGATCGTCTCCAAGATGATTACGAATTGTTTTATGATGATGAGGGCCGTGTAAGTCAATTTAGACTTCATTTAAAAGATGAAGATCCAGAGGTTAGAAAAAAAGTACTCATCATTAGTGTAAAAACATTTACAGAACCAATCTTTCTAAGTTATGAAAAACACAAAACAGAAGGAGATAAAAAAATTATTGAATACTATTACAATGATAGTCTTGACACATATACAGAAACCACTACCATACATTCCATTGAAGTGACACGATTCTTTACTGCTGATGGGTTTCTATTTAGTATAGATAAAACTTACCTTGACACCACCGGAAATGTAAAATCTGCCTATCGCTACCTTCAAAATGATGAAGGTAGACTTCAATGTTATGAAGTAATTGATGGCAGAGATGATAATAATTAATGGGTGCTATTTAAAAATATACAACTACTCCTCCTCATACAATGATCGATACCGATCGGCCATCATTTCTCGAAATAGTGCTAAGCTCTCAACATCTATTTGATCAAAAATAGAGGCTTCTTTAATAAATTTAACGTGTACTTTCTTTTGATTTGAAGCTTCTCTTTTTGTACTAGATGTGTTTCTCTGGGCGTGTTTTGCCATTTCTCTTAAAAAAGTCTTGTTGTCCATTGTGCTTGTTTTAATAATTAATTATTTAATAACTTACAACAAGAAAGAATGTGGGTTGCTCGTTTATTTTGGAGAATTCCCGCATGCTAAACCACCGTGCTTCGAGTAAGTCGGTTGGTACGTAAATTTACGTTCCTGATGCGTGGTAAAGATACTAAATTTAACTAAGTTTCTATTACAACAATCTTTTCTAAAAAGACTACAAAAACCGGCCCTTTTTTGTAGGCAATACCCAAAGAGGTTTGTTATTTTTACTTCAAAAAAACAATACCCATGCAAGTTACCTTTCCTATTTTATTAGCTAAAAAAATTTTTAATACCAAAAAAGAATTTTTCTTGTATGAGGTAAATACCTCACAGGAAGTAATCCAATACACCTTTACCAATGATGTAGCTAGGTATGAAAAAAAATACTCCAACCCTGCCTGTTTGGTAAAAGAGCTGCAAGTAAAAATTGATGCGCAACTGTATCTCGATTTTTCTGAGGAAAATACCCCTACTTTTGTGATTGAGTACTAACAAATTTAAAAAATGGCACAACGCATCAAACACTGCAACCGATGTAATATAGATTTCCCTGTAATGTATAGCCAGAGAGATCACAAAAAAAAATCAAATTGGATTTATTTATTTAAAAAAATCAGAAATATACTTTAAAAAAGAACTGTTCGATTTAAGTATTGAATATGCAGAAAAAGCAGATGAAGACCTTAAAAAATCTAACGATAAGTATTTAAGGTCTAAATGTTATCTGCTCTTAGCTAAATCCTACAACAAACTGGGAAAAAAGAAAAAAGCACTTAATTTTCTGGACCAATCACTAGTTTTAATTAAAGAAATCAACAATGAATCTAAAATCATTGAAGCATTAATTTTAAAATCATATTTCACTCTAGAATCAAATCCAACCGGAGCAAAAAAACTAAAATTTAGATTATTTGAACCAGATGCTGTTGCCAAAACAAACATTCATTATTGGAATTTGCACTCGTTCTTAATTCCCTCTATCTTTACCCTAAAAAAACATAGATTATGCCTACTCTTGTCTTCGCTAAATTTACTATTAATGACCATGTTGGCTATTCACGCTATGTTGAGCTTGCTACCCCCATATTTATTCGAGAAAAGGTAATCATTCATGCATCCGATGAAGAGCCGCAAGCCTTGTCTCCAGATATGCAAGCTGATAAGGTGGTGCTTCTTGAATTTAGAGACCAGTCCCATTTTAAACACTTCTTCTCTCAGATAGATTATATAGAAGCCGCAAAAATACGTGATGCAGCTTCTACGATTTCAGCTACAGTTTTTGAACGATTTGAAATGCCAAAGTAATCTTCTGGTTGAGGGTTGTCTCGTTTACATTTCTTAAAAATAGTTCAAATCGATTTTACTATATTTAATACTAAGATTATTTATGTTGCGATTAATCAAATTTTTAATAGTAGGAGTCTTTATCCTTTCGCTAGGTGTAATAATTATCAGTCTGTTGGTACAAGGTATTCCCTTGTTATTCTTTTTTTAACTTAACATCTAAAAAGATTGTTCGAAAATAACTCGTCTGCTCACTTTTTAAACCCAACATAGTGTATTGCTGGAACAAACTTCTTCTAGGCATTATTCCCCAAAATAAAATTTATTTTAGGGAATATTATTTTAATTAAATTTGACTCATCATATCTCCTTACAAAATTAATATAGAAGATTTTAAACATAACCATGACCAAAACATACACTATAGAGGGGATGACCTGTGAAGGATGTGTGGCTAAAGTTAGCTATGTACTACAACAACATGCAAGTATTTCGTCTGTTACGGTTGGGCTTTCAAACAAATCTGCCACGGTAACCATGAGTAAAGAGGTATCCGTTGAAGAATTGCAAAACCTTTTTGGTGCGTCTAGTAAATATACGGTTGGTGCTTTTCAACCAACAATAGAACAAAAAAGTGAAAGCGTTTTTACAACCTATAAACCCTTGCTCCTTATTTTTGTATTTATTGCCGCCACTACAGCTATTGCCTCAATGAATAATGGAAAGATAGAGTTAATGCTGTGGATGCGTTACTTTATGGCTGGTTTTTTTATTGTTTTTTCTTTCTTTAAATTTTTAAATTTAGCTGGTTTTGCAGAAAGCTATGCCATGTACGATGTACTTGCAAAAAGAGTACAAGCATATGGGCTGGTTTATCCGTTTCTAGAACTATTTCTGGGGGCTGCCTACCTCACAAATTTTGAACCTACCATTACCTATATAGCCACCATATTTTTAATGAGTTTTAGTAGTATTGGAGTAATACAGAGTGTCTTAGACAAGAGAAAAATTAGATGTGCCTGTTTGGGAGCCGTTTTTAATTTACCAATGAGTACGATTACCATTATAGAGAATTTAACAATGGTTGTAATGGCCTGTGTGATGTTATGGAAGGCATAGATTAAAAATATTGAATCAACTATTTATTTTACACAACCCAAAACAAGCTAGTAGTATTCTTATTGTACTCAAAACACCCATTCAAATTAAATAATTTATATTTGTTTTTCAATCTATAAATTCAGTTAATGAAAAAAGTATCCTTACTTCTAGTACTCTTAGTTACTATCGTTTCTTGTGATTCAAATAATGAACCCGATAATGTAGATCCAGAACCTTTCTATACCGTAGAAGGCAAATGGCTATGGTCTCCAGACCCTGAAGATAGAACCTTTGCAAATACCATGTATGAATTTTTAGACGGAACTAGATATACATCTTACGCAAACTGCACTTCAAGTAACCCTTGTAGTAATTCAGACTTTAATGCTTTAGATGCCACAGATAGAATTCCAGGTACGGAAAACTATACTTTTAATGATTATACTCTAACAATTGATGGCATCACCCAAACCGTCTCATTTGGATGTGATGGTGGTATTCTTGTTTTTGAAAACGGTGGTACATTATGGAGGTTAAGTTCTGATTGCCAATAATTAGGTATTTAACCCTGTAGTTGGATGATCAACTATTCTTAGCTTTACAGAGATTCAATTGTTTTTATTAACCTATGAAAAAAATAATAGTTTTAATTGTCTGTAGTGTTATTTTTTGGGGCTGTTCTCCTGAGAAAAAAACAGAACGCACCCCAAATATAATTTACTTTCTAGCCGATGATTTAGGCTATGGAGAGCTGGGCGTTTACGGGCAATCTGTCATTAAAACACCCCATATAGATGCATTGGCTAAAAATGGAATGAGGTTTACCCAGCATTATTCTGGAGCTCCAGTTTGCGCGCCGGCAAGATATATGTTTTTAACAGGAAAACATGCGGGACACGCTTACATAAGAGGTAACGATGAATGGAATGAAAGAGGGGATGTTTGGAACTATAATGAGGTTTATCTTAACCCGGGTTTAGAGGGGCAAAGACCCATCCCTAAAAACACGGTTACCCTAGGAGACCAATTAAAAAAAGCGGGATATACAACCAGTATTTTTGGAAAATGGGGATTAGGAGCTCCTGAATCTGACGGCATACCCACCCTGCAAGGATTTGACTTTTTTTATGGATATAACTGCCAACGGCAAGCACACAATCTGTATCCTGCACATCTTTGGGAAAATGAAACTAAAGTTTTATTGAATAACCAATTGGTACCCCCAAGAACTAAATTAGATGCCTTGGCAGATCCCTTAAAAGAGGAAAGCTATATAAAGTTTACTCAAAATGACTATGCACCTCAAAAAATTCAAGAAAAAGCATTGTCTTTTATTGAAGAGAATAAAGACACTCCATTCTTTATGTATTATGCTTCTCCACTTCCCCATTTGCCGTTACAAGCACCAAAAGCCTATGTAGATGAGTACAGAAAAATCTTAGGGGAAGAAGAACCCTATCTTGGTGATGATAGTTATTTTCCGAATAGGTATCCAAGAGCCACCTATGCTGCTATGATCACTTATCTAGACCACCAATTGGGTGAACTTGTAAAATCACTAAAAGAAAAAGGAATTTATGAAAATACGATCATCATTTTTTCAAGTGATAATGGACCTACTTATTTAGGTGGTGTTGATTATGATTATTTTGAAAGTTCAAAACCATTTTCTAATGGCTACGGAAGAACCAAAGGGTTTGTGTATGAAGGAGGTATTCGAGTTCCTCTTATTGTGAGTTGGCCAAACCATATTACGCCTGGAACAAAAAGTGAGCACATCTCTGCTTTTTATGATCTTATGCCTACCATCTCTGATTTAGCCGGAGTATCTCCTCCAAATTCTATAGACGGCATTAGCTTTAAACCTACCCTGCTTGATCAAGAACAAATGCCACATGATTTTTTATATTGGGAATTTCCTAGCTACAATGGACAGCAGGCGGTAAGATTAGGAAAATGGAAGGGAGTTCGCAAAAATATTTTTGATGGTAATTTAGAGATTGAGTTGTACAATTTAGAAACAGACATCAAAGAACAATTAGATATTGCTAGCCAGCACCCTGAAATTGTAGCACACATAAAAAATATTATGGTAGAAGAACATGAGCCGGCTTCTAACAAAAAATTCAAGTTTAAACAGCTAGGAGATCAGTAATACATCTCATCAGTATTTTTATAAAATAAACACTTCCCAATTAGTAAAAAGAATAAAGACTTTAAAAAGTATTGTTTGTGTAGCGAACTAGCTATTCATTTTTACATAAACTAATATTCTAACACATTTTGAACAATTTTTTAGGTAGATTGACCGAAAACAGAACTATTAAACTTGTATTTAATCTCAATTTTGTTGTTTAATCTTGTAAATTTTCAATGAAAAAACATACTATAATTCATCAAATCTTACTTCTTCTTTTAACTACAAGTTTTATTTCCCAAGCCCAATCAGTAAAAAAGGCATCCAAACAAAAACAGCCTAACTTTTTATTTGTGTTGGTAGATGACCAACCTTTTGATGCTCTTGGACTCTCTGAACGCTATCCATTTTTAAAAACGCCAAATATTGATCGATTAGCTAAAGAGGGAGCAAACGTAGAAAACTTCTTTGTAACGCAATCGATTTGTTCTCCATCTAGGGCTAGTTTCTTAACAGGTACGTATCCACATATCCATGGAGTAAATCAAAATAATAAACATGTAGATCCAAATTGGGATGAATTTGCTCCTTATTCTAGTCATTTACAAAAGGCAGGGTATGCAACAGCCCATGTTGGTAAAATTCACATGGCACATTATACCGGTAAAAAACACATTAGACCTGGGTTTGATTACTGGTTTAGTTTTGTAGGCCAAGGAAAATACTTTGACCCTCCGGTAAATGAAAATGGGAAAGAGTATCAAGAAGAAGGATATATGACAGATATTTTAACGGAAAAGGCAATTTCTTGGTTAAAAGAAAAAAGAGACCCAAACAAACCTTTTAGTTTAAACCTTTGGCATAAAGCCGTTCATCAACCTCATTTGCCTGCTCCAAGACATGAAGATTTATATGTAGGCAAAGAATTGCCAACTCCACCTTATGATACCCATAAAGAAACCTTTAAAGGAAAACCCGAATGGCAGCGAAAAAAAACTTTTGGATTTGAATGGAAAAAGAATTTACCCATACCTTCTGAATTACCAGAGCTAGAATGGCCTATTAATTATGATAGAAATATGCAGCTTTTACGATGTTTAGTTGCTATAGATGAATCTTTGGGGAAAGTATTAGCTACCCTAGAAGAAATGGGTGAGTTAGAAAATACTGTTGTTATTTATAGTAGTGATAATGGGTATTTTATGGGAGAACATACCTTTTTAGACAAACGCTTAGCTTATGAAAACTCTATGCGGGTTCCAATGCTTATTCGCTACCCTAAAATGATTAAAGAACATACTCAAATAAAAGAGCAGTGTCTTAATATAGATATAGCCCCAACGATTCTAAATTTAGCAGGAATTGAAAAACCTAATTATATGCAAGGAGAATCGATGGTGAATTTATTAGAGGGAAAAAAAGAGAAAAATTGGAGAGATGCAATTCTATTTGAATACTATGTAGATAGTTACTGGCCTTATGCAGGGCCGAATCAAATTGCTGTAAGAACTGAGAATTACAAGCTAGTTGATGCTTTTTTAGATAATGATATTGATGAGTTATATGATCTTAAGAAAGACCCAGGTGAAATGAATAACCTGATTAATGTAGAAGCTATGATAAAATAGAGAAGAGCTCAGAAATGAAGCAACCAAATTAAAAAAACAATACAACTATAATCCAAACAGAGATTGGTGGTTAAAAAAAGTAATGAAATCAAAAAGGAAGAATCAAAAAAAATAATAGATCTTTCAAGTCTTTACTGAAATTTATTCTCAATGAGCTTCCTCTGAAAAATTGTATTTTTACCATATAGGAGTAACTATTAATATTAACTTCCCAAACCTTGTTTTTATGGTGAGACGCTTTTTTTATATCATAGCTCTCTTGTTTTTTTTACTTCCAACTCAAGTATCTAGTCAGCAGATAAAACATTTAGGTGTTTATGACGGAATTAGAAGTGGGGCAATTAGAGCTTTTCAGAAAGATACCTTGGGCTATATGTGGATTGGTACATCTCAGGGAATTAATAGGTATTCTGGATATCAATTTAAAAACTATGACAAATTCCTAACCAGTGGTGTTGTAGATATTATCAGTAAAAATGGAAATCTTTTTATTTTAGGTTCTAAGGGAGAACTTCTTCAATATAATTATCAACAAGACAGCTTTAAGTCTATTTTAAATTTAAAAGATCTTAAATTTTTGTCTTTTGAACTTATCAATCAACACACCATTATTATTGGACTTCAACAAGGTTTGATTATTTACGATTTAAAATCTAAAAACTTAAGCAAAGTTCTTCATCCTAACAGCATGTTTAACAGAAGGGTTCAAGTTCATGAAAATAAAATTTACATTGCCTCTACAAAAGGAGTTAATATCTATACTTATTATCAAAGTATAAATGAATTAGTACCCTATAAAACGCACTTAAAAGATCATGAAATTCTTGATTTAGATTTTGATAATCAAAATCGAATTTGGGTAGGAACCTACCAAAAAGGTCTTCATGTAATTGATAATGAAGATGTTAAAAAAGTACAGATTTATGATCAAAAAATAAATACACAAACCATAAGGTCTATAGCATTTGATAAAACCAACAAGCCCTAATTGCTTTAGAGGGGGTGGGTTTATTAATTATGGATGATCAATTTAATATTCTTAATAAATTAGAAAATACACCAAGTGAAATAAATTCACTCAGTCAAAATAGCATCTATGAAATTTTTGTTGATGAAGAAAATGCTTATTGGCTTGGATTAAGAGAAGTTGGAATTGATTTAATCTACCCTAGAGATAATGCTTTTAAAAATATTTTTTATATCCCTTTTAAGCCCAATAGTATTCAGAACAACAATATTCGTTCAATTTATTATGAGGCTGGAGGAAATGTTTGGTTTGGAACTGAAAATGGAATTAGCAAACTATCACCAAATGGAAATTGGACCAATTACAATACAAATCCACAATTGGCCAATAAAGCAGTCTTAACCATAAATAAATATGGAAGAAAACTTAATTCTTGGAGTTTACGGTATTGGATTAGTAAACTTTAATCCTAAAACAGGAGAAACAACCACTTTTAAACTTAAAGAAAAAGAAAAACAATCTAAACTAATTTTTACTACTTTTTTAGAAAATAATGAGTTATGGCTTGGTGGTTTTGATGGGCCTGTAAAACATTACAGAGATAATGTCTTGATTAGTACCTATAAAACTGGAAATGCTCGATCTATTGTAGCTGGAGAAGATCAACATACTATATGTAGCTTCTTCTAGTGGTGTTTATGAAATTAATAAGCTTGATAAAAGTATTGACATTCATTAAAGGTGATAACCAACAAAATATTGATCAAAATCACGCAGTTTTATTTGACAAAGAAAACAACTGTCTTTGGATTGGAAATACTCAGGGCTTATTTAATTATAACCTCTCTACTAAGAAAATAAAACACATTAATTCTGCATTAAAATTTGAACCTGGAACTGTGTTTTCGATACAAAAAGATTCAAATGAGAATTTGTGGTTTGCTAGTGATCTAGGATTGTGGAAATTAAATATTCTACAAGAAATTATAAGAAAATATGATATGGCGATGGGCTAACCATTGATACGTTTGGATTTGGTGCATCTACTCAATCTACTGATGGGCGCTTGGCTTTTGGCGGACCAGATGGCGCAACGCTATTTAATCCTTTAGAGATTCCAAAAGAGAAAGAAGATTTCTAAAATTTATATTTCTGACTTCCAGATTAATGGTGTTTTGGCCGATTCTACTATGATTGAAAAAAACATAAATTATCTAGATAAAATAGCACTTAATTACAATCAAAACTCATTGAGTTTTGACTTTGAAGCCCCTACCTTCCATGGCTCAAAAAAGCATTCTTATTATTGGCAATTGAAAGGGTATGATGAAACTGTAAATGAATCTAAAAACAGTACTGAGTATTGTTTATTCAAAACTACCTCCTGGTAAGTATTCACTAGATATTAAAGCTACAAATGTTGATGGTATTTCTTCAATACAATCATTTCACATTGATATTATTATTAAAAATCCTTTTTGGCTAAGTCACCTAGCGTTTATGTTCTATGTGTCCTGTTTGGAAGTGGCCTTATCTATACTATTTTTTCTCATTAGGAAATCTAGAGCCATTCAAAAATTTAATGACAATAAAATAAAGTTTTTTACAGAAGTAGCTCACGATATAAGAACTCCAGTTACTTTAATTCAACTGTTAGTTTCTCAACTTTCCGAAAAAAATAATTTTCAAAATAACATAGATCTAATTCATCGAAATACACAAAATTTAAATGAATATGTAACTCAGCTTTTAGACTTTCAAAAAGCAGATCGAGGAATGCTTAAATTATCAATAATAAAAGTTGAATTAAAGGAAATTATTCACAGAACTGTAGCTCAAGTAGAACCATTACTCAATAAAAAGTCTATTGATATTATCGTTTCAGTTCCAAAAGTTCATATTTGGATCGATGAAAATAAAATGTCTCGAATTTTTTATAATTTAATTTCTAATGCTATAAAATACAGTGAGGATGGTGGTAAAATTGAAATTAAGGCAACAAAAAGTAAAAAAGAGATAACAATAGACTTTATAGATAACGGATTTGGAATCCCTGAGAAAGAACAAAAATTAATTTTTTCAAGATTTACAAGAGGAACAAATATTAACAATAAAGGAATTAGTGGTTCAGGTATAGGGTTAATGATTTCGAAAAAAATTGTTGAATTACACGGCGGAAATATTAAATTTATAAGTAAGGAAAATTTAGGCTCAACATTCACAGTAGTCTTAAAAATGGGAAGCGAACATTATAATGAAAATGAAATCCTAATTGAAAATTCTAATTTATTTGAACCCATCTCGCTAGAGGATAGTATTACTGATAATAAACGCATATTACTAGTTGAGGATAACAAAGATTTAAGATTGATTATTAAAGCTGAATTAGAAAAAAAATATATAGTTTTAGATGCTCCAAATGGTAAAGAAGCGCTTTTAATAGCCTTGGCAAAAAATCCAGATTTAATTATCACGGATGTTATGATGCCAGATATGGGTGGTAAAGAGTTATGTAACATTATAAAAACAAATTTTCAAACCAGCCATATTCCTATAATAATGATTTCAGCTTTAAGTGGTCTTGATGATAAAATTGAAGGTCTTGAAATTGGGGCCGATGCTTATTTAGAAAAACCATTTAATATGAAAATATTAATTGCAATGGCCAATAACCTAATCAATTCTAGGCAAGCAATCAATGAAATTTTGAGCCCTAAATCTAAAGGATAAAATTAAATCAAAATCAGCTGATGAAAATTTCTTGTCTGACGTTGTAGACATTATCAAAAGCAACATTACCAATAGTGAGTTTTCTATTAATTTGATATCCGATAAAACCGGTCTTAGTCGATCAAATCTGTTTCGAAATTAAAAGGACTCACCAATATGTCTCCTGTAGATTTGGTGATAAAGATCAAATTAAATCATGCCTCAGAGTTACTCAAAGCTAACAACTCATTAAGAATTAGTGATGTTGCTTATGCATCTGGCTTTAACAATCCAAAATATTTCAGTACCCTATTTAAAAAGCACTATGGTAAATCACCTAAAGAGTATAGTGAAGAGTATTAAATAATTCCTCACCAACTGAATATTTAACAATTATGTGTAATATCAAATAGTAAACTGTATTGGATAAAATTTAAACTCATAGGCGTTGTTTATTTATTTATTTAGTGGTGTATTATTAAGACTAGTATGTATAGGGGTTCATTATTTGCTAATCTCAATTTTAAATCGGTTGCAAATAGCAATAGAGCTATCTTGGTTTTTAATAAAAAATAAGTGTTAAAAATTATTTGA
This sequence comes from uncultured Flavobacteriaceae bacterium, assembly GCA_943789455.1. GTDB lineage: Bacteria > Bacteroidota > Bacteroidia > Flavobacteriales > Flavobacteriaceae > Polaribacter. Next base: position 11,132 of record CALSUE010000007.1, read on the forward strand.
ATTACAATGAACGTTTATAAAATGAAAAATAATCACAAAGTATTTGCTATTATAGGTTTGGTTGGATTGTTATATTTTAGTTGTAAACCCGCCAAAATATCCACAAAAGATAAAGCTCCAAATTTTATTTTAATCTTAACTGATGATCAAGGCTGGAACGGAACTTCAGTTCAGATGATGGATAATGAAACTTCGGTCAAAAAGCGACTATCATCATACACCCTAATGTTGAAGCATTAGCCAACAGAGGGATGCGTTTTTCTTCTGCCTATGCCAGTGCTCCAGTGTGTTCTCCTTCTAGATACAGTATTCAGTTTGGGCAAACACCAGCTAGACTCAAAATGATTAGAGTTGGCATGAACACCAATCATATACAGCACGAAACCTCATATCACAATTCCTAAGCTTTTGAAAAACATAAACGCTAATTATAAAACGGCTCATTTCGGTAAATGGGGTATCGATGTAGACCCTGCTGTTCTTGGATATGATGAAAGTGATGGAATTACAGGAAATAAAGATGGAGGTTTCGATTTTAGATCCAATAAAAAACAATGGAAAAATAATATTTCTGAAGATCCAAAAAAAATATTTAGTACTACTAAAAAGGCCATAGATTTTGTTGAAAGAAAAGCCAAACTTAAACAACCTTTTTTCTTACAGATATCACATTATGCAGTTCATTCTGATATTATGCTTCGAAAAGAAACATTAGAAAAATACAAAAACAAACCTAAAGGGAAATATCAAAAACACGAGGGGTTTGCAGCAATGACTGAAGACTTAGATACTGGTGTTGGAATGGTATTAGACCGTGTTAAAGCATTAGGTTTAGAAGAAAATACGTATATTATTTACACCTCAGATAATGGTGCTGTCCCAGTAATGCCACCTAAACGATTTTATAAAGAAGGATCTAATTTTCCACTTAGTAGAGGGAAAGTGGGATGCTATGGAGGGTGGCATAAGAGTTCCTTTTATTATTGCTGGGCCTAAAATTAAGGCAGGATTAGAAGCTAAAACTCCAATCACATTTTCAGATTTATTACCCACCATTACTGATATAGCTGGCTATACATTACCGTTACAAGATGATTTAGATGGTGGAAGTTTAAAAAACATACTTACCAAAGATGGCAAAGGGAATGTTAGCCGTATTTCTGAGGGATTAATTTTTCATGTTCCTTATGAAAATGGGATCGCAATTAAGAGAGCGCATTCTGCAATTATTGTAGATAATTTTAAACTGATCAAATTTTACAATAACAATGAATTGCTGCTTTTTGATATCAAAAACGACATTAAAGAAAAAAATAATTTAGCAGCATCGCTTCCTGAAAAAGCTTCACAACTAGAGGTGCTCTTAGACAACTATCTAAGTAAAGTAAAAGCACCTAAATGGCAACCAGGTATTAGTTGGAAAAATAAACCTTTAGAAAAGTTTAATTCCTATCATTAAGACTAAAAAAGATTAAAACCATATCGATTGGTTAATTAATTTAACTTTCTGAACAAATTGTGAACCATTAGCCATTATTGTCTATATATTTTTATGAAGTATTATATATGAGATTACTTATCCTCAAAATTTACAGATTTATCCTCAAAAGTAATAGTTAGAGATTCTAATGAAATATAAATTTGATACATAAGTTTTTGCATAGGTTTTACAAAGTGAATTATAATTAAATACATACACAATGAAAAAACTTATATCACTTGCGTTATTAATAATTATTTCTATTGGAGCATATGCGCAAGATGATCCAATAAAAAGAGCAACAACTTTAACAGATACAATGACTAAGGCTCTTTCTTTAAATAAAGAAGAACAAACTAAAGTTTATCAAATTCAATTAGAACGTTTTCAAGAAGTTTCGATAATCAAAAAAAAATATCAAGACAATCCAGAAACAAAAAAAATTAAATTAAAAAAAGTATACAATAAATTGTATGGTAAATTAAAAGGAAATCTAGGTGAAGAAAAAATGCTACTGTGGCAAAACTATAAAAGAAACAACTAAATAAACAAATTATGACAAAAAAAATTACTCAAAATTCAATGAAAACAATAGTGTGTGGCTGTATTATGGCTTTCACTTTTTTGTTTAGTTTAACAATTAGCTCTCAAGAGGTTGGTGATGAATTTCTTGTTAATCCTGGCATTAATACAGCTACTGGAGCAAATACTACCACACCAGACACTGGTGTAGATGGTAGCGGTAATTTTCCAGCCCAATTAGGAGGATGGGGAAGCGGAGGTGGAGGAGCTTATGCATCGGCTTCTACTGTCAATGGAGATTGTCATTCTAACGATAGAATGTTTAAAATGTTTAAAGTCGGGGGTAGTTCTGGGCAATTTGTCACCCAAACAGTAACCCTTCCTGCCGGAAATTACAATTGGTCTTTTTGGACTAAATGGGCCGAACTAGTATCTTGGGATAATACCGGAGACAGTACGCCTAAGTTTACAATTTTAACTGATGACGACAACGATAGTACATGGGAAGAAGTTCAATCAGTTGTGACAACTCAACCAACTACTGTTGATACTTGGGTTGAACAAACTGGAACCTATACCAATAGCATAGAAAGAGAGGTGAGAATAAAGTTTTCTAAATTTGGCGGAACAAATGCAGCACCATCAAATCTTAATGAATTATGGTTTATTGATGATGTAAGTCTAAATTTTGCAGGTGGATTAGGAAACGTAACTGATGATATTACATTATCAGATTTGACGGTTGATGGTACTACAATTTCTGGATTTTCTCCATTAGAAACTAACTATGATGTCTTTTTACCAGAAGGAACAACTACTGTTCCTACAGTAGTGGCAACACCAACAGACGCAAGTGCTACTAGTGATGTTACAGATGCAACAAGTCTTCCTGGAACAACATCTATTCTTATTACTGCTCAAGATGGAACAACAACAAGTACCGTTACAGTTAATTTTGTTGCGCTTGCACCAGGTCTAGAATTTTTAGTGAATGGTGGTGTTAATACCACAGCGGTAGACCCTGATACGGGTGTAGATGGTAGTGGAAATTTCCCCGTTTTAGGGGGTTGGGGAGCTGGAGTTGGTGGCTCCTATGCTCCTACTTCTGCTACTAATGGAGATTGTTATTCTGAAGACAGAATGTTTAAGTTATTTAAAAAAGGGGGTCCAGACGGACAGTTTATTAATCAAACAATAACACTTCCAGCTGGAACTTACAACTGGTCTTTTTGGACACGATGGGCAGTATTAGTCTCTTGGGGTAATACTGGAGATTATGAACCTACCTTTAAAATTATGACTAATGATGATAACGATAGTACTTGGGAGACCGTTCAAACCGTAGTTACAACACAGCCAACTACTGCTAACGAATGGATGCAACAAACAGGTACTTTTACAAATGATATTGAGAGAAAAGTTAGAATAAAGTTTTCTAAATTTGGGGGAACAACTGCAGAACCTACTAATCTAAGTGAACTGATGTATATCGATGAGGTTAGTCTTAATTTTGATAGCAGTCTTAGTGTTTCAGAACAAGAATTGATGTCATTATCAATTTATCCAAACCCTACATCAGATATGATCTCTATTAAAGGAGTTGAAAATATTAAATCAATAAAAGTATACTCTATTTTAGGAGGTTTAGAAAAGGAAGTCTTTAATACCAATCAAGTTGATATTTCAGAACTTTCATCTGGTATTCATTTAATCAAAATTGACAATGGTACTATCTATTCTAAAAAAATTATCAAACAATAGCTAAGTATTTAGCTCTTAACGCTGATAAAACCAGACATATAATATGTTTGGTTTTATCAGCGTTTTAATAGCTCTAAAATTAAATATGTGCACTCCTTAAACAAACTATTTCTTTTAGTATTTCTTTTGTCAACCCTAAAGAATTATGGTCAAAAAGAGATTGATACTAAAAAACCACCCAATATTGTATTTATCTTTTCAGATGATCATGCAACCAATGCAATATCTGCTTATGGTGGGATTTTTAAAGAATTAGCCCCAACTCCCAATATAGATCGCATTGCAAATGAGGGAGCTATATTAACCAATACCTTATGTACAAATGCTATTTGTGGCCCTAGTAGAGCATCAATTCTTACAGGAAAATACAGCCATGTAAATGGATACTATAAAAATTATAAAGGAGGAGTTTTTAACAGCAAACAATGGACCTATCCGCAAGCATTAAAAAAGGCTGGGTATCAAACAGCTTTGGTTGGTAAATGGCATTTAGCCTCCGAACCAGTAGGTTTTGATTATTATAAATACCACATAGCTCAAGGGCAACAAGGCTTGTATTGGGATCCTGTATACAATGATAATGGTGAAAAAACAAAGGAAAAAGGATATGCAACAAACTTAACCACTGACTTTGCTATAGATTGGCTCGATGTAAGAGATAAAAATGAACCTTTTTGTTTGTTATTACAATATAAAGCCCCGCATCGTGAATGGTCGCCAGATACTAAATATGAAGATCTATGGAGTGATATACAAATGCCTTATCCAAAAACCTTTAATGATAATTACAACGGAAGAGAATTGACTGCAGGGAACACTGAAATGACGATGGATTATTTCTCTAGAAAAGATATGAAAATGGTACCCCCGAATGCACTTTCCAAGAAAGAACGTGGTAAATGGCTACGATTTGGATTTAAACCAGGTGAAATAGTAGCTCCTTCAGAGGAGTTGTCTGTTGAAGAGATTCGTAAATGGAAATACCAGAAATACATTAAAGATTATTTGGCTACTATAAAATCTGTAGATGATAATATTGGACGTGTATTGGCCTATTTAAAAGAACATGGGCTCGAAAAAAATACCATAGTTATATATGCATCAGATCAAGGTTTTTTTCTAGGAGAGCATGGGTTTTTTGATAAGCGTTTTATGTACGAAGAAGCGTTACGTATGCCTTTTATTATTCGTTATCCGGAAAAAATAAAACCAGGAACTATTGTGAATGATATAATTACAAATATTGATTTTGCACCAACCTTATTAGAAATGGCAGGTGTTTCTGTTCCTGAAGCGGTTCAAGGAAACAGTTTTTTTTCCAATTTAACAGGAGAAACTCCTCAAGATTGGCAACAATCTATGTACTACCATTACTATGAATATCCATTCTATCATCGTGTTCAACCACATTATGGAATAAGAAACCAACGCTATAAATTGATACATTTTTATTATGATATTGATGTTTGGGAATTTTATGATCTTCAAAATGATCCATCAGAGATGAATAATCTAATACATTCTGAGGCGCATACTGAACGCATTGAAAACTTAAAAATTGAACTATATCGCTTAAAGAAAGGGTATGGTAATACCATGTCATTAACTGAATTGAAAAGTATATCCGATACAGATTTTGGTGGCTTAGAATCTAAAAAAAAATAAACTAATGTTTCCAAAGAAAGAAAAAAAATTATTTAATAAAATAGTAGAGCAATTAAATAGAAATGCCAAAAAGAATCGTAAAGAAAAGTATAGCATTAAATATAATAATGATTTAAAAAATATTAATAATACTATAATCTAAGTATCTATTCTACTAAAAATTGATTATAAATGAAGAAATTAAAACTTGCTCTCATACCATTATTTATAATCACCTTATCAGGTTCAACAACCATTGAACCTCCATTTAAGCTGAATGTATTATTTATTATTGCAGATGATCTTAATTGCGCTTTGGGAGCCTATGGAGATTCTATAGCAATAACACCAAATATAGATAAGTTAGCAAAAGAGGGGGTTCTTTTTGGAAATGCTCATGTGCAATATCCATTGTGTGGACCCTCTAGAGTTTCTTTAATGACGGGTTTATATCCAGATCAGACAAAATCAAAGAAATTAAGATTGTATGTTAGACAAACCATACCCGATGTAGTTACCCTTGGACAAAAATTTAGAACAGAAAGTTATCACTCGGTAAGAGTTGGTAAAATTTACCACTATCATAACCCCAGAGATATTGGCACCGCTGGACATGATGATTCTTTTACCTGGGATAGAACAGTTAACCCGTATGGGCGAGATAAAAAAGAGGAATATAAAATTAATACCTTAAAACCCAAATTAGACGGAGGAACTTTAAGTTGGTTAGAAGCTGATGGAAATGATGAGGAACAAACCGATGGTATCGGTGCAATGGAGACTATGGAGTTTCTAGATGAATTTGCTGAAAGTGGAGAAAATTTCTTTTTAGCCTTTGGGCTTTACAGACCTCATGTTCCTTTTGTAGCGCCAAAAAAGTATTTTGATTTATATGACCTGTCAGATTTTGAAATACCTGAAAGTTCAGATGCATATTTAGAAACCATTCCAAAGCCAGCAGCTATATCTGTGCGCTCAAAAAAAGAGCAGGTGTATTTAGATAAAGAATTATCTAAGACCATAAAAAGAGCCTATTATGCAACCACTAGTTTTATGGATGCTCAAATTGGGCGTGTCTTAGATAAATTGAAAGCAACAGGCCTAGATAAAAATACCATTATTGTCTTTACTTCAGATCATGGCTATCACTTGGGTGAACATGGTCATTGGCAAAAACAAACATTATTTAACGATGCCACTCGAGTTCCTTTGATCATTGCTGGTCCTGGAATTCTGAAAGATAAAAAAATAGAAAATGCACCCGTTGAATTGGTAGACCTATATCCAACACTAATGGATCTAGTAGAGATGAAAACCCCAACATTTGTAGAAGGAAAAAGCCTTACTCCAATGTTAAAAAACATAAATCGTAGTGTTCGCCAAAGTGCTTTATCAGAATTACAAGTAAACACCAAAAGTGGAATTGCTCAAGGATATTCTATTAAAACAAATCGATATCGACTATCTAGATGGAAACATCAAGGCACATATAGTTATGAATTGTATGATCATGAAACTGATAAAAAAGAACTTAATAACCTTGCAAATCATATTGATTATATACAAGTTAAAGATTCATTAATTAAAATTTTAAGTGACAGAATTATTGCTGCACAAAAAAAACCCAAAGGATTAGGAAGGCAAATTAAGTACGCTAAACCATGGCAAGAACCTAAAAGAATTCACTCAACACAAAAAAAACACTAACTTTATGAGAATAATACTAACCAACACCTACAACTCATGAAGAAATCACTAACACTTTTACTTACAGTTATTTTATGCGTATCCTGTAATCCCAAAAAGAAAACAGACAAAGAAGCTTTAGAAAATGCAAGCATAAAACAAGAACAGCCCTCACCACATGTCTTAATTGTTAACTACAATCTTAAAGATATGAGTATTGAACAACACAATGAACTCGGTACTAATGTTGCACCAAATTTTACTCCTGAAAAAATTGAGGGATTAATTGGAAAATCATTCATTGGAAATACTGAAACCGGTGTTTATGGTGGCGCTTACCAATTTTCATCAAAAGAAACTGCAGAAAAATACATCAGTTCAGAATTTTGGTTAGGGATTGAAGCACACCCGAACTTAGTAAATTTTACAAAAGAAATCTATAGTGTTCCTGAATTTTCAAAAAATTCGAATGGAATATGGGCAAACAGAAAAACCTCAACAAATATAGAAGATGCTATGGGAATGCACATGCTAATTGTTAGGTATACTCTTGAAAAAATGACACTTGACGAACACTTTGAATTGGGTGTTAATGTATCTCCAAATTTCACTCCTGAAAAAATTGAGGGGTTCATCGGAAAATCATTCATTGGAAATGCTGACACCGGAATATTTGGAGGTGTTTACCATTTTAAAACTAAAGAAGCAATTGACAACTATTTAAGTTCAGAATTTTGGCAAGGAATTGAAAACCATCCAAACCTTGTTAATTTTACAAAAGAAATTTATGGTGTGGCACCAATTTCTTCCATTTCAAATGGAATTCCAACACTATAACTACCCTATTTAAAAGTATAAACTATCAAAATATAAAAAACCTACATTTTACCGATGTAGGTTTTTATATTAAAACGAGTTGATCCTAAAACTACAACTCACACTATACATAGACTTCCTAGCCAACTCTCAAGAATTATTTTTTGGTTATCTTAGGCCTAAAGTACAACCGAGATTAATTGTTCCTAAATACTACACCTCAATTTCTTTAAAAAGAAGTACCCTACTACCCCAAGGAATTTTCTCTACAAAACAATAACACCATCATGAAGCACCTTAGAAAAAATGTTTTCTATCCTCCAATACTTCTTATTTTTTGTACAATTCTATTCAGTCAAATTAACAATGACTTATTTTCAACAAGTATTTCAAAATTGAATACTTGGATTTTAGAAAACTTTGGTTTCTTATTCTCCTGGAGTAGCTTTTTCTTTCTTGTACTGTTATTAATTACCTATTTTTCTCCACTTGCTCAAGTAAAGATTGGGGGCAAAAATGCCAAACCCATTCTAAGTAAATCTAGATGGTTTGCCATCAGTACCTGTACAACTATTGCTACAGGAATTCTTTTCTGGGGATGTGCAGAACCTCTTTTCCATTATGCAAACCCACCCATATCAACAATTCCTCCTACATCAGATGCCTCCATGGGGTTTTCTATATCTACTATGTTTATGCATTGGTCATTTACACCCTATGCCATATACTGTGTAGCCGGGTTAGTTTTTGCCTTATCTTTTTACAATTTAAAAAGAAAGTTTAGTGTAGCTTCGTTAATTCCATTTCAATTGGGAAGAATTAATAAAACAGTAGAAAGTACTATAGATGTTATTTGCCTTTATAGTCTTATTCTAGGAATGTCTGCATCACTTGGGGCTGGTATTTACTCAATAATTGGAGGACTAAATGAAGTATTTGATATCCCAAAATCTAATTTTTTAATTGGCTGTGTAGGTGCTTTTATTATTTTTAGCTTTATTCTCTCTGCAATAAGTGGGCTTCAAAAAGGAATAAAATGGCTCTCAACTCTCAATATTTTGGGGTTCATCCTTCTTGCTATATTTATTTTTTTTATTAGCTATCCTTTAGATATTTTAAAAATTGCTTTCTCTGGAATTACCGAATATCTAATCACGTTTCCGCAAAGAAGTTTAAATATTGGTTCAGGTATTTCACAAACTTGGAGATATGATTGGAGTATTTTCTATTGGGCAAATTGGTTTGCTTGGGCACCTATTGCTGCGTTGTTTCTAGGTAAAATTTCTAAGGGGTATACTGTAAGGCAATACATTAATTTTAACCTAATACTACCCTCCTTATTTGCAATTCTTTGGATTTCTATCTTTAGTGGCGCTACCCTTCACGCCAATTTAATAAGTGAAAATTCACTATTTGAAACCATGACAGCAGCAGGAGAAGAAGCTGTAATGTACGGCTTGCTCAATAAAATTTCATTTAGTAATATTACAATACCCATAACATTAATTTTAATATACATTTCATATGTAACCGCTGCAGACTCTAACATCTCTGCAATGAGTTCTATGTCTGAAAAAGAAAAAACAAATTCAACTCAGGAGGCATCAATTTTAACAAAAATTATTTGGGGGCTTGTTATTGGAGGACTTACCTATATTATGCTATCTACAAAAGGGTTAGAAGGCATTAGAATTCTATCATTGTTTGGTGGTTTTCCTGCGCTATTCATAATTATCTTTGCTAGCATATCGCTTGTTAAGTTCTTATTCAATAAAAAACTCACAAACGTAGACTCATAAATAATAATTACAGTATGGGTTAATGCCTAGTGCAACTGCACCATAAAAAATGGCTTTATCTAATAAGATAAAGCCATTTTTAAAAATAATTTATGTGTATAAATTAAATTTGAAAAGTTGTTATTCTTTTATGTACACAAACCGCTCTAATCGATTAAGCTCTTTATCATCTACATACTTCCCTATTTCTTTTCTAAATTGAGCTAAGTTTTTATACGGTCTGTATTCTAAAAACTCATGAGTCATTTTTTTACCAATGCCAGGCAAGGCTTTAATATCATCTTCTGTTGAGGTATTTAATTCTACGGGTACAAAAACATAATCTAAATAACGAGCTACTTCTTGTTGGTCTACGTATTTTCCTATTTCACGTTTAAATTGTAAAATACTAGTATAAGGTCTATACTCTTCAAATTCGTGCGCCATTTTATCCCCAACTCCTGGAATCATTTTAAAAGCTTTCTCTTCTGTAGTATTAAGATTTAAGGGTAAAAATATCTTTTTAAAAAGTTCTTCTGTATTTTCTACCTCAAGAATTGCATTAAAATCTGACATGCTAAGAAAAGGTCTCGCAGCCAAAAGCTTATTAACTACGTCTGCTGATAAACCCAGAGCAACTAAATCTGATTCTGTTGCTAGATTGGCGTTTAAAACCACAACAGGTGCTGGTTTTTTTGGTACTTTAATTTTTTCAGTGTTGGTTGTGTTTGGTTTCTGCTCTGCAGTTTTATTGCAGGATACCAGAAACAAACTTAAAGTTAGGGTAATAGCAACTAGTGTACTAAATTTTTTCATGTTGTTGATGTTGTGTTAAAATTAAATATGAATAACCGATACATGCTAAAACAAGAAGACTCATGGGAGCTAGAGTTGGTAAAGCACCCGAAATACTTTCTAAAATAAGTTGCCAAAAACCAGCTGTTGGCTTCATGTCTTGCTCAAACTCATAGTTGGCTTGCAAGTGTAAAACCACTCCGTATACTCCGCTAAAAGAGGTAAGCAGCAACACAAGTTTAAATAAATGAATAGCTGCTTGTGATCTTCTATAAAAAAGAACACAAAAATTTATGAGTGCAGCACCTATACATATAACCGGTATTAATTGCCAAATATCTTCGTAATGGTCTAACAAGTACAATTCTAAGAGTGTACCAATCATCATAAATAAAAGTGCTAAAACAAGTACTTGTTTTAATCGGTAAGTTTCTGAATTAACTTTTTTGCTTTGCATGTATGCAAAATTACATACGAATCTTCAGAAAAAAAAATTATTTAGAAATATTCTAAATAATTTATTCTGTTTAGCTTAGTTCTTCCAAAATGATTTAAAAAACAAGCTTTTTAAACTAAACCAAAAAGCTAATATGCCTGGAAGGTTCTTCTTGGGTAGCTTACCCTTACCTATTCGCTGTATTTGAAGTTCATACCATGGCAATTCTACACCGCCAAGCTTGTCTAAAAATTTTATACCAATTCTAGGTATGGGTGCTTCAAATTTTTCAACTGAACCGTCAAAAATTTGATTGGCTAGTGCTGGATACAAACAAAAGGGTCTTGCCAAACCAACAACATCTAACTTTCCGCTCGCCAAAGCGGCTTCCATAACAGACACCGATCTAAAACCTCCTGTAAGTAATAATGGGGTTTTTGTTAACTTTCTAGCTTTTTCTATGTACTCCAAAAAATAGACTTCGCGTTCTTCAGTACTTTTTTTTCGATTTCCTTTTATCATTGCTGGTCTTTCATAGGTTCCTCCAGAGATCTCTATCAAATCCATTCCCTCATTTCCTAACAATTGAATAACTTTCATAGATTCTTCTTCTGTAAAACCTCCTCGTTGAAAATCTGCAGAATTAATTTTAATACCTACAGGGTAATCTGCACCTACCTGACGACGAATCTCTCGATAAATCTCTAATACAAAACGAGCTCTATTTTCTAATGTGCCTCCCCATTGATCTGTTCTTACATTACTGTTAGGAGATAAAAACTGACTAACCAAATACCCGTGAGCTCCATGAATTTGACAACCAGTAAATCCTGCTTCTTTACATATTCTAGCCGTAGTACCAAAACGTTTAATGATATCCCAAATTTCTTCTTCTGTTAAAGCCTTGGGCATGGTAAACATTTTTGAGGCGCCCCCCATTTTAAGTGGAATGGCTGAAGGTGCTACCACTACTCTGTTAATTGCAGCAAAAGCCTGCCTTCCCGGATGATTAATTTGTGGCCAAATATGAACACCTGTGCCTTGAACAGATTTTGCCCATGCCTTTAATTCCTCAAAATGTTTGTAATCTTCTACAACAACATTTCTTGCTTCACCCAATGCTTTAGTATCTACCATAACATTACCCGTAATTAACAATCCTGGATTTCCTTTGGCCCAAACTTTATACGCATGAATTAGGCCTTTACTTGGGGCATGATGCTTGGTTCCAAAATTCTCACTCATGGCAGATTTGGCAATTCTATTTTTTAAAATTGAACCATTGGGTAATGTAAAGGGTGAGGCAATGTGTTGCATATTTTTTGTGGTTTTAAAAAAGCGAAAGTAGGTAGAATTTTAGGATATAGAATGTTATTTTTAAGCTAAAAATAAGGCTAATAAAGCAGCCAATCCTGCTCCAATAATTGGGCCAAATACTGGCACCCATGAATACCCCCAGTCATTAGATGCTTTGTCTTTTATTGGTAAAATAGCGTGCATAATTCTAGGACCTAAGTCTCTTGCTGGATTTATTGCATAGCCTGTTGTGCCTCCAAGAGACAAACCAATAGCCCACACTAAAAAAGCAACAGGAAGAGCACCTAACGATCCTAAACCAACAATTTCGTTTGAATCTGCTAGTGCTGCATCTGTAAAATTTAAAATGGTAAACACCAATACAAAAGTTCCTACAATTTCTCCAATTAAATTAAAAAATGAATTTCGTATTGCAGGAGCTGTACAAAAAACAGCTTTCTTGGTGTCTCCGTCTGGCGTTGCATCAAAATGATTTTTATACACCAACCATACTACAGCGGCACCTAGCATAGCCCCTAACATTTGCGCTAAAATATAGGAAGGAACCAATGCCCAATCAAATTCTCCGGCAAGGGCTAAACCAACACTTACGGCAGGGTTTACGTGTGCACCGCTAAAGGGTGCGGTAACTACCACCGCAACATATACTGCTAAAGCCCAACCAGTGGTTACTACGATCCATCCACTATTGTTTCCTATGGTTTTATTCAATTCTACATTGGCTACTACACCGCCTCCTAAAATAATGAGTAAGGCAGTTCCAATAATTTCTGCAATAAATGGTGTCATGGTTTTCTGTTTTATTTATTAATTTTTGTCCAGTACTCTAATGCTTCAATGGCTTTGTACCAGCCTTTAATTTGTTGCTCTATGGTTACTCTCGAGTGGCTTGGGGTGAATGTGGTATCTATCTGCCAAATGTCTTGAATTTCTTCTGGGCTTTCCCAATACCCAACGGCCAAACCTGCTAAAAAGGCGGCTCCCATAGCTGTGGTTTCTACAACTTTTGGACGAACGGTTGTGGTGTTTAACACATCGGATTGAAATTGCATGAGCATGTTGTTTATGGTAGCACCTCCGTCTACTCGCAGTTCTTTTACAGCGATTCCAGCATCTGCCTCCATCGCTTTTAATACATCCATAGTTTGAAAGGCAATTGATTCTATAGCTGCTCTAGCAATATGAGCATCTGTACTTCCTCTGGTTAACCCAAACAGGGTACCTTGTGCTTTTTGATTCCAATGCGGAGCCCCCAAACCTGCAAAGGCAGGCACAAAATAAACACCTTCAGAACTTGAAACAGAACTGGCTAAGGCCTCTACTTCTTGAGAAGTTCTAATTATTTTTAAACCGTCACGTAACCACTGAACAACAGCTCCTGCAATAAAGATACTCCCTTCTAATGCATAGTGTGTTTTGCCATTAATTTTCCAAGCAACTGTGGTTAATAAATTATTTTTAGAGATAATTGGTTTTTCACCAATATTCATAAGCATAAAACATCCTGTTCCGTAGGTGTTTTTTACCATTCCTTTTTTGGTACACATCTGACCAAAAAGGGCGGCTTGCTGATCTCCTGCAATTCCCGAAATAGGTATTTTTTCTCCAAAAAATGATGGCTTTGTAGAGGCATATACCTCACTTGATTGTTTTACTTGAGGTAACATACTTTTTGGAATCCTAAATAATGCTAATAATTCTTCATCCCAATCCATGGTATGAATATTAAATAGCATTGTTCTGGAGGCATTGGTAACATCGGTTACATGTTGCTCTCCTTTTGTAAAATTCCAAATTAACCACGCATCTATAGTTCCTAATATTAAATCTCCAGCCTCTGCTCGTTCTCTAACACCTTCTACATGATCTAAAATCCAAGTTACTTTTGTAGCTGAAAAATAAGCATCGATAACTAAACCCGTTTTTTCTCTAATCATCTCACTCTTTCCCATAGCTTTGAGTTCATCACAAAAATCTGAGGTTCTTTTGTCTTGCCAAACAATAGCATTGTATACTGGCTTGCCAGTTTTTCTATCCCAAACCACAATGGTTTCACGCTGATTGGTAATACCAATTCCTGAGATATTGTTGGCACTTAAACCTTCTTTAGTGATGGCCTCAGCCGCAACACCAACTTGAGTTGACCAAATTTCGTTTGGGTCATGTTCTACCCATCCTGGCTGTGGAAAATATTGTGTGAATTCTTTCTGAGCAATAGAGACGATGCTTCCTTGTTTATCAAAAATTATAGCTCTTGAACTAGTAGTTCCCTGATCTAGGGATAAAATATATTTTTTCATAATTTTTAAAGATAAATAAATATTTTTTGATGGTGCCCAATGCTTTACAAGAATGTTAAACGATGCAAATTACTTTTTAATAAATTGAGGTTTCAATATATTTGTACTATATAAGTATTTAGTTTAAAGCAAAAAAAATGAAATATAACATCTCTAATATGATGTCTCTAGATATATATTTAGATTCTGTTCAGCATTCTGATTATACTAAGATTATCTCAGAAACATCTACAATAGACCAGAGCATTATGCCGCTTAAAAGTTGGGATATTTTTAGTGAAGACTTTAGTACAACGATACAGAATTCTAAAACTTTGAAAGATATAGAATTTGTAAAGTCTTTTGCCAGAAAATCTAAGTGGAAAAATAAAATTGATGGTATTTTTGAAAATGAAGATTTCGAAGCGCTAATTATTACTGACATCAATCAAAAGATACTTTGGGTAAATAATGGCTTTACTGAAATGACTGGTTACTCTAAAAAGTTTGCACTAAACAAAACTCCAAATTTTTTACAAGGTGAAAATACTCAGAGAACAACTAAAAAGAGGATTAGAACTAAACTCGGACTTCTTGAACCTTTTACTGAGGTAATTACCAACTACAGAAAAGATAATACTCCATATAAATGTGAGGTGAAAATTATTCCTTTATACAAAGAAAAAGTAACTCATTTTTTAGCCATAGAGAAAAAAGTTGTTTAATTCTTCTGTATGAGAAATTACATTTATTTTTTCTTTGCACTTTTTATTTTTGGTTGTTTATCAATCAAAGAGGTGTCAATAAATAAGGCAAATTCTCACTTCAAAGTTGTTACTACGCCAATCTTAGTTAAAAAAGATACCATTTACGTTAATGAGCTTCGTTTTTATAAGATAAAATCTGCCAGGGATGGAATGAAACTTATGTATCTAAACTTTGGTAAATGGAACAAAAAAACAAAAGGCATACATCAAAAAAATATGAATAGTTTTATATGGGAAAATGTAAAGCTACTAGATGAAAATAATAATTTGTTTACAGTAGTGGCCGACGGTGCTGAAACTGAAACAGATTTTTTTGCCTCTATTAAAATTTTTGATGATACTCAAAAAGATTGCCTTTTAGAAAATTATATTTACCAACAAAAATTGATAAAAGTTTTGACCACCAAAATGAGTAATCAAAAAATAAAAAAGGTAGATTATACGATTTTCAACTAAACTAATTTTACAAAACGCCTACTTTGGAGCATATACTCTTTTTGCTGTTTTCATAACATCTGATCGATCGAATGACATTGTTTTTGTTTCAAAATTTGAATACAGTTCCATCTGATCTGTGTAATGAGGACTTTCTGGCCTGCGGCTATTTCCAAAAGAAATTACAGATTCAAAATAGGTTTTATTTGGGGTAAACCTAACTAACCCAATGTAAGATTCTCCATGAGTAATTTTAATTTTCCCATCCTTGTAGGGTTGCCCTCTCATAGCAGTTACCACATCTGGAAGTCCAAAAATGGGAAGCTCTTTATCTCCTCTTACTAATTTTTGAAATTCACCAAGTTGAATTCGTTCTGCATTAAAATACGTTTTTAAATGCGCTTTTGTAATTTTTAAAGCTTCATATAAAGCCTCTTTTGTAAAAACCCTATCTTTTCCAAGTTGATAATAAAAAGGGGTTAACTGATAATATAAAGAAGCATATGCACCAGCTCCATAGGATGTTGGATTGGTAATTCTATCCCAATTTTGAATGTCAGTTAATAAGGTGCTTACTTCCGGATAATCGGCTACCTTCATGTCAAACAATGGATTTAAATCCATGTAGTTATATTGTAAAGGTGTTGGTAATTGATGATCGTATTTAATGCGTTTAAAACGTTTATAATCTATTCGCTCTTCTTCCTCTAACAACTGTAAAAGCCTAGTTGAGCGGTTATTATCATAGGTTTCAAAATTCATTTCTTTGGCAAAATTTTCAGCAATTGGATTGTCTGCCTCACTAGAGGATTTAAAAGGGCTATGATTGGCATTATAGACAAAACCAGATTTAGGCTTAACCACCTGTGGTAAATCTTTAATATCATAATAACTATCCCACAAGGTTTCTTTAGTATTTCCAGGAACAACATCTGTCCAGTCATAGCCTTTTGCTCTTATAGGAATTTTACCATTTGAAATGTAAAAAATTGTATCGTTTCTATCTGCATACCCAATATTATATCCTGGCAATGCTTTCATTTCTAAAGCTTCATAAAATTCTGAAAAATTAGTAGCTTTATTCATTTTCCACCACTGCTCTATGGCTGTAATATTTGTGGTACTTGGAGTTCTTACAGAATAAACCCCGGTTTTATTTTTTAATGTTGGACCGTAAATACTTTTATAAAACTTTTTCTTAATTGGTATATTTATTCCAAGAAATTTTACAGTAAGTTTTGCTTTAAATTTTTCTAATGTATAGGGTTTACCATCAACCAAATAAATATCTTTTTTCTTTGGATGCATCTGAAGCGCAAATACATCTGCTTTGTCTGGATAGTTTACGGTATGGGTCCATCCTAAATATTCGTTTGCACCAGTAAGTATACAAGGTGTGCCAGGAAATGCAGCTCCAATAATATTGGTACCCTCTTCACTTACCAAATGTGCCTCATACCATGAGGTTGGCCCCTCTAATGGTTGATGTGTATTAATGGCCAAGAATGTTTCATCTGAACCGGTTCTATTTCTACTAACAGCAATAAAATTTGATCCTTTACTATCTTCTTCAATTTTGTAAGGCCAAGACAAACTGTTATTTACAATGCCACTAACTAGTTTATCTGCTTCATTAGAAATAAAAAGTTGCAATTGCGTGTAGCGAAGTAATTTTTTTACGGTAAGAGGAAAAAGCTTTTTCTCTAAAATTTCTTCTGGATGTTTTTTAGAATATGCATTTAAACCGGCTGCAAAGGCCTCTGCTAGGGCTATAAATTTTTTATCGAGGGTGTTGTAGTATTTATTAACTGTTTCTTCAGATTGAATTAATTGTGTTAAAAAATCGGCTCCGGCACCTTTTAAACCAATGAGTTTCCCCAGCAATCCGTTACCCGCTAAATAGCCCTCTTGAATAAGTTTAAAATGGTCTTCTGCTTGTGCCCAGGCAAAGCCATAAGCTACCTCAGCATCTGTAGGTGCATAAATATGAGGGACACCATAATTATCTCTTACAATTTCTATGTGGTCTGGGTTAATTTGAGAGAAGCTAGTAAAGCTAGCACTTAAAAAAAGGAGGGTATATACTATTTTTTTCATAAGGTTATGATATCATAACATAAGTAGATTTTTACTGCTTATGTTGAATGGGTTAATTTAGTTTTTTAGGTCCTGGAAAAAACATGTTGGTTTGCTCCTGATATGCTTTATAATTCGGCCTCTTTTGTAAGGTATAAAATTCTGAGGGCACAGCTCCGGTATAATAGACCAATGTTGTGTACATAATGTAAGATATATAGAATAATCCTATACAAATAATGATCCAAACCAGTTGCTGATCTTTAGAAAAAGCAATTACAAGAGAAGAAAAAGAAGAAATAATCATCGCATTCCATACCATCCATTCTGAGAAATAATTTGGGTGACGAGTGTATTTCCAAAACCCAACATTACAAACTTGTTTCTTTTTCTTTTCTAAGAATGCTTTTTTCAAAAATTGTTGTTTTTGCAGGTCTGAGATGTGTTCTAAAACAAACCAAGTTGCCCATAGCCCAACTCCAATTAGCTCTAAAGTTGATATGCTATTCGTAGAATTATTAGCCATTAAAATGGCAGGAATTGCCAAAAAAGTAATATTGGCAAAACATTGAATCATAATTTCATATTGGAGAGATAGGTTTAAATTTTTGTAACCGGCTCTATCCCATCTTCTGCGTTGATAGGTATATCTAGAAAGTTCAGATTTTAAATGCCCTTTTTTAAACAAAATAAGTGCCCCTATTCCCATTCTTAATCCT
This sequence comes from uncultured Flavobacteriaceae bacterium, assembly GCA_943789455.1. Lineage (GTDB taxonomy): Bacteria > Bacteroidota > Bacteroidia > Flavobacteriales > Flavobacteriaceae > Polaribacter. The sequence goes on from CALSUE010000007.1 coordinate 29,643, forward strand.
GAACACAAATACATCCCTGAAATAAGGTAGATTCTTGGTTTGTAACCCTCTCCAAGCAGAAGTGCTAAAACTCCAATAAGAACTAAACCCCAGGGCCAAGCAATATCTACATAGGACATTTTTTTTGTAAACAATGCTGGTATACAAGCGACTACTAAAAATAAAAGGAGTTGAAGTACTCCATTTACAAGTACCATTTCTTGAAAAATTTCTACTTGATAGATAACGTAATAAATAAGGAGGTAAGGAAGATATCCAAAACCACGAGTAAAGAAATTTTTAAAAGCTATTTTCATAAGATATTATTTCTTGAAAAACTTTAGATAAGAACTTTTCTGACCTTCAGTTAATTTAATAAAATACATGCCTTGTTTTAGTTGACTTACATCTAAGGTAGTTGAGTTTTGATCCTCTAAAATATGTTGTCCTGTTATGGTAAATACTTGGAGGTTGAATTGGTTTGAAACCCCTGATATGTATAGTGTATTTTGAGTAGGATTTGGATAAATTTTTACAGAGGTTAGCGTATCATCTTCTATTGACAATGAAGGACTATTCACTGCATTTGGACTTCCATGAAGGTTTATACAGTCCCAACTTTCTGGCAATAAATTGTCTAAATCTGGTGTTATTAGTTCTAAAGTATATCCTGTCTCTTTTGCGCAATCTGACCAAGGTGTATCTGACTCATAAGTTACCTCGTCTTGAAGAACTCCAGAGGCATTATACAATCTAACCGCATCTGAATTTCCTAATCCAAAACCTAGTTCACCTATATAATTTGTTATGTCTGGAAAAACATCTGAAAAATCTGAAGCATCTTTTACCAACACAATATAACCGTTCCCTTCTAGTTGTGTTTCTGAAGGAATCTCATATACATGAGAATCATCATCATCTTTTAATTGCCAACCAGACAAGTCTACAGGGGTTGGGTTTGGATTGTACAACTCTACCCAGTCATCTGCATTAAAATCATCGCTAGATTTATAATTTATTTCGTTGATAACTATAGGGTCTGTGAGCTGTGATTCTGTAAAGTTTGGTATTACTTCAAATGAACCAACTATACTAATGCTAATGGTTTCTTCTGTTGAAGAAAGGTCTCCACTCCAATGTGAAAACTCATATCCGTTGGCCGCAATAGCTGTTAATTGAACGGGTACTGTTTCAAAATAATCTCCTGTCCAAGAGGATTCTTGGATCATTAAATTTTCATTTACTTCCACAGATCCTTCGGTAGTATTGGTGTTTGTAATTGTTAGTGGATGAAAATTTGGCAAATTAAATTGAGATAGCATATGGTTTTTAACAATAGCAGGTCTATTGTCTGCAAATATTTTCATTTGATCGATATAATATCCAACCCATGCACTAATATTGGAGATGTTTACACCAATATTGGTAAGGGATGGGTCATCTCTCCAGCGTTCATAATGAGCATTTACTTCGGGTTCAATAGTTGCATAAATTTGTTCTATATGGGTAATTACATTAGTGGACAGAAAACGCGTATTGAGTTCATCTGCATATCGATTAATAAATTTATTTCTAAATCCTAAATTTGTTGTTAATCTTCTAAATAACAGTGTAGACCATGAGGGATTTGGCCATCCCGGACCATTGGGGTCTAAGGCAAAACTGAGTGTATTTTCTTGGTAATTATTAATATTCCAAAAGGGCCCAAAACCAAAATCAGTATCATACATTATCCAACGCCATTTTCCGCCTGTATGTTTCCAAAATTTTATATTATTACCTGGCCAATCTGTATTGTTGAAAAATATATTTGAAGCTTGGTAAAGCGCATATTCTGTGAGGTCTATTTGCTCATTTACATATTCAAAATTTGAATTTACGGTTAAATCTGTAGTTGATATATAATCTATTAGTTGAAGGTATTCTTCGTTGCTTCCTTCAATTTCTTCTGCATTGTTGGTAAGTAATGTGATGTCATCTGCATCTACATTGTGTTTAGACGCCAACATATGTTCATTAATTTTTTCTCTTAAACTATACATCCCCCAATATTCACCATTAAGGTATGTGGCAACAGGGTTGTGTTCTTGAAAGTCTAACCCAGAATCTCGCATTAGACTGGTAAGCATAATGTCTTTCATTGAAGATCGCATCCAATCTTGCCCAGAATTTCTTAATACTAGAGCTTGAAATTTATCATACCCTAACTCATTAAAAAAGGGATGCTCAAATTTTGAGTCTCCGTATTGACCTCTTGCAAATAAAGATAAAGATCGTTGTCCGTTTTGACCTCTACTCCAGCCCCCAAAAATCTTCACCCCTGCATTAAACTCAGAAAAATTATCAGTTCCGTTTTCATGAAAAGAAAAATGAATTGGACGTTCCCAGTCTTCCCAAAAATTTGCGCCAAAATAAGGTTGATTTGTGTCATAGGTTCCGTCTGGTCCAAAAACATAAATTCCAGTATCTTCATCAAAGAAATTATCTGGTGCTGTAGCTAATAACATCAAATCTATTTCATGATTTGAATTGAAAATATATGATTTTGTAAATATCGGTGAAGGAAAATAATTGGCTAAAAAAATCCTTGCTCGTACACTTGTGTTTGCTGAGATTTCTATAGGTTGTGTATAGATTGGTGAAGATTCAGTTGGTTCTTCTCCTCCAAGAGCATAATGAATAACTTCTCCAGAACTATTTCCAGATAATGTTAGGTTAAAAGAGCCATCAACTGCCCCTGACTCTTGTGAAAAATTAACCTCACTTTGAACTGCACCTAAAAATTCGGTGCTTGAATTTTCATAACCCGGAGTAGTTTCCAGATAGCTTACAAGATTTCCAGAGCTTATAGATATTCCTACTGAAGTGTTGGGTGGTAGGTTTTCTGCTGTTAATTCATCAATTAAATTTTCAGTTGCATCCGAAAGAAGCAAGGTTTCAGTATCCGAGGATATTTTAAAATTGGTATGAAGATTGGTTATTAAGTTTAAGACGTCAGGCGGAGTAACTCCAGAAGTATTTGGTGCGGTAAAAACTGCGGATAAAAAGGGTATTATGGTAAGATCTGAAGAATTTGAAGAAACATTATGAGCTTGTATTGTTAAAATATTTTCACCTGAATTTAAAATTGAACTAAAATCTGTTATCAAAAATCTTTCTGGTATTCCTCCTAAATATAATTGAGCTTCATGATCTTGAAGTGTTCCTGAATTAAATGGTGGAGGCACTCCATTTATATTGGCACGAGCAACTTCTATACCATTAATATAGGCAACAAAACCATCATCATAATCTATGTCTAATATTAACGAAGACACCTCACTTACATCGGTAATTTCAAAAACTTTTCTAAGGTAAACTGACCGTGTTGAATTAGGAAGTACTGTAGCGTCATCACCGTCTCCATAGCCAAAGCCAGAGCTAGATTCTGCCCAAGTAGAATCATCAAAACTAAGAGAATTCCAATTAGAATTGGGTTCAGAACTTGGTGTTAAGTATTTAAATACATCTCCTTGATTAATGAGTGTTCTAGGATAAGCAAGAGTAGATCTGTCTTTTTTAGAAGCCCATACCAGTAGATATTCGTCAGGTGCTAATGTAATGTTTGGAAAAACCCATTTGTTTAATTCATCTAAATCATCGGAGATGAACCATCCATCTATGGAAACATCTTCTGAACCGGGGTTGTGTAATTCAAACCAATCTGGAGTGTCTCCATCTTCATCTGTATATTCAGAATTTGAGGAAACCACCTCATTTATTTTTATAGTCTGTGCACCAATACTAACACAAAAAAAGAAAAATAATAAGCTTAAATACTTCATTAAAATTGCATATTTCTAATTAACAAGCACAAATATAACTAGATTTACTAGGAAACTGAAAACTAATAAAATATTCTAATATTTATTTTATATGCAGTACTTTGTGATTGAAATTGAGATGAGCTTATCTAAATAAATAAAAAATGAAATTAAAAAGAGAGGTTGGGGTTTTAGGACTTAGTGCTAATATTGTTAATATTATTATTGGAGGTGGTATTTTTGTTTTACCAGCAATTGTGGCTGCAAATTTAGGGGCATCAAGTAGTATTGCTTATCTCTTTTGTGGTTTTGTAATGTTACTAGTGATGGCATGCTTTGCTGAATTAGGTAGTATTTTTACCGGCAGTGGTGGTAGTTACAAGTATATAGCCTCTTCTTTTGGTAAATTTCCAGGATTCCTTACTTCCATACTTATTGTATTGGCCTCTTTCACTGGCGATGCTGCTGTTGCAAATGCTGCTGTTGATATTTTAAGTACTTTTCTACCTGCTTTTAAAAATTTTTGGGTACAATTATTATTTTTTATTTTACTATTCTTTGGGTTTGGTTACATTAATATTATTGGTCTTAAAAAAGGAGTGGGGTTTGTAAAAATAATTACGCTATTTAAACTAGCTCCTCTTCTATTCATCATTGTTTTTGGATTTATGGAAGTGGAGGTATCGAATCTCTACTGGGAAAATATACCTGGCACTGCCAAAATTGGGGAAATGTCTTTAATTCTATTTTTTGCTTTTGTAGGTGCAGAAAAAGGATTGTCTTTGAGTGGTGAAGTAAAAAATCCACAAAAAACAATTCCAAAAGCCATCTTATTAAGTATTGTTGCAATTCTCATCATATATATTTTAATTCAACTTATTTCTCAAGGTGTATTAGGTAATACACTTGCTAATTATGATAAAAACCCTCTTGCAGAGGTTGCAAATACTGTATTTGGACCCGTAGGTTTTACCGTCATAACTGTTGGAGCTGCCTTATCTATGATTGGAAGTTTAAGTGGCAAAATCTTGAGTATGCCAAGGGTTATTTTTGCAGCGGCTAAAGACAATGTAATTCCTTTAAAAAAACTTGGTGAAGTTCATAAAAAGTATAGAACTCCTTATGTAGCCATTTCGTTATATGCATGCTTAGGCTTTGTTTTTGCAATTGCTGGGGGGTTTAAAGAACTTGCCATCATTTCTAGTGCATCTACTCTACTTATTTATCTTGGAATATCTTTAGCTACTCTGAAATTAAAAATAGTAAACCTAAAAAAAAGATCTGATGGTTTTAAAGTACCTGGGGGCTATAGTATACCTATAGCATCCTCAATTTCTATTGTATGGCTTTTATCTAAATTACCTCAAGATAAAATAATACTGTTTACTGGGGTTTTACTAGGATTGAGTCTGCTGTTTTTTACCATTAAAATACTTTCAAAAAAATAAGCCTCAATACCCTAAAGAGATTATTTGTAATTTACTAAAACAATAGCCTTTTAATTTACAGGTACTCCAAATTAATAAGATAAACACCTATAGATATGAGGAATAAAGACAATAAAGTGATAGAGTTCCACTGATCTTTAAAAAATAGCACACCAAATATGATAGTGAGAATAGGTGTTATTAAACTAATTAATGAGGAAATTAAAGGATTAGTGTACTGTAAGCCCAAGAAACCTGTCCAAATTGCTGAAAAAATAATAATAGCCATAAATACTACTGGTTTAACTATTTTTTGAATTTGAGGATAAATCTGATGGAATGATAATGAAGTTTTAAAATTAAAAATAATAAGAACAACAAAGAAAACAACTAATTCCTGAACAGTAACGGACAAAATAGCTGGAAACTCTTGCTTTAAGTTATACCAATGCATTAAACTAGAAGCCGCAAAGAAAAAAGACATCATCGTAAACAATATAATATTGCGAAATGAAATTTTTTTCTTTACCCCCTCAATCTTTTTTATTTGAAAAATATACAAGGTAAAACCAACTATGATACAAATGGAGGCCACAGCATAATTTTTAAGAAAAATATTTTCAAAAAAAAATAAATATAAAGAAACAAGAAATACAATTAATAAATTAAAGACACCAAGCTGAGTTAGACTTCCTTCTTTCAATGCTAAAATCATACTAATTAAACCAAACGCCCCGAAAATAGAAGCCACAATAATTTTTATACTAACAGCATAAGTAAGCGCTGAAAATATAGTTGGATAAAATAAAAAAATAATTGCTAAACCAATACAACTGGTCAATAGACATCTAAAACCAATGATTAACCATAAATCAAACTTAGAAAGAAGACGCTTCCACAGTAGGTTATTAAAAGCATAAAAAAAACTAGATAATACTAAAAATACCATTGGTAAAATTAAGTTTGAAAATTATGTAAATCAATAAACGAAAAAAAAGATATGAAAAGAAAAAAAAGAGTGTAAAAATTAAATTTTACACTCTTTCCATCATTAATTATTCATTTTTCTATGAATCGAGAAACATAAATTAAATTTAGAGGGTAGAATTTATAATCTCAATCAAAAATATAATAAAGATTTATGTATATTAGTACAAGTTTAGTACAAGATGGAAAAAAAACTGAGAGACATTACCGTAGAAAAAATTGGATTCAAAATAAAAAGTTTAAAAGATAGCAAAAGACTTAGCCAGATTATAGCGAAAGAAAATGACATAGACATCAGCTATAACACGATTAGGAGGTTTTTTGGAATCGTTAAAAATGTACAAGCTAGTAACTTCACATTAGACACCTTATCAAAATTTAATGGTTTTGATAATTATTCTGATTTCATGGTTAATTTCAAATTAAAAAATAAGTGGAGTGAAGAATTTGAAATCTCAAAGATTATCCACAAGAGTATGGATGATCAACTATTAAAGTATATAGAAGACAACCTCAGTCATACGAGAAGTTTTAACTTAAAATTAATTCAAATAATAAGAGAATTATTACTCATTGGAAATTTCAATCTAATTCGCAGAATTTTTGAACTCAAAAAAATGAATGCTAATAATTTTAATTATGATGATAAAGTACTAATGGGTATGTCTATAGGCAATTTAGTTAGCGTTGTAAACGTTAAAAATAAAATGTTTAACAAATTAATTTTAAACGAGAACTTTCAAGACTTGATAATTACAATTTTTGTAGATTATGGAAGTTTAAGAACATATTATTCTGATATTATTAAAATAATTCACAAGAAAGGATCAAGGAAAGATGTACGAGTATTCTGTGAAGGAATATTAAATTTAAACATGTATTTAAATAAAGAAAAAAGTGAATCATTTTACATTTTAAAAGAAGAAAATGATTTTCACCCCATATTGAAAAGTAGAATCTTTTCTCAATATTTATTAATGGAAGATTCTAAAATCATTATGAAACTAAAGGATTATTACCAGAAAAATCTAGTAAATGGTTTGATTCCCATAGAATGTTTATTTGAAATAAATTTTACAACTATCTTAACTCGAAACTTTGAAGTAATGGAGTGGATTATAAAAAAAATTAAACCTGACACAGATTACACGTTCTTTTACAAATACGAACATTACAATAATTTTTTGTTTATGAAACTCATCTATTATACTAAAATAAATGATCATGAAAAAATTGCTGCAATTGATAAGAATTTAATAATCAAACGATTCCAATCCTATGAAGAAATGGCACTCTTATACCATAATATATGTAAGTATAAATGGGATAAAAACAAGAAGCACCTTGAAGAATATTTAACAATAGCAAAACAGGTGAATCCCGAATTTTTTACAAAAAAATACTTTTTAAATTATTTTAATTAAGTTTTGTGACCCAGCTTTTTTTGACTTTTTTAAAAGTGAAAAATAGGAATCACAAGAAGCTACCTAGTTTTTTATATCTTGCCTATTTAAATAAAATGAGTTGAAAAGAATAGTAATTTCTGTAACAAATGATTTAACAACTGATCAACGTGTTGAAAAAACTTGTGAAGCTTTATCTGAAATTGGATATGATGTAGTTTTAGTGGGTAGAAAACTAAAAACAAGCCTTCCTATTCAAAAAAATTATAAAACAGTTCGGTTTCGTTTACTTTTTAATGTAGGCTTTTTATTTTATGCTGAATTCAATATACGTTTATTTATGTTTCTTTTATTTACAAAAAAAAACATTCTATTTTCTAATGATCTAGATACACTTTTACCTAATTATTTACTCAGTTTACTTCAACGAAAAACACTAGTTTTTGATAGTCATGAATTGTTCTCAGAAATTCCAGAATTAGTAACTAAACCTCGGGTAAAAAACTTTTGGTTGTATTTAGAAAAAAAGTTAATTCCAAAATTGAAGAATGTAATTACAGTGAGCAATTCTATTAAAAACCATTATCTGAATTTATATGGAATTTCGGCAACAGTAGTTAGAAATATCCCAAAAATTCAAAGAATTGACCCAAAAGAATTCCCTGTAAATACTAATGAAAAAAAAATTATACTTTATCAAGGTGCTGTAAATATAGGGAGGGGTATTGAGCTCATGATTGATACCATGCCTTTACTTGATGCGTATTTGTTTATTGTAATTGGAGATGGAGATATTTTAAAGGAATTAAAAGAAAAAGTAAAACTCCAAAATTTAAATAATAAAGTTAAATTTTTAGGTAAAAAATCTCCAGAGGAACTAAAGAAACTCACTTTAAGTGCCTCCATTGGTATGAGTTTAGAAGAAGATTTAGGATTAAATTACAGGTATGCCCTACCCAATAAAGTATTTGATTATCTTCATGCAAATATTCCTGTAATTATCGCTGATTTGCCAGAAATGAGAGCACTTATCGAAAAATACTCATTTGGTGAAATACTTACTGAAAGATCACCTGAGGTTCTAGCTAAGATCCTTAAGCAGATGACTACAAAGAGTTATAAAAAAGAGTTGGCAATGGCCAAAGAAAAACTAAATTGGTCCAAAGAAAAGAAAAAACTAACTTCAATTTTTTTTAAACTTGATTAACAAACTTCATATCGTTTCTTTTGATGTTCCTTTTCCAACAAATTATGGAGGGGTTATTGATGTATTTTACAAATTAAAAGCCTTACATAAGCAGGGTGTGGAAATCTACCTTCATGTATTTGAATATGGTAGAGGTGAGCAAAAAGAACTACTCAACTATTGTAAAGAAGTTTTTTATTACCCAAGAAATTCATTTATAAAAAGTTTTTTTTCAACAGCCCCTTTTATAGTTAAGAGTAGAGGAAATGATTTGTTAATCTCTAATCTTAATAAAGATACTTACCCTGTTTTATTTGAAGGTCTCCATACAACCCTACCGATTTTAAAAGACAGTCTAAAAGGGCGAAAAATATACTTAAGAGCACATAATGTTGAACATCATTTTTACAAAGGTTTAGAACAAAGCGAATCCAATATTTTTAAACGATTTTTTTTTAGAAAAGAATCTAAAAAATTAAAACGATATGAGAAAATTTTAAAAAAAATAGATGGAGTTTTTTCAATTTCTCCTATTGAACAAATCTATTTTAATGAAAAATACGGAAATAAATGTTTTTATATTCCGGCATTTTACGATGCTACAAAACACACAACTTTAAAACCCAAAGGAAATTTTATTTTGTATCATGGCCATCTTTTAGTCTCTGAAAACGTAAAAGCCGCATTATTTTTAATTGACATCTACAAAGACTCGAAGTATAAATTAGTGATCGCTAGTAGTTATAAAAATGCCAAGGTCATAACAGAAATATCAAAACACAAAAACATCACCTTTGATACTTTAAAGGAGCAAGATGATCTCCATCGTTTACTTGAGAGCGCACATATAAATGTACTTCCAACCTTTCAAAATACGGGAATAAAATTAAAACTTTTAAATACCCTAAGGCAAGGAAAATTTGTAATTGCAAATGACCCCATGATTCTTGAAACCGGCCTGGAAACATTATGTGAAAAAGCAAATTCAAAGGCTGAATTTTTATCAAAAACAGCTAAATTATTGAATCAAAGTTTTGAGGCATCTTTTGAAGAAGAACGTGAAAAATTGTTAGAAAATTTTGATCCGAATACTAGTGCAAAAAAAATTATTAAACTTATTTTTAAGAACTAGACTGAGCAAGTACTTCAAATAATTTCCCGCCCTCACATTTAATTGTTTTTTGTTTGAACTTTACGATGAGAGCATAATCATGAGTAGCCATTAAAATACTTTTTCCACTTTGGTGAATTTTATTTAATAAGTCCATAACCTCAAGTGATGTTTTTGGATCTAGGTTTCCTGTGGGTTCATCTGCTAAAATTAACTCTGGGTCATTAAGTAATGCTCTAGCAATGGCAACTCTTTGCTGTTCTCCTCCAGAGAGTTCAAATGGGTTCTTATAATATTTTGTTTTCATGCCTACATGATCTAAAACTTCTTCAATTTTAGAATTCATGGCTGCTTTGTCTTTCCAACCTGTTGCTTTTAAAACAAAAAGAAGATTGTCGTAGACGGTTCTATCATTTAATAATTTAAAATCTTGAAATACAATCCCTATTTTTCTTCTGAGAAATGGAATTTCTTTGTCTTTGAGTGCTTTGAGATCAAACCCAACAATAGAACCCAAACCTACTTTTAGTTTTAAATCTCCATACAAGGTTTTCATCAAACTACTCTTCCCACTTCCAGTCTTCCCTATTAAATAAAAAAACTCTCCTTTGTTAATTTTCAAATTTACATTAGACAAGACTAAATTATCGCTTTGATAAATATCTGTATTCTCTAAATGTAAAATTGATTTATCCATGTTTAAATTCTTTACACAAACCTACATAATTTTTAGTATAATTGATTATCAAAATGATGTTTTACATAAAATCAATTACTATTTTTGATTAAATTTTATCATTTTTTAATACTTTAAACCAACAAAAAAAGAAATCACACGTTATCGATATAACACAGAGAAACTATCAATGAAAAATATCTTTTTTTATCACTTTCTTTTATTGCTTTTTTTGTCAACCAGCAATGCCTATGTTTTTGGACAGCAAACCGCAGTAAACTTTACTACTGAAGCCAATTATAATCATGCATTAAAACTTTTTAATAGCAAAGCTTTTAAGAGTGCTCAAAAATATTTTAGCGAAGTGTCAGAAAATGCAAATAACAAAACTAGACTTAAAGAAAATGCAGATTATTATGAGGCTATGTGTGCAATTAGACTTGATCAAAAAGATGCTGATCAAAAAGTACTCACATTTGCAGACACCTATCCTAACAGTTTAAAAAAGAATAAAGCATATTATAATGTTGGTAATTATTACTTTGCAAATAAAAAAGCGCCATATGCCCTAAAATGGTATTCAAAAGTAAACCCTGAGGCCTTAGCCCTAGACAGCAAGAAAGAATTAAATTTTAAAATGGGTTATGCATTTATTGTTACTAGAAATTTAGACTTAGCAAAAAGTAAATTCATACCCTTAATCAACGATCCTAAATATGGAAATGATTCTAGATATTACTTTGGATATATTTCTTACAAACAAGAAGATTACGAAGTTGCAGAAAAAACTCTAGAGGAAATTGCTGACGACGAGGCTTACAAAAGTGAAGTAACCTATTATTTGTTAGACATAAGCTTTAAAGCGGGAAGGTTTAAGAAAAGTATTGATGTTGGTCTAAAGCTATTAAAAAACTCAAAGCCTAAAGAAGTCTCAGAAATTTCAAAAATTATTGGAGAAAGTTATTTTAATTTAAAAAAATATAAGGATGCAATTGCCTACTTAAGGGTTTATAAAGGTAAAAAAGGCAAATGGAACAATACAGATTATTACCAACTTGGATATGCATATTTTAAACAAAAAGACTTTAAAAATGCGGCAAATAATTTTAATAAAATTATAGATCAGAAGAATAATGTTTCACAAAAAGCATACTATAACTTAGGAGAGTGCTATATCTACCTTGATAAAAAGTCTGAGGCGCTCAATGCCTTTAAAAGTGCTAGCGAAATGACCTTTGATCTCAAGGTTAAAGAAGATGCTACATTAAATTATGCAAAACTTAGTTATGAGGAAGGTAATCCGTTTAAGAGTGTAGCCGAAGTACTTCAAGACTTCTTAACTTCCTACCCAAAATCTACCAGTTATGATGAAATTAACACCTTAGTTGTAACCTCATATTTGTATCAACAAGATTATCAAGGTGCACTTGATTATTTGAAAAAAAAGAAAAGCAAACAAAATCAAATTTTAAGTTATGAAGTCTCTTATTACAGAGCCATTCAGTTATTTAACCTAAATAAATATAAAGAAGCGCTTCCTTATTTTAAAGAAGGTAAAAAAGCCGCAGAAACAGCCATTAACTTAATAGCTTTATACTGGAGTGCTGAAACAAATTATAGATTAGGAAATTACCAGGTAGGTTTGGAGGAGTTTATGAACTTCAAAAAAATAGCACCAAGAACAATTGAGGAGTATCAATTAATTGATTACAACATTGGGTATAGTTATTTTAAATTAAAAGCATACGAAGCTGCTGCTGTAGCATTTGAAAATTTCGTTGAAACAAAGCAAAATGATGGCGTCTTAAATGACGATGCAACAATACGAATGGGGGATAGTTTTTTTGCCACTAAAGCATACCAAAAATCAATATCAGCCTATAAAAAAATAGTAGATTCTTATGGAGCTAGTGCTGATTATGCACAATATCAAATTGCAATGAGTCATGGATTTTTAGAAAACAATATTGACAAAATAAACGCATTAGAAAGTTTGCTTAACAATTTTGAATTGTCAAATTTTAGAGACGATGCGCTATTTCAGTTAGGAAATACCTATTCAATAGTAAAGGATAATGAAAGTGCACATTTGGCTTACAATAAATTATTTCAAAACTTTCCAAAAAGCTCATATATAGCAAGAACTTTATTGAGAGATGGCTTGTTATTTTACAATGACAATGAAAATAAAAAAGCCTTAAAAAACTATAAAGAAATAGTAGCTAAATACCCAAATTCTACTGAGGCTAAAGAAGCGGTTAGTAATGCTAAAAATGTATATATAGATTTAGGAACTATAGATGAGTACGCTAAATGGGTAAAAGGAATTAGCTTTATAAATATTACAGATGCAGACCTAGACAATACAACTTATGTGGCTGCTGAAAATAAACTTTTAGAGAATAATGTTTCAAAAGCTACTGAAGGATTTAAAAAATATATATTGGCATTCCCTGAGGGTCTCCATGCCTTGCAAGCTAATTTTTATTTAGCACAACTATTGGTTAAAGAAGGCTTAGAAAAAGAGGCTATTTCTAATTACCAATATGTAATAAATCAACCCCAAAGTGAATTTAGCGAGCAAGCGTTGGACAAGTTATCTCAAATTTTACTGGAAGAGGAAGACTGGGCTACTGCAATACCACTGTTAGAACGGCTAGAAGAAGAGGCTAACTTGCCTTTAAACATTTTATATGCTCAAAGTAATTTAATGAAAGGCTATTACCAATCTGAAGCGTTTTCAAAGGCCGTTGCCTATGCTGAAAAGATTTTACTTCAAGATAAGATAGATGCAACTGTAGAATATGATGCTAAAATTATAATTGCTAGAGCTGCCTTTCAGTCTGAAGATTATCCTAAAGCAGAGGAGTTTTATACTGAAGTGGAAAGAAATGCAAATGGAGAACTAAAGGCAGAAGCACTTTACTTTAGTGCCTATTTTTTGAACAAGAAAAAACAATATGAAATTTCTAATACAACAATACAAAGCATCACATCAGATTTTTCAACCTACAAGTATTGGGGTGCAAAAAGTTTTATTATTATGGCAAAAAACTATTATGCCTTGGAGAATTCTGACCCCTACCAAGCCACATACATTTTAGAAAATATCATCAAGAATTTCCCTCAATTTGAGGATGTAATTAATGATGCTAAAAATGAATTAAAAAAAATCAAATTAAAAGAGTCTAAAACTAACAATTCTATAACAACTCCTAAAAATTAAGACTAATGAAAACGTATATTTTAGTGTTGATTATATTGATAAGTTCTCTTAATGCTTTTGCTCAAAAAAAATCAAAAAAACCACTTAAAAATAAGGATTCTATTGTTGAAGTAATTAATGTAGTGACCTCATATACCCCAACAATTTCTGATGCCTTTAAAGTAAAAAAAAATCCACGAATTGTTATCAGTAGAAATACAAAAAAGAAAAAACTTAACTATACGATTTTCTCTGCACCAGTAGCATCAACTTTTATACCAAAAAGTGGTGTTGTTAAGGGAATTGATGTTGGTAAAAAAGAAAGACTTTTTGACAATTACTTAGCGCTTGGTTTTGGTAATTATTCTACGCCTTTTGTAGAATTTTTATTAAATCAAAATAGAAAATTTGAAAATGATTATGGTATTTATTTAAAATATATATCTACAGAAAATGGAATTGAAAATACCCCTCTAAATTCGGGGTATTCAAACCTCAATGTTGGAGGTTATTATATGAAAGAAGAACGAAATTTTAATTGGAAAATTGGAGGAAATGTTTATCAGCACGAATACAATTGGTACGGGCTACCTAGCATTAATTTTGACACTTCTTCCATAGATGCTATTATTGAGAAACAAACCTACGGATACTATGAGTTAAATGGTGAGATTACTTTTGAAGATTCTTATTTTAACAACATAAAAACATCGGTAAACCTCTTTGATGATTTTTACGGCAGTAAAGAAATTGGGGTTTCGCTTAAGCCAAATTTAAAATTCCCTTTAACAAGAATTAATAAAAACTTAAAAGACCTTGAACTCCAAACAAGTATTCATTACTTACAAGGAGAATTTAAACAAAATTACTCAGACGATTCAAATCTTAACTATGCCTTTTTTAATTTTGGGATCCATCCTGTGATAAAGCTCGATTGGAAAAAACTCAATATTAAATTAGGATCAAAAATTTATCTTTCCTCAGATATAGAAAATAGTTTAACAGACATACTTGCTTATCCAGATGTTGAAATAAGTTATCCATTAAATTCTGGCTTAATTAACATATATACCGGAGCTAATGGAGACCTTCATATGAATTCTTTTCAACGTTTAAGTGAATTAAACCCGTTTGTATCCCCTACTCTTTTCTTAACACAAACGAATGAACAATACAATCTGTTTGGAGGAATAAACGGCACCCTTTCATCTAATATTAGTTTTAATCTTAAAGCGAGTTATAAAAAAGACGAGGACCATGTATTATTTGTTAGAAATAACTCAAAATCAAATGGTGAGTTTTCTAGTTCAGCATCTCTGTTAGGCTACGAATACGGAAACTCTTTTGGTGTTTTTTATGATGACATCAGTACGTTTTCAATTTTAGCCGAGTTAGAGGTTGCTGCCACTAAAAGAATACATCTTGGCGGAAATTTACAAATGAATTCATACACGACAACCTTTCAGCAAGAGGCCTGGAATTTACCCAAACTTGAGGGGTCTATTTTTGGAAAATATCAAAAAAACAATTGGTATGCTAGTGCTAATATGTTCTTTGTTGGTGAACGATTAGATGTGAACTATAATGACACATTTCCTTCAACAATTTCAAATATTCAGTCGTTAAAGGGCTTTGCAGACATTAATGTTAACGGTGGGTATCATTTTAATGATTTCTTAAGTGCATTTATTACCCTAAATAATGTTTTGGGAACAGATTACGAGCGCTATGCCAATTATAATGTTCTTGGGTTTCAAGCCCTGGCAGGAGTTACTTATAAATTTGATTTTTAAGGAGGCTAAGTACGCATTAAAAAAAATAAAGTGAAAATATATTCATAACTTCCCGTAAATTTAAACACTTCATAAATTAACATCCAGTATGAAAAAGATTATTTTTTTAATAGCTACGGGTATTCTGTTTTCTTGCAATACAAAGGAACCAAATACCAAAACATCGTTAGAATTCTCAAAACAAGAAAAAGTAGATGCCGGTAATATTAAAGATTTTTTTGATACGGCATTAACTGAAGGAAAATCTTATGAATGGTTACGGGATTTAACGTCAAATATTGGCGGAAGACTCTCCGGCTCACCAGAAGCTCAAATGGCAGTAGAATGGGGAGAAGCTCTAATGAAAGAAGTAGGTTTAGATTCTGTGTGGTTACAACCTGTTATGGTGCCTCATTGGGTAAGAGGTGATAAAGAAGTTGCAAATTATACTGTGAACGGACAACAAAAAAATGTTCCTATTTGTGCTTTAGGATTTTCTATTGCAACACCAAAAAATGGGGTTACTGCAGAAGTTATTGAGGTAAAAAGTCTAGAAGAAGCAGAGAAATTAGGGAATAAAATGGAAGGTAAAATTGTTTTTTTTAACCGTCCATTTGACAACACACTCATTAATACATTTAAAGCCTATGGAGGTTGTGTAGACCAGCGAGTTCAGGGTGCAGCTGTATGTGGAAAATATGGAGCAAAAGGTGTAATTGTCAGATCTATGACGAACGGTTTAGATGATTATCCTCACACAGGAACCATGTCTTACGGAAACTTGCCAAAGGAAAAACACATTCCAACTGCTGCAATTAGCTCGAGAGCTGCTAGCATTCTAAGTACTGATTTAAAAAATAACCCAGCATTAAAATTCTATTTTAAACAACATTGCGAAACCCTACCTGACGCTCCTTCTTTCAATGTCATTGGAGAAATTAAAGGATCTGAAACACCTCAAAATATTATGGTTGTTGGTGGGCATCTTGATTCTTGGGATTTAGGAGAAGGCGCTCATGACGACGGAACAGGAATTGTACAGTCATTAGAGGTTGCTCATTTGCTGAAAAAGAATAACATTAATTTAAAAAACACACTACGGGTCGTGTTTTTTATGAATGAAGAAAATGGAACTCGTGGCGCAAAAAAATATGCAGAAATATCAAAACTAAACAATGAGACTCACATTGGAGGAATAGAATCTGATGCTGGAGGTCATACCCCAAGAGGTTTTTCAATTGATGCAAATGAATCAAATACAGCCTTAGTTCAGAGTTGGAAAAAGCTTTTAGCACCTTACGGTTTACATGATCTAGACAAAGGTGGAAGTGGTGCAGACATCTCTCCCTTAAAAGGAGAATCTGTTACCCTTGCAGGATACAGACCAGATAGCCAAAGATACTTTGACTATCATCACACAAGTACAGATACTTTTGACAAAGTAAATAAACGTGAGTTAGAATTGGGAAGTGCTTCCATGACTAGTTTAATCTACTTAATGGATAAATACCTGTATAGTAGTTCTCCAATAAAACCTTGATTTAGTTAAACTATATGTTACCACTTAAAATTATTTTTGCTTGTTTTTTTATATATGCTGGCATAATGCATTTTATAAAACCCAAATTTTTTAATCATTTTATTCCTAAGGGACTCCCCAAATTAACGGTTAATTATATTGCCGGTGGTATTGAATTTTTGTTAGGGATTGGTTTATTCTTCCCTTCGGTAAGCTATCTAGCTGCAATAGGAATCTTTATTTTATTAATGCTATTCTTACCCATCCATATTTGGGATGCAACAAAAGTAAGACCCGCTATAGGATCCAAAAAATTAGCTTACATAAGAATTCCGCTTCAATTTATATTGATGTATTGTGCCTACCTAATTTACCAGAATTCATTACCAACTCTTTACTAATTAAACAATGAAAAAAGTTATTTACTCTTTTGCCGTGTTTCTATTAATAGTTTCCTGCAAACAACTAGAAGCAGATTTAATTGTGATTAATGCAAGCACATATACCGTTAATGACGCTTTTAGTAAAGCAGAGGCTTTTGCTATTAAAGATGGAAAATTTATCGGTGTTGGCTCTAACGCTGAGATTACGATTAAATACAATTCGAAAACAACTTTAGATGCTCAAGGAAAAACCATAGTTCCTGGTCTAATTGACGCGCATTGCCATTTCTACAGAATGGGATTACAGCAACAAAAAGTGTCTTTAGAGGGCACTAAAAGTTATGATGAGGTATTGGAAAGATTAGTAGCTTTTCAAAAAGAAAAAAACGTACCCTATATTACAGGTCGTGGATGGGATCAAAATGATTGGGAGGTAAAAGAATTTCCAACTAAAGAAAAATTAGATAAATTATTTCCTGAAACTCCAGTTGCCATCAGAAGAATTGATGGTCATGCACTTCTTGTAAATCAGGCTGCAATAGACCTTACAAAATTCACAAAAGATACGCCGGTTTCAGGAGGAGAAATTATTGTAAAAAATGGGAAAATGACCGGGGTATTTATTGATGCAGCAATGGATTTAATTCAAGTACCCGCTCCAAATAGACAGACCGCTATTAAAGGTTTAATTGATGCCCAAGAAATTGCATTTTCTTATGGGCTTACCACAGTTGATGATGCGGGACTAGAACAAGCTACTATCGAGCTTATAGATAGTTTACAACAAAAAGATAAATTAAAAATTCGCATGTATGCGATGGTTTCAGCTACTCAAAAAAACCTTGACTATTACCTCAATAAAGGAATTGTGAAGACCGACCGATTGCATGTTCGATCCTTTAAAATTTATGGAGACGGGGCACTTGGATCTCGAGGAGCAGCCATGAGAAAATCCTATAGTGATAGACACAACCATTTTGGTGCACTAATTTATAGCCCTGAACGTTACCGAGAAATGGCAAAACAAATAGCGGCTTCTGAATATCAAATGAATACGCATGCAATTGGAGACTCTGCCAACACATGGATTTTAAAAACTTATGAAGAGTTTTTAAAAGGAGAACAAAATAGACGCTGGAGAATTGAACATGCTCAAATCATTTCTAAAAATGATTTTTCATTATTTAAAAACGTACTTCCTTCCATACAACCAACCCATGCTACTTCAGACATGTATTGGGCTGAAGATCGAATTGGAAAAGGTCGAATGAAAGGTGCTTACGCCTACAAAGACCTTTTAAATGTCTACGGTAAAGTTGCCCTAGGTACTGATTTTCCTGTTGAACAAGTAAATCCATTTTTAACATTTTATGCAGCAGCAGTAAGAAAAGACACAAAAGGATATCCAGAGGGTGGTTTTCAAATAGAAAATGTTCTCTCCAGAGAAGAAACCCTCAAAGGAATGACCATTTGGGCTGCCTTTTCAAATTTTGAAGAAAATGAAAAAGGAAGTATTGAAGTAGGAAAATTAGCTGATTTTGTTATTTTAAATCAAGACATCATGACCATTGAAGAAAATATGATTCCCAAAACTAAAGCAACAGCTACTTATATAAGTGGTGAGAAGGTATATTAAAAATAATCAAACTATATTCGCACAAAAAGTTTAAAACAATACAGAATGAAGACCTATTTATACCTAATTGCATCAGTATTTATTTTTATCTCTTGTTCAACTAAAACTGAATCTAGTTTTGAGCCAGAAACCGAAGCAGATATCATACAATATATAGAAGACAATAACCTAAACGCTATACGAAGTAATTCAGGACTATATTATGTTATAAATAATGAAGGATCGGGTACAAGACCCACCAGTACCTCAAATGTTACTGTAGATTATAAAGGGTATTTTTTAGATGGAGTTGTTTTTGATGAAAGCAGTTCTAGTGGAATTTCCTTTGGATTAAATCAAGTGATAGAGGGTTGGACAGAAGGGATTACGTATTTTAGAGAAGGAGGAAATGGAATCCTATTAGTACCTTATCAATTAGGATATGGAGAATCTGGAAGAGGGTCTATCCCTGGAGGCTCTGTACTGATTTTTGACATCCGATTACTCAGTGTAAACTAATAAATTTAGTTTTTAATCTAGTAATCAGATTTTATAGTTTTTATAAATCCATCAATATTTTCTGTGCCATTTTCCCCTAAATAGTTGATAAAAGCAGAACCTATTATAGCTCCATTACTATATTCACAAGCTTTAGAAAAAGTTTGATGATCAGAAATTCCAAAACCAATAATCAGTTTACTTTTTAATTTCAAAGAATTTACTCTATTGAAATAGTCTATTTGTTCTTGTGAAATTTCGCCTTTTGCTCCTGTGATGGCACTTGAAGCCACCATATAAATAAAGCTTTTCGTGTAGGAGTCTATTTTAAGAATTCGCTCTACGGTAGTTTGTGGTGTAATCAAAAACACGTTGTTAATTCCGTAAGAATCGAATAATGATTTGTAATGATTTTCATATTCAACCATGGGTAAATCTGGTAAAATCAGTGTATCAATTCCACAATCAATTACTTTTTGACAAAATTTTTCTTCACCATATTTTAATAATTGGTTCAGATAGCCCATCAAAACT
Organism: uncultured Flavobacteriaceae bacterium; assembly: GCA_943789455.1. Classification (GTDB taxonomy): domain Bacteria; phylum Bacteroidota; class Bacteroidia; order Flavobacteriales; family Flavobacteriaceae; genus Polaribacter. The sequence continues at coordinate 49,741 of CALSUE010000007.1, forward strand.
AATGGGGTTTTATTGGTTGTTTTAAGCTGAACTAATTGTTCAAAAACAATATCCAAATTGATTCCGTTTTGTAACGCTTTCTGACTACTTTCCTGAATGGTAGGGCCGTCTGCTAAAGGGTCAGAGTACGGAAGGCCCACCTCGATAAAATCTACCTTAGATTTGCTTAATTCTTGGATTACTTTGGCGGTATCATTTAAACCAGGGTAACCTGCAGTAAAGTATATTGATAAATTATCTTTTGATTTATTTTGTAATAAATTGTAAATTGAATTCACGGTAATTATTTTTCTAATTTATGATTAGAGATGGTATCTGCTATATAATCCCACAAAGAGATCCTTACCTCTAAAGAGGCTTTTGCTGTTGCTAAAACTTCACTCCATTTCTGTTGATCGTCTCCACACAATTCAACGATCATTTCCAAAGAAAGAGGACCATGAGAATCTCCATCCAATTCTACATGCCTATTTAAATAGTATAAAAAATCTTTAAATGACGCTTGTTCATGGGTTTGTTGAATAATCTCTATAAACATGTCTGGAATTAAATCTTCTCTACCGAAAGTAAAAGCTGATGCAATCTTGTGTGCATCATTGCTGTAAATGGTGTCAAAAGTAACCTTTACAAAACTTTTAACAGCATCCGGAACCTCAGCAAAATCTAAGGCTTCGCTTACGGGCATGTTTTGAGTTATTTTACTCATAAAAATTTCAATTTTTTGTGTATCTGAACCCATACGACCCATGGCATCTAAATACATTTCAAAATGGCTTTTACTTTCTCCAGAAAGATCTACATCGCTTTCTTCAGCTAGAGCAATTTCATTAATAAACTGAGTAAGCTTTCCCTTTTTTCTCGGAACCCATGGAATTGAAACGCATGTAAGTTCTATTTGTAAGGCCTTTAACAACGACATAAAATCCCAAACTGCAAAAACATGATCTTGTGTAAAAATCTTGATATCCTCTATCGTTTCTAATTGTTCGTAAAGTCTATGTGATTTTAATTCTTGACGTAAACTTTCAATTTCTTTTTGAATGTGTTCTATATTCATTAGTCTAGGTGTTTAATAAATGTTTCTAAATCTTTGTCTCCCCTTCCTGAGAGGTTGATAACGATCACTTGGTCTTTTTTAATATTCAGTTTTGGCAAAACTGCTAGCGCATGTGCAGTTTCTAAAGCAGGTATAATGCCTTCAATTTTTGTTAATTCATATGCAGCAGTAAGGGCTTCTTGATCTGTTGCATTCATAAATATAGCTCTATTAGTCTCATACAAAAAAGCATGCAGAGGGCCAACGCCAGGGTAATCTAAGCCTGCAGAAATAGAATAAGGTTCCATAATTTGACCAAAATCATCTTGCATTAATATTGTTTTACTTCCATGAATAATACCCACCTCACCTAATTGAGAAGTTGCAGCACTTTCTCCAGAATTTACCCCTAAGCCAGCAGCTTCAACAGCAATTAGTTCTACATTTTCATCATCCATAAAATGATAAAATGCGCCAGCAGCATTACTCCCTCCCCCCACACAGGCAATAATAGTATCTGGGGATGTTTTTCCTGTTTTCTCTTTTAATTGCCATTGAATCTCTTCAGAAATTACAGCTTGCAAACGCGCTACCATGTCTGGGTGTGGATGAGGTCCAACAACCGAACCAATCATGTAAAAAGTTTCTGGATGTTGAATCCAATAACGAATAGCTTCATTGGTAGCATCTTTAAGTGTTTTACTTCCACTTGTTGCGGGCACAACTTTTGCGCCTAACATCTTCATACGAGCTACATTTGGAGCTTGTCTTACAATGTCTTTCTCTCCCATAAAAACAGTGCAATCTAGCCCCATTAACGCACATACTGTTGCAGTGGCTACTCCGTGCTGTCCAGCTCCTGTTTCGGCTATGATCTTAGTCTTTCCAAGTTTTTTTGCAATTAAAACTTGACCAATAGTATTGTTTATTTTGTGAGCTCCTGTATGATTTAAATCTTCTCTTTTTAAGTAAATATGACCGCCATATTTTTCAGATAGACGTTTGGCAAGATATAGTGGGCTAGGTCGCCCAACATAATCTTTTAACAAGCTTTTGTATTCTTGTTGAAATTCCTCAGATTCAATAATTTGAATGTAATTATCTTCTAATTCTTTTACATTTGGAAACAATAATTCTGGAACAAAGGCACCTCCAAATTGCCCAAAATAACCGTTCTTGTCTGGATGAAATTTTGATTTCATATTATAACTGATGCTTAAAATTTATCACTTTTATACTATTCTTTAGCCCAGGTTTGTCCTCAAATTTGCTGTTGATGTCAACAGCATAAATTGGTAAACCCTTTTTTTCTATTTCTTTTACCGATTCTGCATCATTGGGTCCAATTCCTCCACTTAAAAAAAAGGGTTTTGAAAAAGGATACGCTTTTAAAACAGACCAATCAAATTGTATGCCATTACCGCCTCGTTCTTTTCCTTTCGTGTCAAAAAGAAAATAATCTATTTCCTTTTCAAAAGGGATTAACGCTTCAAAATTAGCAGTTTCTTCTATACTAACTACTTTAATAAGTTCCACTTTATTTGAAATGTGAGACTTGAGTTCTTGAATATAAGCAACAGATTCGTCTCCGTGTAGTTGAAGAGCCTGAAGTTGATGCTGTTTCTGTAAAGAAATAACAACAGCCAGTTCCTCATTTACAAAAACACCAGTTTTTTTAATATGCTCTGGTAACTCAGGAAGTTTTCCAATAAAGTTTCTTTTAGAATGCGCATAAAAAATAAAACCTAAATAATCAGGACTCAAATCTGCAATAGATTTGATATTCTCTATATATTTCATTCCACAAACTTTTAGTTTCATGTCCTACCTAATTTGATTTATAAACATCTCACATGCTTCTCCTGGGTTCTCTGTTTTCATGAAGTTTTCTCCTATCAAAAACCCATTAAATCCATATTCTTTAAGCCCTGTAATAATTCTTGGATCGCTTAAACCACTTTCAGAAATTTTGAGACAATCCTCTGGGATTTGATTGGCAAGATTCACAGAATTCTCAAGATCTACATCAAATGTTTTTAAATTTCTATTGTTAATACCAATAATTTTCTTGTGAAGATCTATCTTATCAAGATCTTCTTGGGTATGCACCTCGTACAACACTTCCATCCCTAAATCTTCGGCTAATTTTCCATAATTCTTGAGCTCTTCTTTTGTTAAACAGGCAGCTATCAATAAAATAACATCAGCACCTATGGCTTTGGCCTCAACAATTTGAAACCCATCAACTATAAAATCTTTTCGTAAGATTGGTTTAATGGAATTTATAGTTCTTGCTTGCATAAGGTCTACCATAGTACCTCCAAAAAACGAGGTGTCTGTTAAAATAGATTGTGCAGCTACATTCGCATCTAAATACCCATTAGTAACTTCTTCTATGGTGGCTTTATCATTAATCACTCCTTTAGAGGGTGACTGTCTTTTAAACTCAGCTATAATTCCAGTTGAATTCACCTCTAATAATGATTTTTTCAATGAGATTGGAGTTCTTTTAAATAAAGGACTTCCCACTAATTTTTTTAAGGGTACGTCTGCCTTTATTTTACTTACTTCCTTCTTCTTGAAAGCAATTATTTTATCTAGTATCGTCATTTTAACAATTTGTAATTAGTTGTTGTAAGCATTGGGCCGCTTTTTTTCCAAATAATGAATCTTTGGCAAGACTAAAAGCTTCGTCAAAAGTTCTGTTCGTATCTATTATTTTTAGTGCAAAAGCTGCATTGGTTAACACCACATTATTCTGCGCTTTTGTTCCTTTTCCTTCAATGATATTTTTAAATATTTTTGCAGCATTAGTCACAGAATTCCCTCCATAAATATCAGTTTGTAAAATTCTTTTTTGACCTATATCTTCAGGATAAATAAGTTCTTCTCCAGACTTAGTAAATAACTTAAACTCACTAGTAAGAGAAATTTCGTCATACCCGTCTAAAGCATGAATAATTCCATAATTACTCTTTTCATCCTGTAAAATATAATGGTATAATCTTGCAATTTCAAGGTTAAAAGTTCCCAACATTAAATTTTGAGGGGAGCTTGGATTTACAAGAGGGCCCAACATATTGAAAAATGTTTTTAAAGCCAAGGCTTTTCTTGTAGGCCCAACAGCTTTCATTGCTGGGTGGAATTTTGGAGCATGTAAAAAGCAAATATTTGCTTTTTCTAAATGACTTCTTAAAATAGATTCATCGTTTGTAAACTCATAGCCAAAACTTTGTAACATGTCAGAAGATCCTGATTTAGAGGATACACTATAGTTTCCATGTTTGGCAACTTTCTGACCTGTTCCTGCTACAATAAAAGAGGTTAATGTAGAAATATTAAAGGTGTCTTTTCCATCTCCTCCAGTACCAACAATATCTATGGTATTGTATTCTGATAAATCTACTTTTATAGCCAATTCTAACAAAGCTTCTCTAAAGCCGGAAAGTTCATCAACAGTAATTGGGCGCATCATAAAAACTGTCATAAAAGAGGCTAAATGTGCTTCATTATACCGAGACGCAGCAATTTCTAACAAAATCTTTTTTGCTTGAGATTTTGATAATTTTTTATGTTGATATAAATCGTTTAATATATTTTTCATTTCTGCTGAATTTTCTTTCAGTCGTTGTTAGGTATTCTATCTGTTGTTTGCTTCTATAAAATTTTTGACAATTTGCTCTCCTACCGCTGTTAAAATTGACTCTGGATGAAATTGCACCGCACTGATTGGAAAATGGCGATGACGAATTGCCATAATTCCACCATCTTCGTCTTCAGCTGTAATTTCTAAATTCTCCGGAAAATTTTCATTGGATGCTATCCAAGAATGATATCTCGCTGCTTGAAATTCTTTTTGTATGCCATTAAAAATAACAGCATCGGACTTTGTTACTTTCATGCTAGTAGCGACACCATGAAATACTTGATCCATATTAATGATAGCCCCACCAAAAACCTCAACAATTGCTTGCAATCCTAAACAGACACCAAAAATTGGTTTTTTACCCGCATACCTGCGAATAATTTCCTTAAGAATTCCTGCTTCATTCGGAATTCCCGGACCAGGAGATAACATAATCATGTCATAGTTGTTGATGTCTTCTAGTGTAATTTCATCGTTTCGAAAAACTGTAGGAAGTTGATTGGTTATCTTTTCTACCATGTGAACTAGGTTGTAAGTAAACGAATCGTAATTGTCTATGATTAGTATTTTCATCTTAAATATTTTCAGCTAAAAGCAATGCTTTTTTTAATGCTGCTAGTTTATTAGTAACTTCTTGTAATTCTTTTTCTTCACTTGAGCGGATCACAATTCCTGCACCTGCCTGATAATACAATGTGTTTTTCTTACTTACAAAAGAACGGATGGCTATGGCTAAATTTATGGAACCATCTAGGCCAATAATTCCAACAGCTCCTCCATAAAATCCTCGAGATTGATTCTCATATTCATCAATTAATTCCATGGCTTTATATTTTGGCGCACCACTAAGCGTTCCTGCAGGAAAAGTATCTCCTACTATGGTCATAGGATTTCCTTTAATTTCACCCTGAACAGTAGACACCAAATGAATTACGTGACTAAAAAGCTGCACTTCTTTAAAGACTTCTACTTTTACGTTTGAAGCGTGCTTACTTAAATCATTTCTGGCTAAATCTACAAGCATTACATGCTCTGCTGTTTCTTTCTCATCTTCTGATAATAATTTCCCAAGCTTGATGTCTTGTGCAATATCTCCAGTTCTTCTAAAGGTTCCAGCAATAGGATTAATGGTTGCTTTTCCTTCATTAATTTTAATTTGAGCTTCTGGTGAAGAACCCATCAATTTAAAACTTCCATAATCAAAATAAAATAAATATGGGGATGGGTTTATGGAACGTAAGGCTCTGTAGACATTAAATTCATCTCCTTTGAATTTTTGTTGAAACTGGCGAGACAATACCAATTGAAAAACATCTCCTCTTTTACAATGTGACTTCGCTTTGGTAACATAAGCTTTAAAATCATCATCTGAACAGTTAGAAGATTCTTCTCCAACTATTTCGAAAGACTGGGTATTAAATCCTTGGGCGTCTATAATAGTTTCTATTTCAGAAATTCTTGTTGTTGTGCCCTCCTCTACGTTTTCAATAAGGGTCATCTCATCATTAAAATGATTGATTGCAATTATAAAACGATAAAAACCATATTGCATAAATGGTATTGAAGAAGCAGCTTGTTTGGTCTTAAATTTAATTTTCTCAAAATATTGTACACTATCATAAGTTGTGTAGCCGTACAATCCATTGAATGATTTCAGAGCATTGTCACATTCTAAGTTAATACTTGAACTAAATTGAGAAAATAATGTATAAAAATTGTCCTGAATTTCCTCTTTAAAAATTGTAGCCCCTTTTTGTTTTACAGAAAATTGATGATTTTCTATTTTCATCGAAACTACAGGCTCAATACAAATGAAAGAAAAACTCTCCTCCTTGCTATGATAATCTGAACTTTCTAACAACAAGGTGTTGGCATATAAATCTCTAAACCTGATATACAACCCAACGGGTGTAACGGTGTCTGAAATTCTAGTAGAACTTATGGTTTTAAATGTTGTTTTTTTCACTTTTACTAAATTTATATCAAAATCTAATTCATTGTTCTTTTACCTTATTGTTGTTCATTGTTAGAACAAAAAAAAGCTTATCGTGAGATAAGCCTTTTTAGTATATGTTATATACACGATTGGGGTCTCACTTTTCAGTTAAAGAAATTCCACCACCATGTATTTTGTTGTCTTTGCATAATACCACAAATTTAAACCCTCATTTTTAAAATGACAAGTTTTCTAGCTTCTTTTTTAAAAAGCATTTACAATCTGTAAGATTAGGGAGCATAAATATTTAATTATGTTTCATATTTATATCCTTTGACAAAAAAAAATGATAATTGATAACTGAAATATAAATTTTAATTTATTTAAATAACTTAAAGTAAGTTATTTGTAAAGTAATTGAAACGTTATATAAAATTTAATTGAAATAAAAACAAAAAAATATGTGTGGAATTGTATGTGCATTTGATTTAAAAGAAAGTTCAGGGAAATTAAGAACACAAATTCTAGAAATGTCTAAATCTATAAGACACAGGGGGCCAGACTGGAGCGGTATCTATAGTAATGAAAAAGCTATTTTAGCTCATGAAAGGTTAGCTATTGTAGATCCTGCATCCGGTAAACAACCCCTGTTTAGTTTGGATAAAAGCCTTGTTCTTGCAGCAAATGGTGAGATCTACAACCACCAAGAACTGAGAGCACAATTTGAAACTTCGTATACATTTCAAACACAATCAGACTGTGAAATAATATTGGCGCTATATCAAGAAAAAGGAAGTGCTTTTCTTGATGATTTGAATGGAATTTTTGGATTTGCAATCTATGATTCAAACAAAGATGAATATTTTGTTGCCAGAGATCATATGGGTATTATTCCATTATATATTGGATGGGATAAAAATGGTACTTTTTATGTAGCATCAGAATTAAAAGCTTTAGAAGGAGTCTGTAATAAAATAGAAGTATTTCCTCCGGGCCATTTTATGTCGAGTAAAGATGGAAAACTTACAAAATGGTATCAAAGAGATTGGATGGATTTTGAAGCTGTAAAAGAAAACCGCACATCTATAGATGAATTAAAAGACGCACTTGAAGCTGCTGTTCATAGACAATTAATGTCTGATGTTCCATATGGTGTTTTACTTTCTGGAGGTTTAGACTCATCCATTACCTCTGCTGTAGCAAAAAAATATGCACAAAAAAGAATTGAATCTGGAGATACTCAAGAAGCTTGGTGGCCACAGCTACATTCTTTTTCAATAGGGCTAGAAGGATCACCAGATTTGGCTGCTGCTCAAATCGTGTCAGACCATATTGGCACTATTCATCATGAAGTAACCTTTACCATCCAGGAAGGGCTAGATGCAATTCGTGATGTTATTTATCATTTAGAAACTTATGACATTACCACTATTAGAGCTTCGACTCCGATGTATTTATTAGCAAGAGTTATTAAATCTATGGGGATAAAAATGGTGTTATCTGGAGAAGGGGCTGATGAAATTTTTGGAGGCTATTTATATTTTCACAAAGCTCCAAATGCTGAAGAATTACACAAAGAAACTGTACGAAAGCTCGATAAATTATATCAATATGATTGTCTTCGCGCCAACAAAAGTTTAGCTGCCTGGGGTATAGAAGGTCGTGTACCGTTCCTAGACAAAGAATTTATGGATGTTGCCATGAGAATTAACCCACAAGATAAAATGATTAATGGAGAGCGTATGGAAAAATGGGTATTGCGTAAAGCTTTTGAAGAATACCTTCCAGAATCTGTTGCTTGGAGACAAAAAGAACAATTTTCAGATGGAGTTGGCTACAGTTGGATAGATACGCTAAAAACATTAGTGGACACCTCCGTGTCTGATGAACTAATGCAACAAGCAAAACATCGTTTCCCTGTTCAAACTCCAAGAACAAAAGAAGAGTTTTATTACCGAACTATTTTTGAAGAACATTTTCCATCGGAAACTGCGGCTTTAACGGTGCCATCTGTTCCTTCTATTGCTTGCAGTACTCCAACTGCTTTAGCTTGGGACAAAAGCTTCCAAAATATGAACGAACCAAGTGGAAGAGCTATAAAAACTGTTCATGAAGATGCTTATTAAGGATAATTAAAAGAACGAATTCATCAAATAATTTTCAATTTTTGTTAATCTAGGGTTTACGAACTTAAGTTGGTAAACCCTGGATGCAAATACGTCATAAGATTAGCGTATACTCTAAAAAAATTAGATTCATATTTTCTGTTTTAAGCTATTAATTTATTTTTTAAAAAAGTGACTTATCCTTTCTTTTTAAAGTTGTGTTTTAAGGTAATTTAGAGCTGATTTAAGCCATTATTTAGTAATTAACAAATGTTGATAAAACTGAGTGATAATAACGAATTGACTCGCTAAAAATTCTGTTTTTTTGTAAATTTGGGAATTGAGAATTTTATTGTTTTTATAACTATTCTTAAGGTTTAAAATATTTACATTATGAGCGAAGAAAATAAAAAAAATTATGATGCTTCTAGTATTCAGGCACTAGAAGGAATGGAGCATGTAAGAATGCGTCCTTCCATGTATATTGGAGATGTTGGAGTGAGAGGGCTTCATCATTTAGTATACGAGGTAGTAGACAATTCAATTGATGAAGCTATGGGTGGTTACTGTGACACCATCGATGTAGTTATAAATGAAGATAATTCAATTACCACCAAAGATAATGGTCGTGGAATACCGGTAGGAATTCACAAAAAAGAAGGGGTTTCTGCACTTCAAGTTGTAATGACAAAGATTGGAGCGGGGGGTAAATTTGATAAAGATTCTTATAAAGTATCTGGAGGGCTTCACGGGGTTGGAGTTTCTTGTGTAAATGCATTGTCTGAGCATTTAACAGCAACAGTTCATAAAGAAGGTAAAGTTTGGCAACAAGAATACTCTAAAGGAAAAAGTTTATACCCTGTAAAAACCATTGGTGAAACAGATTTCACTGGAACAATTGTTACCTTTTTACCTGACACTTCAATTTTTACACAAACTATTGAATACAATTATGAAACTTTAGCAACACGTCTTCGTGAACTTTCTTATTTAAATAAAGGAATTACAATTACGTTAACTGATCATAGAAGAAAAGACGATGAAGGTAATTTTATTAATGAAACTTTTTTCAGTGATGAAGGACTCCCTGAGTTTATTAGATATCTAGATAGTACACGCGAGCAGTTAACATCTGGAGTCATTTCTATGGAAGGAGAAAAAAATGGTATTCCAGTTGAAGTTGCTATGGTGTATAATACCTCATATGCTGAAAATCTTCATTCTTATGTAAATAATATAAATACGCACGAAGGGGGAACACACCTATCTGGTTTTAGAAGAGGATTAACAGGTACTTTAAAAAAATATGCAGATAATTCAGGTCTACTAAAGAATGTGAAGTTTGAAATTTCTGGAGATGACTTTAGAGAAGGCCTAACTGCCATTGTCTCTGTTAAAGTTTCTGAACCTCAATTTGAAGGGCAAACAAAAACAAAGCTTGGAAATAGAGAAGTAACTTCAGCGGTTTCTCAAGCGGTTTCTGAAATGCTTACAGATTATCTTGAAGAAAACCCAAATGATGCAAAAACAATTGTTCAAAAAGTTATTCTAGCAGCTACTGCGAGACATGCTGCAAGAAAAGCACGTGAAATGGTTCAGCGTAAAACAGTAATGAGTATTGGTGGTTTACCTGGTAAATTATCTGACTGTTCTGAAACCGATCCAGCACAATGTGAAATATTTTTAGTTGAGGGAGATTCTGCAGGGGGTACAGCTAAACAAGGACGTGATAGAAACTTTCAAGCAATTTTACCATTAAGAGGAAAAATCTTAAATGTTGAAAAAGCAATGCAACACAAAGTTTTTGAAAATGAAGAAATAAAAAATATGTTTACTGCTCTTGGGGTAAGTATTGGTACAGAAGAAGATCCTCGAGCTTTAAACTTATCAAAATTGAGATATCATAAAGTTGTGATTATGTGTGATGCCGATGTAGATGGGTCTCACATTGCAACCTTAATACTAACTTTCTTCTTTAGATATATGAGAGAAATGGTAGAGCAAGGGTACATATACATCGCTACTCCTCCTTTATACCTTGTGAAAAAAGGTCAAAAAAGGGAATATGCATGGGATGACAATCAACGAGATTTAATAGCTACAAAAATGGGAGGGTCTGTTAATATTCAGCGCTACAAAGGTCTTGGAGAAATGAATGCTGAACAATTATGGGATACTACCATGAATCCAGAGTTTAGAACCTTACGACAAGTAACTATTGACAGTTTATCCGAAGCTGACAGAGTATTCTCGATGCTAATGGGTGACGAAGTTCCGCCAAGAAGAGACTTTATAGAGAGAAATGCGAAGTATGCAAATATAGATGCATAAACTCTCAAACGAGAACACATAAAAATTCGATTATAAATATTTTTTTAAATTATAAAACAAAAGAACATGAAAATTACAGTTGTAGGAGCAGGTGCTGTTGGAGCTAGCTGTGCAGAATATATTGCCATTAAAGACTTTGCTTCTGAAGTTGTATTATTAGATATTAAAGAAGGCTATGCTGAGGGAAAAGCAATGGACTTGATGCAAACCGCTTCTTTAAATAGTTTTGATACAAAAATAACAGGAACAACCAACGATTATTCAAAAACTGCTAATTCAGATATTTGTGTAATTACATCAGGTATTCCAAGAAAACCAGGAATGACAAGAGAGGAATTAATTGGCATCAATGCTGGTATTGTAAAAACAGTTTCTTCTAACTTAATCAAGCATTCTGAAAACACAATTATCATTGTAGTCTCTAACCCAATGGATACCATGACGTACTTAGTACACAAAACCACTGGAATTCCAAAAAATAGAATTATTGGAATGGGTGGAGCACTCGATTCTGCGCGATTTAAATACAGATTAGCAGAAGCTTTAGAGGCTCCAATTTCTGATGTTGACGGAATGGTTATTGGGGGGCATTCTGATAAAGGAATGGTGCCATTAACGAGATTAGCCACGCGTAATTCTGTACCAGTTTCAGAATTTATTTCAGAGGAACGATTAGAGCAAGTACTTCAGGACACCAAAGTTGGAGGCGCTACGCTAACAGGCTTACTAGGAACTTCTGCTTGGTATGCACCTGGCGCTGCTGTTAGTGGATTGGTTCAAGCAATTGCTTGTGATCAACGAAAAATATTTCCATGTTCTACACTATTAGATGGAGAATATGGTTTACATGATTTATGTATTGGAGTTCCTGTTGTATTAGGAAAAAATGGAATTGAAAAAATTGTTGATATCAAATTAAGTGATGCTGAAAAAGCACATTTAAAAGAATCTGCAGAAGGTGTTACTAAAACCAATGGATTATTAGCATTATAAACACCCATACTCTTAAATAAAAAACCAGCCTTTTGGGCTGGTTTTTTTATTCCTAATAAATAGACTTTTAATCTTAAGACAATCCAGATATTACACCATTTTTGTTTATTGTCATACCTTCTGACGCTGGAACTGGAGGCAAACCGGGCATGCGCATCATTTTTCCTAAAATTGGAATAATAAATTGGGCACCAGCAGCGATTTCAATTTCTCGAACAGTAACCGTAAAACCTTCAGGTCTTCCTATCAATTGTTCATTATCTGAAAAAGATTTTTGTGTTTTTGCCATACAAATAGCAAAATCATTAAATCCTAATCTGTTAATTCTCCTCAAATTTAGCTGTGCTTTTTTACTGTATTCCACTTTAGCGGCTCCGTAGATTTCTTTAGCAATTACTTCAATTTTTTCTGTTACAGGACTTTTCCAGTCATACAATGGTTTGTATTGCGTTGCTTTATTTTCTATGACAGCAACTACAGCTTTTGCCAATTCTTTGGTACCTTCTCCTCCTTTTGCCCATCCCTCAGATAAAACTGCATGAACACCTAAACTTTGACATTTTTCAATGACAAAAGCAACCTCCTCTGCAGTATCAGAAACGAATGAATTAACAGCTACCACAGGTTCTATATTATATTTTCTAATATTTTCTATATGCTTCTCTAGATTTTTGAAACCTGATGTTACCGCCGCTAAGTTTTGCACATTATAATCTTCTTTTTTTACACCTCCATGATGACGTAATGCTCTAATCGTGGCAACTAAAACCACACATTTTGGATTTAAATTTGCAAAAGCAGACTTAATATTCAAGAACTTTTCTGCACCTAAATCTGCACCAAAACCAGCTTCGGTAACCACGTAATTAGACAAAGACAAGCCCATTTTAGTTGCAATAATTGTATTTGTTCCTTGTGCTATATTTGCAAAGGGACCACCGTGAATGATCGCTGGATTTTCTTCTAGAGTCTGAACTAAATTTGGCTTTATAGCATCTTTTAATAAAATTGCCATGGCATTTTCTGCCTTTAGATCTCTCGCAAACACAGGTTTTTTATCATAAGTAAATCCTATAAAAATATCACCTAAACGTTGCTTTAAATTGTCAAAATCTGTTGCCATACAAAGAATTGCCATCACCTCTGAAGCTGGCGTGATATTAAACCCATCTTGTCTTGGCACTCCATTTGCTGTTCCTCCTAAACCAATAGTAATATCTCTTAACGCTCTATCGTTCATGTCTATTACTCTTTTCCAAAGTATAGTTCTAGGGTCTATGTTTAAGTTTGAAACTTTATTTTGAATATTATTATCAATTAATGCAGACAATAAATTATTTGCTTTTTCAATTGCATTAAAATCTCCTGTGAAATGTAAATTAATATCTTCCATAGGCACAACCTGAGAATACCCACCTCCTGCAGCACCTCCTTTAATGCCAAAAACAGGCCCTAAAGAGGGTTCCCTTAACACAACTGTAGCTTGTTTTCCAATCTTATTCAAGCCTTCTGAAAGACCAATCGAAATCGTTGTTTTCCCCTCACCTGCGGGTGTTGGGGTTAAAGCTGTTACCAAGATTAAGTTATTCTCTGCTGCTTTAGCCTCATCTATAAGGTGTAATGGTAATTTTGCTTTATACTTTCCGTACATCTCAATGTCATCCTCTTTTACCCCTATTTTTTTTGCAATAGTAGTAATATGCACTAACTTCTTAGCCTGTGCAATTTCGATATCAGATAGATGGCTCATAGTTTGAGTTTTATTTTGTTGATAGTTGTTTATCACTCTTAAAATGCGGGTAAATATACATAATTTCATTAGGCTAATCTTATTGTAAATACTATATTTGCACGTTTTAAAAAGAAGTCGACTAAAATTAAACGAAGATGCAAAACAAAGGACTTATAAGATTATTTGCAATCCTTTTCGGATTGGTAAGTTTATACCAACTTTCTTTTTCATTCTTTACCTCTAAGGTAGAAAATGAAGCCAAAGAATATGCAAAATCTAGAGGTAATCTAGATAACGGAAGAGAATTAGCAAGTTTAGAGAAAAAATACCTTGATAGTGTAAACAATCTTGAGGTTATAAATTTGGGAATCTCTCAATTTACCTACAATGATATCAAAGACAAAGAAATGAATCTTGGTCTAGATTTAAAAGGTGGGATCAATGCAATTTTACAAGTCTCTGTAAAAGAAGTATTAATTTCTTTATCTAATGATTCAAAAAGTTTAGTTTTTAGAAAAGCTTTAAAAGCAGCAGATGAAGCGCAAAAGAATAATACTGATAATTATTTAGATTTATTTTTCAATGAATTTGAAATCGCTGCAGGAACAAGTGGAATAAAACTTAGTGACCCTGAAATTTTTGGAACAAAGGCACTTCGTGAAAAGATAAACTTCAACAAAACAAACGAAGAAGTTCGAGAAGAATTACAATTGGAGATTAATAGCTCTATTAATACTGCTTTTGAAGTTTTAAGAAGTAGAATTGATAAATTTGGGGTAACACAACCAAACATACAACGTATTGGTAATTCTGGAAGAATTCAAATTGAATTGCCTGGAGCAAAAGACATAGACAGAGTTACAAAGTTAGTAACAAGTAAAGCAGAATTACAATTTTGGGAAGTATTCTCTAATGCTGAAGTTCAAAACTATTTGTTTTCAGCAAACGCTGTTGTGGCTGAAATGCTGAAAGAAGACAAAGCAGAAGAAAATGACGAAGCTGAGAAAACTGATGAGGCAAATGACATTCAAAGTATTTTAAATGAAGTGCAAGATTCAACTGAGGTTCAAGATAAATCACTATTTACCTACTTGACTGTAAATTTTGCACAATCTGAGTCACAAATGAGTTCGCTAGTTGCCCAAGCAAAAGTTGGTGACACTGCCATGGTTAATAAACTATTATCTGATCGAAAGGTGATTAGTTTACGAACTAATGACATCAAAAATGTGAAATTCTTGTGGGATTACAAGGCCAATACCACACCTGATGGTTCTGAGGTAATAGGCTTATATGCTATAAAATCTAACAGGAATGATGTTGCTCCTATTCAAGGCGATGTAATCACAGATGCTGCTCAAGTTTTTGATCAATTAAATAACCCACAAGTAAGCATGGCTATGAACGGAAGAGGTTCTAAGCTATGGGAAAAACTAACTGGCGATAATGTTGGTGGTTTTGTTGCTGTAGTTTTAGATGACTACGTATACACTGCACCTACAGTAAATCAAGCCATTGTTGGAGGAAGAACTGAAATTTCTGGTGGTAGTATGACCATTGAAGAAGCACAAGATATTGCAACTGTATTAAAAGCAGGTAAATTACCAGCAGCTGCAAGAATTATTCAAGCAGAAGTTGTAGGACCCTCCTTAGGGCAAGAATCTATAGACCAATCTACACAATCATTTATGTTGGCTATTCTACTAGTATTGGCTTGGATGATTATATATTACGGTAGAGCAGGTGTCTATGCAAACATTGCCTTGCTAGTAAATATTTTATTCCTTTTTGGAATTCTAGCCTCATTTAATGCAGTATTAACATTACCTGGTATTGCTGGTATTATCTTAACTATTGGTATGTCTGTAGATGCCAACGTAATTATCTTTGAAAGAATTAAAGAAGGAATCTTTAAAAAGAAAGGCTTAAAACAATCTGTTCAAGAAGGATTTAGTGTAAAAGGAGCCCTATCTGCAATTATAGATGCTAACATCACGAGTTTATTAACAGGTGTGATACTGTATGTTTTTGGAACAGGTCCTATTAAAGGATTTGCGTTAACCCTAATCATTGGTATTTTAACCTCTTTATTTACCGCGGTATTTATTACAAGACTTCTTATAGATGGTGCTACAGATAAAGGAAAGAACTTAACGTTTAACACCTCATTATCTAAGGGGTGGTTTCAAAATATTAACATTCAATTTTTACGTAAACGCAAAATTGCTTACGTAATTTCAGGAGCTATTATCTTAGGAGGTATTGCCTCTATTGCAAGTATTGGTTTAAAGCAGGGGGTAGATTTTAAAGGAGGTCGTTCTTATGTTGTTCGATTTGACAATACAGTAAATGCTTCAGAAGTATCTGAATCTTTAAAAGAAGTTTTTGAAACGGCTCCAGAAGTAAAAACGTACGGATCTGACTCTCAATTGAAAATAACAACTGTTTATAAAATTGAAGAAGAAGGAAATGATGTTGACGAAGAAGTACAAACTGCATTATTCACAGGATTAAAAAATTACTTATCTGAGGAAACTACTTATGAAAGTTTTAAACCTGGTTTTCAAAAAGAAGGAGAAAGTACTAATAGTATTATGAGCTATATCAAAGTAGAACCTACCATTGCAGATGACATTAAAACATCAGCAGTATATGCAGTATTTGGTTCTCTACTGGTTGTTTTCTTATACATCTTATTACGATTTAGAAAAATATCGTTTAGTTTAGGTGCTGTAATTGCAGTATTTCACGATGTACTTATAGTATTAGGAATCTTTTCAATACTCTATAAATTTATGCCATTTGATATGGAAATAGGCCAATCGTTTATTGCTGCTATTTTAACAGTGGTAGGGTATTCATTGAATGATACCGTGGTTATTTTTGATAGAATTAGAGAGTTTGCTGGAATTCATACTAAATGGGCTTACAGCGAAGTTGTAGATAAAGCATTAAGTAGTACATTAGGAAGAACAATTAATACCTCATTAACAACATTGTTGGTAATGTTAGCCATCTTTACATTTGGTGGAGATTCTATTAGAGGATTTATGTTTGCTTTAATTATTGGTGTTGTAGTAGGAACCTACTCTTCATTATTTGTAGCAACTCCTGTAATGTATGATACTTCTAAAAGAAAAGAAGCAAGTAAGAAATAATTTCAAAAAAATATGATGAAACCGTTTTGTTCCTACTGATTTTTCTCAGTACATCAAAACGGTTTTCTCTTTTTAATATCAGCATAGTATCTTTACAAGATGAGCATTATTAAACTACATGATTTAAATTTTACTCCGTTTATCTCAGAAAAAGAACTCTCTGAGATAGTAAGTTCTTTAGTAAAGAAAGTAAGTATGGATTTAGACCCCAATGAAATTCCAATATTTATTGGGATTTTAAACGGATCTTTTCTTTTTGCTGCAGATTTCATTAGAAAATATACCCACAACTGTGAAGTCTCATTTGTGAAGTTAAGTTCTTATCAAGGAACCTCATCTACTGATGTAGTTCATGAATTAATAGGGATAAATGAAGATATCACAGGAAGAACAATTGTAATTTTAGAAGACATTATAGACACAGGGACTACGCTTCATAAAATTTATGATAGTTTTAAAAACAAAAATATAAAACAATTAAAAATTGCTACCCTATTTTTTAAACCAGATGTCTACAGAAAAGAGTTACCTATAAACTATATCGGTAAAAATATTGAAGACAAATTCATTGTAGGCTATGGATTAGACTATAATGGCCTGGGAAGAAATCTACCAGCAGTTTACCAATTAACAACAGAAACAAACTAAATGAAAAATATTGTATTATTTGGACCTCCAGGTGCAGGAAAAGGGACCCAAGCAGAACTCTTAAAAGGGAAATATAATTTAGTGCATATTTCAACTGGTGATGTTTTTAGATTTAATATTAAGAACGAAACTGAACTGGGAGTTCTTGCCAAAACCTATATGGACAAAGGTGATTTAGTACCCGATGAAGTAACCATTAATATGCTAGAAGCTGAGGTTGATAAAAATGTTGATGCTAACGGATTTATTTTTGATGGATTTCCAAGAACCCAATCTCAAGCAGAGGCTTTAGACGGTTTTTTAAATACCAAAGGAGAAAAAATAAATGGGATGGTTGCCCTAGAAGTACCTGAAGACTTATTAGTAGAACGCTTGTTAGAAAGAGGTAAAACCAGTGGAAGAGCAGATGATACTGATGAAGGAAAAATTAGAAATCGTTTTAACGAATACAATACAAAAACTGCCATTTTAAAAGATTATTACGCTGCAAAAGGAAACTATTTTGGTGTAAATGGAGTAGGTTCTATTCAAGAAATTACAGAACGTCTAGCAAAAGTTTTTGATACACTATAAATTATGACAGAAGGAAACTTTGTTGATTATATAAAAGTATATGCTTCCTCAGGTAAGGGCGGTAGAGGTTCTGCGCACTTACACAGAGAAAAGTTTATCACAAAGGGTGGCCCAGATGGTGGAGACGGCGGACGAGGTGGTCATATCATTCTTCGAGGAAGTAAAGACATGTGGACATTATTTCACCTAAAATTTAAAAAACATTTTAGAGCAGAACAAGGTGGAGACGGAAGTAAGAGTAGAAGTACTGGAAAAGACGGAACAGACATTTATGTAGATGTGCCACTTGGAACCATTGTTAGAGATAGTGAAACTGCTGAAATTATTTTTGAAATCACCGAAAACGGAGAAGAACAAATTTTATTAGAAGGTGGTATGGGAGGCCGTGGAAATTGGCATTTTAAATCGTCTACAAATCAAACACCGAGATATGCACAACCTGGTGTTGATGGCTTAGAAGGCTGGTTTCAAATAGAATTAAAAATCTTAGCAGATGTAGGTTTAGTTGGCTTTCCAAACGCTGGAAAATCTACCTTACTATCTGTAATTACTGCTGCCAAACCAAAAATTGCAGACTATGCATTTACCACTCTAAAACCAAATTTAGGAATTGTTGATTACAGAGAATACAAAAGTTTTGTAATGGCAGATATTCCAGGGATTATTGAAGGAGCTGCTGAAGGCAAAGGATTAGGACATCGTTTTTTGCGTCATATAGAGCGTAACTCTACCCTACTCTTTTTAATACCAGCAGATAGCGATGATATTCATAAAGAATATGAGATATTATTAAACGAACTTAAGAAGCACAATCCAGAATTACTAGACAAACAACGTTTACTAGCGATCTCAAAAACAGACATGTTAGATGAAGAACTGCAAGAGGAAATTAAAAATGAATTACCAACAGGAATTCCTTTTGTATTTATTTCTTCATTAGCTCAAATAGGACTGCAAGAGCTAAAAGACAAACTCTGGAAAATGTTAAACTAATTTTCTAGTTTAATCCTTATGGGTAACTGATATTGCGTAGTTACAGGAATACCTCTTTTAATTGCAGGATAAATATCTGGCAAATCAGCAATACTTTTTTCGATCATTTCATGTAACGCTGGAATCTCTTTTCTCAGACTTTCTGAAGCTCCTATATTAGCTAAATTGACCTGTTTATTAGAATTAATGATAATAGTAACCGTAATAGTTTCGTCTAATGGTTGTTTTACTTTGATAGAATATTTTGCTAAGCTGTTAGCTATTTCCTCTCGTATAGTTGATCTAAAGCAACTGTTTTTTTTATCCTTATCAATTAAAGAGTCACAGACTTTGAAAGAAGGAGAAACATCAACAGAGGTGAAATCTACATCCATATCTATTTTCTCTATATTCTTATTTTTTTCAAATGAAATATACTCACAAGAAGTAAAGGAAATCAAGAGACATATAAATAAAAAATAGCGCACTTTAATTAAAATTAATTTGAGGTGAAATTACGCAAATATAATGACTTTAACTTCTTGTTTAAGAGGCTAGAGCGCCTATTATAAGAATAAAAAAAAATCCCATTCAAAGATTGAACGGGAAGCTTTTATGAAAAAGTAGACAATGACTTCTCACTGAACAATATCAAAGGTATTTTTATTTAAAAGACTAGAGTGTTAATAATGAAGCAATTACTATTATATTTGAAGCAAACAACTATACTTCTACTTCCATAGGTAAGATATATTTAACAGTTACCTTTTTACCATTTAATTCACCATTTAGTTTAAACTAATTTTTTAGTTGAAATTATAACTGTAACAAATAAAAAGAAGAAACGTCCTATAGTAACAACAAGTAAATCCATGGATCTTCTTCTACTTCTATTAGGTGTTTTTTTTATAATTCTTGGAATTATTGGTTCATTCATTCCGGTATTACCTGGCCCCATTACAAGTTGGGTGGGTTTATTGTTAATTCATCTTACCAATGCCATTCCCTATAATTGGACATTTATACTAACTACCCTAGCGGTTGCCGTACTCGTGTATATATTAGATTATATCATTCCTGCTCTAGGAACAAAAAAATTTGGTGGGAGTAAATACGGCATTATAGGTACTACAGTAGGTTTATTAGTAGGGCTTATTTTTCTGGGTCCTTTTGGTATTATCGTAGGCCCATTTATTGGTGCATTTATAGGAGAGCTCATCCATGATAATGAAAATTCAAATAGAGCATTAAAAGCTGCTTTTGGCTCTCTTATAGGGTTTCTGTTTTCAACTGGATTAAAATTTATAGTTAGCAGTATTTATGCAGGATTGTTTTTTTTAAAAATTTGGGAAATGAAATCTAACTTCTTTTAAGCGCAAAAAAAAAGCGACCCATCTCAGGGAAGCTTTCCATTGGTTAACAAAACCAAGACACTTTTTACGAAAGTGCCAAAACAACACAACACGTTGTTTTGTGTTAAAACAACACACAAATATACTTCTTTTTAAAATTTAAAACACCATTATTTCTTTTTTAACTTCAAAGTTCTTTTTATCAAATGACTATCTTTGCACCTTATAATCATATCAGAAAAGAAAATAGAATGCAATTATCAGAACAAGAAGTTGTACGTAGAGAAAAACTAACGAGATTACGTGAATTAGGTATTAACCCTTATCCTGCAGATTTATTTCCTGTAGATGCTAATTCTAAGCAGATAAAAAACAACTTTGAAGAAGGTAAACAGGTAACTATTGCAGGAAGATTGATGGTTATAAATATTCAAGGTAAAGCCTCTTTTGGTCAGTTACAAGACGGCGAAGGGAGAATTCAAGTATATTTCAACAGAGATGAAATTTGTCTTGGAGAAGATAAATCTTTGTACAATACTGTTTTTAAAAAATTACTAGATTTAGGCGATTTTATTGGGATAACGGGAACACTTTTTACGACCAAAGTTGGCGAAAAAACTGTGATGGTAAAAGAGTTTACTTTACTTTCAAAATCACTAAAACCCCTACCAATTCCTAAAGTAAAAGATGGTGTTACCTATGATGCATTTACAGACCCTGAACTAAGATATAGACAACGATATGCAGATTTAGTGGTAAACCCACATGTGAAAGAAGTTTTTATAAAAAGAACAAAGCTTTTTAATGCCATGCGATCGTTTTTTAATGAAGCTGGTTACTTTGAAGTTGAAACCCCTGTTTTACAACCCATCCCGGGGGGAGCTGCAGCAAGACCTTTTAGTACACATCATAATTCTTTAGACATTCCTTTGTACATGAGAATTGCAAATGAATTGTATTTAAAAAGATTAATTGTAGGTGGATTTGATGGGGTGTATGAGTTTTCTAAAAACTTCAGAAATGAGGGTATGGATAGAACTCACAATCCAGAATTTACAGCGATGGAAATTTATGTTTCATACAAAGACTATAACTGGATGATGGAGTTTGCAGAACAATTATTAGAACATTGTGCTATTGCAGTAAACGGAACTTCAGTTGCTACTTTTGGAGAACATACCATAGATTTTAAGGCACCTTATGCTAGAGTAACCATGACAGACTCAATTAAGCATTTTACTGGTTTTGACATTACTGGAAAAACAGAAGATGAAATTAGAGCAGCTGCTGTAGGAATGAATATTGCTGTTGATGAAACGATGGGGAAAGGCAAGTTAATCGATGAAATTTTTGGAGAGAAATGTGAAGGCAATTATATTCAACCCACCTATATTACAGATTATCCTAAAGAAATGTCTCCGCTTTGTAAAGAACATAGAGACAACCCAGAACTCACAGAACGTTTTGAATTGATGGTCTGTGGTAAAGAAATAGCCAATGCCTATTCTGAATTAAACGACCCTATAGATCAACGAGAACGTTTTGAACATCAACTAAAACTTGCTCAAAAAGGAGATGATGAAGCTACAGAATTTATTGATCATGATTTCTTAAGAGCATTAGAATATGGAATGCCTCCTACTTCTGGAATGGGAATTGGAATGGACAGATTAATTATGTTCTTAACCAACAATCAGTCTATTCAAGAAGTATTATTCTTTCCTCAGATGAGACCAGAACAAAAAGCGCCTTCTATTGAATTAAATGAGGAAGAAAAAGCAGTTTTAGAAATTATAACGAAAGCTACAAAAATTGACTTACTCGCCTTAAAAACTCAATCTGGATTGAGCAATAAAAAATGGGATAAAACCATTAAAGGCTTAACCAAAAAAGAGGTGGCAAAGGTTACTAAAACTGAAGAAGGACTATTTGTAGAAGTTGTTTAAGTATCATTTTGCTTCAATAATTACAGGTTTAAATTTAAATTTGACAGTTTTTTTCACGCTAAGGTGTTAGTTTTGAAAAAGATAGTAGTCCATTATAAAAAAATTTAAACCTTTTTTATATTTAAGAGTCATATCTTTAGTATTCTATAAAATTATTCTTTTGGCATCTTTATTACCAATTAGCGGAGTTCTTGGATTGCGTAAAGCAAAACATTTATTAAGAAGAGCATCATTTGCTTATAACAAGGAGATCATCAATACTTTTGCTGCGCTAAACATTAATGATGCTTTAAATAATTTATCTTTTAATGGAACTAATGCTTGGGATGAGCCCTACGACCCACTCCCAACTGAGAGCCCTGATGCCTTTTGGCTTTCGTCTTCAGAACTTCCTAACACTTTTAACGGTCAATCAAGAAAAAGGAGAATTGTATCTAGTTGGTGGTGGTATAACGCATTAAATCATAACAGCTTAAGACATAAGCTTACTTTTTTTCTACATACATCTTTTACCGTTTCTAAAGATGGGGGCACAGGAACCTCTACACATTTTTATGACCATCTCCGTTTACTAGATTTCTATGCATATGGCAACATAAAAACCTTAGCAAAAAAAATAACCTTTGACAATTCAATGTTGATATACCTCAACAATACAACAAACAATGCAAATAATCCGAACGAAAATTATGCACGAGAGTTTTTAGAATTATTTACCATTTTAAAAGGGCCTCAAATAACGGAGGGAAATTATACAAATTATACAGAATTAGATATTCAGCAGGCTGCAAAAGTTTTCTCTGGCATCAAAGTTCAATACGACAGAAGTATCATTGACCCTGATACAAATCTTCCAAAAGGAAGAATAGCTTTAGGGAATCATGACACAACAAATAAAACATTTAGCAGCGCTTTTGATAACCAGACAATTACAGGAGGTAATTCAGAGGAGACCATTATTAATGAGTTAGACGCATTTGTAGAAATGATATTTGAAAAAGAGGCAACTGCTAAATCTTTTTGTAGAAAACTGTATCGTTTTTATGTGAAAAGTGAAATTACTGATGAAATTGAAAATGATATTATTGGTCCTCTGGCCAGTGAACTCATAAATAACAACTATGAGTTATTACCGACTGTAAAAACACTTTTATCTTCAGAGCACTTTTTTGGCAATGACATTGCAAATGAAACTGATAAAATTATAGGATCAATAGTTAAAAGTCCGCTACAAATGATCTCTGAAATAAGTTCATGTTTTGAACTTGAAATTGCAAACCCTTCAACAAATAATATTGATTTTTATAGATTTTTTAATTTTGTACATAATTATTTTTTAGCAAGCAGTGGGCTCATTTTATTTAGTCCTGATTCTGTTGCAGGGTATCCAGCCCATTACCAAGAACCTGATTATGACAGACATTGGTTCTCTTCGAACACAGTTTTGGGTAGGTATAAATTAATTGAAAGCTTTATTAGTGGTAGAAATAAAATAGGTAACAATGGTCTAATTTATGTACAATTAAATATTGTTAACTATGTGAGAGATCATATCATCAACCCATCTGATGCAATTTCACTAGTAACAGAATTATCTGATTTACTATATTCTGAAAGTATAGATGCTGACAGGAAAAATTATTTTTCAGAAAATTTATTAGAGGGGTTTCCTGCATATTATTGGACAGATGCTTGGTCTGAATATTTGAATTCAAATGATGAGACTGTTGTTAAATCTAGACTAGAGGCATTATTTTCGGCGCTAATAAATGCTACAGAATTTCAATTAACCTAGAATTATATGAAAAGAAGAAATTTTTTAAAACTCTCTGCAACAGCATCTGCTATTGGTTTACTTCCTCTTGAAATAAAGGCAATATTGAAAACTGCTAATTTATCAACTTGTGATATTGCAAATCGTAAGTTAGTTCTAATAAATCTAGCTGGTGGTAATGATGGTCTTAACACCATTATACCCATTAATGAATATGATGCCTATGCAAACTTAAGACCTTCACTAAAAATACCAAATTCAGGAGTAAATTCTTTCATTACTCTAGACAGTACCCTCCCAGAAAATCAATTGATTGGTCTTCACCCCTCGCTAACGGGTTTTAAAGATTTATATGATCAGGGTAGGATGCGTATATTACAATCTGTTGGCTATCCTTCCCAGAATAAAAGTCATTTTGCATCTACAGATATTTATTCTACCGGAAATGATGGAAATAGTTGGGATAATGGAAATGATTCTGGTTGGATTGGAAGATTTATGGAGAGGTATTATATAAATGAATTAACTAACAGCTACCCTTTGGGAGTTCAAATTGGTTCTAATAAAACCTCTTTAGGGTTCCATGGAGAAACAGAGCACGGTTTAGCAATTAATATCTCCGGACAAGATCCATCGGGTTTTTACTCAGAATTAAGTGGTTTAGGTGGTGATGCACCAACTAATATTCCAGACAGTGATTATGGTTTAGAGCTTCAATATATTGCGGAAACTGACCAATTATCTAATCAGTACTCTCAAGCAATTTCAAATGCTTTTAATACAGGGAGTAATGCCAATTCTTACGCTGATTCAGATTTATCAAACCAACTTAAAACTGTAGCCAAATTAATAAGCGGAGGATTAGAAACTAAAGTTTATATTGTTAGAATTAGTGGTTTTGATACCCATGATAATCAATCTCAATCAGTGGGGTCTATTGAAGGGAAACATAACGACCTTTTAACCGAAGTTTCTGAGGCTATAAAGTCTTTCGTAGATGACCTAGACCAACAAGGACTAGCAGACGATATTGTTGGGTTAACCTTTTCAGAATTTGGAAGAAAAGCAAAAGAAAATGGAAGTTTAGGAACAGATCATGGAGAAATTGCTCCCATGTTTGTATTTGGAAATCCTGTTAATGGGGGAGTATCTGGAACTAATGTAGACTTAAGCGAGGCAACAGACGATAATAATTACCAATTAAAAACTGTACAATTTGATTACAGACAAACATTAGGTACTTTATTGCAAAATTTTTTAGGCGCAGATGATACAGTTATTGATTCTGCCTTCTTTAACTTTTCAACTGATGAAAGCTTTGCAAATTTAAAAATAAATGAGCTTATCAAAGATTCATTTTCAGTAGATGAAGAGTGCTACGGACAAACACTCGAAATTGATAAATTTAATGCTCAAGGAGCTCTCAAGGAATGGATTGTTTTTCCGAATCCAGTTCGAGAAATATTACAAGTACATTCTGAAAAAGAATTTGCAACTGTAAGTTATAGAGTTTTTAATAATCAATCTCAAACAGTTTTAAACGGAACCCATCAATTAATTAATGGCACCCTAAAAGTAAATACTCAAAACCTCACCCCTGGTATTTATTTTATCCAAATTATTTCAAATGGCAAAAGTGAAACTCATAAAATCTTGAAGTTATAATACTACCTAAATTTACTTCCATTTAATATTACAACCTATACTAGGCTTAGGAATACCTCTGTAGGGTTTTTCACATTCAAGAAGATCTAAAACTTCTCGAATGTCTATCCCAGTAACTGGAAGATCATTGCCAGGTCTAGAATCATCTAATTGACCATGATATACTGATGTTAAATTGCTGTCAAATACATATAAATCTGGAGTACATGCGGCGTCATAAGCTTTAGCTACCTCTTGAGTTTTGTCATACAAATAAGGAAACGGATAATTTTCTTTTTCAGCATGAATTTTCATTTGAGCAGGGCCATCCATCGGGTATTTTTCTGAATCATTACTGCTAATAGCAATAAAGCTAAACCCTTTAGCGCTATACGCATTCGCTATTTGAACTAAGGCTTTGTTAATGTGAACTACAAATGGGCAATGGTTGCAAATGAAGAAAATAACTGTTCCTTTCTTTCCCTTTAATTCATCTAAAGAAACTACTTTTTCTGAGATAGTATCTACTAATGTGAACTTGGGAGCAGCAATACCTTTCTGAAAATTATTGGATGGTGTTAGTGCCATATACTTAATTTTTAGCCTTAAACTTCATAGGCAAATGCACTACTTTTTTTGTATCAAAAAAATCTTCATCGAAAAAATCTGATAAATTAAAAATTGAAACTGTAGTGTATTTTTTTAATTCCTCAGTTAAATCACCCCCTTTTAAATATAAAATTCCGTTTTTAATTTTATGCTCTTGCTTTTTATTAATTTTCCCTTTAGTCCAGCGAACAAACGTTTCCATTTGAGCCACTGCTCTACTTACTATAAAATCGTAGGTAGCTTTAACCTCTTCAACTCTTCCATGCGTGGTTGAAATATTGTGCAACCCTAAACCTTCGGCTACCTCATTTACAACTTTTATTTTTTTACCAATACTATCTACAAGATGGAAATGTGTTTCAGGAAATAATATAGCCAAAGGAATCCCTGGAAAACCACCTCCCGTACCAACATCTAGTACTTTGGTGTTTGGTTTAAACTGAACTACTTTTGCTATTCCCAGAGAATGCAACACATGTCTCAAGTATAACTCATCAATATCTTTTCTTGAGACCACATTAATTTTCACATTCCAATCTTTATACAGCTCTTGTAATTTTGAAAATTGTGTAATTTGTTCTTGTGTTAATTCCGGAAAATATTTTAAAAGTAAATCCATGATTTTTAATATACCGCAAAAGTAATTAATCAATAGAACAATTCCGTTAAATAATATTCGTTTATAATCGTAGCCTAGTCAAAAATGTTTATTTTTGATGAAACACAATTAACCATTTATGAAGTCAATAAATTTTTCAAGAATAGATAAGGCTAAGTTTTTTAGAACGCTCAATAAAAGAGTAAATACTTACTTTAAAGAAAATAATATTAAGAGAACTGGCAATTGGAAATTATACACCAAAGCCTTTATAATGTTTTCTGTCTTTTTAGTGCCTTTTATTTTAATTCTTACTGTTGAAATGCCACAGTGGTTGATGTTTATTTTAATGGCTGTAACTGGAGTTGGAATGGCTGGAGTTGGAATGAATGTTATGCATGATAGCAATCATGATTCTTTTTCTAGTAAAAAATGGGTCAATAAATTAATGGGGAGTAGCATCTACATCCTTGCAGGAAATGTATACAATTGGAAAGTACAACACAATGTTTTACACCATACATTTACCAATGTAAAAGATCATGATGAAGATATTGATGCCGGTAGAATTATACGTTTTTCTAAACATTCTAAATGGTTGAAAATTCATAAACTTCAAAAATACTATTCTATCTTTCTATATGGCTTATTAACAATAAATTGGGCCATTACCACAGACATTAAACAGATGCATAATTATTTAAAAAGAAAATTATCATATGGTAAATTTCCCAGTCCAGCGGCAGAATGGACAAAATTAGTTGTCTCTAAATTAGTTTATTACTCTCTATGGATTGTATTACCTCTTGCTGTTTTAGACATTGCTTGGTGGAAAATATTGATTGGTTTTTTTGTAATGCACTATACAGCTGGTATGATTTTAAGCTTAGTTTTTCAATTAGCACATATTGTGCCTAATACAAAAATGCCAATACCAGATAAAGATGGAAATTTAGAACATACGTGGGCAGTCCACCAATTATATACTACCTCTAACTTTGCACCTAGTAATAGGTTCATAAATTTCTACACAGGGGGGCTGAATCATCAAGTTGAACATCATATTTTTCCACATATTTCTCATGTTCATTATGGCAAGTTGGCTAAAATTGTAAAAGAAACGGCCAAAGAGTTTAATTTACCCTACAATGAATATAAAACAACTCGTAAGGCCATTACAGAACATTTTAGACACCTGGGTGTTTTGGGTAAAAATCCAGAAATAGCATAAAAAATATAATTACAACATACCAATGGCGCATCCATTATCGAATAGAATAAATAGCTTGCCTGTTTCTCAAACTTTGGCTATGGCAGCAAAAGCAAGAGAATTAAAAGCCGCAGGAAAAGACATCATTAGTTTAAGTTTAGGAGAACCCGACTTTAACACCCCAGAATTTATTAAAGATGCTGCTGTAGAAGCAATCAATCAAGATTATAATTCTTACACCCCTGTAGATGGGTATGGAGAATTGAAAGAAGCTATCTGTACAAAATTTAAAAGAGATAATAATCTAGAGTATAAACCCAATCAAATTGTAGTTTCCACAGGAGCAAAGCAATCCATAGCAAATGTAGCTCAAGTTTTGCTAAACCCAGGAGATGAAGTACTATTACCAGCTC
Organism: uncultured Flavobacteriaceae bacterium; assembly: GCA_943789455.1. Taxonomy (GTDB): domain Bacteria; phylum Bacteroidota; class Bacteroidia; order Flavobacteriales; family Flavobacteriaceae; genus Polaribacter. Next base: position 78,417 of record CALSUE010000007.1, read on the forward strand.
CATATTGGGTGAGTTATTCTGCAATTGCAATTTTATGTGAAGCAACATTTGTAGAAATACCTTCTTCAATTGATACAGATTTTAAAATTACACCAGACCAGTTAGAAGCCTCTATTACACCAAAAACAAAAATGGTGTTTTTTAATTCCCCTAATAATCCTAGCGGAACAATTTACACAGAGAAAGAATATAGAGCACTAGCAAAAGTCTTGGAAAAATATCCTCAAATATATGTTCTTTCAGATGAGATTTATGAGCACATAAATTACAGCAATCCAACCTTTAGTTTTGCTGCAATCGAAAACATGTTTGACAGAACCATTACGGTTAATGGTCTAGCAAAAGCTTTTGCTATGACTGGCTGGAGAATTGGTTATATTGGAGCACCAGAATGGATTGCAAAAGCATGTACAAAAATGCAAGGGCAAATCACTTCTGGAACAAATTGTATTGCACAACGGGCTGCTATAACTGCAGTTTTAGCCCCGGTTTCTAAAGTACAATACATGGTAGACGAGTTTAAATCTCGTAGAGATATTGTTTTAGAACTTCTCGGTAAAATAGAAGGAATCAAATTAAATATACCCGACGGAGCTTTTTATGTTTTTCCTGATATTTCCTATTTCTTTGGAAAAACTATTAAAGGCACACACATTAAAGATGCAAATGACTTTTCTTTATTTCTGCTTGAAGAAGCAGGTGTAGCCTCAGTAACAGGCGCTGCTTTTGGAGCTCCAAACTGTATTAGATTATCATATGCTGCATCTGAGAGTATTCTAAGAGAAGCAATTGATCGCATACAAAAAGCACTACAATAGAAATCTTAAATAAATACAATTAGCCTCTAGTTAATCTACAAAAAAAACCGCACTCATAAAATAAAAGCGCGGCAGGGATAATTAGGGTTAAATTTTTCTAATCTACATTGTCATGAAGAAAAGAATTGTTAGACTTTAATTGAATGTCTTCATTGTCATCGGTAGCTAAACTCGTTTTAGATTTACTAATAGTTGAACCTGCATCATCTAAACTTATTCCTAACCTCTTATATGCTGGCTGACGCTCTATATCATCGATATTTTTATTCAATTGATCTGTAAATTTATAATTGAATCCTTTCATTTTATTTCGTCTGTCCTCAGCCCGCTTTTGAAGTTCTGTAATGGTAAGACTTAATGGTGAAACCTCTTCACTAGTTGCAGCTATTTCATTAATATCTGACTGTGGAAGTGATGTTTTTAATTCAAATTGAAGTTCCTCTTCAACCTCTTTTTCAGCTTTAGGTATAGAAGAGCTTTTACCAATAGTAGGCTGGATATCAAAATCTTCTAATATATGTTTCTTAAGAGAGGGCTCATCTTTTTCTAATATAATTTCTTGAGCATCATTAACTTCTATATCTAAAATTTCTGATGTTAACTCAAAACGAGTAGTAACATCATCTATTTTACTTTCTTCATTAGTATTTAAAGGAAGATCAAATAATAAGTCTGCTTGAATTTCTTGTGGCTCTTCAACAACTATTTCTTCAATTTGTGGTGTTGTGTTGGTGATAATAAAATCTTCTTCAGAAACAGCCTCAGAAAGAACCTCATCATAAATAACAACACTGTTTTTAATGAACTCAGAAGTAGGAATTAAATCCATTTGAACTTCATCGTTAATCTGTGAATTCTCAATTTCATCGTCATCCTCCAAAACATGTATTATCTTCTTTTCAAAAGTACTATTTATCTCTTTTGTAGGACGAGATTTAGGGGCGTCATCACTTGAAAAGTCATACGTGGCTTTTTGTTCATCTTCTAGGGTATGAACTATTTTCTTTACCTCTGTGTTAATAATATTGTTTTGCTGATCAGCAGCAAATCCTGTAGCAACAATTGTAACAGCTATAGCGTCTCCTAACTCGTGATCTTCACCAATTCCCATGATAATATTGGCCTCAAAACCAGCCTCTGCTTGAATAAAATCATTTATCTCTCCAATCTCATCAAGTGTTACTTCATTCACACCTGAAACAATTAATAATAAAACGTTTTTGGCACCTGTAATTTTGTTGTCGTTTAATAAAGGAGAATCTAATGCTTTTACAATTGCATTCTTAGCTCTAGAAGTACCCGATTCTTTTGCAGACCCCATAATGGCAGTTCCACTTTTAGAAAGTACAGTTTTTGCATCATGTAAATCAATGTTTTGCTTGTAGTGGTGTGTTATTACCTCTGCAATACCTCTTGCCGCAGTAGACAATACCTCATCAGCCTTTGAAAACCCTGCTTTAAAACCAAGGTTTCCATATACTTCTCTTAATTTATTATTATTTATAACAATTAGGGAATCTACATTGTTTCTTAACTCATCTATTCCTACTTGGGCTTGATTAGATCGCATTCTTCCCTCAAACTGAAAAGGCATTGTAACAATTCCTACAGTAAGAATATCCATATCTTTCGCAACTTTAGCTATAATTGGTGCAGCTCCAGTACCTGTACCACCTCCCATTCCAGCTGTGATAAATACCATTTTAGTTTGGGTATTTAACATTTCTTGAATTTCCTTAATGCTCTCTTTTGCAGCTTGTTCTCCTACCTCTGGATTGGCTCCGGCACCAAGCCCTGATGTTAAATCAACGCCTAATTGTATTTTATTTGGAATTGAACTGTTTTCTAAAGCTTGTGCATCTGTATTACAGATAACAAAATCTACCCCTTTGATGTCTTGCTGATACATGTGATTAACAGCATTACTTCCTCCACCACCTACTCCAATTACCTTTATTGTATTGGACTGTGATTTAGGCATATCAAATAAAATGTTATCGAATTCTGTACTCATAAAAATAACTTTTTTATGTTGTTTGTTTATATATTCTTTTCTAATTACTCTGCGTTGTCTAAAAACTCCTTCAATCCGTCTGTAAACTTGTCAAAGAAAGATTTCTTTTTAATTTTAGGCTTGACCTCTAATTCTTGGCCTGTAAGCTCGTTATTATTTTCTTCAGAAGCATTAACTTCTTCCTGCTCTTTCTCCTCTTTTGAATGATTTTCTAAACCTTTCATTAACAACCCTACTGCCGTTGCATATGAAGGACTAGACAAGTCATCATCAGAGTTTCCAGCTAGGTGTTCGTTAGGGTATCCTATTCTAGCATCCATTCCAGTAATATACTCTACTAATTGTCTCAAATGCTTCAACTGAGACCCACCTCCTGTTAAAACAATTCCAGCAATTAATTTTCTTTTTTGTGTTTCATGACCATAATTTTTTATTTCTAAATAAACATGCTCTATAATTTCCTGTACTCTGGCGTGAATAATTTTAGAGAGATTTTTAAGCGTAATTTCTTTGGGCTCTCTCCCTCTTAGCCCTGGAATAGAAACTATTTCTGTTTCCTTATTTTCCCCTGGCCAAGCAGATCCAAATTTTATCTTTAACAACTCCGCTTGTTTTTCAATAATTGAGCATCCTTCTTTAATATCTTCTGTAATCACATTTCCACCAAATGGAATAACAGCTGTATGACGAATAACACCATCTTTAAAAATTGCTAAGTCTGTTGTTCCTCCACCTATATCTATTAAAGCAACACCAGCCTCTTTTTCCTCCTGACTTAAAACTGCTGAAGCAGATGCTAGAGGCTCTAGGGTAATGTCTGATAAATCTAACCCTGCGCTTTTGACGCAACGTCCAATATTTCTTATGGAAGAAACTTGCCCTACAACGACATGAAAATTTGCTTCTAACCTACCCCCATACATCCCTATAGGTTCTTTAATTTCAGACTGACTGTCTACTTTAAAATCTTGAGGCAGTACATGAATAATTTTCTCACCTGGCAGCATAACTAGTTTATGAACTTGATTTACTAGGTTTTCAATATCGTTTTCGTCTATAACTTCATCTGCATTTGATCTTGTTATGTAATCACTATGATGTAAACTTCTGATGTGTTGACCGGCGATACCTACAACAACATCTTCAATTTTTTGGCCAGACACACCCTCAGATTCTTCAACCGATTGTTGTATGGATTGAATGGTTTGGGTGATGTTACTCACTACACCTCTTTTTACTCCTAAACTTTTTGCCTTACCGATTCCTAAAACCTCAAGTTTTCCATATTCGTTTTTGAGGCCAATCATAGCCACAATCTTTGTTGTACCTATATCTAATCCAACGGCTATTTTATTATTTTCCATATCCTGTTATTTTTTCACCAACAACTTGATTGTGATATTTAATATTTATGGTTTTATATTTATGTATTGTACTGTCTAAAAACACTTTGCTATAAAACGCTTTTAACTTTTTTATTTTACTGTCTATTTCAGTCAAATCACCGAAATTAATTCTATAATTACCACTTCTAACAGTAAACATGTATTCATTCTGAGCCTTTAATTCGATTCCAATAATTTCTTTACTTAAGAAGTTGTCTTCAACTATTTTATTAAGTAAAACAATTAGTCTAGAGACTTCATTTTTATTGCTAATCCCTGTAATTACTGGAACTCTAGCTGAATAATTTTCAGAAATTGGAACTTTTACCGCCTGTGAATCAACATAGTAAGACGAATTACCATCAAGTATTCTAGCTATGGGCTCTCTTTGTTGAATTACTGTGTTTAGATTCCCATCTACTGTTATAAAAAGCGAAACTTTTTCAACATATGGGTTTTCTAAAACCTGTTCTTCTAACATGTATAAATCTATTACAGATTTTGCTTGTTTTTTTACTCTTGCATTGTTTTGTATTAACAATTTATTAACTATTTGTTCAGTTAAAAAATAAGGTTCTTTTGAATGGAATTTAACAACTGATTTAGTGATCATTTGTTGTGAATTTCTCTTGTTAGAAAAACCATATAAAAAACCTATTCCTCCCAGTAAAATTGGGAGAATAATGTATTTTAAGATTTTTTTTAACTTCATAATTTCTATGCTAGAATTAATTCTGTTTTAACATCCTTCACCATCTTTCCAATGTCTCCTGCACCCAACATTACCACAATAGTAGCCTCCGAATTTTTAATATCTTTTACTAAATTTTTTTTAGAAGTGATTTTTTTATTCTTGTTAAGAATTTTTTCTTGTAGCCATAAAGATGTAACCCCTTCAATTGGCAATTCTCTTGCTGGATAGATGTCCAACAATAATATTTCATCAAACTGAGCCAAAGCCAATGCAAAATCTTCGACAAAGTCTCTAGTTCTCGAAAATAGATGGGGCTGGAATACGACCACGTTTTTTTGTGATGGATAAAGCTCTTTAATAGAATCATAAACCACATTAATTTCAGTTGGATGATGCGCGTAATCATCTATTAAAGTAAGTGTATCTGTTTTTATTTTATATGAAAAACGTCTCTCTACACCCTTAAAACTTCTTAGAGATTTTTTAATACTTTCTAGAGAAATTCCATAAGAATCTGCCATTGCTACAGCAGCTAATGCATTCATCATATTATGTTTCCCTGGTAATAAAAATTCTATATCGGAAATATGGTTGTTTGGTGTTGTAACATCAAAAATATAATATCCGTCTGCACGTCTAATGTTTGAAATTTGATAATCTGCGTCTTCATTTAAAGCATAACTTAAGCCTTCAACACCTGTGCCTTTAGCAACAATTAAAACATCTGATACTTGATTGGCAAATTTTTTAAAAGAGTGTACCAATGAAGAATGCTCTCCGTAAATGTCTAAATGGTCTGCATCGGTAGAAGTTATACAGGCAATATTTGGTGATAATTGTAAAAAAGATTGATCAAACTCGTCTGCTTCTACAACCGAAATCTTTTCAGCACCAAAAATTAAGTTAGAGTGATAGTTTTCAGAAATACCTCCTAAAAAACTTGTCGCTTTATAGGGCTGCATAATGTGTCCAAGTATCGCCGAAGTTGTTGTTTTTCCATGAGTCCCTGCAACTGCAAAACAAAAGGTGTTCTCAGTTATTAATCCTAAGACCTCTGCACGCTTCATGATTTGAAAACCTTGATCTCTGAAAAAATTTAGTTCTAAATGGTCAGACTTTACAGCTGGAGTAAAAACAACTAGTGTATTTTTTTTATTTTGAAATTTTTTTGGGATTAACGCTACAGAATCATTAAAATGAATTTGAATTCCATTTTTTTCTAAATTAGATGTAACCTCAGTTTTAGTTTTATCATACCCCGCAACATGTTTTTCAATTTTAGAAAAATATCTAGCTAAAGCACTCATACCGATACCTCCAATACCAATAAAATAGACATTATGTATTTCTTTTAATCTCAAAAATCTACTAATTTTTCTACTTGATTTATAATTTTATGTGTTGCATTTGGTAATGCTAATTCTTTTATATTTTGACTTAAACTCTCCTGCTTTCCCTCATCTTTTAAAAGTGTTTCAAAAACAATAGGAAACGTCTCTAATTCATTTTCTTTTAACAAAATTGCACCGTGTTTTTCTGCTATTGATTTTGCATTTTTTGTTTGATGATCTTCAGCAACATTTGGTGAAGGAATAAAAATACTTGGTTTACCTACGATACACAATTCAGAAACAGAACTAGCACCTGCTCTCGAAATAATGATATCTGCTGCTGCATACGCCAAATCCATTTTATTAATAAATGCATGAATATGAACATTTTCTTTTTGAGCATATTTTTTATACTCATCATAATATAATGTACCACATTGCCATAGTAACTGAATATTATGTTCTTTGAAAAAAGAAATATTCTTTTCAATTAATTCATTTATTTTTCTGGCTCCTAAACTTCCACCCAACACAAGTACAGTTGTTGTTTTTACTTTTAATTTAAAAAGTTTGTGGGCCTCTTGAACCTTATCTTTTTGATGAATATTCAATAAACTCGCCCTCACTGGGTTACCTGTTTTTACGATTTTTTCCTTTGGAAAAAATCGCTCTAATCCCTCGTAAGCAACACAAATTACAGAAGCTTTCTTACTAAGTAATTTATTGGTTATTCCAGGATATGAATTCTGCTCTTGAATTAATGTTGGAATTTTTTTCATGGTTGCCATAATTAATGTTGGACCACTTGCAAAACCTCCTGTTCCAATAACTAGGTCTGGCTTGAATTTTCTAATTATTTTTCCTGCTTTCAATAAACTATACACGAGTTTACATGGAAATAATAAATTCTTTAAGGTTAATTTTCTTTGAATTCCAGAAATCCATAATCCAATAATTTGATATCCTGCTTGAGGAACTTTTTCCATTTCCATTTTATCCTTGGCTCCAACAAAAAGAAATTTTGTTTCTGGATATCTAACCTTTAATTCATTTGCAATAGCAATTGCGGGATAAATATGCCCTCCTGTTCCACCTCCACTAATAAGAATGTTAATCGATTGCTTCATGTAAAATATCTAAAGGATTATCATCTAAAATTGTTTCTTCTGTTTCTGTCTTCGATGCACTAACACTTAAAATCATTCCCAAAGCAAAGCATGTCATCCAAATAGAGGTACCTCCACTACTAATTAGTGGTAAGGTTTGACCTGTTACGGGAAATAAATTTGTAGCAACTGCCATATTTATTCCAGCTTGAAATATGATGGGTAACCCAACCCCAACTACAAGTAAGGTTCCAAATATTGTTGTCGCTTTTTTAACGATTATAAATATTCTAAACAATAACAAGAAGTAGACAAATACTATGAGAGCGGCTCCCACCAATCCGTATTCTTCAACTATAATCGCATAAATAAAATCTGAAGATGATTGTGGTAGGAAATTTTTCTGAATACTTTTTCCTGGTCCTTTTCCTAAAATACCTCCAGTAGCAATTGCTATTTTTGCTTTCTCAACCTGGTATGCTTCTTGACCATCTGAATTAGAAAAATTTTCTATTCTATTTCCCCATGTATTTACCCTGTTAGGCATGGCATCTGGAAATGCTTTTGCTATTAAAATAAATAGTGCCAACACTACAAATCCTGCGCCTAAAATATACCCAATGTATTTAAGTGGATAACCACCAATAAAGGCCACAATTAAAATCATAGAAAATATGATGGCTGTAGTAGAGAAGTTTGCGGGTAGTATGAGCATTAAGATTAAAGCAACAGGCACCCATAATTGTATTAAACTTTCTTTAAAAATAATTTTTAAATCTTTATTTTTAGCTAAATATCTTGCAGTATAAACCATTAATACAAGGCCTGCAAGTGTAGAGGTTTGAAAACCCACTCCTATAAATGGAATTCTAATCCATCTACTTGCATAAGCACCCCCTATGGTTGTTCCTTGAGCTAATGTGTAAATTAATAAGAAAAAAACGACGGGTAAAAGTAATACTGAGCCTCCACTAAAATACCTGTAAGGAATTTTATGAACTGCATAAATGATTGCAAATCCCATAATTAATAAAACAACATGCTTTACCAAGTACCCTAGAGTAGAGCCTCCAACAATACTAACTAAGTTTGCGCTAGCACTATAAACGGGCATAAATGAAAATAACGCTAAGATGGCTACCAAAGCCCAAATAGTTCTATCTCCTTTTATATGTTTAAAAATTCCTTTCACCTACCTCTATTGTTTCTGCAAAAGCAGAGTTTTATATAAATTAATTACAAGCTTCTAACAGCACTTTTAAATTGACGTCCTCTATCTTCATAGTTCTCAAACAAATCAAAACTTGCACAAGCAGGAGATAGCAAAACGGTATCACCTGGTTGAGATAATTTGTATGCAACTTTAACGGCTTCCTCTGCTCCTGCAGTTTCAATCATCATATCTACTACGTTATAAAAAATAGCCTTTAATTTTTCATTGTCTTCACCTAAGCAAACAATAGCTTTTACTTTCTCTCTAACTAGAGGTAAAAGATCTTCATAATCGTTTCCTTTATCTACACCTCCAACAATCCAAACTGTAGATTGCTCCATACACTCTAATGCATAGAATGTAGCGTTAACGTTCGTAGCTTTTGAATCATTAATGAATTGAACACCATTCACTTTTTGCACATTCTCCAATCGATGTTCAGCACCTTCAAAATTGGCCAAACTATCTTTTATTGACTGACTTCTTACATTTAACAATTGAGATGCCAATGCTCCTGCCATAGTGTTTTTTACATTATGTTTTCCTTGTAATTTTAGATTAGATATACTCATACTAAATTCTTCTTTATTTAATTTTATTACTATTGTATCTTCTTTTAAAAATGCCCCATTATTAACTTCTTTTTGTATTGAAAAAGGAATTAATTGAGCCTTAATTTTGTGATTTTTTATCCATTTATTAATTGTGACGTCATCTGCATCATATATCAAAAAATCATCTTTTGTTTGATTTTTTGTGATTCTAAATTTTGAAGCAACATACTTATTGAAATCATTCGCATATCGATCTAAATGATCAGGACTAATATTGGTTATCATCGCGATATGGGGTCTGAAATTTATGATTCCATCTAATTGAAAACTACTCAACTCTATCACATAACTGTCAAAGTTTTGTTCTGAAACTTGTTGAGCAAAACTCCTTCCAATATTGCCTGCAATACCAACATTTAAATTTGCTGCCTTTAGCAGGTGATTTGTTATGAGTGAAGTCGTTGTTTTCCCATTCGATCCTGTAATGCCAATAATAGTGGCATTCGTGTAATAAGACGCAAACTCAATTTCAGAAATTACTGAAACTTTTTTTGCTGTTAAGTCCCTAACAATAGGGACATTATCAGGAATGCCAGGGCTTTTAACAACTAAATCAGCATTTAAAACTATAGGTTCTGAATGTTGATGCTCTTCAAAATTTATTTCATGATGTAAAAGAACTTTTTTATATTTTTTTGCAATACTTCCGCTGTCTGAAACAAAAACCTCATATCCTTTTTGTTTTCCCAAAATAGCAGCTCCTACACCACTTTCTCCTCCACCAAGTATGACTAATCTTTTCATTATTTATCGCTTCCTATATTCTTAGGAATGGTACTACTATCTTAATTTTAATGTTACTATTGTGAATACGGCTAATAGAATTCCTACAATCCAAAAACGGACTACAATTTTACTCTCGTGATAACCAGATTTTTGATAATGATGATGTAATGGTGACATTTTAAAAATTCGTCTTCCTTCACCATATTTTTTTCGTGTGTATTTGAAATATGAAACTTGTAGAATTACAGATAAATTTTCTATAACAAAAATTCCAGCAAGAATGGGCAATAGCAATTCTTTACGTATAGAGATAGCTATTACCGCTATAATTCCTCCTATAGTTAAACTTCCTGTATCTCCCATAAAAACTTGAGCGGGATAGGTATTATACCATAAAAAACCTATTAAAGCGCCAGCAAAAGCCAATATATAAACGGTCATTTCACCAGAATTTGGAATGTACATGACATCTAAATAATCTGAAAAAATAATATTCCCTGACACCCAAGCAAAAAGCCCTAAAACAACAACTATAATTGCTGATGAGCCTGTAGCTAAACCATCAATTCCATCTGTAAGATTGGCACCATTAGAAAAAGCCGCAATAATGAAAATTGTGACAAATATGAAGACTATCCACCCGTATTTTTCATGTCCTTCGCCTAGAAAACTTAAAACACTAGAGTAGTCTAATTCATTATTTTTAAAGAACGGAACAGTTGTTTTTGTTGATTTATGAGCCTCACCAAAAACTTGTCGTTTCCCATCTTGTTGAACTATTTGTTGGGCAATTGGCAACTGCTCCTTAATGGTTACATTATCATTAAAATAAAGTATAGAACCTACTATTAAACCCAAGCCTACTTGACCTAAGATTTTAAATTTACCTTGTAGGCCTGATTTGTCTTTTTTGAATACCTTAATATAATCATCTAAAAACCCTATTAAACCCATCCAAATGGTTGTTATCAATAGGATGATGATATAAATGTTAGTTAACTTTGTAAGAAGTAAAACAGGAATTAATGTTGAAAAAATGATGATAATTCCTCCCATGGTTGGAGTCCCTGCTTTTTGAATTTGACCCTCTAAACCCAAATCTCTTATACTTTCCCCAACTTGCTGTTTTCTTAAGAAATTGATGATTCTTTTTCCGAAAATAGAAGATACTAATAACGCTAAAATAAAAGCTGTAGCAGCTCTAAATGTAATAAATTGAAATAGTCCTGCTCCAGGAAAATTAAAATGTGTTTCTAAGTAATCAAATAAATAATAAAGCATGCTATTTTTTTAAAAGATTAAAATATTTTTTCACTTCCACCAAGTCGTCAAAATAAAATTGTTCTCCATTGATTTCCTGATAATTTTCGTGGCCTTTACCTGCGATTAATAAAATATCTCCAGCTTCTGAAAATTTACAAGCAGTCTTAATGGCTTGTCTTCGATCTGATATGGTTATTGTTTTTATTAAGTTCTCTTCAGAGACTCCTAATTCCATCTCCTCCAATATAGTTTCTGGATTTTCTGTTCTAGGATTATCGGAAGTGAAAATTGATTGTGTACTTAATTGAGAGGCGATATGAGCCATTTTAGGTCTTTTTGTTTTATCTCTATTACCCCCACAACCAACAACTGTGATTAATTTTTCAGTAGCTTTTCTAATATCATTAATTGTCTCTAATACATTTTTTAAAGCATCAGGTGTATGAGCATAATCTACTATAGCAATCACTCCAGTATCTGTAACAAAATGTTCAAATCGCCCACTTACACTTTCTAATTGACTTACAATTGTTAATGCTTCTAACTTGTCCATACCCAATTCATAGGCAGTACCAATGATCGCTGCTAAATTGTAGGCATTAAAATTTCCAATTAATTTTGTCCAAACCTCTACACCATTTATGGACAACAAGGTTCCTGAAAAACTTTTTTCAATGATTTTGGCCTTATAATCTGCTAAAGTTTTTAAAGCATATGTTCTTTTTTTAGCTTTAGTATTTTGTAACATTACCGCACCATTCTTATCATCTAAATTTGTTAATGCAAATGCTGTTTTAGGTAAAGCATCAAAAAATATTTTCTTTACATCTCTGTAGGAAGCAAATGAGTTGTGATAATCTAAATGATCATGAGAAAGGTTCGTAAAAATTCCACCTGAAAAATCTAATCCTGCAGTTCTTTTTTGATGAATTCCGTGAGAGCTAACTTCCATAAAACAATGCGTTACCCCTTGAACAACCATTTGATTCAAATAATTATTTATCGTTACAGAATCTGGAGTTGTATGTGTACTTTCATATGCAATTGTATCTACTAGAATCTGAACCGTAGATAAAAGACCTACTTTGAAGCCAGCTTTTTTATGAAGTTGATACAACAAAGAAGCTATGGTTGTTTTTCCGTTAGTTCCCGTAACCCCTATAAGTTTTAATTTTGATGATGGATTATCATAAAAATTTGAGGCTATGATTGCTAAAGAAGTATTTGAATCATCTACTTGAATAAAAGTTATGTTATCCTGTTTTTTTTCTGGTAATACTTCACAAATAACTGAGGTTGCACCCAATTGAATTGCTTTATCTATAAACAAGTGACCATCTACTGAAACTCCTTTTTGAGCAACAAATAATGAACCTTCTTTTACTGCTCTAGAATCAAAGTCTATTTGAGATATTTCTAAATTGGTATCTCCGTAAATCGTATTTACAGAAACTTTATACAATATGTCTTTTAATAACTTCAACTATGAAAGATTTAAAATTATAGTTGTTCCTTTTTTTATTGGCGACCCTTTTTTAAGAGATTGACGTCTTACTTTTCCAGTTCCTCTAACCTCTACTAATAGCCCAAAATTTTCTAATAATGAAATTGCATCCATTGCTGGCATTCCGGTTACATTTGGAATAATCTGATTATTTTTTGTTGTTTCATATTCAGAATTAGCATAGGAGTCTAGAATTCTTTTTGATGAAAAGTTTCCATCAACAACATCATCTTCAATTGGAGTACTTGTGTAAATCTTCTGAGCAATCTCCTTAAAAACTGGAGCGGCTACAGTAGCTCCATAATATCCTTTTTTCTTATTAGGATCGTGAATAACTACAATGCATGAATATTTTGGAACATCAACTGGAAAAAAACCTGCAAAAGAGGCCACATATCTTTTATTTGAATACCCGCCAGAAATTGTATCACCCTTTTCATTAACATGTCTACCAACATATTTTTTTGCTGTACCTGTTTTTCCTGCCATTGAAAAATTGGAAGAGTAAATATTATTAGCGGTTCCTTTTTTAACTACATTTTCTAAAACCTTTTTTAATTTTCTTATCGTTTCAGGTTTAGCAATTTGTGGATTTACAATTTCTTTCTGGAAAGATTTTTTAATTCTATTTTCTTTTCTCAACTCTTTTATAAATCTAGGCTTTACCATCTCTCCATTATTGGCAACAGCATTGTAAAACATTAATGTTTGCAGTGGAGTAATAGCAATACTATACCCCCATGACATCCATTCTAAACTAATTTTATTCCATCCTGGTTTACCAGGGTAATAAACAATTGGATTACCCTCACCTTTAATTGGTAATCCTATTTTTTCTGTTAGACCGTAGGCTTTTAAATGTCCTAAAAATTGTTCTGGATTATCATCGTAGTGTTTTCGTATTAATTTAACAATCCCAACATTAGATGATACCTCAAAAACTCTTGCTGCTGATATTTCACCATAACCACCCCTTTGAGAATCCTCTACTTTCTTTCCATGAATATATATTCTCCCTTTTTCTGTATCTACAACAGTTGATGTATCTATCTTTTTATCATCTAAAGCTGCCATAAGACTGGCTAACTTAAATGTTGATCCAGGTTCATGAGATTCCCAAACTGCATAATTTCTTTTTTCGTAATATTTACCTTTAGAAGTTCTTCCTAAGTTTGAAATTGCTTTAATTTCTCCAGTTGAAGTTTCCATTACAACAGCACAACCGTGTTCTGCTTCAAAATATTCTAATTGACGAAGCAGTGCATGATGGGTAATATCTTGAATATTTACATCTAGAGTCGTAACAACATCATGACCGTCTATTGGCTCTTTTTCATTGACATCATTGATAGGCTTCCATTGTCCTTTTGCTATTTTTTGTTTCCAACGCAAACCATCCTCACCTTTTAAATATTCACTAAAAGCTCCTTCAATTCCCGCCTCACCTCTTGCATCATGATATCCAATTGTTCGTTCAGCAATCTTCCCAATAGGATGAGTTCTTATTGTTTTTTGTTCCGCAATAAAACCACCTCTGTAGACCCCTAATTTAAAAATTGGAAATTTTTTTATTTTCACATAATCATTATAACCTAGGTCTTTTGCAATTAATAGATACCTGTTCTTAAACTTTCTTGCATCCCGTAATTTTTTTTCAAAAAAACTTGGTGATTTTCCTAAAAAATCGCCTAAAGATTCAGATAGTTCAGCTACATCTTTATTAAAAATTTCAGCAGCTACAGACATTACATCCATTCTGATGGTGAATTTTGACATTGATGTGGCTAGCAAATTTCCATCTGAAGCATATACATTTCCTTTATTGGCATTAATTGTAAATGGTTTTCTAGTAAGTTCTTTGGATATTTTAATGTATTTATCACCCTGTAAATATTGAATATCTATGATTCTAAATATAATTAAGGAGAGAAGAATAGTCATAAAAGCAGCTACAATGTAGAATTTAGTAAGTATGCTTTTTTTATAACTTATCAAGGTGATGAAATTTTATTCGTTATTAATTATTTTTATTCTCTTTGGTGGATTCTTTGAAGGCTGTAATCCCATTTTTTTTGCCTTTTGACGAATGCTAGATTCCATTTTCATTCGCATTAATGTTGTTTGTGTATCTATATATTCTGCTCTTAATTCTCTTTTTTGCTTATTTAATTTTGAAATTTCAATCACCTTTTTATCGGTACTGTGAGCACTAGAAATCATTATTAATAAAAGTGCCACTATAAAAAACATCATTCTCCAATTCTTAAAAGACGATTCATCAATTAGAAAACCTCCCTTTAAAAGTTCATACAAACTTTTCTTTACCTTTAACATTATGTTTTTAATTTAGCCACTCTTAATTTGGCACTTCGAGCTCTATTATTTTTTCTTACCTCTTCTTGATTTGGTATAATTAGTTTTCCTAATTTCATTAAAGGAACATCAATGTTTCCAAAAAAATCTTTTTCTGGCTCACCATCAAATAACCCTGTTCTAATAAATCTTTTTACTAATCTATCTTCTAAAGAATGATAAGAAATAATACTTAGTCGTCCCTCTTGCGAAAGTAAATCTGGGGTTTGAATTAAAAACTCTTTCAAAACCTCTAACTCCTCATTTACTTCAATCCTTATGGCTTGAAAAATCTGAGCTAATATTTTATGCTCTTTCGCTTTTGGTAAATATTTTTGCAATAGTTTTCTTAACTGAAAACTAGTCTCTATGACACCGTCTGTTCTTGCCTCTACAATTGTATGCGCAATTGCTCTTGCATTTCTTAGTTCACCATACATAAACAAGATATTTGCCAACATCTCTTCAGTATAGGTATTGATGATTTTCTTTGCAGACGTCTTTGAACTTTGGTTCATTCTCATATCTAGCTCACCATCAAAACGAATAGAAAAACCTCTTTCAGCTTCATCAAATTGATGAGATGACACTCCTAGATCTGCCAAAATTCCATCTACTTTTTTCACTCCATAGAACTTTAAAAACCTACCTATGTATCTAAAATTCTCTTCAATTAAAATAAATCGATTGTCGTCAATTTTGTTTCTTTTTGCATCTAAATCTTGATCAAAAGCAATTAGCTTACCTGTTGCGCCTAAACGGCTTAAAATCTCTCTAGAATGTCCACCACCGCCAAAAGTAACATCAACATAAACACCATCTTTCTTTATTGCTAAAGCGTCAATACTTTCATGCAACAATACTGGATTATGATACTCCATCTTCATCAGTATTACCCATTACCTCCTCTGCCAATAATGCAAAATCTGTCGTCGCATCATCTATTGTTTTCTCATAATTATCTTTATCCCAAATTTCTATAATATTGATTGCAGAGGACAATACGATCTGCTTTTTAATTCCTGCAAATTGACATAAGTCTTTTGGAATTAATAACCTGCCAGAAGCATCCAATTCAATCACTCTTACACCAGCAGTAAATCTTCTAATAAAATCGTTATTCTTCTTAACAAATCGATTTAAGCTATTCACCTTAAGCATAACTTCATTCCATTCCTGCATTGGATATAATTCTAAACAAGGTTGAAAAACAGCACGCTTTAACACAAATCCTTCTTGTAGAATAGGCGACAATTGCTTTTTAAAAGCAGATGAAATCATCAATCTGCCTTTAGCATCTGCCTTACACTCGTATGTTCCTATTAAATTTATCAATTGATTTGATTTGGGCTTGAAGTCAAAAATAAAAATTATTTACCACTTTTTACCACTTTTTACCACTTTGTTGATAAGTATTAACTTAGGTTGTAATTTTTTTACAAATTTTTAGCCTGACAAAGTGAATTGTCACATGTTTCAAGTTCAGTTTTTTTGTCATAAAAAATAACTACATTTGCCTTTAAGTCTAACCAAATAAAAAATGACTGAAAGCTTAAAGACTGAGGGGGAATTTACATATGCTGAAGCAGGAGAAGGAAGGCCTTTAATAGTCCTTCATGGACTGATGGGTGCCTTGAGTAATTTTGATAAAACTTTTCAATATTTTTCTGAGAAAGGATATAAGGTTTTAATTCCGGAATTACCATTATATACATTGCCTTTGCTAAAAACTAATGTTAAAAATTTAGCAAATTTTCTGCACGATTTTATTGAGTTTAAAGGCTTGAAAAATGTAACTCTTCTAGGAAATTCTTTAGGTGGTCATATCGCACTTTACTTCACAAAACATTATCCTAAATATGTTCATTCTTTGGTACTTACCGGAAGTTCAGGTTTATATGAGAAAGCAATGGGCGACACATATCCTAAAAGAGGAAATTACGAATATATAGAACAAAAAACGAGAGATGTTTTTTATGATCCGGCTATTGCCACAAAAGAACTTGTGGACCAAGTATATGGAATTGTTAACAACCGAGTCACAGTATTAAAGACATTAACTATCGCTAAAAGTGCCATCAGACACAATATGTCAGGTGATCTACCTGATATCATTCAACCAACTTGCTTAATATGGGGGAAGCAAGATTCAGTTACACCTCCAGAAGTAGCCAATGACTTTCACAAACTATTACCCAATTCTGACTTATTTTGGATTGACAATTGTGGGCATGCTGCAATGATGGAAAAACCAAAGGAATTCAATCAAATTTTAGAATCTTGGTTTACCTCAAGAAATATCTAATTCATGAAAATTAAATCCGCAGAGTTTATCATGAGTAACAGCAATGTTACAAAAGCTCCTAAAGATAGAATTCCAGAATATGCTTTTATTGGAAGATCTAACGTTGGAAAATCCTCGTTAATTAATATGTTAATGGGGCGTAAAGACCTGGCAAAAACTTCAGGAAAACCTGGAAAAACACAACTCATTAATCATTTTAAGATAAATGATACTTGGTTTTTGGTTGATTTACCAGGATATGGATATGCTAAAATTTCGAAAAAAAAACGAACAATTTTTCAATACTTTATTGAAAATTACTTTAAAGAGAGAGAACAACTTGTTTGCACATTTGTTCTAATAGATTCTAGACATGACCCTCAAAAGATCGATATTGAATTTATGAATTTTTTAGGCAACAACCAGATCCCTTTTTGTATTGTTTTTACAAAGGCTGATAAACTGGGAAGCTCAAAACTTAATAAACAAATTGTTTCTTACAAAAAGAAATTATTAAACACTTGGGAAACACTTCCAACTTCTTTTATTACCTCATCATCTAGCGGTTTAGGGAAAGATGATTTTTTGAATTTTATAGCTACTGTAAATGAGGATGTTGCTAGCAATTTTAAATAATAATGCATTCTACAAAAAACAATTTAGAGGTTCTTTTTGAAGACAATCACTTACTGATTGTGAACAAAAAATCTGGAGATATTGTTCAAGGTGATAAAACTGGAGATAAACCTCTAAGTGAAGTTGTAAAAGAATATATTAAAGAAAAATACAACAAACCAGGTGACGTATTTTTAGGAGTAGTTCACAGGTTAGATAGGCCCACTTCTGGAATTATAATTTTTGCCAGAACCTCTAAAGCATTGGAGAGATTGAATAAGATGCTTCGAGATAGAGTTATTTCAAAAACATATTGGGCAATAATAAAAAATAATCCAAAAAAAGTAAAAGACACCTTAATTCATTTTCTAAAAAAGAACCCAAAAAATAACAAATCTACTGTTTTTACAAAAAAAACTGAAGGCAGTAAAAAAGCCATTCTTCATTTTACCATTAAAAAAAAGTTAGACAATTATTCACTTCTTGAAATCGATTTAGAAACAGGTAGACACCATCAAATTAGAGCTCAACTTTCTTTCATTGGAAGCCCAATCAAAGGAGACTTGAAATACGGCGCATCAAGAAGTAATAAAGATGGTAGTATACATTTACATGCCAGAACAATAAATTTCACTCACCCTGTATCAAAAAAGACAATTACAATTATAGCTCCAATTCCAAACGAAGTAATTTGGAATGCATGTAAGTAATTATTATATTTAGGAATAATTATTTTAACGCTATTTTTATATGACTACTAGAAGAAAATTCCTTAAAAAAACTTTAGCAGGCTCTGCAGCATTTTTTATTGTTCCAAGACATGTTCTCGGGCGTGGTTTTACTGCACCCAGTGATAAATTAGGTATTGCAGCTATAGGTATTGGTGGAAGAGGTACTAGCAATTTAATGAATAGCTTTACCTCAAATAAAGCGAATATTGTAGCACTCTGTGATGTAGATGACAGAAGAGCTAAGCCCATGAGAGAACAATTTTCTGAAGCTCCATATCTGAGAGATTATAGAGATATGTTAGAGAAACATCACAAAGATATTGATGCAGTTATTGTGAGTTCAGCAGATCACATGCACTATGTGCAATGTATGTCAGCAATGGATCTAGGAAAACATATGTATATAGAAAAGCCTTTAACTCATGATATTTGGGAAGCTAGAAAACTTACCGAAATGGCAGAGAATAAAAAACTGGTTACCCAGATGGGAAATCAAGGTGCCAGTGGAGATGGAACCAGATGGATTGACGCAGTTATACAAGAGGGTATTATTGGTGAGGTAGGAGAAGTTCATGCGTGGACTAACAGACCTGTATGGCCTCAAGGCATCCCTGTTCCAAAAGAAACCATGCCTGTTCCAAAAGAAATTGATTGGAATTTATGGTTAGGAACTGCTCCATGGAGGGAGTATCATGAAGCGTTTATGCCAACCAGATGGAGAGGCTACTGGGATTATGGCACAGGTGCACTAGGAGATATGGGATGTCATTTAATCGATGTTCCGTTTAGAGCACTAAAACTTGGCTACCCTACCTCTGTTGAATGTAGTTTAACAAATACCTATCGAGACTTTTTTGAAGAAGTTGTCTATGATGAAACCCCTCCTGCATCATCAGTTATACACCTAGAGTTTCCTAAAAGAGGAAATATGCCTGCCGTAGAACTTCATTGGTATGATGGTGGAATAGAGCCTGAAAGACCAGATTTACTTCCTGCCAACGAACCACTTGGTGATTGGGGTGGTGGTGTAATTATGAAAGGGTCTAAAGGGATCTTAATTTGTGGAACCTACGGAGCTAACCCAAAAGTATTTTTAAACGATGGCTCAGAAGTTCTAGAGGTTAAAAATATGGCTCCATTAGTTAAAGATGGAATGAGTGGTCATCAAGCTCAATGGATTAATGCTTGTAAAGAAGGGTATGGTGCTTATACTAGCTCACCTTTGTCTCAAGCAGGACCATTAACTGAAACTGTATTAATGGGAAATCTAGCCATTAGAGCTGCTCTACTTCACGAAAAAGTTGAGAATAGATATAATTTCCCTGGCAGAAGAAAGAAACTTCTTTGGGACGGTGAAAATATGAAAATTACAAATTTTGACATGGCCAATCAATTCATTAAAAGAGACTACAGAAAAGGCTGGTAAACTATCTATAATTTATGACACAAAAAACAGTAGAGGAAGCGATTAATTATCGTAGGTCTGTTAGAATCTATGACCCTGAAAAGAAAATAGATAGCGCACTTGTAAAAAAATGTATTTATCAAGCTTCATTGGCTCCTAATAGTAGCAATATGCAACTTTGGGAATTCTATCACATCACTTCCAAGGAAACCATTCAAAAAATAGCGCCTTTGTGTTTTAATCAAAACGCTGCCAGAACAGCTGAAGAATTGGTGGTTTTTGTAACACGTAAAGATCTCTGGAAAAGAAGAAAAAACTCAAACTTAAAAATGATTGATCGAATTTTTCCACCAAAACCAAAGTCTGAACAAAGTAGTAGAGAAAAGGTGAGTAGAAATTACTATGGGAAATTAATTCCATTTGCCTACAGTGATTTCTTAGGGGTTTTTGGTTTTTTTAAATACCTAATGATTTTAGTAATTGGGCTTTTTAAACCTATTTTTAGAGAGGTTAGAAATAGTGACATGAGAATAGTTGCTCATAAAACTTGTGCGCTAGCTGCAGAAAATTTTATGTTAAGTATGGCTGCTGAAGGATATGACACCTGTCCAATGGAAGGCTCTGATACATGGCGCGTAAAGAAACTTCTAAACTTACCACGAGGTGCAGAAATAAATATGATTGTCTCTTGTGGTATTAGAAAACCAGAGGGTGTTTATGGAGAACGCTTTAGAATTCCATTTGAGGAAGTGTATACAGAAATTTAATTTTCTTTTTTCTTGAAAATTAATCGGTTTTCACTCTTTAAAATCTCTGAAGGATTCAATTCCATTTTTATAAAATCACCTTTCAAGTATTTCTGAGCCTGATCTTTATAATATGGACTAAATACATTTCCAGATTGCCCTGTTGGAATAATACTCAACCCACTTTCAACATCTGAAAAATCTATAACTCTTCGAGTAGATGGTCCTGCAGTAACTTTATAAAACCCCGTACTATCAAGTTTAAATATTTGGTTATTAATCACTTCGTTTCCTCCAGTAGTTTTAAAAGGACCTACATTAAAAAAATCTCTTAAAACCCCTCCTGCTTTTCCAATGGCATGTTCGTGCTCTACAGAAATAACTCGACTCCAATTCCATTTATTTACATCAACTCCTAATTGTTTTTTCAAAAAAGCTATACTATTTTTGTAGGATTTTAAAATAATTTCTTGCTTCGTTTCTACTATATCTTTTGTTTCTATATTGTCCCACCAAACAGATTGTTCTCTAGCTATTTGAACAGGCAATACCTGATCTTGAAGTTGTGAATTTATAAAGAGATTAAAGGCATCACCTGTTTCATCTTTGTACGTATTCTTCAGAAATTCAAATAAAAACCGATTATAGATAGTAGGGCCAACTGATGTCTTAAAGTATTCTCCTTCCCATTTTTTTAGTGTTTCATAAGCTTCAATTTCTAAATCACTTAACTCATTTTTAGATAAAAATGACAGTAAATCTCTTGCAAAAACATGATCTAAAGATGACGTAACATCAAACAACATTTCCGCAACATCTCCTTTGGTAAAATCATCTTTTGCTTCTAATAGTGTTACAATTCTTTTTGATCTATTTTCTGGTTGATAATATCCTGGATACAATTTCCCTCGAACAGAATCTGGCTGATGATTCGCAGAATATACATAATTCCATTTAGGATTGATTGCCTTTGGGTTTTCTTTAAAATCTAACACCTCAGTGATTTCATCTTCTCCAGAAGTACCATTTAGATACGTTTTAGAAGACAAACCCTCTCTTAATTGGTATAATTTTGCAGACGCAAACCAAGCAATATTATCTTGACTATCCCCATACATTACATTTAGTCCGGGGGCATGAATTTTACTAACAGATACTTTAAAATCTTCCAGCGATTTAGCGTGAGTCATGCCATAAGATACATCTAACATCTCGTTTTTTAATTTTGTATAAATCCAATTCATAGCTACAGGCTGGTCTTCATCAATATGTTTGATTAATCCATTCATTATTGGGCCGTGTTGGCTAATTTTTACTTGAAAAGTAGTATCAGCGGCATCTTTAACCTTAATAGTCTTTGTTAGAACTTCATATTTTTTAAAACCCTCATTTGTTTTGTATTCGGAAGAATTATCAGGATTGTTTTCTTCAGTATAAAAATTTAAGTCATCATTTGCTAACATGGTTAAGCCATAAGCGTAATTTCTATTATGACCCAGAAGAGGATAAGGCATTAACGCTAAATTAAAACCATACATTTCAAAATCTGGTGTTTTAATGTGATTTTGATACCAAACAGAAGGTTGTGAAAATCCGATGTGAGGATCGTTGGCAAAAATAACTTTTCCGTTTTTTGTTTTATCTGCTCCAATGACCCAGGAATTACTTCCAATTAATGGAGAGACTGGCATTTTATCCATGATAAGACTCACACTTTTTGAAAATTTGGCTTGTAGTTTAGAAATACTATCTGTTCTGTTTATGGTTAAGGTTTCTGGATGAGAACCTAAGATTTCATCTAAATATACGTTCCCTAATTTGTCTTTGATTTCCGTCAGTAAAGGGTCTGTTTTATGAGCTACAGCAAAACTAAAAGACATATAACCCAATACATTATAGATATCTTTAATCGTATATTTTTCTTTTTCAACTCCTACTAAAGAAAACTCTAAAGGTGTCTTCCCTTTTTCAATGTATTGATTAACACCATCTAAATACGCTTGAGCCAATAAATAAGCTTCAGAATTTTTATCTAATTCATTAATTGCAATAATAGCAGCCTCCTCTATTCCTAGGCCAGAGAAAAAAATATCTGTATCTAATAAATCTTTTCCAAAAAGCTCCGACAATCTTCCTGGAGCAATTCTTCGAATGAGTTCCATCTGCCATAATCTATCTTGTGCATGAACATAGCCTAATGCAGTATAAGCATCTTTTTGAGTTTGTGCATTTATATGAGGTACTCCATTATCATCAAAATGAACCATAACATTTTCAGAAAGGTTATTTAAAGTTAATTCTCCATTATAAGTTGGTTGCAGTGTTCTTGAATATAACCATGCTGATATAAAAATAAGAACACAGCTTAGGACTATTATTTTAATAATTCTCAATAGACTTTTCATTCTGATAAATTTAATTTTGACCAAAGATAACAGATTAATATTGTATTTTTGACCCCTACAAAACCTGTATCAATGAAAAAAATTCAGATGGTTGATCTTCAAGGTCAGTACTCAAATATCAAAAAAACTATTGACTCCTCTATTGAAGAAGTTTTGAATTCCTCTGCTTATATTAATGGCCCATATGTACATCAATTTCAGGCAGATTTAGAGAAATATTTGTCTGTAAAACACGTTATCCCGTGTGCAAACGGAACCGACGCATTACAAATAGCCATGATGGGCTTGGGACTTGAACAAGGCGATGAAGTAATTACAGTTGATTTTACTTTTGCGGCCACTGTTGAAGTAATTGCCCTGTTGAAACTAACCCCTGTTCTAATTGATGTTGAACCAGATACCTTTAATATCGATATTGATGCCTTAAAAAAAGCCATTACCCCAAAAACAAAAGCCATTGTTCCAGTTCATTTATTCGGATTGTGTGCGAATATGGATGCAGTAATGGAAATTGCCAAAAAGCACAACTTATTTGTGATAGAAGATACAGCACAAGCTATTGGTGCTAGCTACACTTTTAAAGACGGTAGCAAGCAAAAAGTTGGAACTATTGGGCACGTAGGAACAACATCATTTTTCCCGTCAAAGAACTTAGGTTGCTATGGTGATGGTGGTGCAATCTTCACTAATGATGATGATTTAGCTCACACCATTCGTGGAATGGTTAATCATGGAATGTATAAACGTTATTATCATGACGTTGTAGGGGTAAATTCTAGATTGGATAGTATCCAAGCAGCAGTTTTAAAAACTAAGTTGCCGTTATTAGACAAATATTGTGACGCCAGAAGAGATGCAGCACGTTACTACAACAATGCTTTTTCTCAAAATGCTAATATCATTACACCAACTACAAAATCTAATGCAACATCAAAT
Source organism: uncultured Flavobacteriaceae bacterium (assembly GCA_943789455.1). Classification (GTDB taxonomy): domain Bacteria; phylum Bacteroidota; class Bacteroidia; order Flavobacteriales; family Flavobacteriaceae; genus Polaribacter. The sequence continues at coordinate 102,559 of CALSUE010000007.1, forward strand.
TGTGGTGAGATTTGTGACTCTTGTGACTGTCATGTATTCCATCAATACACGATTAAAATAATGAATGGAAAACGGAATGAATTACACCAACATTTATTAGACAATGGAATTCCAAATGCTATTTATTATCCAGTTCCATTGCACGCTCAGAAAGCCTATAAAGACAGTCGTTACAAAGAAGATGACTTTACAACAACTAATGAATTAATTGAAACGGTAATTTCCTTACCGATGCATACAGAATTAGATAAAGAACAGTTGGCTTTTATTACAAAAACAATCAATGATTTTGTAGGATAGTTTAACTTTAAAAAAATCCTCATATGAAAAAAATATTAGTAACAGGAGGCTTAGGCTTTATCGGTTCTCATACTGTTGTTGAACTTCAACAAGCAGGTTATGAAGTTGTTATTATTGATAATTTATACAATTCAAAAATTGAAGTATTAGAGAGTATTATAGCTATCACAGGAGTAAAACCCTCATATTTTAATATTGATTTACGTAATAAAATAGCAGTTGAAGATTTTTTTAAAAACAACAAAATAGAAGGTGTTATCCATTTTGCTGCATCAAAAGCAGTAGGAGAAAGCGTAAAGAATCCATTATTATATTACGAAAATAATATAAGCACCTTAGTCTATCTTCTCAAAGAGATGAAAAAATACAAGCTTTCTAACTTTATTTTCAGTTCTTCTTGTACCGTATATGGTCAAGCAGATGAGTTGCCTATTACAGAAAATGCACCTACAAAACCTGCAGAATCTCCTTACGGAAATACCAAACAGATAGGTGAGGAAATTATTAAAGAAAGTTGTAAAGCAATCGGCTTGAAGGCCATTGCTCTCAGGTATTTTAATCCAATTGGGGCTCATGAAACAGCTCTCATAGGAGAATTGCCACTAGGGATACCTCAAAATTTAATTCCCTTTGTAACACAAACTGCAGCTGGTATTCGAGAAGAGTTGTCTGTTTTTGGAGATGACTACCCTACCACAGATGGTACTGCTGTACGCGATTATATACATGTTGTAGATCTGGCTAAGGCTCACATTGCTGCATTAGAAAGGTTACTGAAAAATAATAATAAAAAAGATTTTGAGGTTTTTAATGTTGGAACAGGAACCGGGAGTTCTGTTTTGGAGGTTATCCAAGCTTTTGAAAAGGTTTCCAAGACTAAACTTAACTATAAAATTGTTGGCAGAAGAGAGGGAGATATTACCTCTGCCTATGCAGATACTACATTAGCTAAAGTTGAATTGGGTTGGGAAACAGAAAAAACATTAGATGAAGCATTGTTAGCTGCTTGGCAATGGCAATTGAAACAATAACTTAAAGTTACTCTAAACTAGCACCAGCAGCCTCAACACTTCTATCTATTTTTCGCATCAAGCCTTGTAATACTTTACCTGGTCCAACCTCAATAAACTGTGTTCCACCGTCAATAATCATGGATTGAATAGATTGTGTCCATTTCACAGGAGCAGTTAATTGTAACATGAGATTCTCTTTAATTTCAGTTGCTGAGGTTACTGCACTTGCAGGCACGTTTTGATAAACTGGGCAGGTTGGCTCATTGAATTGAGTTTCTTTAATTGCAGCAGCTAATTCCTCTCTTGCAGGCTCCATCATTGGAGAGTGAAAAGCACCTCCAACAGGTAGGACAAGGGCTCTTCTTGCTCCTTTTTCAGTTAATAATTCACAGGCTTTTTGAATGGCTGAAACTTCGCCAGAAATTACCAATTGACCCGGACAGTTATAATTTGCAGCCACGACTACTCCATCAATAGCTTCACATATTTGCTCAACAATTTGATCCTCTAAACCTAAGACTGCAGCCATAGTTGAAGGCATAATTTCACAGGCTTTTTGCATTGCTGAAGCCCGTTTAGAAACTAACTGAAGCCCATCTTCAAATGATAAAACGTTTGCAGCTACTAAAGCAGAAATTTCACCTAAAGAATGTCCAGCAACCATTTCTGGCTGAAAAGAATCACCCATAACTTTTGCTAAAATTACCGAGTGTAGAAAAATAGCCGGCTGAGTGACATTGGTTTGTTTTAACTGATCTGCAGTTCCTTCAAACATAATGTCCGTTATGCGAAATCCTAAAATTTCATTAGCCTGTTCAAAAAGTTCTTGAGCCATTTGGGAATTGTTATATAAATCTAAACCCATTCCTGTAAATTGAGCTCCTTGGCCTGGAAAAATATATGCTTTCATCTAAGTTAAATTTCTTAAGTTATGGACACAAAAGTAGGTATTTCTTATCTGATTACGAAGACTTTTAGTAGGCCAAAAAAAATCTTAGCTAAATAGTTTAAATCACTTGAGTTTGTAATGATAAATAATTAGTAATTTCGTTTGTATGGTTTCACAAAAAAAATCTCAAGCTCAAATCATCTACCTTGTTTTAGCAGCTCTATTTGTTGCTTCATTGGTAACTTCCAATTTAGTTTTTCAAAAATTCTTTTATTGGTATCCTTTTGACGCTAAAGTTTTTGGAGTTAAATTATTTGAAGTTTCTGTAGGCTTATTGCCTTATCCCATTACTTTTTTAATTACAGATGTCTTATCAGAAATTTACGGGAGAAAGAAGGCTAATCATGTAGTGATTGCTGGGATTTTTGCTTCTTTATTTTCTTTGGGAATTATTTATGTTTCCATGGCTGCTCCATCTACTTCTTGGTCTGTGGTTAATGACAATACTTTTATTGAAGTGTTTGGTGCTGCTCCTTTAGCAGTTTTAGCCTCTATGATGGCCTATTTATTTGCTCAGTTTATAGACATTAGAGTCTATCATTTTTGGAAAACCCTCACTAAAGGAAAACACCTGTGGTTACGAAATAATTTTTCAACCTTTACCTCTCAAATTATAGACACACTAACTGTTTTGATACTGCTTTGTTCTTTTGATATTATTGCTTGGGATAAATTTTATGGGTTATTGGTTAGTGGGGTTATTTTTAAAATGATGATCGCCGCATTAGACACCCCTATTTTATATGTTATTGTCTTTTCATTTAGAAAACATTTTGGTTTAAAAATGGGAGAAGAAATAGAAATTTAAATTTGTTTTATGAAGTATAAACTCACTACAAATTTATATCTAAATGATATATTTAAAACTCAATTAATAACATTAATATGCATGCTGATCTTTGTTTCAAGTCAAGGTCAAACCTTTATTTTTGACAGTTTACTGAAAAACAAATGTGGATGAAAATGGAATGGTAGATTATCAATCTATTAAAAAACAATGAACCAATTTTAGATAATTATTTAGCGTATCTACAGCAGGCTAAACCCGCTAAGGATTGGTCGTTAAATAAAGAAAAGGCTTATTGGTTAAATACTTACAATGCCTATACCATTAAAATTATTTTAACCAATTACCCCTTGAAAAGTATCAGAGATATTAAAATAGACGGAAAAACAGTTTGGAAGATTCCTTTTATAAAAGTTGGTGAAAAAACGTATACACTAGACTGGATTGAGCACGAAATCTTACGAAAAAAATACAATGATCCAAGAATTCATGTGGGTATTAATTGTGCTTCTATGTCTTGTCCTAAATTAGGAAACTTTGCTTTTTCCGAGGATAATATAGAAACCGCCTTAGACAATTTAATGCTAGAATTTATAAACAACGAGAATAGAAATAAAATAAGTGAAAATAAATTAGAACTGTCAAAAATTTTTGATTGGTTTTCCATTGATTTTACAAAAAATGGAACGCTAATAGATTATATAAATAAATATGCGAGCATAAAAGTAAGTGAAAAAGCAAGCATAAAATACCTAACTTACGACTGGAGTTTGAACATTAAATAAAATTTTTATGTCTAAAACATATTATAACCCTGCCGATTTACGAAAATTTGGCAATATAACTGAGTGGAGTGAAGAGCTTGGAAATAAATTCTTTGAGTATTATGGAAAAGTATTTGAGGAAGGAGCGCTAACTGCTCGTGAAAAATCATTGATCGCATTAGCCGTAGCTCATACAGAGCAATGCCCCTATTGTATAGATGCCTATACAAAAGACGGCTTACAACGAGGGATTACAAAAGAAGAAATGATGGAAGCTGTTCATGTGGGTGCCGCCATTAAGAGTGGTGCTACTTTAGTGCATGGAGTTCAAATGATGAACAAAGTGAACAAATTGGAAATGTAACATGAGTAAAAAATCACTTTTAGCTAGAAATAATGATCTAGCCAATACAAAAAGACAAATAGAGGTTTTATCCAACGGACAATTTGCCAATGGAGAATTACCAACATTTGCAAAAAAAATAGCAGCCACAAATCAATTTCCATTACGTCCAAAGAAATTAGAAATTTTACAAATTAACATGGGTTATATGTGCAATCAAGTTTGTGCTCATTGTCATGTTGATGCTGGTCCTGACAGAAAAGAAATTATGACCAAAAAGACCATGCAAGAATGTTTGAATGTTATCAAAAAAACAGGAGCACATACACTTGATTTAACAGGCGGAGCTCCAGAAATGAATCCAAACTTTAGATGGTTTGTTGAAGAAGCTGCCAAGTTAGGCATCAACGATTTTATTGTTCGCTCCAATCTAACAATTATAAGAGCCAATAAAAAATTTCACGATTTACCAGAATTCTTTAAAAAACACACTATTCATGTAGTGAGCTCAATGCCTCATTGGACGAGAGGTAAAACAGATAAGCAAAGGGGTGACGGTGTGTTTGATAAATCTATACAAGCGCTTCAAGAATTAAATGCTGTAGGATATGGAATTCCAGGAAGTGACCTAAAACTTGATTTAGTTTACAATCCATCAGGTGCTTTTTTACCAGGAAATCAAAAGGCTTTAGAAAATGATTTCAAAAAGGCACTTAGAGAGGAATTTAATATCAATTTCAATTCTTTATTTGCCATAACAAATTTACCTATAAGTAGATTCTTAGATTATTTAATTGCTTCAGAAAATTATGAAGACTACATGTATGCATTGGTAGAGGCTTATAACCCTGAAGCAGTAAAAAATGTAATGTGCACCAATACACTTTCCGTAAGCTGGGATGGATGGCTCTTTGATTGTGATTTTAATCAAATGCTCAACTTAAAAGTAGCTAGTAAAGTAAACCACATATCAGTCTATAACGAGAAGTTATTACAAAATAGAAATATTATCATCAATCAGCATTGTTATGGTTGCACAGCTGGTGCTGGGAGTAGTTGTCAAGGAGTTGTTGCGTAATGAATTCAAAAAATCTATTACTAATTTTTACCCGAAATCCAGAATTAGGAAAAGTAAAAACACGTTTGGCAAAATCCGTTGGAGATAAAACAGCCTTAGATATTTATCATTTTTTATTACATAAAACTAAAGAGGCAACTAAAAATATATCTTGTGATAAGACAGTTTATTATTCTAAAAAAATTATAAAAGATGATCTTTGGAATCGATCAAATTATCACAAAAAAGAACAATTTGGTAATGATCTTGGAGAAAAAATGAAAAATGCTATTGACGATGGTTTCAAGAAAAAATACAAAAAAATAATACTTATTGGGAGTGATTTATTCGATTTAAAACCCTCTCATATTAATGATGCTTTCAAAAAATTAGACCATAATGATGTTGTTATTGGCCCTGCTACAGACGGAGGTTATTATTTAATTGGTCTAAAAAAATTACACCTAAAAATCTTTGAGAATAAAAATTGGGGATCGTCAACAGTGAGAGAAGATACTTTAAAAAATTTAGAAAAAGTTGATGTACATTTGTTATCAATGTTAAATGACGTTGATGTCATTGAAGACATCGAAAACCATTCTGCTTTTACTAAATTCTTAAAACCTAGATGAAAAAACAACAGCTAAAAGAAACCATAGACTTTTTAAAATTAAAAGGGTTTCAAAATCCAGAAATTGGAATTGTATTAGGTACAGGTTTAGGGCAATTAATGAATGAAATTGTTATTGAACAAGAGATTGCCTATGCAGACATTCCACATTTTCCAAAAGCAACTGTAGAGTTTCATTCTGGAAAATTAATATATGGAATACTTTCAGGAAAAAAAGTGATTGTAATGTCTGGTAGATTTCATCTTTACGAAGGATACAATTATTGGGAGGTAACCTATGGCATTAGAACAATGCATCAATTAGGAATTACTACGTTATTAATTTCAAATGCAGCAGGAGCCATCAATTTATCCTACAAAAAAGGAGATTTAATGCTTATTGATGATCATCTCAATTTGCAAGGAAACTCGCCTTTAGCATTTGCTGAAGTTGGTGAATTTGGAGAACGTTTTGCAGACCTATTAGAACCTTATTCTAAAAAAATTAATCGGGTACTGAAATCAATCGCAAAACAAAACGACATTAAGCTTCAAGAAGGGGTTTATGCGGGTGTTTTTGGTCCACAATTAGAAACTAGAGCTGAATATAGAATGCTACAAATTTTGGAAGTTGATGCTGTTGGAATGAGCACAGTACCTGAAGTTATTGTTGCCAAACATTTAAATTTGACCTGTGCTGCAATTTCAGTATTAACAGACGAATGTGATCCCAAGAATTTAGCTCCCGTAAACATCGAGGAAATCATTAAAATAGCAGGAAAAGCAGAACCTAAAATGATCATATTATTTAAAGAATTGATAAAACAATTATGAGTTACTTAGAGACTACACATAATGTATACAAAGAAGCTGCACTAACCCCTGATGTTGGACTGTGTTGCACAACAAATCCTATTTGGGAATTACCAGGGTTAAAAATTCCAAGAATTATGCAAGAAATGAACTACGGATGTGGTTCTACTGTGCATGCTCGAGACTTAACCAACAACCCAAAAATGCTATATGTTGGTGTTGGTGGTGGAATGGAACTACTGCAATTTAGTTATTTCAATAGGCAAAAAGGAGGTGTTATTGGATTAGACGTCGTTGATGAAATGTTAGAAGCTTCACGAAAAAATTTTATTGAGGCTGAAGAAATGAACCCTTGGTTTAAATCTAATTTTGTAGACCTTCGAAAAGGTGATGCATTGAACTTACCTGTAGAAAATAATTCAATTGATGTTGCTGCTCAAAACTGCCTGTTTAATATTTTTAAATCAGATGATTTAAAAAAAGCAATTGCTGAAATGTATCGCGTGTTAAAACCCCATGGACGTTTGGTAATGAGTGATCCAACTTGCGAACAACCCATGAATGCTAAATTACGTAATGACGAACGTTTACGTGCACTCTGTTTAAGTGGGAGTTTACCTATTAATGAATATGTAAAAGCATTAACCAATGCCGGTTTTGGAACTATTGAGATCAGAGCTCGTAAACCTTATAGAGTATTAGATCCAAAAAATTATCCAACAAATGAATTGATTTATATAGAATCTATTGAAGTTGCTGCAATTAAAGATCCAATGCCAAAAGATGGACCATGTGTTTTTACGGGAAAAGCTGCAATTTACTATGGTGATGATGATTTTTTTGATGATGGTGCTGGACATACTTTATTAAAAAATCAACCCTTGGCTATCTGTGATAAGACAGCTACGGTATTAAAAAACTTAAATAGAGATGACATCTACTTTTCTGAATCTACTTTTCATTATGATGGAGGGGGTTGTTGTTAAGAGCTATAAATTTTAAAATGGATACATACCTAAACATCATTAAAGATTCATTTTCTGGCTATTCAAACTATTTAGCCCGTGAAATCCTGAACCCACATTGGGGCAATTACTTTTATTGGCTAATTGGTATATCACTTGTGTTTTGGATTTTAGAGGTAGTAATGCCTTGGAGAAAAAATCAAAATAAAATTAGAAAAGACTTTTGGCTGGACAGCTTCTATATGTTTTTTAACTTTTTCTTGTTTTCATTAATTGTTTACAATGCCCTCTCTAATGTTGCAGTATTATTCTTTAATAATGTTTTAAAAAGTATAGGTGTTGACAATCTAGCTTTTTTTAATGTAGAAACGTTCCCTTATTGGAGTCAGTTGTTCATCTTGTTCTTAACACGAGATTTTATTCAATATTTTATTCATAGATTATTACATCGCATCCCATTTTTATGGAATTTTCATAAAGTTCACCACTCTGTCAAAGAAATGGGGTTTGCTGCGCATTTGAGATATCATTGGATGGAGACTATTGTTTACAGAACTCTAGAATACATTCCATTAGCATTGATTGGTTTTGGTATTGATGATTTTATTTTAGTGTATTTATTCACTTTAGCTATGGGCCATTTTAACCACAGTAATATTACTATCCCTTTAGGGCTTTTAAAGTATATTTTTAATAATCCTCAAATGCATATTTGGCATCATGGAAAAAAAGTTCCAAATAAATTTGGTGTTAATTTCGGGTTAACTTTAAGTGTTTGGGATTACCTCTTTAAGACCAGTTATATTCCATCTGACGGGAGAGATATTGAACTAGGATTTGAAAATGATGAAAAATTCCCAACGAGCTTTGTAGGTCAAGAAATATATCCATTAGGTAAGAAGTAATCAAAAAAGGCTTTCAATTTTATACTGTTGGTCATTCATAGACGGCACTCAATGTGTTTTCCTTGGGTTCATACCTACTTCCACTTGCCCATCTAATCCCCCTAAAAAGAAGTTCTTTTGCCCCATCAGTATCAAAATCTTTCGGATCGTGACCTATAGAAAGATAGAAAACTCTACCATTTCCATAATATGTTTTCCAAGCTACAGGCATCACACGATCTTTTATCCAGGAATGAATACTATCTGTAAATTTAGTTGTGGCTAACACTTTTGTATTAGGATCAATATGCATATAATATTGTTCTGTATCTTTTATTTCAAAATCTTTAATTCCGTCTGATATTGGATCATTGACATCTAGAACATTGACTGTATAGTCAATTTTACCACCAGGGTGTTCAACCCATTGTCCTCCAATCATATACTGATATTCAGGGTTTTGCCTAAAAGAATCTCCAAGACCACCATGACAACCCGCTAGGCCAACTCCTCTTTTTATGGCATTCTCTAGGCCAAGAAACTGTTCTTTAGTGATTTCTCCCATTGTCCAATACTGAATAATTAAATCTGTTTTATCCATTATTTTTTTATTAGTATAAACCCCCAAAGAATCTGAAAGTGTAATCTTAGCTCCGGCCAATTCCAACCATTTAGATACTTTAGTTACAAAAACAGCTGGCTGATGACCATCCCAGCCTCCATAAACCATTAAAATATTTTTCCCTTTAAGAGAAGGTAATTTTTCTGAAGTTGGTTTGATCTCGTTTTTACAACTAATCATAAAAATTGTCGCAAAAATTAATAGTATAATTTTGAAGTTGTTTTTAATCATTCTTCTTTTTTATTATTTATTCTTTTTTTAAGAATTAAATGGAGTCAGTTTTGCTAAATTTACATCATATATTGTATATGACTCGGATGATGTTATCTAATTATTAAATTTAATTCTTAAAAAATTAAAAAAATGTCTGAAAAAAAAGAACCTAATCTCATCAAATGGGGCTTAAAATACTCATTGAGTGCCGCTGTAGCAGGCATACTATGTTGTGTAGCTCCTGCTGTATTATTCATGTTTGGTCTTATGGGTGGTGTTTATGCTATTTCCTTTGCAGACTTTTTCTATGAACAAGATGGCAGTACTGGTACTGGCTCATTTATTCTAAGAGGTGTTGCTGTTATCATAGGTATATATGGAATTTATGCTTATAGAAAAAAACAGAATCAATGTTCTATAGATCCAAATAGAAAACGTAAAAATTTAATCATATTGAGTCTAACAATACTAATTTTAGGAGTAGGTCTTTTTTTCACACTAGAAAAGTGGTCTTCTTGGTATTTTGATAAATATATAGTTCCAGAACAACAAAAAGAGTTAAAAATAACCCCTTAGCTCTAAATTCATTTTTTTTAATTATGGTTTCTTTTTATAAGCTTTTGTTTTCTTTATTTATATTTGAATACATAGCCAATCTAAATTAATGAAACCAATAATTAAGGTAATTATTCCTGCATATAATGAGGAAAATTCTATAACCAAGGTCATTAAGGACATCCCATCCAATGTAGACGAAGTTATTGTTGTTAGCAATAATTCAACAGACAAAACGGAACAAAATGCTGCTGAAGCAGGGGCTACTGTTTTAACAGAGCCTAGAAAGGGTTATGGGTACGCATGTTTAAAAGGAATGGATTATATTGCTAATCTAAAAGCTCCTCAACACCCAGATATTATTGTTTTTTTAGATGGTGATTATTCTGATTATCCTGAACAATTAACACAACTTGTTGCGCCAATAATCAATGATAAAATTGATTTTGTAATAGGATCTCGTGTAAAAAAATATAGAGAGTCGGGTTCTATGACACCTCAACAAGTTTTTGGTAATTGGTTAGCTACTTTTTTAATGAGTCTCTTTTTTGGTGCAAAGTATACAGACCTTGGCCCATTTAGAGCCATAAAATATAAAAAACTAGTTCAACTAAAAATGGAAGATAAAACCTATGGGTGGACGGTTGAAATGCAGTTAAAAGCAATTAAAAAAGGATATTCATATACAGAAATACCAATGAAATACAGAAACAGAATTGGTGTTTCTAAGGTATCCGGAACATTAAAAGGCACTATATTTGCAGGTATGAAAATATTGGGTTGGATCTTTAAATACAGTTTAAAATAATGGTTTTAGAATATATTATTATCGCCATTTATTCTTTAGCACTTGTCCTTATTTTCATGTATGCGCTAGCCCAATTAAATTTACTTTTTAACTACAGAAGCGCTCAAAAAAAAAAAGATACTTCACCCAAATTTGATTTAAAAAACATAAACGAAGTTCCTTATGTAACCATCCAACTTCCGGTATATAACGAAATGTACGTGATGGAACGTTTATTAAATAATATTGTAACATTAGAATACCCCAGAGAAAAACTAGAAATTCAAGTTTTAGATGACTCTACAGATCAATCTGTTGAGACTACGAGAGCACAAATTAAAAAGCTTCAAAAAACAGGAATTAATATTCAACATATTCAGAGAACTAATCGTGAAGGTTTTAAAGCTGGAGCCTTAAAAGAGGGCTTAGAAATTGCAAAAGGTGAATTTATTGCCATTTTTGATGCAGATTTCTTACCGCAAAAAAATTGGTTATTAGAAACTATACCCTATTTCAAAAATAATGAAATTGGAGTTGTTCAAACCCGCTGGGACCATATCAACAGAGATTATTCTACATTAACTAAAATACAAGCCTTTGCTTTAGATGCCCATTTTACACTAGAACAAGTTGGCAGGAATACTAAAGGCCATTTTATCAATTTTAATGGTACTGCTGGTGTATGGCGTAAAGAATGTATTTTAGATGCAGGAAATTGGGAAGGAGATACCTTAACCGAAGATTTAGACTTAAGCTACAGAGCTCAATTGAAAAAATGGAAGTTTAAGTATTTGGAACATGTAAAAACTCCTGCTGAGTTACCTGTTATTATCAGTGCTGCAAGATCTCAACAATTTCGATGGAATAAAGGAGGAGCAGAAAACTTCCAAAAAATGACGAAACGTGTTTTATTAGATAAAGATATCTCACTAAAAACAAAAATTCATAGTGTATTACATTTATTAAACAGCTCTATGTTTTTAATGGTTTTAATCGTAGCTATTTTAAGCATTCCTATGCTTTACATCAAAAATGAACACCCTCATTTAAAATCTTATTTCTATATGATAAGTTTTTTTATTGTAAGCTCTATAATTTTCTTCATTTGCTACTGGTATATGTTTAAGAAGAGTTATGGAGGAGGTATCAAAAGTTTTTTAAAATTTACAGGAACTTTTTTTACGTTCTTTTCCATTGCTTTAGGCTTTTCCTTTCACAACAGCACTGCAGTTTTGGAAGGGCATTTTGGAAAAAAAAGTGATTTTATAAGGACACCAAAATTTAATATTAAAACACTAAAAGACAGCTGGAAAAAAAATAAATATATCCATAAAAAAATCTCTACAAATACGATCATTGAGGGAATTATGACACTCTATTTTGCCTTTGGTATGTATAGCGCATTTGTAGTGGGGAATCAAGAGGGTGACTTTGGATTATTTCCTTTTCACCTGATGTTGTTCCTTGGTTTTGGTTATGTTTTTTGGAAGTCAATTTTTTCTAGAGCTTAACCTATGTTACTACAACAAAAAAATAAAACAATTATACTCTCTACCCTCAGTGTTTTGTTTTATTTTCTAATGGCTCACTGCTTAGATAGATCAAATTTTACACAGCTAATAACTCAATATTTTATTTTATTTATTCCTTTTTTATACTTCATCAAAAAAGAGAAAAATAACTTTACTTTTTTGGTAGCCATTGCTATTATATTTAGATTGATTTTTTTGACTGCTATTCCAAACTTATCACAAGATTTTTATAGATTTATATGGGATGGAAGAATGATGTTAAAAGGGTTAAACCCTTATCTATATTTACCTGAAACTTTTATAAATCAAGGAAATACACCGATTAATCAAGCCGCTGATTTATACTCAGGAATGGGGGCTTTAAACGGAAGTCATTATACAAACTACCCCCCTATTAATCAGTTAAATTTCTTCATCGCTGCCATAGTTGCCAATTCAAGTATCATTGGGTCTATTATTGTATTAAGATTACAAATTATTTTAGCAGATATTGGAATTATTTATTTTGGAAAAAAAATATTAGAAAAATTAAAATTACCAGTTCACAATATTTTCTTATATGCTTTAAACCCCTTTATTATTATTGAGTTAACAGGTAATTTACATTTTGAGTCTGTGATGCTATTTTTCCTGATTTGGAGTTTGTATATATTGCTTCAAAAAAAATGGAGTTTAGCCGCGCTAACTTTTGGACTTTCTGTTAGTGTGAAATTAATCCCTTTATTATTTTTACCTCTTTTTTATCAATGGTTTACAAAAGAAAATAGAACAAAAGGAGTTTTAAAATTTTTGTCTTTTGGGTGCATAATTATGATCGTAAACATAGTGCTATTCCTTCCTTTTTTATCATCAAATTTACTGAATAACTACTTAGATTCTATCGGATTATGGTTTCAAAAATTTGAATTTAATGCCAGTTTATATTACATAGCCAGAGCACTGGGAACTCTTTTTAGAGGCTATAATGAAATTGCTATTATTGGAAAAATAACTCCTATAGTAGTTGTAATTTTTTTATTAATTATCACTTTTTTTAGAAAAAATAAATCACCTCAGCAACTCATAACTGCCCTACTCATGGGAATTTCTTTTTACTATTTTACCACAACTACAATGCACCCATGGTATTTGGCAACATTAGTTATTTTGTCTGTTTTTACAAACTATAGGTTTCCAATTGTATGGAGTTTTGTGATCGTGTTATCATATCAAGCCTATGCCAATATTCCTTGGAAAGAAAATAATTGGTTTATGGTTTTAGAGTACCTTGTTGTTTATGGTTATTTGTTTTGGGAAATTATTCAACAAAAAAGAAGTGCTTTATCAATTAAATAAACCCATATAAATTTTTATTATATTGAATCTTTTACTTTTAAAATTAACTAATTAAATGGATTTATCAAATGTAAAAATGATTGTTTCAGATATGGATGGAACCCTACTCAACTCTGAAGAAGAAGTAAGTCCTTTATTTTTCGATCAGTTTGAAAAATTGAAGGCGCATAAGATTCATTTTGTAGCTGCAAGCGGAAGGCAGTATAACAGTATTGCTCAAAAACTTTATCCCATAAAGGATCAGATTACCATTGTTGGTGAAAATGGTGGTGTTATAAAAAAAGAAAATAAAACACTTCTTTTACAAACATTTGATCCACAAAAGGTAGTTGAATTAATTCCTGTTTTGAGAAAAATCAAGAATACCTTTATTATTTTATGCGGTGAACATAAAGCTTTTATTGAAACTAAAAATCAACGTTTTATTGATATGTTTCAGGAATATTATAGTGCTCACGAGCTAGTGCAGGACTTAACAACTATACCTAATCATAATCCAATTATTAAAATTGCTTTGTATCACTCTGAATCATCGGAAAAATTTATTTATCCCTCAGTAAAACAATTTGAAGACGTTTTTTTATTAAAAATTTCTGGGAAAAACTGGTTGGATATTTCAAATCTTAACTCTAATAAAGGAACAGCTATCAAATTTTTACAGGAGAAGATGAACATCACTCCAGAACAAACTATGGTTTTTGGAGATTATTTAAATGATTTAGAAATGTTAGAAGCAGCAACTTTTAGCTTTGCTATGAAAAATGCGCACGAAGAAGTTAAGAAAACTGCTCGTTTTATGACAGAAAACAATTCTAATTTAGGTGTTGAAAAAATTATCGAACAAGTACTTAAGGCGCATACAAATTAATCCTCAAAAGAAACTGTACTTTGTCGATCTCTATTCACATGTAGTTTCGTAATATCGGGTCTCGAATAATGCCCTGCAACATCAAAATTTTGACGTTCTTCCAAGACTCTAGAAAAATCTAAAGTTTCATAAAATATTCCTTCTTTATTGATAACTGGCTCCAAAATCCATTCTCCGTCTGGCCCTGCAATGCATGAACCTCCATTGACCAGAGTATCAGGTGCATTTTTTATAATTTTATCAAAATGAGGTGTCTCTTTAGGAAAATTTGATTTTTGCATTAAACTAGAAACAGAAATTACAAATGAACGAGATTCTCTTGCAATAAAGCGTGTAATATCTTTTGTATTGTGATCACTCCCAGGCCATACTGCCACATGTAAATCCTCTCCTTGACCATACAATGCAGCTCTAGGTAAAGGCATCCAATTCTCCCAACAATTTAAACCACCAATAGTGAAGTTTTTTAAAGGATGTACCTGTAAGCCATGACCATCTCCTGGGGCCCAAGTTAAGCGTTCATCGAAAGTTGGTTGTAATTTTCTGTGAACTGATTTTATAACTCCGTCTTGATTTATATACACCAAAGATGCGTAAATACTATGCCCTCCCCTATTCTGAGCGCGTTCTATAATTCCTAAATATATAGCCATACGATGTTCTTTTGCAAGATTACATATGGAAGCTAGTTCTCCTTTTTCAATGGTAATTGAATTTTGTACATAATGGGCATGAATTTCTTTTTGAACAGAAGAGTTCCATGCTGCGCCATTAGTTAATCCAATCCAAAATGGGTAACCAGGAAGTAAAGCTTCACCAAAAACAATTAATTCTGCTTTTTCTTTTGAAGCCTCTTCAATGGTATTTTTGATTTTTTGTATGGTTTGTTTTTTATCTAACCAAACTGGAGATATTTGAGCTAAAGCAACTTTAAGAAAGTTAGATTTATTCATGACTTGGTAATTTCTTTATGATTTTAATTAATATTTAATTCCACTACAATACCCTCATTTGATCTGATATTAAAAACTGTTTGGTCTTCAAATATTAAATACTGCCCTTTTATCCCTACTAACTTTCCCGAATAGTTTTGCTCTTTTACAATATTTAAACTTTTAGGTTTTTCTGGATATTGATGTACTGGGAAATTGATTACTGTTAATGTGTTATTTTCAATGAAATATTCTTTTGCTTCTTCTGGAATGAATGGGCGTAATTTATTTTGCCATTCTTTTAAATCTGCCTCTTCAATATCGTTTTTTAACATTTTTCTCCAATTAGTTTTATCGGCTACATATGCTTTGAGTGCTACTTCAGTAATTCCTGCTAGATATCTATTTGGAACTTCCACAATTTCTATAGCTTCATGGGCTCCTTGATCTATCCAACGGGTTGGCACTTGTTGCTTCCTTGTAACTCCAACTTTTACATTGCTAGAATTTGCTAAATATACTATGTGAGGCTGAAGTTGAACAGATTTTTCATAGGCTAAATCTCGATCTTCCTTACCCAAATGAGCTGTACTTAATTCAGGTCTCATAATCCAATCTCCCGCACTTGGTGTTTCAAAAAAACATGATTTACAAAATCCTTGACGATAAATTTCTTTATCTGATTGACAACTCATACAACTATATTTCAAAAATTTAAATTCTAAATTCTTGTTTAACAACTGATTAACATTAATAAAGTCAGTTTCTAAATCTAAATAATATTGAATTGCTTCATTGCTTTCAGTGATCATTTTTTTTAAAACTCCTTGGTATTGCATCTAAAATATTTTTCTATTTTTATCTCTATCTAGTAAGTACATCACAAACTTACGGAAAAATCATTTTACTAAACTCTGAAACACCATGGCAATTCCATTTGTTAATTCTATTATTTCTTGGTTTCTCAAAAAGAGAAAGCATCAAATGGAATTGTTCATTAAATACCCCATAGATGTTCAAGAAGAATTATTATTTCGTTTAATTCAATCTGCAAAAGACACAGAGTTTGGGAAAAAATCTGACTTTTCTTCTATTCGTACCTATGAAAATTTCTCGAATAAGGTTCCGATTCAGCAATATGAAAGCATAGAACCTTTAATTGAGCGGTGCAGAAAAGGAGAACAAAATTTATTTTGGCCAACAAAAATTAAATGGTTTGCAAAATCTAGTGGAACAACAAATGCTAAAAGTAAATTTATTCCTGTAAGTGACGAAGCTATTGAAAATTGCCATTTAAAGGCTGGAAAAGATATGCTTTGCCTCTACATTAACAACAATGAGGAAACTGCTTTATTTAATGGAAAAGCACTTCGTTTGGGCGGGAGTAATGCTGTTTATGAAGACAACAATTCTTATTTTGGGGATTTATCTGCAATAATTATTGAAAACATGCCTTTTTGGGCAGACTTTAGTTCAGCACCAAGTCAAGAGACAGCTTTAATGAGTGAGTGGGAAACAAAGATGGAAGCAATAATTAATGAAACCATTCACGAAAATATAACAAGTTTGGTTGGAGTTCCCTCTTGGATGTTGGTATTATTAAATAGAGTTTTAGAAAAAACAGGTAAAAATAATATTTTAGAGGTTTGGCCTAATCTGGAGGTGTATTTTCATGGGGGTGTTAATTTTAATCCTTATCGAGAACAATACAGAAAACTTATCCCAAAAAAAGATTTTAAATATTATGAAACTTATAATGCATCTGAGGGATTTTTTGCCTTACAAGATGTAAATGGCAGTCTAGACCTCCTTTTAATGCTTGATTATGGAATATTTTATGAATTTATTCCTATGAGTGAATATCGTGGTGAAAACTCTATAGCAATTCCTTTATCTCAAGTAAAAAAAGACAAGAATTATGCAGTTGTTATTTCTACAAATGGTGGATTGTGGCGATATTTAATTGGAGATACAGTCAAGTTTACCTCGCTAAGTCCTTATAAAATTAAAATTACAGGAAGAACTAAACATCATATTAATGTATTTGGAGAAGAACTAATTATTGAAAATGCTGAAGAGGCTTTAAGGCTGGCTTGTAAAAAAACAAAATCAACTATTACGGACTATACTGTTGGACCAATTTTTATGAATGGTAAAAAACAAGGAAGTCATGAATGGGTGATTGAATTTGCAAAAGCTCCACAAAATTTAGAGTATTTCACAGAATTACTCGACAATGCCTTAAAATCTATAAATTCAGATTATGAGGCTAAACGTTATAACAACATGACTTTAGTAATGCCAAAAATACATAGTGTAAAAAAAGGGTTATTTTATTCTTGGTTAAAGAAAAAGGGGAAATTAGGTGGACAACACAAAGTGCCAAGGTTATCTAATAAAAGAGATTTTGTAGAGGAGTTAATAAATCTTTAAATCTTTCGCTCTACTACATAATCGATCATCTTAATTAAGGATGTTTTATAATCAGAGTCCTGAAAATTCTCTAGAATTGTCAATGCCTTAGTTTTATAATCAATCATTTTTTTTGTGGTGTACTCGATACCTCCGCTTTTTTTAACAAAAGTAATGACCTCTTTAACTCTTTTTTTGTCTTTGTTGTATTTTTTAATAGAGTTAATTAGCCAAGCCTTTTCTTTTTTTGAGCAACTATTTAATGTATAAATTAAAGGGAGAGTCATTTTTTGTTCTTTAATATCTATCCCTGTAGGCTTTCCAATTTTTTCTTCAGAATAGTCAAATAAGTCATCTTTTATTTGAAATGCCATCCCAATATACTGCCCAAATTTTCTCATTTGTTGAACCGTATCTTGATTTGCTCCAACTGATGCTGCTCCAATTCCACAGCAAGCTGCAATTAATGTAGCTGTTTTCTGACGAATAATTTCATAGTAAACATCTTCGGTAATATCTAGTTTTCTAGCTTTTTCTATTTGGAGTAATTCACCTTCACTCATTTCTCTGACTGCTATTGAAATTAGCTTTAACAAATCAAAGTCTTCATTATCTATGGAAAGTAAAAGCCCTTTAGACAATAAATAATCTCCTACTAAAACTGCAATTTTATTTTTCCATAGTGCATTAATAGAGAAAAAACCCCTTCTTCTGTTACTGTCATCGACAATATCATCGTGAACAAGAGTTGCTGTATGAATTAATTCTACCACAGAAGCCCCTCTATAGGTTCGTTGATCAAAACCTCCATTAGAAACCATCTTAGCAACTAAGAAAACAAACATTGGACGCATTTGCTTTCCTTTTCTTCTAACAATATAATACGTAATTCTATTAAGTAAGGGTACTTTGGAGATCATAGAGTCTTTGAACTTTTCTTCAAAGCGTTCCATCTCCTTTTGAATGGGTTTTTTTATTTCCTCAACAATCTTCATTAGTAGTACAAATTTACAAAATGTAACCTAGAGTTAGGTTACGATTTGTTGGCTAACTGACCACAAGCTGCGTCAATATCTTTTCCTCTAGATCGTCTAACATTTACAACAATATCATGCATTTCTAGATTTGAAATATAATTATCTATAACCCTGGAGTTCGCCTGTTGAAACTCTCCATCATCTATTGGGTTATACTCGATTAAATTAACTTTACAAGGAATTAGTTTACAGAAATTAATTAGTGCCTTAATATCCTCTTTTTTATCATTAATTCCATCCCAAACGATATATTCATAGGTAACTACTCGTTGTGTTTTTTCAAACCAATATACTAAAGAGTCTCCGAGATCTTTCAATGGAAATGTTTCATTAAACGGCATAATAGATGTTCTTACGCTATCTATTGCTGAATGCAATGAAACAGCTAGATTAAATTTAACTTCATCATCAGCCATTTTTTTAATAATTTTTGGAACACCAGAAGTAGATACAGTAATTCGTTTTGAAGACATTCCAAGACCCTCAGTTGATGTTATTTTATCAATTGATTTAATTACATTATTGTAATTCATTAAAGGCTCTCCCATACCCATAAAAACAATATTAGAGAGTTTGCGATTGTGATATAATTTACTTTGCTTGTCTATGGCCACTACTTGATCATAAATTTCATCAGGATTCAAGTTTCTCATCCTTTTTAGTCTAGAAGTTGCGCAAAAACGACAATCTAAACTACACCCAACCTGACTAGAAACACAAGCAGTTGTTCTTTTCTCAGTAGGTATTAAAACAGATTCTACAATAAAACCATCATGCAAACGAATTCCATTCTTTATGGTTCCATCTTTACTTCGTTGCATAGAATCTACTTCAATATGATTAATAACAAAGTTTTCTTCCAACATTTGTCTTGTTTCTATGGAAATATTGGTCATGGCCTCAAAAGTATGTAAGGATTTACTCCATAACCATTCAAAAACTTGATTTCCTCGAAATGCTTTATCTCCGTTTTCTACAAAAAAATTTCTCAGCTGCTCTTTTGTTAAAGATCGAATGTCTTTTTTCTTTGGCTTCATCTATAATTTCTGTTGTCTTTGAGTCTATTGTCTAAATTAAAATCTATTAAGATACTTCCACAAAAATACAAAAACCTCATAGCATGGCTATGAGGCTTTTGATTTTATATTTTTTAACCAACTTAAATAATCAACATGGCATCGCCATAAGTATGAAACTTGTACTCTTCTTTAACAGCTATTTTATAGGCTTCCATTAAAAAATCATATCCTGCAAAAGCAGCAGCCATCATCATTAGGGTTGATTTTGGTGAATGAAAGTTTGTAATCATAGAGTTTGCAATACTAAAGTCATACGGTGGGAAAATAAATTTATTAGTCCAACCTGTGTAACTATTTAATCTAGCACTGGCAGAAACAGAAGATTCAACAGCACGCATTACCGTAGTTCCTACAGCACAAATTCTTCTTTTATTTACAATGGCATCATTGATTAACTGAGCTGTTCCCGGAGGAATACTAATTTGTTCAGAATCTGTTTTATGTTTGGATAAATCTTCAACTTCAACTGGACTGAAAGTTCCAAGGCCAACATGAAGCGTTAATTCACCAAAATCTACACCTTTAATTTCTAAACGTTTCATTAAATGTTTCGAAAAATGTAAACCTGCAGTCGGAGCTGCAACAGCGCCTTCGTTTTTTGCAAATATTGTTTGATAGCGTTCTTTATCAGAGGCTTCCACACCTCTTTTTATATATTTTGGTAGAGGTGTCTCTCCTAATTCTAATAATTTTTCTCTAAACTCTTCATAGTCTCCATCATATAAAAAACGAAGGGTACGACCTCTTGAAGTGGTATTATCAATCACCTCTGCAACTAGACTATCGTCTTCTCCAAAAAATAATTTATTTCCAATTCTAATTTTCCTTGCTGGATCTACTAAAACATCCCATAATCTATTTTCAGCATTTAATTCCCTCAATAAAAATACTTCAATCCTAGCTCCAGTTTTTTCTTTATTCCCATACATTCTAGCAGGGAAAACTTTTGTGTTATTTAACATTAAAACATCACCTTCATCAAAGTAATTAATGACGTCTTTAAACATTTTATGTTCTATAGTTTGATCTTTACGATTTAAAACCATCAAACGAGACTCATCTCTGTGTTCAGCTGGATATTCTGCCAGTAATTCTTCTGGCAATTCAAAATTAAAATGGGATAATTTCATATGTCCTTAGTTATTTTTTTAAAATATCATAAGTAATTTATCTTAGAATAATGAATGGCTTTGCATTCACAAAATAGATATATTACAAAATGTAGTTTTAGGGTAACGGCGGCAAATATACGATTTGAAGTAAGGGGATGTCAAGTATTTGACAGTTTAATTTATACTTTATTTAATTGAAAACCAATTTTCTGCAAATCTTTCCAAAAATTTCGATATGATTTAGTAACCACATCAGCATCTAAAATTTCAAGAGGAATTTTCATTCCTAAAGGTGCAAATGCCATTGCCATTCTATGATCATTATAGGTCTCTATTGAAACATCAGCAACTATCTCTGAGCTACTTTTAAGATAAAGGCTAGTAGGAGTTACCGAAATGTTTGCTCCTAATTTTGTGAGTTCTGAATGTAATGCCTCCAGTCGATCTGTTTCTTTAATTTTTAAGGTGTGTAACCCCAACAACTCACATGTAATTCCTAATCCATAGCAAGTTACTGCAATTGTTTGTGCAATATCCGGAGCTTTATTTAAATCAATAGTAAGATGTTCTTTATTCGCTTCTTTAGTTTTCCTTAAGACTATACTATTGGTCTCATAAACAGTTTCTACACCAAAAGATGTATAAATTTCTGCAAGGATTGCATCTCCCTGTAAACTTTCTTTTTTATAAGATGACAATCGAATTTCAGAACCAACACTACTTAACGCGGCTATTGAATAAAAATAAGAAGCCGAGCTCCAATCAGACTCTACTTCTATGGTATGTTTATTTGCTTCTTCAAAAGGATTTATTTGAATAATCTGACTCTCAAAGGAGGTCGTAATTCCAATTTGATTCAACAAAGACAATGTCATATTGATATAAGGAATAGAGGTGATTTCACCTACTAACTCAACACGTAAACCATTAGGTAGGCTGGCAGCAATGAGCAACAAGGCTGAAATATATTGACTACTAATATTACCATTAATTTTCACCTGGTCTTTGATGAGTTGTTTTCCAGTAATTTTTAATGGTGGAAAACCTTCATTTCCAAGATAAGAAATCTCTGCTCCTAGAGTTCTTAGTGCCTCTACCAAAACTTTAATCGGTCTTTGATGCATTCTCTCAGAACCAGATAAAATAGTTGTTCTTTTTTGTTGTATTGCAAAAAAAGCGGTTAAGAAGCGCATAGCAGTTCCAGCATGACCAACGTTTATTTCAGCATCTTGTGAAGAAAGTGCAGCTTGTAAATGATGAGTATCATCAGAATCTGATAAATTATGTATGGTAATTTCTCTAAATAATTTTTGCAAGACCAGCATTCTATTCGATTCACTTTTAGATCCAGAAATAAAAATATCTTTCAAAATATTAGTATTGTCAATTCCTTTGATACAAATTTTCATAATCTACTTGGTCTCATTTTAAATTCTTAAATTTAGGCTTCAAAAAACAAACTCACATGAAAAAACTATTAATTATCCTTTTATGCCTTCTTTTTTCTGAAGGATACAAAGTTAACGCTCAAAAGAATACTACCAAATATTCTGAAGATTTTTATAACGCTACCGAATGGAGAAATATTGGACCGTTTAGAGGAGGTAGAAGTGCTGCTGTGACAGGTGTAGCAGGAAAAGCAAATCTATTCTATTTTGGATCTACTGGTGGTGGTGTTTGGAGAACTACAGATGCAGGAAATACTTGGGAGAATATTTCAGATGGATTTTTTGGTGGATCAGTGGGTTCTGTTGCGGTAAGTGAATGGGACAATAATGTTATTTATGTTGGTAATGGAGAGAAGACAGTTCGTGGAAATGTTTCCTCCGGAGATGGAATTTGGAAATCCGTAAATGCTGGAAAAACATGGGAGCCTATGGGATTAAAAAATGCCAGACACATTCCAAGAGTTCGTATTCATCCTAAAAATCCAGATATTGTATATGCTGGAGTAATGGGTGACCTTTACAAATCCTCTCAAGAAAGAGGGGTTTACAAATCTACAAATGGTGGTAAAACTTGGAGTAAGAAATTATTTGCAAATAAAGATGCTGGAGTTGTAGATTTAATTATGGATCCAAACAACCCAAGAGTTTTATATGCTACGACATGGAATATTAGAAGAACTCCATACAGCTTGTCTAGTGGAGGAGACGGCTCCGCTCTGTGGAAAAGCACTGACGAAGGTGAAACTTGGACTAATATTTCTACACACAAAGGATTGCCGGGCGGTATATGGGGAATTAGTGGTGTAACAGTATCTCCAGTTAATTCAGATATTGTTTGGGCATTAATTGAAAACGAAAAGGGAGGAGTTTACAAATCTACAGATGCAGGTAAAACTTGGAAACTCATCAATAGTGAACGAAAATTACGTCAACGAGCTTGGTACTATACTCGATTGTATGCAGATACTCAAGACGAAAATATAGTATATGTGCTCAATGTAAGATATCATAAATCTACAGATGGCGGAAAAACATACAAGACGTTTAATGCACCTCATGGAGACCATCATGATTTATGGATTGCTCCAGAAGACAATCAGCGAATGATTATTGGTGATGATGGTGGCGCTCAAGTTTCTTTTGATGCAGGTATAAATTGGTCTACATATATGAATCAACCAACATCGCAATTCTACAGAGTTACCACAGATAATCATTTTCCATACCGTATTTATGGAGCACAACAGGATAATTCTACTGTTAGAATAGCCCACAGAACTCAAGGGAGATTTATTGGTGAATCTAATTGGGAGTCTACTGCAGGAGGAGAAAGTGCTCATTTAGCTATAGATCCTTCAGATAATGATATTGTTTACGGAGGAAGTTATGGTGGATTGCTAACCAGACAAAATCATAAAACAGGGGAGACAAGAGCGATTAATGTTTGGCCAGATGATCCAATGGGGCATGGAGCTGAAGATTTTAAATATCGTTTCCAATGGAATTTTCCAATCATGTTCTCACCGAATCATAACAATAAATTATATGCAGCCTCTAACCATTTGCATATGACAACAAATGAAGGACAATCCTGGGAAATTATAAGTCCAGATTTAACAAGAAATGACCCTTCTACGCTTAAATCTTCCGGTGGCCCTATCACAAAAGACAATACAGGAGTAGAATACTATGCCACAATTTTTGCTGTAAATGAATCTAAACAAGAGGAGGGTTTACTATGGACTGGATCTGATGATGGCTTGGTACATGTAACCAAAGACGGCGGAAAAAACTGGACAAATGTAACTCCTAAAAAAATGCCTGAATGGATGATGATTAATTGTATTGAAATTGATCCATTTACAAAAGGTGGAGCCTATGTGGTAGGAACAAAATACAAATCTGGTGATTACTTGCCTTATATCTATAAAACAGAAGATTACGGAAAAAATTGGAGACAAATTACCAATGGAATTGGTGCTGAAGATTTTACACGTGCTCTAAGGGCAGATCCGAAGCGCAAAGGATTGTTGTATGCTGGAACAGAAAGAGGAATATATATTTCCTTTGATGATGGAACTAGCTGGAACAAATTTCAATTAAATTTACCTGTTGTACCGATCACAGATCTAGCCATTAAAAACGATAATTTAATTGCTGCAACACAGGGTAGATCTTTTTGGATGATTGATGATTTAACACCATTACATCAACTATCATCTAATCTTGTAAAAGAAGATGTTATTTTATTTAAACCTCAAGATAGTTACCGTATGGGTGGGGGAAATGGAAGAACATCTAAAACTTCGGGAACTAATCATCCTGGGGGAGTTGCCATCAATTTTTTCATCAAAGGAGATGAGGTAAAAAAACCTGTTTCTCTTCACATTTTTGACAATGCTAATAATTTAATTAAAACATTTAGCACCAAACCAAATAAAAATAAAAAGGAAGAAAAACTAACCTTAGACAATGGTAATAATATTTTCTATTGGGACATGATGTACCCAGGTGCAGAAAAAGTAAAAGGAATGATTTTGTGGTGGGCGTCTTTAAATGGCCCAATGGCATTGCCTGGAAATTATAAAGTAACCTTAACAATGGGGGAAATCTCAAAGTCTCAAAACTTTACTATTCTAAAAAATCCAGTTTCTGAAACTAGTATAGCAGATGCTACTGCTCAATTTAATTTCATTAATGACATCAATACCAAGGTAACAGAAATTCACAAAGCATTAAAAAATGTGAAAAAAGTAAGAGCCCAAGTAAAAGCACTTAAAAAATCAATTAAAGGTAAAGAGAAACATGCAGGATTAATAACCTATGCAAATAACTTACTTAAAGATATGACCTCAATTGAGGAAACTTTATATCAAACAAAAAGTAAGAGTAACCAAGACCCTTTAAATTTCCCAATTAGGCTAAATAACAAACTCGCCCATTTAAATTCACTAACAAGAATTGGTAGTTATGCTCCAACTCAGCAAGCCATAGATTTTAAAAATGAAATCAATAAAAAAATTGATCAAGAGCTAGCAAAACTCTATGACTTATTTGACAATAAAGTAAAAGTCTTGAATCAAAAAGTGAAAGACAGTCAGATTGATTTAATTCAATTGGACTAAGTATATTTTACTCATTAAAAAAAGCGACCAATGGTCGCTTTTTTTAATCAACATAAGGTGACTGGACATCTGACAATCACCAATTTATAGTTTTATCATTTCATATTCTTGTTCGAAACGTAAATACCATAAATAAAACCAGCGATTACTTTACTTGAAAAAAAACGTATCCAAAGCTGATTGCTAAAGTTTTTATCTAAAACAGCATCCCAATTTCCTGAAAAGACATCTGAGAAACTATTAAAACATAAAGATATAATTGTAATTAAAACAACAAATACAGCCCCAACTTTCATCACATTAGACCAAAAGGCTGCTTTTTTAATATTTTTAGATAATGCCATCTACTGTAGTTTTTTATTATTTTGATGACGATTATGGTCACGTTTTGTTTTAACATCTAACTTTTTATTGAAGGATTCTTCTAGATTAATTCCTGTTTGATTCGCTAGACATAAAACAACAAACAATACATCTGCAAGCTCCTCCCCTAAATCTTTTCCTTTGTCAGATTCTTTTTCAGACTGTTCGCCATATCTTCTTGCGATAATTCTAGCGACTTCACCTACTTCTTCAGTAAGTTGTGCCATATTAGTAAGCTCATTAAAATAACGAACACCATGATTTTTTATCCAATCGTCTACTTGTTGTTGTGCGTTTTCTATATTCATCTTTAGGTTCCTAGAATTAAATGTAAAGTTACGATGTTTCTTTATTGTTTTTTAATTGAGTTCTTCATCACATCTTTTTGAAGATTTATCTCATTTTTTTTAGTAAAGTTAAAAATTTATCTCTCATAATCTCTTTTGCTCCTAGTGTTTTCAGATGATCATTATATACCTGGCAATCAATTAATTTATACACATTGGATTGAACCAAATGAATAAATGCAACTTTTGAAGCATTTGAAACTTTAGAAAACATGCTTTCACCACAAAACACATTGCCAATTTCTAGCCCATATAACCCGCCTACAAGAACCTTTTTAGCTTTCCCGTTTTCACTTAAATCTGTATTTGGCAACCAAACTTCAATTGACTTTGCAAGACCTCTTTTAAAAAGCGTTATATACGCTTGCTCCATTTCATTTGTAATCCAGGTTCCATATCCATCTTTACGAGCTATATTTTTACATTGAGATATGACTTCTTCAAAAGCTTCATTTTGAGTAATTATAAATTTCTCTTTTTTAAGAATATTTTTCATTGATTTAGAAACTTTCAATTCCTCGGGAAATAAAACCATTCTTTTAATTGGACAATACCAAACGATAGGTTCGTTTTCAGAATACCATGGAAAAATACCATGTTGGTATGCAAAAATTAATCGTTCAGGACTTAAATCACCTCCTAAAGCAATAATACCATCTTTACTTGTTGATTGATACGATGGAAATTCTATTTTTTCTGAAAGCCAAATCATGAAGTTAAAATAATAGAATACCAACAATATATATTACACTTCCTACTAACATAGCAAATAGCGTGTAGGGTAATATCTCTTTCGCTTTTAATTTTGTAATGCCTAAAAGCGGTAATGCCCAAAAAGGTTGAAGCATATTAGTAATTTGATCACCATAGGCCAAGGCCATAATTGCTTTATTTAAGGGAACTCCTAATTTTAAAGCAGACTCAACAACTATGGGACCTTGAATTACCCATTGCCCTCCTCCACTTGGCACAAAAACATTTACCAACCCAGCACTAAAAAAAGTAACTATTGGTAATGTTGTTTCAGTTGAAAAGGAAACAAAAAAATCTGAAATTTGAGTTACCATTCCACTAGAACTCATAATTCCCATAATTCCAAAGTACAGAGGAAACTGAATTAGGATACCTGAAATATCTGCTATAGATTCTAGCACTGCACTAGTAAAATTCTTGAAACTACCATGAAATAAAATCCCTAAGCCTAACATTAAAAAATTAATGAGATTTGGGGTGATTTTTAAAATTTTTATCGCATCAAAGTATTGGTAAAAAAAAGTAATAAGAATTAGTGACCCAAAAATAGTAGCTAAAATTTTTGAGTTATCTAACCGATCCTTTTTTAGTAATGGTTTTTCGTCTTGATGCATTTTATACTGTGAAAGGTTAATTTCTGTAGGCTGAGAATTTTTACCCAAAACATAAAACATTCCACTAATCACAAAAACTACTATTGCGAAAATTAATAGGTTAGAAAAACTGAAGATTGTTTGACTAAAATCTATAGATGAAGGAACTTTATGCAAAAACTCAAAAGAATTATTTTTCATAATATTGGACAGATGCCCTACTTCATTTATTTTAATTGGAGCAGATCCAGAGATTCCCCCATGCCAAACCATCATCCCCATATAGCCTGAAGCACCAACTATAGGATAATTTAATTTTAGATTGTTTTGCTGAGCATGCTCTGCGATTTTACGAGCTAATAAAGCCCCAAAAATGAGTCCTAACCCCCAATTAAAAAAAGCAACTAACATGGTTAAACTGGCAACAATAGCTGCACTTGAGGCTGTATCTGTACAATACCTTGTAATTTTCATTATCAAATTGCTAACAGGCTTACTCAATACCAAAACATGTCCTAAAACTAAAATTAACATCATTTGATACGCAAATTCTAATAAACTGCTAGACCAAATTCCCTTTTCCCAGAATTGTAATATCTCTACAGCATAATCCCCAATGCCAATCATACTTGGTTTTGTGAAGATTAATGCCAAGAAAATAGTTAAGATGGTTAAAAGAACAGCAATTGTAAATGGAGAAGGCAAGAATTTCTTAAAAAAAATCTCAATTGCTTTAGTAATATTCATAACGGTTATTTTACAAGCTAAAATATAAAGAAAAGTTAATTATTTTGTTTTCTATTTCCTAAGAGATAATTACTGCTTATTTTTGTAGTCCCTTAGGTTATGAAAAGAAGAAAATCAAAAACAAAATTACTACACCAATATTACAGATATACTGGCTTTTATACTTTTATTGGTAACAGTTTAAAAAAATCTGCAATTCCAGTTATACTTATCATTTTTGGATTGTATTTGGTTAATGAATTTGTATTTACAATCGATGACGGATTGGAGTTTTTAACTCAAACCTTTTCAAGAACAGGTGTTCTTATTGTTTTTTTTATATCTGAAACATTATTAGGTTTAATTCCTCCAGAAATTTTTATTGGTTGGTCAAAAAAAACAGCTACACCCATTTTAAACTTATCCATCCTAGCAACACTGTCTTATACTGGTGGAATATTATCTTATTTTATTGGAAAAACGATTCAAAAAATAAATACTGTAAAAAATTATCTAGAAATAAAGATGGCAAAGCATTTAAAAAACACTGGGAAATGGGGTGGTTTTTTAATTCTTATTGGAGCTCTATTACCTGTCCCTTTTTCAATCACATGTGTAGCTGCAGGAATGATAAAATATCCCTTGAAAGGAGTTGTTTTATTTGGTCTGTTTCGTTTCGTAAGGTTTGCATTATATGCATGGGCAATTTTTAACGTAGTCAATTAAAAACTAGTATCTTTATCTTATGGGATTAACAAATAATGATATTTTTAAAAAATTAAGAGTAGCTCACAAGCTTCGTGATAATGATATTGTAGACATTTGCAAACTTGTAGATTTTAAAGTTTCAAAAAGTGAATTAGGTGCTTTTTTTAGAAAAGAAGATCATCCAAAATATATGGAATGTGGAGATCAAATTTTAAGAAACTTTCTAAATGGTTTGGTAATACATTTAAGAGGTCCCATGCCTCCAAAAAAAGAGTAGTTTTTTTTCTATTCTTCTTTTAAATTTTGTTTAAAATCTGAAACTACTTTATTCATTGCATCATCAATTCTTTTTTTATCGTTGTTGTAATTAAATTCTAATGATTTTTTTTCAGGAAATTGTTCAATCATTACAGTTGTTGAAGGAAAGGCAAAATCAACCCCTAATTCTTTTGCTAGTTTAACGATAGCAATATGGATTTGATGTCTTGACTTTTGTTCACTAGACCAAGCCAAATCCTGTAAATACATATTCATCAAAATTAATAAGGAAGAATCTCCAAAACCTGTAAATTCTACATTATAAGAATCAGATTTAGTATCGGGATGTGCAACAATAATCTCACGAACACCCTTTACAAAAGCTTCTATTAATTCTGGTGGAGTATCGTAACGTAATCCTAGTTGAGTATTATATCGCCTGTAAAGCCTTAGACCACTATTATTTATTACTAGCTCAGATAGTTTACTATTAGGTATTTGAAATATTGAGGTATCTGCTGCTCTAATTCTTGTAGATCTAAAACCTACCTCTTCAACAGTTCCTATCACTTCACCCGCAGAAATCCAATCTCCTATATGGAAGGGTTTATCCACAAAAATCATAACGGTTCCAATCAGGTTTTTAACGGTGTCTTGAGATGCAAATGCTAATGCTAAACCTCCAATCGAAGCACCTGCTAATATAGTTGCCGCATCAACACCAAAAAGAAGAAGTACTTTAAAGGCTCCGATAATAAAGATAATTACTGTAGAAAAATTTCTTAAAATAGGGGTCAGTTGGTCATCCAATTTACCCTCAGTTTTCTGTGTGTATTCTTGATAAAAGCTTATTAAAACTTGTGCCAATTTTAGAAATACGTAAATCCAAAATACTGTAGCGGCTATGTTAATACCTAAAAATATCCATCTATTAATTTCTAGGCTAAATTGTAACGAAGGAAAAACCATGTCTAATAATTCAATGGCAATCAATAAACTTATTGGGTGGGCTAATTTCCTTAGCGTTTCATTAACTTCATCACTGTTTTTAATGTACTTATAAAGAATTCTCTTTAAAAATAAAAATGCCAGTTGTTTTGCAATCATAAATACAACAAAGGCTAATACTAGTAAAAGTAAAAGAGAGATGTACTGCCAAATTTCAATGGAGAATATCTTTTTATGCCCAGCTCCTGGAATACTATTTTGAATTTTCTCAATATACCACGGGAATATTTCTGCATATAATACATCTAGGTTTTGAATGGTCTCTGACGAATAGTACCAAGAGTTACCCGACTTCTCTAAAGAGACCAAAGGCATACGTTCTGGGAATAGAATGAGCTTGTGTTGGGCTACAAAAGATATCGTATCTGTAAACATAGAATCATTAGAAATTCTATTAAAATCTATTTTTAATCCTTTTCCGTCTAAAATTCTTTTGATCTTAACCACTGCCTCAAGAGCCTCTTTTTGATCTAATCCATAAATAGTTTGCGCAGCTTTCTCCGGTTGATAAGAAGTCGTTTGCAAAAAATACATGTGTGTGTAAACAGTAGCTCTAGGATTTGATAAGTCTACTTCTGGTGCGTTTTGACCAAATGAATAATTAAAGACTAATAGCAGTAAAAACAGGATATTTTTCATGTGTAAATTGTTAATTACTCATTAAATTTAATTCAAATTTAAACCTTTTCTGATTTTATAGCCTAAAAAAAATATAATAAATAGTTTACTTAGTTGTTTACTCTTTAAACCAGCTAGAATATTCTACATAGTTATTTGCAATTCTATCAATTTCGTCAGAAATCAGTTCCTTTGAAATATTTTTAATCTTTTTAGCTGGAACTCCTGCATAAATAGACCCACTCTCTACATGTGTATTTTTAGTAACTATAGCTCCTGCAGCGATAATTGAATTACTCTCTATCACACAGTCGTCCATAACAATACTTCCCATACCTATTAGTACATTATCATGAATTGTGCATCCATGAACTATGGCGTTATGACCTATTGAAACATTGTTACCTATAGTAGTAGGTGATTTCTTAAATGTAGCATGAATTACTGCGCCATCTTGAATATTTACCTTATTCCCAATTTTTATAAAATGAACATCTCCTCTAATTACAGCATTGAACCAAACACTACATTGCTTTCCAATAAAAACCTCCCCAACAATTGTTGCATTTTCAGCGATAAAACAATCATTTGATATCTGAGGATGTTTTCCATTAACAGGTTTAATAATTTTCATTTACATCTATTTTAGATTAACAATACCCTTTTTTTTAATTTGGTTAAACAATTAAATAAAGTTGTAGACTTTTAGTTAATACGGAGTTTTTGACCAATAGAAAGGGTGTTACTAGTTAATGTATTTACTTTTTTTAAATTAGCAACTGTAGTTTCATGTTTTCTAGCAATTGAATACAATGTGTCCCCTTTTTTTACTTGGTAATATTTTTTAGGTCTTTTTTTTGTTTTAACTTTTGGCTTACGTTGTGTTTTTGAAGTTCCCTTTTTTACTCGCTTCAAATCTTTTTCACGAATCTTATCAAATTCATACAACTCATAAGTCTCAATAATTTTAATGAGTTTTTTGGGATAATTTTTATCAGTTGCATAGCCTGCTTTTTTAAGCCCTTTAGACCAACCTTTGTAATCTGTTTTTCTTAATGTAAACAAACTTGCGTAGCGCCTTCTTCCACTGAGAAATTGAGAATGATCTTCATAAGAACTTTCAACATATTTATATTTCCTAAAACATTCTCCTTTTTCATCATCATCATGATAAACTTTAGCTCCTTTCCAACCCGTATGACATTTTATTCCAAAATGATTGTTTGACTTAGACGCCAATTGACTCCTTCCGTTACCGGATTCTAATATACCTTGAGCGAGTGTAATACTTGCAGGTACATTGTATTTGTGCATTTCTGAAACCGCTATAGGAGCATATTTTTTAATGTATTGAAGTGAGTATTTATTTAATGATTTGTTGCTTTTTTGAAGCTTTTTAACATGTTGCACCTGTTGTACCGGTGATACGTTTTTGTATGGACTTTCCGTTATAGTTGCTTTGTTAGTTTTAGGAGTTGAGATTTTTCTACTGGAACTACAACTTGTCAAAAGCAATATAAAAAAAACCAAAAAAACTAATTTAATTTTCATTTATAGTATTTTTAAATCACTGAATTTACTTTTCAACCTGTGGTTAAAACCCTCAATTCCTTGAAGACCTCCTGAATGAATGATTAGTATCTTACTCCCTTTAGGAAATGTGTTTTTTTTTATCATATCTAAAATTCCAAACATCATTTTTCCAGTATAAATTGGATCTAAGGGAATTTTAGTATCTTTTTTAAATTGATTGATATAGTGAATTAACTCTTTATTGTATTTACCGTATCCTCCAAAGTGATAGTCTTTTATTAACTCCCAATTATTATTTTTATTTGATATGTTTAAAATATCATTTTCTAAAAAATTTCCTTTTAAGGCAGGAAAACCCAAAACTTTCTGGTGTGCTTTTGCACTATTTATGATTCCAGAAATGGTTCCGCCAGTTCCCACACACACACAAATATAATCAAACTGATGGTCTTCCGTTGATAAAATTTCTTCACACCCTTTTACAGCTAAACTATTAGTTCCTCCTTCCGGAATGGAATAAAAATCTCCATATTTTTTTTGAAGAATTTCTGTAAACTCAATTGAAGTTTTATTCCTGTAGGTTTCTCTAGTTACAAATTCAAACTGCATACCACGTTCGGAAGCGTTTCTTAACGTAGAGTTTGTAGCGAGTGTTTTTTCTATATTATTTCCTAACTCATCTCCTCTAATAATGCCAATTGTTTTAAACCCTGTTAATTCTCCTGCTACTGCTGTAGCTAAAATATGATTAGAAAATGCGCCTCCAAAAGTTAACAATGTTGTTTTCTTTTGTTCTATCGCTTTTTGAAGGTTGTATTTTAATTTTCTGAATTTATTTCCAGATACTAAAGGATGAATTTGATCTTCTCTTTTTATAAAAAGTTGGTAATTGTTAGCTTCAAGTTCCGGAAGAACAATGTGTTGATTTTTACTTTGTATTTGAGAATTAAAATTCATAATTAATCATCACAACAAGTTATGAAAATTTTTCAATCTCTTCCTCCACTAACTCCCAATCAGACATTAAAGATTCTAGTTGGGCTTTTTTAGTTTTATAATTTTCAAAGAAATTTGGTTGGCTAGACACCTCATCATAATTTTCTGCTAAAGCCAAGTCTATTTTTGTAATTTCTGTTTCTAAATCACTAATTTGAGTCTCAATTTTAGAGCGTTTGTTTTTCAATTTTCTAAGCTCTTTCTCTTGGTCTCTTGACAACTGATGTGCGTCATCTTTTGAGGTATCCTTTTTAGCTTTAACTACCGTTCTCTTTTCGGCTTCACGAAGATTTTCCATTTTATGTTGCTCCAAAAAATATTCTATATCTCCAAGGTATTCTTTAATCACTTTATCTTTAAAACCGAAAACTGTTGAAGTTAAACCTTGTAAAAAATCTCTATCATGAGATACTAAAATTAGGGTCCCATTAAATTGTTTTAATGCCTCCTTTAATACATTTTTAGAAGCTATATCAAGGTGATTTGTTGGCTCATCCATGATTAAAACATTAAAAGGTGATAGTAATAATTTACATAATGCTAAACGATTCCTTTCTCCTCCAGAAAGTACTTTAGCCTTTTTATCTACTGCATCTCCACCAAATAAAAATGCACCTAACATGTCTCTAACACGTATCCTATTTCCATCTGTAGCCGCATCTTCCATAATCTCTAGAACCGTTTTTTCAGGGGGGAGATGTTCAGATTGATTTTGAGCAAAATATCCTATTTCTACATTATGACCAAGTTTTAAGTGACCTTCAAAAGGAATTTCACCTACCATCATTTTTGCTAAGGTAGATTTCCCTTGTCCGTTTTGACCAACAAATGCGATTTTACTGTTTCTTTCTATTAAAAGATCTACATTTTCAAGAACATGATTATCTCCATAACTTTTACTTATTTTGTCAGCTTCAACAACTACCTTACCTGGTTCTTTTGATATAGCAAAACGAACATTCATGGCGGCATTATCATCTTGATCAACTTCAATAAGCTCTACTTTGTCTAGTTGTTTCATTAATGATTGTGCCATTGAAGCCTTACTTGCTTTTGCTTTAAATTTATTAATCAGCAACTGCTTTTGTTTGATTTCTTTTTCTTGATTTTTTTGTGCTTGCAATTGTTTTTCCTTGATTTCTCCTCTTAAAAGCAGAAACTGAGAGTAGGGTTTCTTGTAGTCATAAATTTGTCCTAAAGAAATTTCAATAGTTCTATTCGTAACATTATCTAAGAACATTTTATCATGAGATACTAATACAATTGCTCCAGCATATGATTTTAAAAAGTTTTCTAACCATATAATAGATTCAATATCTAAGTGATTGGTAGGTTCATCTAAAAGAAGAATATCGTTATTTTGTAATAAAAGCTTCGCTAATTCAATTCTCATTCTCCATCCTCCTGAAAAAGTATCTGTAAGTTTATCAAAGTCTTCTCTTTGAAACCCTAATCCTTGTAATATTTTCTCAGTATCTCCCTTGTAATTATAACCTCCTAGCAATTCATAGCGCTCAGTTAAATCAGTTAAGTCTATTATTAATTGGCTGTATATTTCACTTTCATAATCTGTTCTTGTTGCCAATTGTTCATTTATAGCCTCTAATTTTAGTTCAATTTCTTTAATTTCTTCAAATGCTTGATAGGCTTCCTCTAAAATAGTTCTCCCTTGAACAAAATCTATATCTTGACGTAAGAAACCTATTTGAATATCTTTATCAAATGCCATAGTACCAGCACTACTTTCAATATCTTTTGATAGTACTTTTAATAAGGTAGATTTCCCTGCTCCATTTTTACCTATTAATCCTATTCTGTCTCCTTTGTTTAATTTAAAAGTTATCCCTGAAAACAAATCTGACCCCATAAAAGAGACCGTTAAGTTATGTACGTTAAGCATTAATTTTTATTGTTTTTTCTGATGCAAAACTAGGTAAAAAAAGAATACAATTGATTTACAAAATTTCAATGTTTTAATAGATTTTCTAATTTGCAGTACTCGCTAAATATTTATAGATAATTGTAGTGAGTAGAATAGTGCTAATTTATTTTCTATTTGAGTATTTTTACACCATAAGAACTCATATAACTTTCATTATTAAAATCTTAATGTTAAAAAAAGGATCTAAAATCTACAGTATTTTAGGAGGAAAATGTCCAAGATGTCATGAAGGGAATTTTTTCAAGCACGCTTTTACAATGAATATTTTTAAAGTAAACAAAATTGAAAAAAAATGCTCAAAATGCGATCTTAAATATATGATTGAACCCGCTTTCTATTTTGGTGCATTGTATGTAAGTTATGGAATAACTGTGGCAATATGTATTGTAACTTTTATTATCTCAAAAATAATATTTGATTTAGCGCTTCTTTCTTCATTTATTGCAGTTTTTATAGTTTTAATCCTATTTATACCTGTAAATCTTAGGCTTTCAAGAATCCTATGGATAAATATGTTTATTAATTATAAACCCTAGGTTTTTTAATTAAACCTCTTGATGTCTATTTCAGGATCTAGCTCCATACCAAATTCTATATGCTGAAATAAATTTTTAGCTACTGTAGGAGCTATCATTACTCCACGAGTTCCTAAGCCATTTAAAACATTTAATTGTTTGTGATTAGCATGTACACCAGCTAATGGTTTTCTGTCTTTTACAGCGGGTCTTATGCCTGCAGACTGCGAAACTATAGTGTAAGGAACAGTAATTACTTTTTTAAGTTTTTTAACCAACTCATCTTTTCCTTCAATTGAAGGTATAGAGGTTTTATCTTTATGATTAAAAGTTGCACCAACTTTGTAACGATTATTCCCTAAGGGTAACACAAATAAAGTTGACTTTAATAAGAAATCAATTTCTAATTTTGGTGCATGAATTGTAAGAATTTCACCCTTAACCTCCTCTAAAGGGAGCTCATTAAAATAAGGATTCTTTTTTAAACCAAAACCTTCACAAAAAACAATTTTATCTGATGTAAAATTTTGATAGGTAACCGAGTCTTGATGAAAACAAATATCATGATGATGAAATTCTTCAAAACAAATCCAATTATTCTCAAGTAAATAATTCCTGTAGCTTCTAACAAGCTTATGGGTATCTATTCTTCCTCCTTCTTTTACATTTCCAAAATAGTGTTCTCCTACAACTCCATCGTATGTTTTTTTATCTAATTT
The DNA here is from genome assembly GCA_943789455.1 of uncultured Flavobacteriaceae bacterium. Classification (GTDB taxonomy): domain Bacteria; phylum Bacteroidota; class Bacteroidia; order Flavobacteriales; family Flavobacteriaceae; genus Polaribacter. The sequence goes on from CALSUE010000007.1 coordinate 139,180, forward strand.
ATCATCTAAAAATGGTGCTACCGTTGGTTTGTCAAAGGCAGAAAACCAGTTATTTTGATCCTCTAAAGATTTGAATGCTTTTTTTATGACGAATTTTTGATCTAAAGTTGTACTAAACTTTTTTTCTAGATGTTCGTAAAAAGGAAGTGCAATTGCTAATTGTTCTTTGGCGTTCCAAACGGGGGAAAACCGTTTTAAAATAACAGGGTTATAAACACCACCGGCAACTAAAGACGAAGTTTGAGAATCGTCTTCAAAAACTATAAAACTTTTGTTTGCTTTGATTAATTCTTCAACAAAAGCTAAACCTGCTAATCCTAAACCAACAATAATATAATCTACTTTCACAGTTCAAAAATAGTCTTTTACAATAAAAAAGCGTTTCGAATATCGAAACGCTTTTTATAATTTTTTATACTAATGAAATTTAATAATTCCACATATCAATTTCCTTGTTTCGAATAGACTCTTTTATTCTGTCGGCTTCGAGTAACTGAAATAAAGCATTTCCTCTAATGTAGTCTGCAATTTTTCTGTTCCCATAGACATTTTCTTCTCTAACGATTACAGAATTAAATCTTCGAGCATTTAACAGATGGTCATAAGAAATGGGCTGAGAAACATTCTTTGGATTAAAAACTTTGGAGTCATGGAGTATATCTCTAGTTTCTGGGTAAAAAACCCAAAACAATTCATATAATTCTTCATCTTCAATATCTGGCAAACCAAGAGTTAAAACATCCTTACCCATAGGGGCTAATGCTAATAATCTGTATTTTAATTCTCCTAAACGTTTGTCAAAATACCACATTCCTTTCATCATATATCCCTCAATATCTTGTGTTTTTATTCTAAAAGTATCAGAATAATCTCCATTTAATCTAACGTTAACTAATTTTTCATCAATTTCTGCACCTGTGATTTTAGAAGTGAAGAATGAATCAGAATACACATTTTTTATAGATCCTTTTCTAATTCCTCTCAAGAGCGTATCAAATAATGAGCGTCTATCGCTTGAAATATTAGAGGTGTCAATAGGAAAATAATACGGAAGATTTATCTTTTGATTCAAATCTACAAACTCCCATACTACTTTAGACCAAAGAATATCGCGTTCGTCTATATAGCCATAAGCTAGAGGTTCGTCATTATCTGCGGCAATTCTCGCATCGGTTTGTTTTCCAATTTCTTCTACCTTAGTTGCATTTAATATATTGGCCTGAGCACATACATAACTTGTAGCTAATAATGAAAAAATAACTGTATAAAAATGCTTCCTAATCATACTATAATATTTAATTCTTCTAATTTGTAATCGATATACTTACAGGTAATACTTTCTTAATTCTGGTCCCTTTTAATTTCTCAAAAGCTTGAATATCAAAAATTGTAACTAAATCTCCTCTTCTCGCTTTTGCTAAAGCTTTTTTAGCTCTAGAATCTAATTTATCACCAGTAACTTTAACTGCCAACTGTCCAGGAACTTTAATCGTAAACCCTTTAACTATTAATTGCAGGTCAAATACAAAATCTGGGAGGGCTGCTCCGATAGGAACGTTATTGAGACTAGATTTAGGCATTGGAACGATACCAAAATCGCTTCTAACGGTTCCTGCTGCTGCTGGAATGTCTTTAATTCTAAACGTTTTGGGTGTGTTAATTATTTTTCCATTACTTAATTTAGCTGATACATTAATTTTTACTTCTTTTCCACTTCCAGGATTTAAGATGTATTTTCCTAAACCTGTTCTTTTTAATTTATTGTTTCCTGGAACACTTGATGTAATGTCCTTATCTCCAACACCTGGAACAGATATTGAGATTGGGTTGTCTAACCCTCTATAAACCACATTCATCTTGTCTGCAGAAATAACCGCTTCGCTAGGCAAAGCAATTACCGAATATTTGCTTTCAAAAGATACCGGAACTGGCTCTCCGTCTTGCATAAATGTAATCGTTCCTTTGATGTTGTTAGTTCCTACATTTCCTGCAGGAATATCAACCATAACTTGTCCATCTTTTACTTTATCAGTTGCGTCTCTACCATTTAAAATAACTTCCGTTGGTACTAAGGTAGCATCATAACGCCCTAAAACAACTTTCCCTTCAACTCGCTCACCAGCAAAATAAGCTGTTTTTTCAAGAGCCACAATACCCTTATAGTTCGTCAAAGAAACTTCCGTTTCTAATTGACCCCCGAGAAGATTCGTATAAATCTCTGCCTCTGTATTTTTTACATCTCCTTGAATTTGTGTCATATTTGCCAGTGAGGTAATCATTGGCATTCCTTCATATCTACTTTTTATCCAAGGAATTTTTGGAGAGCCTTCGTCTATTGATGGCACAGAGTCTGTATTGAATCTTTTTTTAATATTTCTTAATAAATCTGGATTTGCATCAGTTCCAAGGATAGACAAGAGGTTATTTCTGTAGGAATTGATACTGCCAATAAATTCTTCACCTTGTTCTGTTAATCCTTCTCCTTTAAAAAATAGTTCATCAAGTCTATCTCCATTACTCATAGACTCATAATTGGTTTTGTCTTCTTCATCTGTATCAGACAAAATAGAGTCCTTTAAAGCACTCATGTAAACAAATAAATCTTCTGAGAGTTTATTAATTTCTTGTGCTTTTGTATTTAAGTCTGCAAACTTATCGGGTTGATCGGTTGCCTTTGTATTTAAACTTGATAAAATATTATCAATATTTGTGGAAGATGCAACATTTGCATCTTCAATTTTTTCTTTCATAAAACCAAACGATGATAATACCTTTTTATCCATTTGCATTGCTAACATTGCAATGAAAATTAGATACATTAAGTTAATCATCTTTTGCCTTGGGGATAATTTTCCTCCTGCCATATGAATTAGTTTTTTAAATTATTAATGGATGAACTAATTATTTACTAGACATTGCAGAAAGCATTCCTCCATAAACTCCGTTTAGAGATGAAAGGTTACTTGCCAATGATTCCATTTGTTCTTTTAAACGTTCGGAATTTTCAACCATAGCGTTATTTAATTCAGATTGTTTGTTAGAATTTTCCATTTGAACTTGGTATAATCCATTAAGAGATTCCATTTGTGTAGCTGCTAACTCTACTTGTTCGTTATATTTTGCTGTAGAAGAAATAGACTCTGATGCAACACTTAATCCTTCGGCTGCCGTATGGAAACTTTTTATACTATTTCCTAAATTCGTCATTAATTGAGTATCTACTTGTGCTTCCTGTAATAAGTTATCTAATTTTTGAGATAACATCCCGTTAACTCCTGCTCCTTCACTATCTGCGTCTCCAAGTTCTGGATATACCTTAGTCCAATCTAAATCTTCTTCAACAGGCTCAAATGCTGATACAAAAAATACCGCCGCTTCAACAGCCATACCTATGGTTAGCATTATACCCCCACTTATAGGGCCAATTGAAAAATGTTGAATTTTAAATAAAGCTCCTAATATTACAATAGCGGCTCCGATTCCGTAAGCCATATTAAAAAGTTTCTTAGTTGATTTTGATTGTGCCATAATTTTTTTTTGATTTTTTGATTAATTAATTAATTAATTATTTGTTTGTTTGTTTGCTCCGAGTTTACTTTGTACAGTCCTAAAACCTATATAACTTCTTGCTGTATCTCCATATTCAAAATCTCTAGTACTTACTTCTAAAAAGTAAGCAACATCTTTCCAAGAACCTCCTCTTGTTATTTTTCTATTATTAGATCGATCTTCAACATTGGCATTCATCGTAGAACCCATGTAATAAGAATTTGGATTAAATGACGAATTTGTCCATTCTGAAACGTTACCAGACATATTGTATAACCCATAGTCATTTGCATTAAAAGATTGAACTTCTACAGTATACAATGCACCGTCTACAGCATAATTACCTCTAACCGGTTTGAAATTTGCTAAATAACAACCACGATCGCTTGTAATGTTTGGCCCCCCCCAAGGATATTTAGAAAATTCTAAACCACCTCTGGCTGCATATTCCCACTCTGCTTCGGTTGGAAGTCTAAAACTAGAATTTGCAATAGAATTTTTCTTGTTACGTAAGTTATCACTTTTATTTTTTGTTCTCCAATTACAAAAAGCTTGAGCCTGGTACCAACTTACTCCCACAACTGGATAATCTTGATACGCTGGATGGTAAAAATAATCTTGATGCATTGGGTCGTTGTAAGAATAATTAAAATCTTTAATCCAAACTGTTGTATCTGGATATACATTTACAGTTTCATTTACTAAAAAGCTTTTTCTTTCATTTGGTTTAGCAACAGCAGAATTAACATCATACCAAGAATAGTTGTATTTAAGTTTTTTCGTATTAAAAGTTCTAACCCCATCTCTTGAATCTTCCTTTTTAATATACAATGAATCCATAACTTCTACATAATATACATCGGGATATTCACTTGTATCCCAAATTATGTCTTCATTTTTATTCAATGGTTTTGTGTAAAGAGAATCTAATTCATAATAATTCTCAAACATATATTTTTGATAAGCGCTTTGATCAGTTGTATCTGATACTGCATAGGCAAAATCATAAATCCCACCTTCAAGAGGAGCACCAGCTGCATCTGTTAAAGATCCTCCTGATACAAAATCTGCCATAGAAGCCAATTCAGTTCTAACAATTGAATCTTTAACCCAATTAATAAACTGCTTGTATTCAGAATTAGAAATCTCAGTTTCATCCATATAAAAAGAACTCAAACTTACTGTTCTCGGAGGGGCACTCATTGTTCCAGTAATATCTTCATCTTGTTTACCCATTGTATAAGAGCCTGCCGGAATTTTAACCATACCAAATGGTTTTTCTTCAAACCAATTCACATTAGATTTTACACCAACTAATTCGCCTCTATCGTTAGACCCGCATCCAAATAAAAGGGGAATAACAAATGCATATAATATTAATTTCTTCATATTTTTTAATCTTTCCTGGAAAAGTTCGTAAACCTATAATTTTTTTTAAACAAATACAATGTAATGGTAGTATTTTAACTTAAAATTATTAACCTATTTTGATTTAAACCATTTTACTCTGCGCTTTAAACCATCGATCTGGTATCATTTGGTTTGTTGTTTCAATATAATCTTGATAGGTACATGGTATTAACGCACGCCTTTTGTGTTTATTATGCTGTATTAAATTTATCTCCATCCACCATCTTCCAGTTTTATTACTCTTATAAAAATTTATAGGATCATCATTTTCTAGCATAACTGTAAACTTTTGGTAATCTTCTTTTGTAGCAAAAGGATAATCTTTTACTCTAGAATTGTAGCCTTCAATAAAACACCAAATCATTTGAGCGATCAAATGAGCAGTCAGGTTATGATTATCAAATGCTGAATTATACTCATAAATACCAAAAGACGAAACCTTGTCGCTTATGCCCGCATATCTTGCAATTCCACAAATTTCATCACCATAAAACCCATTTGGAGAAACATTTTTATTGGCAGGAGCATCGCTTTGCCTTACAGATCCTATATCTATACTTACAATATCAGCATCTCTTAAAACCGGTTCTAAAATTTCTAATTCTTTTGCTTCAGCTAGTCTATAGGTGTCAAAATTTAAGCCTTGAATTAATTTAATTTCTTCTTGGGGGTTTAAATAGGTTTGATAGCCTATATTGCTAAAATTGAAAAGGTTTGTGGGAACCTCCATAATTATTTTACTGAGATAGGATTTAGAAGATAATTTATCTTCCAGATTACCTAAATCAAATTTACTGTCAACAACAACTAAATTAACCGTTTGCTCTAACTGATCGTATGCTTTATAATTTGAAAATGTAATATCTTGACCTCCACCAATGATTATTGGAATGATATTCATTTTTAACAAATTTTTAATGACCTCTGTGACTGCAAAATGGGTGTCTGAAGTTGACTCTCCTTTTTTTACATTTCCCAAATCTGCAATTGGAACATTCCAATTTCCTGGAAATAATTTATAAAAATGATTTCTAATGTGATGAAGATCTTTACCTGATCCAAAGTTACCATCTGTATTTCTATCTTCATCTACACCTAGAATAGCAATTTCTGTGGTATTGAGATCTGGAAAGCCATTTTTTTTGGTATGTATCTGAATGGAATTGCCTAGGGTTCCGGGCAATAACATGTCAAGAGATTCTTCTAAAACAGTATGGATAGGGGTTAAAAAATCAGTATTCATCTGAATATGTATATCTTTTGGCAAGATAATGATTTATTATTTCTTTTTAACAGGCTTCTTTTTTGATGATTTCTTTTTTGAGGGCTTTTTTTTCGGTGTTTTTGATGCAATCATTTTAACAGCCTCTTCTTTTGTAATTTTCTCAATCTTGGTAGTTTTCGGTAGCTCAATTTTTATTTTACCTTTTAAAACATGAAATCTACCCCAACGTGCTTTTTCAATTCTAATACCAACATCTTCCCAATTTTGAATTAGTTTGTCTTTTTCTTTCTGAATCTTTTCTTCAATCAATTCTTTCATGTCTGATGGTGAGAGGTTCTCAAAATCATACCTTTTATTAACATTAATAAACATTGAATTCCACTTAAGAAAAGGACCAAATCTACCGACACCTTTTTGAATTGGCAATTCGTCGTGGTACCCCACTGGTGCATCTAATTTTCGCTTAGTTTCAATTAATTGTATTGCACGCTCTAAATCTACAGACATAGGGTCTTCTCCTTTGTCTAAAGAGACAAACATTTTATCAAAACGTATGTAAGGACCAAATCGCCCATTTGACACGACAACTTCGTTATTTTCATAATCACCAATTGTTTTTGGTAATAAAAATAATTCCAATGCCTCTTCTATGGTTATAGTTCCTAGATTTTGATCTTTATTTAAACTCGCAAATTGTTTTTCTTCATCTTCTGGAGCTCCAATTTGAGCTATAGGTCCAAATTTACCTAAACGAACTAAAACAGTTTTTCCGGATTCTGGATGGTTACCTAAGATACGTTCTCCACTCTCTCTAACAGCATTTTCCTTAACATCTTCAACATTATCATGAAATTTTGAATAAAAGTTTTTAATCATCTTCGTCCAATTTTCATCTCCTTCAGAAATATCATCAAAAGAAGACTCTACCTTGGCCGTAAAACCAAAATCTAAAATGTTAGAAAAATTTGTTACTAAAAAATCATTTACAATATTTCCAATATCAGTGGGCGTAAGTTTGTTTTTATTCGCTCCTGTTTTCTCAGTCAATGTTTGAGTTTTCAGAACTTTATCAGTTAAAATAATTTGTTCATAGGCTCTCTCTACACCCTCATTTTGTCCTTTTTCTACATAACCTCTTCTCTGGACTGTGGAAATAGTAGGCGCATAGGTTGAGGGCCTTCCAATTCCTAATTCCTCTAATTTCTTTACCAAAGATGCCTCAGTAAACCTATAGGGTGGACTAGTAAAGCGCTGGGTTGCATGTATAAAGTTATACCCTAAATGCTCTCCAATTTTTAAATTTGGTAACATTCCTGCTTTCTCCTCCTCTTCATTATCGTTACCTTCTAGGTAAACCTTTAAAAAACCATCAAACTTTATCATTTCACCATTTGCGGTGAAGATTTTTTCATTTTCAGAATTTCCAATTTTAACATTCGTACGTTCTAGAAGCGCTTCACTCATTTGGGAAGCTAATGTTCTCTTCCAGATTAAATCGTACAATCTATTTTGATCATATTCCTTATTTATGGAATGTAATTTCATGTTTGTAGGTCTAATGGCCTCATGTGCTTCTTGTGCGCCTTTAGACTTAGACTTAAATACACGCTGTTTGCTGTATTCTTTTCCATAAAAGTTAGTAATTTCTTCTTCTGCGGCGTCTCTAGCATCAACAGATAGGTTTACACTATCAGTCCTCATGTAGGTTATAAGACCTGCTTCATACAAACGTTGAGCAACCTGCATGGTCTTCCCTACTGGATACCCCAATTTTCTTGAAGCTTCTTGCTGTAAAGTAGAGGTTGTAAATGGAGCTGCTGGTGATTTTTTTGCTGGCTTCTTTTGCAAATCTGCAATTGAAAAATCTGATGCGGAACAGGATTGTAAAAATTCTTCGGCAGCTATTTTTGAGTCAAAATTCTTTGGAATAATTGCCTTAAATGATTTCCCTTCAGTATTAAAAAATTGAGCAACTACTTTATAATGTGTATCTGCTTTAAATTGCTGAATACTTCTTTCTTTTTCAACAATTAACCTAACTGCTACAGACTGAACCCTACCTGCAGATAGACCTCCTTTTACTTTTTTCCACAAAACTGGAGATAATTCATACCCTACAAGTCTATCAAGTACTCGTCTAGCTTGTTGAGCATTTACCATATTGTAATCAATATCTCTAGGATGCTCTACGGCTTTAAGTATTGCTTTTTTAGTAATTTCATGAAAAACAATCCGTTTTGTATTTTTCTCCTCTAGGTTTAACTGCTCTTTTAAATGCCAAGCAATTGCCTCTCCTTCCCTATCTTCATCACTTGCTAACCAAACAACTTCAGCTTTTTTGGCTAAAGCTTTTAATTTTTTGACAACAGGTTTTTTATCCTCTGATATTATATATTTAGGACTAAAATCTCCATCTACATCAATCCCTAATTCTTTAGATGGTAAATCTGCGATGTGACCGTAACTTGATTCTACTTGAAAATCTTTTCCTAAAAATTTCTCAATAGTTTTTGCCTTTGCCGGTGACTCTACAATTACTAAATTTTTTGCCATATGTGATATTTATTACACTTAAATCAACTTCAATGTGAACTGATTTAGGTTTGCAAAAGTAGAGAGTTTTTTTTTATATTTTGATTTTTCTAGTAAATCTACACAGATTTTAACAGGAATTTAGTTTAATTTTTTATGACAATATGTCATATTTTTTCTATTTTGGTTGTATCTTTGTAGCCAATTTATATGATGAAGCAGATAGAAAAAACAATAAACGAAAAGATACAAGGCAAGGCCCTGTTTACTGAAAACAAAGCGGAAAACACAAAAAAACTCTTTATAGAAAGTTATGGGTGCCAAATGAACATGAATGATAGTGAGATTGTTGCATCAATTCTTGATAAAGAAGGATACAACACCACTCAAATATTAGAAGAAGCAGATTTAGTTCTGGTAAATACCTGCTCTATTAGAGAAAAAGCAGAAACTACAGTCAGAAGACGTTTGCAGAAGTATAATGCTGTGAAAAAAGTAAATCCAACCATGAAAGTTGGTGTTTTAGGATGCATGGCTGAACGATTGAAAGAAAAGTTTTTAGAGGAAGAAAAAATTGTTGACTTAGTTGTTGGACCTGACGCCTACAGAGACCTTCCAAACCTATTGGCTGAAGTAAACGAAGGAAGAGATGCTATAAATGTCATATTGTCTAAAGATGAAACCTATGGAAATGTATCTCCTGTTCGTTTAAATTCGAATGGAGTTTCTGCATTTGTATCAATAACAAGAGGTTGTGATAATATGTGCACCTTTTGTGTGGTTCCATTTACTAGAGGAAGAGAAAGAAGTCGAGATCCTAAAAGTATTGTTTTAGAGATTCAAGAAATGGTTGATAAAAACTTCAAAGAGATAACGCTACTAGGTCAAAATGTAGATAGTTATTTATGGTTCGGTGGGGGCTTAAAAAAAGATTTAAAAAAAGCTTCCGAAATTGCTCAAGCCACCGCTGTTGACTTCGCTCAACTTTTAGACATGTGCGCGACAAAATTCCCAAAAACACGTTTTCGTTTTTCAACTTCCAATCCTCAAGACATGAGTTTAGATGTAATTCATATTATGGCTAAACATAAAAATATTTGTAAATATATACACCTACCCGTTCAAAGTGGAAGCAATAAAATGCTGAAAGCAATGAACAGACAGCATACCCGAGAGGAATACAAAGAATTGGTAGATCATATATTTAGAATTATTCCAGAGATGTCACTTTCTCAAGATATGATTGTAGGTTTTTGTGGAGAAACGGAAGAGGACCATAAAGATACCCTAGATTTAATGAACTATGTAAAATACGACTTTGGTTTTATGTTTGCATACTCCGAAAGACCTGGAACTCTTGCCGCTAAAAAAATGCCAGATGATGTGCCTCATCTTACAAAAAAAAGGCGTCTACAAGAAATCATTGATCTGCAACAAGCTCATAGTCTTTTCAGAACCCAACAACATCTTGGTAAAGTTGAAGAAGTATTAATTGAAGGAACTTCCAAAAAAGACCCCAACCAATGGAAAGGGAGAAATACGCAAAATACTGTTATTGTTTTTCCAAAAGAAGAGTATCAATTGGGTGATTTTGTGAATGTAAAAGTTGAAGACTGTACCTCAGCAACCCTTAAAGGTGTTGCGGTTGGATATTCGGACAATAATTAAGCTAATATGGAAAACTTACAAACAGTAAAACAACGATTTGGAATTATTGGAAACGATGTTCAACTCACTAGAGCACTTGAAAAAGCCGTGCGAGTTTCTCCTACAGACATATCAGTACTAGTTACCGGAGAAAGTGGTGTTGGTAAAGAAAGTATTCCAAAAATAATTCATCAGCTGTCGCATAGAAAACATGCTAAATACATTGCAGTAAATTGTGGGGCAATACCAGAAGGAACAATTGATAGTGAACTTTTTGGTCATGAAAAAGGAGCGTTTACAGGAGCTACAGCATCTCGTAAAGGGTATTTTGAAGTAGCAGATGGTGGAACAATTTTTTTAGATGAGGTTGGAGAATTACCCCTGACAACTCAAGTTAGATTGTTGCGTGTCCTAGAAAATGGTGAATTTATAAAGGTAGGAGCTTCTCAGGTTCAAAAAACTAATGTAAGAATTGTTGCTGCAACTAATTTAAATATGCAACAAGCTATTCAAAAACAAAAATTTAGGGAAGACTTGTACTACAGACTTAGTACAATTGAGATTCACCTCCCATCATTAAGAGATCGAAAAGAAGACATTCATCTATTATTTAGAAAGTTTGCTTCAGATTTTGCCCAAAAATATAGAATGCCAACAGTTAGATTAGATGACAAGGCAACTGCCCTTCTTTTAAACTATCGCTATCCTGGAAATATTCGACAATTGCGAAATATTGCAGAACAAATATCTGTAGTTGAAGAAAAAAGATTGATTAGTGCTGATAAAATGATTCAGTACCTCCCCAATAATAAAGAAAATTTACCTGCACTAGTTGGTGGAAATTCTTCAGCTAGTGATTTTTCATCAGAGCGGGATATCATGTACAAGGTTCTTTTTGATATGAAAAATGATATTAATGATTTAAAAAAATTAACATTGGATTTAATGCGTAGTGGAAACTCCGAAAAAGTTCAAGAAGAAAATCATCAGTTGATTGAAAAAATATATCAAGAAAAAGAGCAAGATCCATATCAAGTAGAGGTTGTTAATCTGCCTCAGCATACATCTACCAAAAATACATTTGATTTTGCTGAAGATATTGAAGAATCTGAAAATCTATCTCTTCAAGAAAAAGAAGTTGAAATGATTAAAAGGTCTTTAGAAAAAAATAATAATAAAAGAAAATTGGCAGCAAAAGAATTGGGTATTTCTGAACGAACGCTGTATAGAAAAATCAAACAATACGATTTGTAATTATATTGTACATTTGAACTACTTATGAAAAAAACAACTTATCTCTTATTATTCCTCACTTCTATCACACTCATTTCAAGCTGTGGTATCTACAAGTTTAATGGGGGATCAACAGGGGATGCTAAAACTATTCAAGTAGATTTTTTTCCAAATCAAGCCTCTTTAATTGAACCACAATTAAGTCAACGTTTTACGCAAGAGATGCAAGATTTATTTTTAAGACAAACAAATTTAGACCTTACAAATACTGGTGGAGATTTGCGTTTTGAAGGAGAAATTACAGGCTACCGAATTAATCCAATGAGTGCAACATCTCAACAAACTGCTGCACAAAACAGACTAACAATCACTGTAAACGTTCGTTTTTATAATCGATTAAAAGAAGAAGAAGATTTTGAAAAACAGTTTTCTTTTTATTCAGATTTTGATGCTAATGCTCAATTAACTGGGGGTGTTTTAGATGGAGCTCTTGATGAAATTTTGGAACGAGTAATTCAAGATATTTTTAATGCCTCATTAGGAAACTGGTAATGAATATAGAAATCTATAAAAATCTACTATCTGATCCAGATCTTCTTAGAGATGAGCAGATTTCTGAACTAAAAAACATCATCGGAGATTATCCTTATTTTCAATCTGCAAGAGCACTTTACTTAAAAGGCTTGAAAAATCAGGAGAGTTTCAAATACAATAACGAACTTAAAATTACAGCTGCCTTTACCTCAGACAGAAGCGTCTTATTTGATTTTATTACCTCAACATTATTCAAGAAAAACTCAAATATTCATAAACGGATTAGTGAAAAAATAGCGCAACAAGATGTTTTTGATCCCCTTGAAATTAGTTCAGGCATTGAACAAGAATTATCTATTGGAAAACCAATTCATTTTTCAAAAAATGAAACACATTCTTTCCAAGAATGGTTAAAAATTTCTACCCAAAAACCCATTTCAAGAAAAGAATCAACAACAAATACTGAAGATATTGACAAGGAATTTTTAATCAATCGTTTCATAGAAAACAACCCTAAGATTTCCTCTGTAAAAAAGGATGAGAAAACAATAATTACTATTTCGGAGAATAAAAACGATAATTTCTTGATGACTGAAACCTTAGCAAAGGTTTATCTTGAACAAAAAAAGTTTTCAAGTGCTATAAAAGCTTATGATATTTTAAGCTTGAAATATCCAGAAAAAAGTGGTTTCTTTGCAGACCAAATTAAAAAAATCAAAATCTTACAAAATATAAAATCATGAGTTATAACCTATTTTTAGCTGTGATACTTCTTGTTGCAGTTATTTTAATCTTAATCGTAATGGTGCAAAATCCGAAAGGCGGAGGACTATCTTCATCATTCGGTGGTGGTGGTGCACAATCTCTAGGAGGAGTTCAAAACACTAACAATTTCTTAGACAGAACAACTTGGACCCTTGCAATTGCAATGTTCGCTTTAATTTTACTGTCCAATTTTTCTATAGAAAGAAATGGATCATCAGATATTAAATTAGACAACACTTTAGAAGACATTAGAACAACACCAAAAACTAATGATTCTTCAATGCCGTCTACTAATGACTCATTATAAGATTATTACACTAAAAAAAATGCCAACGTAATGACACGTTGGCATTTTTTTTTGAACTAAAATTCGAATTTAATAGCTATATTGAAAAAATGGCAGTTCTTAGGAAGTGGCATAATTTCTGAACAATTTTTACACAAATAAAAAATATATCAATGGGATTAAACATTCAACCTCTAGCAGATAGAGTTCTCGTAGAACCAGCTGCTGCTGAAACTAAAACTGCTTCTGGTATTATTATACCAGACAATGCAAAGGAAAAGCCTCAAAAAGGAACTATTGTAGCTGTTGGAAATGGGAAAAAAGACGAGCCTTTAACTGTAAAGGTAGGAGATACAGTATTGTATGGAAAATACGGTGGAACTGAATTAAAACTTGAAGGAAAAGACTATTTAATGATGCGCGAAAGTGACATCTTAGCAATTGTATAATTTTTACAAAAAATAAATCAAAATGGCAAAAGATATAAAATTTGATAGTGACGCAAGAGATGGCCTTAAAAGAGGTGTAGACGCGCTTGCTAATGCAGTAAAAGTAACCTTAGGCCCAAAAGGTCGTAACGTAATTATTTCTAAATCATTTGGTTCTCCAACGGTTACCAAAGATGGTGTTTCTGTAGCTAAAGAAGTAGAGTTGGAAGATGAGTTAGAAAATATGGGCGCTCAAATGGTTAAAGAAGTAGCTTCAAAAACAAACGATTTAGCAGGAGACGGAACTACTACAGCAACTGTATTAGCTCAAGCTATCGTTAAAGAAGGTATAAAAAATGTTGCTGCAGGTGCAAACCCAATGGATCTAAAGAGAGGAATTGATAAGGCCGTTCAAGCCATCATAATTGATTTAGAAAAACAAGCACAGAAAGTTGGAAATTCCTCAGAAAAAATAAAACAGGTTGCAGCAATTTCAGCTAACAATGACAATACAATTGGAGATCTTATCGCTACTGCATTTGAAAAAGTAGGTAAAGAAGGGGTAATTACTGTTGAAGAAGCAAAAGGAATGGAGACTTATGTAGACGTTGTAGAGGGGATGCAGTTTGACCGAGGTTATTTATCTCCCTATTTTGTAACTGATGCTGACAAAATGATTGCAGATCTCGAAAACCCTTACATTTTATTGTTTGATAAAAAGATTTCTAATCTAAATGAAATTCTACCAATACTAGAGCCGGTAGCGCAATCAAGCAGACCCTTATTAATTATCGCCGAAGATGTTGATGGACAAGCCTTAGCTACTTTAGTTGTCAACAAGTTGAGAGGTGGTTTAAAAATTGCTGCTGTGAAAGCTCCTGGATTTGGAGACAGAAGAAAAGCAATGTTAGAAGATATTGCAATTTTAACTGGAGGTACAGTAATTTCAGAAGAAAGAGGTTTTTCTTTAGAAAATGCTACTTTAGATCTTTTAGGTACTGCTGAGACAATTACCATAGATAAAGATAACTCTACAATTGTGAATGGAAATGGAGATGCCGAAGCTATAAAAGCTAGAGTTAATCAAATAAAAGCACAAATAGAAACTACTACATCTGATTATGATAAAGAAAAACTTCAAGAACGCTTAGCAAAACTAGCTGGTGGAGTTGCTGTTTTATATGTAGGAGCAGCCTCAGAAGTTGAAATGAAGGAAAAGAAAGACAGAGTAGATGATGCACTTCATGCTACCAGAGCGGCAGTTGAAGAAGGCATAGTTGCTGGTGGAGGAGTTGCTTTAGTGAGAACTAAAAAAACACTTGAAAAAATTGCAACAGACAACTTAGATGAAACAACTGGTGTTCAAATTGTGAATAAAGCAATTGAAGCTCCTTTAAGAACCATTGTAGAAAATGCAGGTGGTGAGGGATCAGTGGTTATCAATAAAGTACTAGAAGGAAACAAAAATTTTGGCTACGATGCAAAATCAGAAACCTATGTAGATATGTTAGAAGCGGGTATTATAGATCCGAAAAAAGTAACACGTGTTGCATTAGAAAATGCAGCTTCAGTTTCAGGTATGATTCTAACTACAGAATGTGCTTTAATAGACATTAAAGAAGAAGCTCCTGCTGGTGGTGGAATGCCTCCAATGGGTGGTGGAATGCCAGGAATGATGTAATAGTATCGTTCGGTAAGTAATACTAAATCCCAATCTAAATAGATTGGGATTTAGTATTTTAATTCTTTAACACAACCTTATAATTTGAGTAAAAGTAAGAGGCCCTTAAATAATCTTTGGATCCATCTTTATTCAAAAAAACACTCTCTCTTTCTGCATTAAAAACAAATGGTGTTTCTATATTAAACTTTATATTTTCAATAAAACTTACTGTAGGCGAATGAAAAACTTTTGCTGCTACAATTAAAAATGTCTTGGCATTAAAAAAATAAGTCCATTGGTCTGGAGTATTTGAATTTTGATCTTCTTTGTATAAAACATCCACTACAAATGTTTTTTCACCATTTAAAATAGTATCTTTTTTATAGGAGAGATGTGCATCACTTTCGCTTAAGTTAAATGGCTGGCTTATGACATAATAAGCTGACTTAAAGGACTTATTAATTAATTTGACATCTTCATCTGTTAACACTACCAAAGAATCTCCTATACTCTTAGAGTAAAGGCCACCCATAATCGATAGTTTAGACTTATCTGCTCCAATTGAGGTTATTTCACCATTTATAAAATCGCCTCCATAAAATGATTGATGTTGAATAATCTCTTTCTCTTTTAACCCTTCCCGATTGTATAAAATTGTTTTCTTCGTAAAGGAAAGTGTATCAACTTGCTGCCAAAGTTCTAGGCCTCCATGAGCTTCAAGAGATTTAGACAAAATATCACGAACAGTTATCTCTTTTTTGTGACAAGAAACAAAAAGATTAACAATAAAAATTATAGTTATAGTTTTTAAGAATAGACTTCTAATTTTCAATTTTTTCATGACTATCTACAACTTTCTTATCCCTGTACTTGCAACAAGCATCAATCTGATTATATACATGATCTTTGGCTTTAAAACCCTTAGTGTCATGTCCTACAGCAGCAATATTTTGTTGAATAATTTTTGTTCCTGTTTTATTTTCATCTATAATGAGTGATAGTTGATGGGTTTTAAGATCCCAGGATGCAAACTTCACGCCTTTAGAATTTAATGCAGCTTTTTCTATACGTTTTTTACACATCATACAAACTCCATCAACTTCAATAGCGACTTTAGAGTTCTTTTTTTTCTTTTGAGCTGATGCAGAAAATCCTATCAACAACAAGCAAATAATAAGAATAGTTTTTTTCATTATTAATTAATTTTAAATCGTAATCCACTGTATAACATTCTTCCAAAAATTGGCGCATAGATTATTGTTGAATCAAAGCTATCACCAAATGGGTCATCAGATGCTAAAATAGGATTTTTCTGTTTTAAATCTGTTAAATTCTCTACTCCAAAATACATTTCAAATTTTTCAGAGAAAACTTTAGTAATTTGAGTATTTAATAAACTATATGAATTTGAATATTCTTCGAATTGATATTGCATAGGGTTAGTTGATGTATCTGGTAATCGTTGTTCACCTATAAAATTATAAGTTAAATCAAATTTCCATTGTTTTATATCATCTAATTTTTTTGTTTCATATGAAATATTTGCAAATAAACGATGATTTGGTGTTAACGGTTTCGATAACTTACCAGACGCATAATCTGTTTGAATATCGTAGTATTTATAGGCTAAACGAAGATTTAAGTTATCATTAATAAAGTAATTAATTTCTGTCTGAAAACTATTTGCATAACTTTCTCCATCCAAATTATAAAAAGAAATTCTTTGCGGATTTTCCCAGTCTACTACAACTTGATTTTGAAAATGAGTTCTATAATAGTCAAAAGTAATATCTCCTTTTCTATTAAATAAATTAAATCCCTGTAAGTATGACAACCCATAATTCCATGCAACTTCTGGATCTAATCCATAAATCTTACCTCCTGAGGATTGGATATCAATCTGTCTACTACTTGCAAATAATTGTTGGTTTTCTGCAAATACATTAGCGCTTTTTCTGCCCTGCCCAATCGAAGCTCTCAACACTCCTTTTTCCCAGGGGACATATCTAATATGTAATCTTGGTGTTATATAAGTTCCAAGTAAATTATGAGTATCTACTCTTACACCTGAGGTAAAACTAAAATTATCTGAATTATCATAAGCATACTCAAAAAAACCTCCAAAAGAATTCTCTTTTCTAGAAAAATTTATTGAATTAACAAATTCATCATAAATATCATAAGTGAAATTTAATCCTGTAGTAAATTTACTACGTGTATCACCTATTATTGAATTGAAGAGTAAGTTAGAGTAGACACTTTGATGATTAATATCATACGTTTTAAGGCCGAAATAAGAATCTTGATCATGGTTACTGTAGGAAAACTGAAATCCAAAACTTTGAAAAGGGAGTTGTGGAAAAACATATCCTAATTTTAAAGAAGAATCAAAACGCTTTGTATCGATTTCACCACCCCATACCTCAGGCCTACCTTTATCTATAAGTGGATCAAAATTATTTTGGCCAGTTTGTTTAGAATCATCCATAAATCGGACATTAATAAAACTTACCCATCCTTTTTCTGCGTCTAAATATTGCCAACGGTTCATAACATTAACTTGACTAATTAGAGGATTATCTAAAAAACCATCCTTATTTCTATCAAATTTTTTATTTCTATAATTTCCATGAATATATATTCCTGTTTGCCATTTGTCAGAAATTTTATGATTTAAATGTGAGTTCAGTTCATATCTACCTCCTAAAGAACCATACGAATTTAGAAAGATTCTATTATCTGTTAGAGGTTTTACTAATTCCGCATTAATTTGACCTGAAATACTCTCGTAGCCATTAATAACACTCCCTGCACCTTTGGTGATTTGAATACTTTCAACCCATGTTCCAGGGGTAAACGTAAGCCCAAATACTTGACCAGCGCCACGTATTGATGGAATATTTTCTTGGGTAATAAGTAGATAAGGACTCTTTAAGCCTAACATTTGAATTTGACGAGTCCCTGTTAATGCATCAGAAAAATTTACATCAATGGATGGGTTTGTTTCAAAACTCTCAGCTAAATTGCAACAAGCAGCCTTGAGAAGCTCTGCACTATTAACTGTAAAAACATTTTTTGTTTGAATAAAGGACCTTTGAGTAGCCTTCTTTTTACTTTTTAAGGTTACTTCTTCCAATTCATTCTCTAAGGTTATAAAATGGTGTATTGGCTCTAAATCACTGATTGTAAGTGTGTCTGTCTTATAACCAACATAGCTAACTATAAGTTTCTTATAGTTTTTATTGTAAGGAATTTTAAACCATCCTTTTTCATCAGTTGTTGCTCCTACAGAAGTATTTAACCAAAAAACATTTGCTCCATAAACCCCTAAATTATCTTTAGGATTATTTTTATCCATAATCATTCCTGTTAATGTTTCTTGAGAGAATATGAATAATGGTAAAAATAAAAATAGGGTAAAGGCTATAATTCTTTTCATTGTATTGTATTTAACTTTAATAATAATTAGACGTTTTGTCATCTAAAAAGATGACTATAATGTGTAAATAATTAAAATTAAATTAAAAAAGTCTGATGTAGAATCTGAAAATCTTGTCTAATGTCAGGAGGGGAGAAATCTTTGTAATATTGAATTTTTAAGGTCTTTATACTAGTAAAACCATTATTATAATAAGTGTTAGAAAAAAGATATTGAGATGCTAAGTTATGAATGCTTGTTGGTTTTTCTGAGCTGTATAATGAAGATTCAAAGTGTGTAATTTCATCTTTACAGCAATTATTCCCTTTTAGAATTGGAACATTGGAGTTTGTGTCAACTTCCTCCATACCACAATCATCGGCATTTCCAAAATAAGACACATCCATAACTTGATCACCACAGAAATGTTCGTCTATGGCAAAAGACATCGACGAAAACAGTACTATGCATGACAGAAGAAATGCACTTATTTTTTTTCTTATTAAATTCATTGCAATGCAAATTTACAATAGAAATATTTAAAAATATGTTAAAGTAATTTTAGTTTTATTAAGAGCAAGATAGCATGGTATTTAATTACAAAAAATAGCTATAAACATAAAGTTAGATATGTCACTGAAAATTTAAAAAAATATTTTAATTTTATGATTTAAATTTATATTTGAATGAATAGTAGCAAGATTAAAGACTTTGTAACTGATGTTATTGCATCAGCAAAAACTACTGGTGAAAAACAACAAATTATTTGTGATTTTTTAAAGCGTGAAATTACCTATTATGACTGGGTGGGTTTCTATTTTAAAAATGGTGAAAAAAAAGAATTAAAATTAGCTGAATTTTCTGGAGAGCCAACAGAACACACTATTATACCTTTTGGAAAAGGAATTTGCGGTCAAGTAGCCATTACAAATGAAAATTTTGTTGTTCAAGATGTAAATGAACAAACTAATTATATTTCTTGCGGCTGGAAAGTTAAATCGGAAATTGTAATACCCATTATGGTAAGAGGTGAAAATATTGGTCAAATAGATATTGACTCACATACTTCAAATCCTTTTACTGCTGCTGATGAAGAATTATTAGAATTTATTTGTAATAATATAGCCTCTTTATATTAAAATACAACTTCATTTACAACAAGAACTTGGCCTACTGTTTTATAAACATAAAATCTTCAAATTCACTAAAAAAAATTTATTCACAATTGTAGTATAAGTTTCTCTATTTCAAATTAGTTTCTATTGTTTTAGCAATTCACATTTAGTAGATTTGTGTGCTTAACAAAGCACACAAAATGAGCAACTTAAAAATTATCCAATCTGCATTAATTTCGGTATTTCACAAAAATGGTCTAAAGCCAATAGTTGAGGAACTGCATAAAAACAATGTTACTATATTTTCAACAGGAGGTACAGAAAACTTTATCAAAGAATTAGGAATCCCTGTTACACCTGTGGAAGATGTAACCTCTTATCCCTCAATTTTAGGAGGTAGAGTAAAGACATTACATCCTAAGGTTTTTGGAGGGATCTTAAACAGACAAGATCATCAGGGAGATATTTCAGAGATGAAAGCATATGAAATTCCACAAATTGATCTTGTAATTGTTGATTTATATCCTTTTGAAAAAACAGTAGCCTCTGGTGCAAATGAACAAGATATTGTTGAAAAAATTGATATTGGAGGGATTTCATTAATTAGAGCCTCTGCAAAAAACTTTAAAGATACATTTACCATTTCTTCAATGGATCAATATGAGGAATTCTTAACGTTATACAAGGCTAATAATGGCTCTTCGACATTAGCTGAAAGAAAAAAATTCGCTGCAAAATCATTCAATATTTCTTCTCATTACGATACCGCAATTTTTAATTATTTTAATGAAGATGAAATTGTATATAAAGTTAGTGAGACCGTATCTAAAACTTTACGTTATGGAGAAAACCCTCATCAAAAAGGCTATTTCTTTGGAGATTTAGAGGCTATGTTTGAAAAAATTCACGGAAAAGAATTAAGCTATAACAATTTATTAGATGTTGATGCTGCAGTAAATTTAATGGGAGAGTTTACTAGTGAAGCTCCAACATTTGCAATTTTAAAGCATAATAATGCATGTGGTTTTGCTCAAAGAGCAACTATTTCTGAAGCTTATATAGATGCCTTAGCTGGAGACCCTGTATCTGCTTTTGGAGGAGTTCTCATTTCAAATACAAAGATTGATAAAATAACTGCTGCCGAAATTCATAAATTATTTTGTGAAGTAGTCATAGCTCCTTCATTTGATGAAGATGCACTAACGATTTTAAAAGGTAAGAAAAACCGTGTGCTGTTAATCCAAAAAAGTGTTGAACTTCCAAATCAAATTATTAGAACTTCACTAAACGGGATCTTAGTTCAAGATAAAGATACCATAACTGATTCCTTAGAAGATTTATCATATGCAACAAACTGCAAACCCTCTGAAACTGAAATAGAGGACTTGTTATTTGCTTCAAAAATATGTAAGCATACTAAATCCAATACTATTGTACTTGTTAAAAATAAACAGTTGTATGCCAGTGGAACAGGTCAAACTAGTAGAGTAGATGCGTTAAACCAAGCCATAGAAAAAGCTAATAATTTTGGTTTTAATTTAGATGGAGCTTCAATGGCTAGTGATGCGTTTTTTCCTTTTCCAGATTGTGTAGAAATTGCAAATAATGCAGGAATTAAGAACGTAATTCAACCCGGGGGTTCTATTAAAGACCAGTTAAGTATTGATTATTGTAACAATAATAATGTATCAATGGTTATGACTGGAACCAGACATTTTAAACATTAAAATTCAAGTTGATTACTAGCTTATTTTTACTAGATTTGTAAATAGAGACACTTACATAGAAAATTATTCATACTTATGGGCTTTTTTGATTTCATGACTGAAGATATTGCCATCGACTTAGGAACGGCAAATACGCTTATTATTCACAATGGAAAAGTTGTGGTTGATAGTCCGTCTATAGTTGCAAGAGATCGTGTAAGTGGTAGAATTATAGCTACCGGTACGGAAGCTAATTTAATGCAAGGAAAAACGCATGAAAATATAAAAACTATTCGCCCATTAAAGGATGGAGTAATCGCAGATTTTCAAGCTTCTGAAGAAATGATAAAGGAATTTGTTAAAAAAATTCCTGCCTTTAGAAAAAAGTTTTTTCCTCCATCTTTAAGGATGGTAATTTGTATTCCTTCAGGTATTACTGAAGTCGAAAAAAGAGCCGTACAAGACTCAGCTAGACATATGAATGCCAAGGAAATTTACCTTATATATGAGCCAATGGCTGCTGCTATTGGTGTTGGTATTGACATCATGGAGCCTAAGGGTAATATGATTATTGATATAGGAGGTGGAACAACAGAAATTGCAGTAGTAGCGTTAGCTGGAATAGTATGTGATCAATCTGTTAAAGTTGCTGGTGACTTATTTACAAATGATATCATGTATTATATGCGAACTCAACATAATTTATATGTTGGAGAAAGAACTGCAGAAAAAGTGAAAATAAATATTGGTTCAGCAACAGAAGATCTTGATAATCCTCCGGAAGACATGCTTGTACAAGGTAGAGATTTACTAAGTGGAAAACCAAAACAAGTTCAAATCTCACACAGAGAAATTGCAAAAGCTTTGGATAAATCAATTCTTAGAATTGAAGATGCTGTTATGGAAACATTGTCTAAAACACCCCCAGAATTAGCTGCTGATATTTACAACACAGGAATTTATCTTGCAGGAGGAGGCTCCATGTTGAGAGGTTTAGACAAAAGACTTTCTAGGAAAACAGATTTACCTGTTTACATTGCTGAAGACCCTTTAAGAGCTGTGGTAAGGGGTACTGGAATTGCTTTGAAAGAACTAGATAAATATAAAAATGTCTTAATGAAATAACCAAAGACATCTCTACTTCTTATGCAACAACTCATTTATTTTATTCAGAAGTATCGTTATTTTTTGTTTTTCCTACTTTTAGAGCTTATCGCATTTCAACTCATTATAAATAATCTCAGCTTCCACAACAGTAAATTTATAAATTCTGCCAGCACTATAACTGGAGGTTTTTACAATAAGACCAATTCAATCAGTGATTATTTTCAACTTGATACAGAAAACAAAGAACTGTTAAATGAAAATTTAATATTAAGAAACAAGCTTGAAAAACTATCCCAAAACATTGATACTATAGCCGTTACTAAAATTTTTGAAAAAACAAAACTACGTCAAAGGTATTTATACTTTAAAGGTAGAATAGAAAAAAATCAATTTCGTAATAATTATAATTTCTTAACTATTAATTTGGGAAGTAAAGATAGTGTGAGAAAAGAAATGGGGGTTATTAATAGCAAAGGAATACTTGGTATTACTGAAAATGTTCTTCATAATTACTCAAGAGTTAGATCAATATTAAACAAGAATAGTAAGATCAACGCGAAACTAAAAAACAGCAACTATTTTGGGACGTTAACCTGGGATGGTTTTGATTATAATATTACTCAATTGTTGGATATTCCTAGACAAGCAGTACTAAAAGTTGGTGATACAATTATAACCGGGGGTATGTCTTCAATTTTTCCAGAAGGAATACCCATTGGTAGGGTTGATAATATAGTTAATGGAGCAAGTATTAAAAGAATTATAAATATTCAACTCTTTAATGATATGAGTAGCCTGAAAAATATTTATGTTGTTAAAGATTTTGACAAACAACAACTTATGAATCTTGAAAAAACCGACAATGAATAAAATTCGTGTTTTTTTGTGGATTATCATCATCCTCCTCCTTCAAATATTAGTGTTGAATAACATAAATTTTTCTCAACACATTAACCCATATCTATACATTTCTTTTATATTCTTATTTCCATTAAATAAAAATCGATTTATTTTTTTATTAGCTGCTTTTTTATATGGTTTAACCTTGGATTTCTTTTCTGATACTGGGGGTATTCATGCTGCCTCACTTTTATTTGTAGCCTTTTTACGTTTATACTTTATCAAACTTTTTTTCAGAAAAAATAACATCGACTATCTCCTTTTTAATCTTCATTCTGAAGCATTTGGACAAGTATTTAATTATGTAGTGACAATAACTATTATTCACCATTTTGTGTTATTTTCGTTAGATAATTTTAGTTTTAACAATATAGATATTGTGCTGTTAAATACTCTCTACTCGACTATTTTTACCTTAGTGCTCTATTTTTTAGGGTCATATATACTCAGAAAAAAACAACTTCACTGATATGAAAAGGAGTTTTTTACTTTACTTTCTAATAACCTTAATCGGAATCCTTTTTGTGGGAAGGTTATTTCAATTACAAGTAGTTAGAGGTAGAGATTACAACCCTGTAAAAACATCAGCTGTTAAAGTAAAGTTTGATTTACCTGAGAGAGGCTATATCTATGATAGAAATGGAGAATTACTAGTTGCTAATCAACTCTCCTATGATGTGACTATAGTTCCAAACGAAGTTACTCCACTGGATACAATTGAGTTTTGCGCACTTTTAAAAATTACTAAAGAAAACTTTATTAAGCGTTTTAAGAAAGCAGAAAATTATGCACCTTGGTTAGAATCTGTTTTTTTAAAACAACTAGCGAAAGAAGATTTTGCTTTTTTACAAGAAAAACTTCATAAATTTCAGGGATTCAATATTCAAAAAAGGGTCATTAGAAATTATCCTATAAAATCTGCTGCAAATATTCTAGGATATATTAATGAAGTAAATGAACTTATTGCAAAAAAAGACAACTACTATCAACAAGGAGAATTAATTGGCAAAGCTGGTGTAGAGGCTCAATATGAAAAAGTATTGAGAGGAAAAAAAGGAAAAAAATATTTTCGAAGAGATCGATTTAATAAAATAAAGGGGCCTTTTAAAAACGGAATATATGATTCTATTGCTGTCAATGGAAAAGACATCACATTAACAATAGATAGTAAACTTCAACAATATGGAGAATACTTAATGAAGGGAAAACGGGGAGGTATTATAGCTCTTGAACCCTCTAGTGGTGAAATTCTTGCTTTGGTAACTTCACCAAGTTACGACCCTAATATGATGGTAGGTCGTTTACGATCACCTAACTCCGTGAAGCTCATTGGTGACAGTATTAACAAACCAATGTATGATAGAGGACTTAAAGGAACTTACCCTCCAGGTTCACCTTTTAAATTGGTAAATGCTCTAATTGGACTCCAAGAGGATGTGATTGATGAAAATACTCATTTCGTTTGTAATGGCGGTTATCGTTATGGGAATCGGAAAAATGAATTTATGAAGTGTCATTGTGATATATACGGGAAACCCATTCAACTAAATTCAGCAATTTCAAAATCTTGCAATAGCTATTTCGCAAATACATATAAGAGAATTATTGAAAAAAATAAGAATTCTACAAGCGGAATGAATACTTGGAGTACACATGTTAAAAGTTTTGGATTAGGCAACTATTTAGGATATGACTTACCAGAGGGTGACAAGGGTTTGATACCTGATGGAGAGTATTATAATAGCATGTACAAACATAGGTGGAATGCATCCACAAATATCTCAAATGCAATAGGACAAGGAGAAGTCTTAACCACACCTATTCAGTTAGCAAATGTAACCGCAGCTATTGCAAATAGAGGTTTTTTTCATACCCCTCATATAGTTAAAAAAATTAACAGCCAAGCCATTACAGATTCATCATATACAACACCAAAACATACTACCATAGACAAAAAACACTTCGAACCAATCATCGAAGGGATGCACGAAGTTTTTAAAACGGGTACAGCTAGTTGGGTAAATATTGAAGGTATTGATATTGTTGGAAAAACAGGTACTTCAGAAAATTTTATGAGGGTCGGAGGAAAAAAAACTAAATTACCAGACCATTCTATTTTAGTAGCTTTTGCTCCCAAAAACAATCCTAAAATTGCGGTTGCTGTATTTATTGAAAATGGGGGGTTTGGTTCAACTGTTGCCGCTCCAATAACAAGTCTTATGATAGAAAAATATTTAACAGGAAGGGTGAATAGGAAATGGATTGAAGATCGAATGATAAAAACAGACTTAAGTCCTATATATGAAAGACAAACTATAGCAATAAAAGAAATTGAGACAGGAGAAAAATAATATTTTTTTTGGTATTGATTGGCTACTTGTGCTTTTCTTTACCTTACTGGTTGGATTTGGGTGGATAAACATCTATGCTGCATCCTATACTGATGAAAGTGTACAAGCATTTGATTTTTCTTCAAAATACGGCAAGCAACTTCTTTGGATATTATTTAGCATTCCACTTATTATCTTAATTTTATTCATTAATTCAAAATTTTATCAGCGTTTTTCAAGTATTTTTTTCATTCTTTCATTATTAACTTTAATTGGGCTTTTTCTCTTTGGAACAGAAATTAATGGCGCAAAATCTTGGTATCGTTTTGGAGGGATTAGTTTACAACCCTCAGAGTTTGCAAAAGCATTTACAGCACTAGCTCTTGCAAAATTGATGAGTGATAGAAAATACAATTTAAGTATCCTTAAAAATCAATTAAAGGCATTCATTATAATTTTTTTACCTGCATTTTTAATAGCTCTTCATGACCCGGGTTCAGCAATTATATATTTAGCATTCTTTTTTGTTTTAAATAGAGAAGGGCTAACCTTAGCCTATATCATTTTTGGGGCGCTATCTATTGTGTTATTTATAGCTACTATTTTAGTTGGGATGAAAGTTGTCATCAGCTCGCTATTTATTCTTATTACCACATTTATAATTTATAACATATACAGGAATAAGCGCTTCTTGAAATTTAATTGGATGAAGGTTGTAGCAATGTATTTATTTTCCTCTCTTTTCATTTTTAGTGCAGATTATTCTTACAATAATATTTTAAAAAAACATCAAAGAGACCGGTTTGAGGTAATTCTTGGAAAAACATCAGACACCAAACAAATTGGGTACAATACAGATCAGTCTATACAAACAATTAGTTCAGGGAAATTTTGGGGAAAAGGGTTTCTTGAGGGAGATAAAACTCAAGGAAATTTTGTACCAGCACAGGACACAGACTACATCTTCAGTGTTGTTGGAGAGGAATGGGGTTTTGTAGGGTCTAGTTTTGTTATCGTGTTATTTATGGCACTTCTTTACAGGATAATATATAGAGCAGAAAAACATGCCAATAAATTTGGCAGAATTTATGGTTATGGAGTAGCCTCTATATTATTTTTCCATTTAATTGTAAATATCGGGATGGTGATTGGAGTTTTACCTACAGTTGGAATACCATTACCATTTTTTAGTTATGGCGGATCGTCATTATGGGGTTTTACGCTTTTACTCTTTATTTTTATAAAACTAGATGCTCAAAAAAGTTATGATTGGTAATACTATTTAAAAATAAAAAAAACGCTCTGTAATTATACAGAGCGTTTTTATTTTATATTTTAAGAATCTATAACGTAGCTACTTGCTTTGTTAATTTAGATTTTAAATTAGATGCCTTATTTTTGTGTATAATATTGTTTTTAGCTAGCTTATCTAACATTGAAACAACTTTCAAAAGCATACCCTCAGCTTCCTTTTTATCGGAAGACGCACGTAAATCTCTTACAGCGTTACGTGTAGTTTTGTGTTGATGCTTATTACGCAATCTTTTTGTTTCGTTACTTCTAATTCTTTTTAATGCTGACTTATGATTTGCCATTTCTTTAATGTTTTTTTTAATAAAACTTGTAGTCCGTACGGGAATCGAACCCGTGTTACCAGGATGAAAACCTGGCGTCCTAACCCCTAGACGAACGGACCAATTGCAATCTTACAGAAAATAGTCCTTTGATTGCGGATGCAAATATACAACGTTTTTAAAATTCTGCAATATTTTTTTAAAAAATTTAATAGGCCTTTGCGAATAAGACTCTTCTCACTGATTTTTCACCCGAAAAAACACAGAATCCAAGCTCTTCTTTAGCATCATTAGGGATGCATCGAATTGTTGCTTTCGTTAATTCTTTAATTTTATTTTCAGTTTCAATAGTTCCATCCCAATGCGCAGAAACAAATCCTCCTTTAGTATTAATTATAGTTTTAAACTCATCAAAACTATTTACTTCTGTAATATGATTTTTCTGGTATAAAAGCGCTTTTGAAAATAAATTTTCTTGAATTTCCTCTAATAAATTTTCTATATAATTAATTAAATTATCCTGAGAAATGGTCTTTTTTTCTAGGGTATCTCTTCGAGCTACCTCCACTGTGTTATTTTCTATATCACGATTACCTATAGCAATTCTCAAAGGAACACCTTTAAGTTCGTATTCTGCAAACTTTGCTCCTGGCCTAAAAGTATCTCTGTCATCAAATTTGACTGAAATTCTTTTAGACTTTAAAGATTTTACGATAATTTCTACCTTTTCAGAAATGACAGCCAATTGGTCTTCCCCCTTGTAAATAGGAATAATTGCTACCTGAATTGGCGCTAGTTTTGGAGGTAATACCAACCCTAAATCATCTGAGTGAGTCATAATTAATCCTCCAATTAATCGAGTAGATACTCCCCAAGAAGTAGCCCATACATATTCTTGTTTACCTTCTTTGGATGTATATTTTACATCAAAAGCTTTTGCAAAATTTTGACCTAAAAAATGCGATGTACCAGCTTGTAAAGCTTTACCATCTTGCATTAATGCTTCTATTGTATAAGTATCTTCAGCACCTGCAAACCTTTCACTTTCAGATTTATAGCCTTTTACTACTGGCATTGCCATAAAACTCTCTGCAAATTCAGCATATATTTTTTGCATTTGAACTGCTTCTGCTACTGCTTCAGTTTTAGTTGAATGTGCAGTATGACCTTCTTGCCATAAAAACTCGGCTGTCCTCAAAAATAATCTAGTTCTCATTTCCCATCGAACAACATTAGCCCACTGATTAATTAATAACGGTAAATCTCTGTAGGACTGAATCCATCCTTTATAAGTATTCCAAATAATAGCTTCAGAGGTAGGTCTAACAATTAGCTCTTCCTCTAACTTAGCTTCCGGGTCAACTCTAAGTTTACCCGTATGATCAGGATCATTTTGTAATCTATAATGCGTAACTACGGCACATTCTTTAGCAAATCCTTCTGCATTTTTTTCTTCAGCTTCAAATAAACTTTTAGGAACAAATAGAGGGAAATAAGCATTCTGATGTCCTGTCTCTTTGAACATTCTATCTAATTCTGCTTGCATGTTTTCCCATATTGCAAACCCATAAGGCTTGATTACCATGCAACCTCTTACCGCAGAATTTTCAGCTAAGTCTGCTTTCTGTATAATTTCATTATACCATTTAGAATAGTCTTCTGCTCTTTTTGTTAACTTCTTACTCATAATCCAAACTTTGGCACAGATGTTGTTTAATATAGATTGTTAAATTTATTGTAAATTTGATGTAATGTATAAATACAAAAGCAAAACTAAAGCATTTTAGGCACAGAGAATAAAAAAAAATGCTTTTTAGCTACAAATTTTGTTTTTATCAACACTAAAAAAATTATTATGAAATTAAACTACCTTAACAAACTAAGTCAATCACCTCTTCTATTTCTATTAGTAGTTGTTTTAATATCTTCATGTACGGTTTATCAAAATGTTCCTGATACTGATGGTATTTATTCCCCAGAAAAAAATAAAACAAGAATTATTGTAGATAACAGCAAAGAATACCAAGAAAACGAAAATAAATACTTTACAAGAGAGCTTGAGAGAATTGGCATCATTAACGATACAGATATTCTTACTAATGTTGAAACATACAGCTCAATTGAAGACACCACAAATAACACCTCTGAAAGTACAAATCCATACAACGTAAATAGTGTTTGGGGAAAATCAGATAGTGAACAAATAGTTATTAATCTAAACTTAGATAATGTTGGATATGGATTTAATAATTATTGGAATTTTTACGACCCTTACAATACGTTTGGCTATTTAAATCCATGGAATAGAAGATCATGGAGATTTGGATGGAGAAGTAGGTTTGGTGACCCTTCTTTTTTGCCAGGCTATGGATATTTCCAACTTCCATATTTCAATTCTTTTTTCAATAATTTTTATGGATATGGTTATTTTAATTCAAGAAATTTTTATGGATATGGTTACTTGGGCAACAGATATAGAAATTATAATTATGGTAGAAGAAATTATTCTTACACCACATTAAATTCAAGAAATTATTCAAACTCTAGAAGAATAAGTAGCAGTAACAGAAGAGTAACCTTCACCAATAGAAGATCTCAAAATACTGTTAGAGATGTTAATATAGACGACCTTGCTAGTAGATTAAGATTGGATAAAAGTAAAATCAAGGTTTACAGCCAAACAGAAAATGTTCCTGCTGAAAGTAGACGATCTAGTAGAAATGTTAGAAAAACTTCAACGGTTCGTTCTAGTGGCTCATCTAAAAGATCTAGTTATAATTCAAATGCTTCAAGATCTAGGAGTAATAGTTCAACAAGAACTAGAAGCAATAACTCGCCAAGAAGTTCATCAATTAGGAGCAGTAATTATTCACGAGGAAGTAGTTCGTCTTCTAACGGAGGTTCTAGAAGTAGAAGTTCATCCTCAAAAGGTGTTTCAAAAAGAGGCGGTTAACATTTAATCTAAATTTATGAAAAAAATTATTTCTTTTGTGGTTTTTGCCACACTTACAAGTGTGTCTTATTCCCAGTCTCTTGATTATCAAAATATAGCTACAATGTTTTCAAGAAATGATGGAAATGGTAGTGCTAGATTTGTTTCTATGGGCGGAGCTTTTGGTGCTGTGGGTGGAGATGTATCTTCTATGATAATTAACCCTGCTGGAATATCAGTTTTTAATGGTAATAATGCTGCAATAGCTTTTCAAATACGAAATACTAATACAGCAACAAGCTATTATGGAAATTCCTTAACAACTCAAGAAGATTACTTCAATATATCTAGTGCAGGAGCTGTACTTACTTTCGAAAATAACATTGATACTGATTGGTCTAAATTTACTTTTGGAGTTAACTTTAGAATTTCCACTGATTTTGAAAATAGATTTATCGCTAAAGGTAATAGTGGTTTTTCTTCATTTGATAGTTTCCCTCTTGATGAAAACGAAAACCCAATTGTATATGATATTTCAGAAAGCCAGGAATTCTCAAACTTTTATGATGGTGAACTTTCAGAACTAAATTTTGCTTTCTCAGGAGTTTATTTAGAAAAACTTCATATTGGGGCTGGACTAAATTTTTATGATATTAATTTTAGTCAACAAATAATTTTAAATGAAAATAATAATGACGGAAACGAAAATACTTTAACTTCAAGGTTTTATCAAGAAAATTTCACAAATGGTGTTGGTTTCTCAATGAGTGCTGGCTTCATTTACAAACCAACTAATACTATTCGAATAGGTTTAAGTTATCAATCACCTTCGTGGTTTACGGAACTTATAGAAAACACTAACATTATAAATAATGACGGTTTTTTGGGAGATACTGAAATTGAGGTAAGTAATAATGATGTAATTTATGATAATACTTTTGGTGGTAATTTACCCATTCAAGAACTACTTTATAAATTACGAACACCAGCTAAAATTACAGCAAGTACAGCAATTATTTTCGGAAAAAATGGTTTGATCAGTTTAGATTACTCCTCTAAAAATTACAAGGGGTTATATTTGTCTGGAGATAATTTCTCAGAAGAAAATTTATTTTTTGATAATCAATTAAGAAGAGCTAATGCTATTCATATTGGAACAGAATGGAGAATTAATCAATTAAGTTTAAGAGGTGGATACCAATATGAAGAAAGTCCTTATTCAAATTCTATTGTATCAGACAACCAAGAAAGTTATTCACTTGGAATGGGGTATAATTTTGGATCGGTTAAACTCAATCTAGCCTATAGAAAAAATAATAAAAACGAACAATACAACTTTTACCCACAATACAATCAGGTTGATCCCGCACAATTAGACATTGACAATACTTTAATAACAATTGGCCTTTCTGTAAATATCTAAATGAATTAAAGCAAAAATATTGATATAATCTCATGCTTTTAAACTTCCATATTTATCTCTATTTAATATATCTATTCATTTTTTTGCATTAATTTTGTTGTTTATTTTTATTATTTCTAATGAACGCACAAAAAATTACAATTCAATCAACCAACAACGAAAACATTTTAAAATTTGTAAGCAATCAAATTTTAATAAATGGAGGTAGTTATGAATTTAATAATATTGATGAAGCTAAAAACTCTCCCTTAGCTCAACAGTTATTTTATTTGCCTTTCGTGAAAAAAATATTCATTACTGCAAATTTTATTGCAATTCAACGGTTTGATATTGTTGAATGGATTGATGTTCAAGAGGAAGTTAAAGAACAAATTGAAGCCTATTTTACTGCTGGAGGAATTGCTATTAAAGAAAATTTAGAGTCGAGAAAAAAAGCAGCGATTGAGGTGTATGCAGAAGCAACCCCAAATCCTTCTACTATGAAGTTTGGAACTAATAAGTCTTTGACAACTACAGATGTTGAATATAAAAACATAGAAGAAGCAAGTAAATCTTCTCCCTTGGCAAAAGCTTTATTTGGATTTCAATTTGTAAAAGAAGTATTTATCTCTGAAAATTATATATCCATCACTAAGTTTGATATTATTGAATGGAATGACGTTTATGCTGAAATTAGAAATTTTATAAGCTCCTATTTACAAGAAAATAAAACCATAATTAAAGAGCTTCCAAAATCAATTGAGAAAATAAACAAATCCTCTACTAAAGAATTTGATACTGGAGAATTAGAGGGAACTCCTGCCAAAATTATAGCTATTTTAGATGAATATATTCGTCCTGCAGTTGCATCAGACGGAGGTAATATAGCCTTTAAATCCTATGATCAAGAAAGTAAGATTGTAAGTGTAATTTTACAGGGAGCCTGCAGTGGTTGCCCTTCCTCTACCATTACTTTAAAAAACGGTATAGAAACAATGTTACAAGAAATGCTTCCTAATGAAATTAGTCAAGTAGTAGCTATTAACGGGTAAATTAATTTCAAGCGCGAATAGATAAAAAATAATGTCTAAAATAATTAAACCTTACAAAGACTCCAAGTTGGGCAAAAAAGAGCAAGTCGCTACAATGTTCAACAATATATCAAAGAACTATGATGATTTAAATAGAGTGATCTCATTTGGAATAGATATTAGTTGGAGAAAAAAAGTAGTGAAAATTATTTCAAAAAACAATCCTCAACAAATTCTAGATATTGCTACTGGAACCGGAGATTTAGCATTAATGATGTCTGCACTTCAACCAAATAAAATTATTGGTTTAGATATTTCGGAAGGCATGTTAGCCGTAGGAAAAGAAAAAATAGCCAAAGCAAAATTAAACGATAAAATAGAAATGATTGTTGGCGATTCAGAGAATATGCCTTTTGAAGACAGTACTTTTGATGCCATTACTGTATCATTTGGAGTTCGAAATTTTGCTAACTTAGAAAAAGGATTGAGTGAAATAAGACGAGTTTTAAAGCCAGGTGGAACATTTGTTATTTTAGAAACTTCAAATCCAACAAAATTTCCTTTTAAACAAGGGTATAAATTCTACACTTCCTTTATTCTGCCAATTATTGGTAAGTTGTTTTCTAAAGATAAAATAGCCTACTCTTATCTGAGTGAATCTGCAAATTATTTTCCTTTTGGTGAAACCTTCAACAATATTTTGAAGAAAAATGGGTTTATTAATACAGAATATACCCCTGTTACATTTGGTGTTGCCACCATATACTCTGCTTCTAAATAATATGAAAAAAATAGTATTTTTTGTTGTTTGTTTTTTGATGGTGATTTCTGCATCTTCTCAAAAAAGAAGAAATGTAGATAATCTTCCAACTTTTGATGACCCTAAAATTCATTATGGTTTTTATTTAGGTATAAATCAAAACGATTTTAAGGTTAATTATAGACCAAGTAATTTTCCAAATACGGTTATTGAAATAAAACCTACTTCAGGATTTAATGTTGGTTTAATTACAGATTTAAGAATTCATAAAAATGTAAACTTACGTTTTGAACCGGGTTTAATGAGTAATTCAAAAACTATTTATTTTAATAATAGTTCATCTTTACTTACAGAAAGAGATAGTGTTAGAGAAATTGGGTCTACCTATTTACACCTCCCATTAATTTTAAAATTTAGCACTGATCGTTGGAATAACGTAAGGCCCTATGTTTTAGCAGGTGTATCTTACGATCACAACTTCTCAAGTAATCAAGAAAATTCTGATGATAATTATAGTGGGGAATTTAGAATGAAAACTAAAAACTTTATGTATGAAGTTGGTTTTGGAATAGATATTTATTTATCCTTTTTTAAGTTTTCACCATCAATTCGAGGTCTTTTTGCGATGAACAGAGAACTTATTGATGACAACAATAATGATAGCCCATGGACATCTCCTGTGAATTCATTTTCTACACGAGGGATTTTCATAAGTTTTGCTTTTGAATAAATTTATCTTCTAAATTCATTCAATAAAATAGCCGTAGCTGTGGCAACATTTAAACTTTCAACTTGCATAGAATCACCATATCTTGGAATTGATATCTTATTGCTAATTAAATTTTTTAAGGTATCAGAAATACCATTAGCTTCATTACCCATAACCAAAACGGCTGAAGCTGGGAGTTTAGTTTTATGAATATTAACTCCATTCATATCTGCAATATATATTGGAATAGAAACTGTTTTTAAATACTCAGGTAAATTAAGATAGGAAGTAGATACCCTAGTTAAAGAACCCATACTAGCTTGAACCACCTTCGTGTTATAACAATCAACTGTTTCTTTAGAGCAAACTAGTTGTTCAACACCAAACCAATCGCACAATCGAATAATAGTTCCTAGGTTTCCAGGATCATTAATAGTATCCAATGCAACAATTAAACCTGATGAATTCACCTTTTTCTCTGAAGGGATTTTAAATAGTGCTAGAACTTTATTTGGCGTCTTTAAACTGCTTATTTTTTTTAATTCTTGATTGGTCACTTGAACAAAACAATCTAAAAAGGAAAAGTAAGAATCTGTAGAAAATAAAATCTCTACCTCATAAGATGATTTCAGAAACTCTTCAATTACTTTTACCCCTTCAGCAATAAATAATTGATGTTTTTGCCGATACTTTTTTTGAGATAAGCTGGTAATTAGTTTTTGATGGTTATTAGATAGTCTCATTTAATAAATTAAAATTATTTTACTAAAATAGAATAATAAAAACTGAAGCTTATGTTTTTATATGCAACTGAAAAAAAATTTATCTTAATAAAGAAATCAAAAGTAGTATTTTTGAGTTTATATTTTGAATGTAATTCATGAAAAAAATATTTATCTACTTTTTATTAATCTTGTTTTTATCGGCTTGTAGCTCGGTAAAGAGAGTAAAAGACGCTAAATATTTATTGACTCAGAATACAATTATTATAAATGATAAAAAAAACACCAATACAGATTTAATTGAGTTATTGGTTCAAAAACCAAATAGTAAAACATTAGGGCTCCCACTGTCATTATATTTTTATAATCTAGGAGACAACAAAAAGCCAGAAAAAGCCTCAGATTGGGGAAATCTTAAACCAAAAACCTATAATTTTATTAAAAATGTTTTTTCTGAAAAGCAAAGTATCTCATTTGCAAATAGTATGATTCGTTTAAATAATTGGTTTTTAAAAAACGGTCAAGCTCCAATAACCATTGATGATATTAAAATTAAAAAAACCATTAATAATCTTACTGCATACCATAAAAATAGAGGTTATTTTAGAGTAGAAGTAAGTTCTAATAAAAAACTATTAAAAAATAAAAAGGGAGAAATAGATTATATAATTAATACAGGTCGTCCAACGTATTTAGATTCCGTAAGAACAAAAATAAAATCTCCTGTTTTAGACTCTTTATATCAATCAAAAAAAGCATTATCCTACTTGAAAAGTGGAGATCAATTTATAGAGAGTAATTTTATTAAAGAAGCTAAAAGAATTACTAACCTTTTTAGAAATAATGGTATTTATCACTTTACAGAAAATGATTTGGGCTATTACAATATAGATACAGCGAATACAAACAATTATAAAACAAATATTGATCTAGTTATTTTTGATAAAAAAAGAATTTTAAAAACTAATGGTGATTATATTCTAAAACCCTATACAATTCAAAAAATTAGAAAAGTTACTGTTTTTACAGATTATTCTTTTTCTCAGAAAGACAACCCTAACCAAGACTCTACCAGCTTCAAAGGAATTACTTTTCTTGCCCATAATAAAATAAAGTACAACCCAAAACTTTTATCAGAGTCTATCTTTATTAAACCTGGCGAAGTTTATGCTGATTCTCTAAGAAACTTAACTAGAAAACATTTAAAATCATTAAGAAATTTTAAGGTAATTAATATTAAATATGAGCCCGTAGATAGTCTAAATAATCAACTAGATGTATCTATTTTACTAACACCTTTAGATAAGTTTAGTTTAGATTTAGAAACTGAACTCACGCATTCAAACATCAGAGACCTGGGTGTTTCAGCAAAATTCTCCATAGTAAATAGAAATATCTTTAAGGGTGCCGAAATTTTTAAACTTTCATTTTTGAGTTCATTTTTTAACGCTTCCCAAGATGCGAATAAAGAAGAACAATTTTTCAACTCATGGGAAATTGGAGCAGATATGTCTTTAGAAATTCCTCGATTTGTTGCGCCTTTTGGAATCAATAAATTAGTTCCAAAAAGAATGTCTCCAAGAACTGTATTCTCATTAGGAACAAGTATTCAGCAGAATATTGGCCTTGATCGAGAAACCCTTACAGCATTGATGAGTTATAAATGGCAATACAATGCAAAAAAAACAATTCAATTGGATATTTTCAATACTCAATATGTTCGAAACTTAAGAATTGGGAATTACTTTGACATCTATAATTCCGAATATATTAAACTAAATTCTATTGCAAGAGAGTTTTATAACAACCCTGATTACAACTTAGAGAGGCAGCAAGAAACTGTTTCATTTATGAGTACTGTTTTTAATGATCCTAATTTTCTAACTAACAATCCTGATTCTTTCAGAAATAATTTGAATATTTTAGATCGATACAATATCATAACTTCAGATTTTTTAATTCCAACAATTGCATATTCATTTACCTACAATAACCAGAGTGACTTCAGAGATAATAATTTTTCTTTTTTTAAAATAAGAGTTGCAAACTCAGGAAATATTGGAGGATTATTATCAAATAAAAAAAACAATAACAATAGAAAAACTATTTTTAATATTCCATTAGCTCAGTATTTTAAAACTGACATTGAATATAAAAAGTTTTGGGAAATAGATGACTCCTCAGTAATTGGTTTTAGAAGTTTTATTGGGGCAATTATTCCTTATGATAATTCTGCAATACCTTTTACTAAAAGTTATTTTGCTGGAGGCTCAAATGACATAAGAGCGTGGCAAACCTATGACTTGGGCCCAGGAAATAGAAATTCTGGATTGGAATATAATATTGGAAGTCTGAAATTTTTAACTAGTGCTGAATATCGGTTTGATTTGTTTGGAAGTTTAAAGGGAGCCTTGTTTGTTGATGCCGGAAATATATGGGATATTACAAATTCAATATTTGCTGAAGATGAGGCAAAATTTAATGGGATTAATTCAGTGAAAGATATTGCTGTTGGATCTGGCTTTGGACTTAGGTATGATTTTAGTTTTTTAGTCTTTAGATTAGACCTTGGTTTTAAAATGCATGAACCCTATTTAGAAACAAATAAATGGTTTAGGAATTACAATTTTTCAAATGCTGTATATAACATTGGAATTAATTATCCGTTTTAAACTAGTTCACTTTTTTCCTACAACGATTTCGATGATTTTTAAGCTCATCGGCAATTAAATTCTCTACTAATAGCTATTTTTTGATTACTTTTGATGCCTTAAATTCAATCATTTAAAACAAATAAAATGAGTCACAATATTAAACCAGGAGTTGCTACTGGAGAAGAAGTTCAAGCTATTTTTAAACTTGCTAAAGAAAAAGCATTTGCTTTACCTGCTGTAAATGTTGTAGGTTCAAATACCATTAATGCAGTATTAGAAACAGCAAAAGAACTAAATGCTCCTGTAATTATTCAATTCTCAAATGGTGGTGCGCAGTTTAATGCTGGAAAGGGATTATCTAATGAGGATCAAAAAGCAGCGATAGCAGGAGGAGTAGCAGGTGCTAAACACATCCATTTATTAGCTGAGGCATACGGAGTTCCTGTAATTTTACATACAGACCATTGTGCTAAAAAATTATTACCATGGATTGATGGTTTGTTAGCAGCAAGTGAAGAACATTTTGCCGCTACCGGAAAACCTCTTTATAGCTCTCACATGATTGATTTATCTGAAGAGCCTATAGAAGAAAATATTGAAATTTGTAAAACCTATTTAGCACGAATGTCTAAAATGGGAATGACTTTAGAAATTGAATTAGGAATTACAGGAGGGGAAGAAGATGGTGTTGATAATTCTGATGTAGATGTATCTAAATTATACACACAACCAGAGGAAGTAGCATATGCTTATGAGGAATTAATGAAGGTTAGCCCTCAATTTACAATTGCTGCAGCTTTTGGAAATGTTCATGGAGTTTATAAGCCTGGGAATGTAAAATTAACTCCAAAAATTCTAAAAAACTCACAAGAGCATGTTTCTCAAAAATACAATCTTGCTCACAATACAATTGATTTTGTATTTCATGGAGGATCAGGTTCTACCCTAGAAGAAATTAGAGAGTCTATTGGTTATGGTGTTATTAAAATGAATATTGATACTGATTTACAATATGCTTTTACAGAAGGGATTAGAGATTACATGCAAGGTAAAGCAGACTACCTAGCAAATCAAATTGGAAACCCTGATGGTGCAGATCAACCTAATAAAAAATATTATGATCCAAGAAAATGGTTGCGCGAAGGAGAAGTTACTTTCAAAACTAGATTAAAGAAAGCTTTTGAAGATCTAAATAATGTAAATACATTATAGTTTAATAAAACTACAAATATGAAAGTCTGTTTAAATTTTAAACAGACTTTCTTTTTTATTGGAAAGTTAAATATTAATCCATTAAATTTGTGAACTTGGTTTAAGTCAATATTGACTTAAATTAACAACACAAAACAGATGACTAACTAGTAGTATATGGCTTGGTTTAAAAGAAAAGAAAAAGGGATTAATACACCTACAGAAGCAAAAAAAGACACACCAAAAGGCTTGTGGTATAAGACACCTAGTGGTAAAATAATAGATACTGAAGAATTAAAACGCAATCTTTATGTAAGCCCTGAGGATGGATATCATGTTAAAATTGGCAGTAAAGAATACTTTGAAATGCTCTTTGATAACAATAAATTCAAAGAATTAAATTCAAAAATTACAGCAAAAGATCCTCTTAAATTTGAAGACACAAAAAAATACCCGGATCGATTAAAAGCTGCACAAGAAAAAACTAAACTAAAAGATGCCGTAAGAACAGCCGTAGGTAAATCTTTGGGTAAAGAAATTGTAATAGCGGCTATGGATTTTTCATTTATTGGAGGATCTATGGGAAGTGTTGTTGGAGAAAAAATTGCAAGAGCCATAGAATATTCAATTCAAAATAAATTGCCCTTCTTAATGATTTCAAAATCTGGGGGAGCCAGAATGATGGAAGCTTCTTTATCTTTAATGCAATTGGTAAAAACTTCTGCTAAACTTGCACAACTTGCCGAAGCAAAAATACCCTATATCTCTTTATGTACAGACCCAACTACAGGAGGAACTACTGCTTCATTTGCGATGCTAGGAGATATTAATATTGCAGAGCCTAATGCTTTAATTGCATTTGCTGGACCTAGAGTTGTTAGAGATACTACTGGTAAAGATTTACCAGAGGGGTTTCAGCGATCTGAATTTGTGTTAGAACATGGATTTCTTGATGCAATTTATGAAAGAAAAGATTTAAAAAAGCAAGTCAATCTCTACATAGACCTGATACAAAATCAGGCCATAAGAGCATAAAAAAATCTTGTTTAGGTTAACTTCTTCAACCACCTCTATTGTAATAAGTTATCCCGCTTCTTTACCTTTATTTATCACTATAAAATTTATAGGTTAACATATAAAATAATTGTACATTTGCCACTTCAATGAAAAAATCATTGATGTACATAAAAATCATTTAAATAATATTGGCATGTATTTGACAAAAGAAGTAAAAGAAACAATCTTCGAAAAACACGGTAATAGTAAAACTAACACCGGTTCTGCCGAAGGACAAATTGCGTTATTTACGCACAGAATTAATCATTTAACGGGGCACTTAAAGCAAAATCGTAAAGATTTTAATACAGAGCGTTCTCTAGTAAAAATGGTTGGAAAGCGTAGAAGTCTTTTAGACTATCTAAAGAAAAAAGATATCACTAGATATCGTGCAATAATTAAAGAATTAGGAATTAGAAAATAATACCTATTCAAAAGAGGTAGCTTAAGCTACCTCTTTTAATTTTTACTTCCATTGGATTAAAACAAACACACAACAACACACACAACAAGAAAAAGTTTAATTAAGAAAGAATTATTAAAGTATGATTCCAAAAGTATTTAGAGAGGTCATAGACCTTGGAGATGGAAGAACCATCTCATTAGAAACCGGTAAACTAGCTAAACAAGCTCACGGTTCAGTTGTTGTTCAAATGGGAAAAGCAATGTTGTTATGTACAGTTGTATCTAACTACAAACAGAGCCCCGTTGATTTTTTACCATTAACTGTAGATTACAGAGAAAAATTTGCAGCAGCAGGTCGTTATCCTGGGGGTTTCTTTAAAAGAGAAGCTAGACCAAGTGACGGAGAAGTATTAACAATGCGTTTAGTAGACCGTGTTTTACGTCCACTATTCCCAAAAGATTATCATTCAGAAGTTCAAGTAATGATTCAATTAATGTCTCATGATGAAGATGTTATGCCAGATGCATTAGCAGGTTTAGCAGCTTCAGCAGCGATTCAGTTGAGTGATTTTCCTTTTGAATGTCCTATTTCGGAAGCACGTGTTGCAAGAGTAAATGGAGAATTTGTTATTAACCCAAGTAGGGCTCAATTAGCAGATGCAGATATAGATATGATGATTGGTGCCTCAGCTGATTCAGTAATGATGGTTGAAGGTGAAATGGATGAAATTTCTGAGGAAGAAATGGCAGATGCAATTAAATTTGCTCACGAATCTATAAAAATTCAAATAGAAGCTCAGGTTCGTTTAGCAGAAGCTTTCGGTAAGAAAGAAGTTCGCGAATACGAAACAGCAGAGCAAAATGAAGAATTAGAAAAAAGAGTTCACGATTTAGCATATGACAAATGTTATGCAATTGCTAAGAAAGGTACATCCAAAGCCGAACGTGGAGCAGCATTTTCTGAGGTAAAAGAAGAGGTTAAAGCTTCTTTTACAGAAGAAGAAATGGCAGAATTCGGTCATTTAGTAGGTGGTTATTACAGAAAAGCTGAAAAGGAAGCTGTAAGAGAGCTAACGCTAGCTGAAGGAATTCGTTTAGATGGTCGTAAAACAGATGAAATTAGACCAATCTGGTCAGAAATAGATTATTTACCATCTGTTCATGGTTCTTCAATATTTACTAGAGGAGAAACTCAAGCACTTGCTACAGTTACTTTAGGAACATCAAGAGATGCTAACAAAATAGACATGCCGTCTTACGAAGGTGAAGAGAAATTTTATTTACATTATAACTTCCCTCCTTTTTGTACAGGTGAGGCAAGACCTTTAAGAGGTACTTCTAGAAGAGAAGTTGGTCATGGTAATTTAGCACAACGTGGTTTAAAAGGAATGATTCCAGATGATTGCCCTTATACTGTTAGAGTTGTGTCTGAAGTTTTAGAATCTAATGGTTCATCTTCCATGGCTACAGTTTGTGCAGGAACTATGGCTTTAATGGATGCAGGAGTTCAAATGACTAGACCCGTATCTGGTATCGCTATGGGATTAATTTCTGATGGTGATCGTTATGCAGTATTATCTGATATTCTTGGAGACGAGGATCACTTAGGTGATATGGATTTCAAAGTTACTGGAACTTCTGAAGGAATCACAGCATGTCAGATGGATATTAAGATTAAGGGATTACCTTATGAAATTTTAGTAAACGCACTAAAACAAGCTCGTGATGGTCGTTTACACATTTTAGAGAAAATTACTGATACTATTGCTACAGCAAATGAAGAAGTAAAAGCTCATGCTCCTAAAATGATAAACAGAAGGATTCCTAATGAATTAATCGGTGCTTTTATTGGACCAGGTGGTAAACACATTCAGGAATTACAGAAGGAAACTGAAACCACTATTGTAATTACAGAGGATGCAGTTACTGAAGAGGGTATCATCGAAATTTTAGGAACAAAACCTGAAGGTATTGAAGCTGTTATTGCTAGAATAGAATCGATGATGTTTAAACCTGAGAAAGGTTCTGTGTATGAAGTGAAAGTTATCAAAATTTTAGATTTTGGTGCTGTTGTTGAATATACTGAAGCTCCTGGTAATGAAGTTTTACTTCACGTAAGTGAGCTAGCTTGGGAACGTACAAATAATGTTACCGATGTTGTTAAAATGGGTGATGTATTAGATGTTAAATACTTTGGTTTAGATCCTAGAACAAGAAAAGAAAAAGTTTCTAGAAAAGCAATTTTACCTAAACCAGAAGGTTTTGTAGAGAGACCACCAAGAGATAATTCTCGTGGGCGAGATCAAAGAGGAAGTAGAGACAATCGCGGACGTGATAATCGTAGAGATGATAGAAGACCTCGAGATGATCGAAAACCTAAAGAAGATGACAAGAAAGAAGAGTAAAACCTTTCTTATAATAAATTTAGAATCGCCAAAATTTTTTTGGCGATTTTTTTATTTACATACAACCGATATGCTTTAATTTAGTTTCTTTGTAAAATCAAAATGAAAATACAACGTCTAACATATCTATCTCTAGGCTCTAACCAAGGAGATAAACTAAAAACTCTACAAAAAGCAATACATGATATTGCTGAGAATATTGGTGCTATTCAAAAAATATCATCTGTATATAAAACGAGTTCTTGGGGATATGAAGGAGAAGATTTTTATAATATATGTATCAGTGTTTCAACATATCTTCAGCCTGAGAACTTACTTAAGAAGCTCTTAGGTATAGAAAACAAATACGGTAGGGAGAGAAAAAAAACAAACGGTTATTCTGACAGAAAAATCGATATCGATATTTTATTATTTGATAACGAAATCATATTTTCAAAAGAAGTGACCATCCCCCATCCTAGAATGCTAGAGAGAAAATTCGTGCTGGTTCCTTTAGTTGAAATCGCAAAAAACACACTTCACCCTATAGAAAAAAAACAACTTGTTAGTTGTTTAAATAATTGCAGTGACGCTTCATTAATTGAAAAAATTTCAGCCAAGTTAATTAGACCTATTCCTTTAACCGAAAAATATAACTACATCGCTATTGAGGGTAATATAGGCGCTGGAAAAACCTCTTTAGCAAAATTAATGAGTGATGAATTTAATGCTAAAGTTGTTTTAGAACGATTTGCGGATAATGCATTTCTTCCAAAATTTTATAATGACAAAGAACGATTTGCCTTTCCTTTAGAAATGAGTTTTCTGGCAGACAGGTATCAGCAGCTTATCGATGATTTAGCTCAATTTGATTTATTTAAAAACCTAATTGTCTCTGATTACTATATTTTCAAATCGTTAATTTTTGCACAAGTAACTTTACAGAAAGAGGAATATACTTTGTACAGAAAAATTTTTGACATCATGTATAGAGAAATTTCAAAACCAGATTTATACATTTACTTATATCAAAATACAAATCGACTTTTAGACAATATTAAAAAAAGAGGTCGGGACTATGAACAAAACATAGAGGCAGGTTATTTACAAAAAATTCATGACGGTTACAGTGGCTTTATTAAGACCGAGCAACATCTTAATACATTAATTATTGATGTGTCTGAATTAGATTTTGTGAACAACTACGAGGATTATAAACAAATTTTAAGCATAATAAATCTTCACGACTCAACAATCTCAACTTAATTTTTTACAGGGACATAACAGAACTATTTCTTTAACTCAAGTTTTTCTGCAAAATAATCGCAAAAATCTCTCATAGTTGCGGACATTTTTTGATCATCTGTTGCACGTTCAAAACTTGCAGCCAT
This sequence comes from uncultured Flavobacteriaceae bacterium, assembly GCA_943789455.1. Classification (GTDB taxonomy): domain Bacteria; phylum Bacteroidota; class Bacteroidia; order Flavobacteriales; family Flavobacteriaceae; genus Polaribacter. The sequence continues at coordinate 183,239 of CALSUE010000007.1, forward strand.
GGAGACTAAAGTTTGATGAAAAAATTGCTTCATTTCGTCAACTGGCATATCTTTAGTCCAAAGATCCATTCGAAGAGTATCCTTTTTTTGGTGATCCCAAACAGATAACATAATTGCTTTTGAAGATTCATCTTCAATTCCTCCATCCTCAGCTGTCCAACTTATATTTTCAGGAATTTTATTTTCATCTAATTCAACAGTAAATTCAATTTTAGAAGTGTGTGCTACGGCCATTATTTTCTTGGTTTGTATTTAGAATTTTTAAAGATTTCTTCTCCATCTTTTATTAATAAATCTGACAAAGATACATCATTATTATCCATAAATGAACGGACAATTTGTAGCCCAATCCTCTGTCCTATTCGGCCAGGAGAATTTTTATCTTCACTTAAATAAAATTTTGAAAAAGGAGCATCTTCTAAAAATCTTTTATTCAGTTTTGTATCTGTACTGTACAATAGATTATTTTCTATAAAGTATTTCCATACTTGCTCTTCATTAGTGATGGCCCAGTCATATTTTTGTTTCGTATATCCAATTCTTACAGCATCTGACTTTAATGGTAAATACAAGTCTAAGAGATATAATTTTTTCCCTTCATGAATCATTTTTGCAAGAAAAGATCTATTAGTTAGTGGTTTAATTTGCGAATCTATAATAGCATTAGCAACATCAACAACAATTCTTTCTCGAACATTATTTTGCTTAATATAAGCAGGATAATCACCGTAAAATGGGTGCTTACTACCAAGATATACATCAAGAGAGATAAAGACTAAACGTTGATTATAAATAACCCTGTAATTGTAATCTATATTACTTAGTCCCGTAATTATATTTGGAGTGTTAAACATAGGGTTATAATAGGTGATGTATTTAAATAATGATCTTAATTCTGTTTCAATGTCAGAAAATGAAGAATATAATTTTTGAGTTTCAGTATATAATTCTTGTTCATCTTTATCTTTAATTTTAGCCATCCAAATACTATCGGGGGTGTTTTCAGGGAAGAGTATCGGATATTTCTTTTTAAGCTCTTCAAGATCTTCTCCTTTATGACTATAAAAATCTTGTTCAAATCGATTAATCATAAATTTCACCTCAATAGTTGAAGTATCAATATTATTTTTGACTTCTTTTTGACAAGAATTGAAAAATAGTAGAAGAAAGAAAAATAAGAAATAATTTCGCATATGCTTTGTATCTTAGCTACGTGTTAAGAACGTCAAAAATACTAAAATAGTTTTCTATGCAAGTTGAAAAAGTTACTCAATATATTGTTTCATGGTTAAAAGAGTATGCATCTAATGCGGGAGTTAAAGGTTTTGTAATTGGTGTTTCGGGAGGTATAGATTCTGCCGTCACTTCCACATTATGTGCTAAAACTGGTTTTCCTACATTATGTTTAGAGATGCCTATTCATCAAGAAAAAAATCAAGTGAATAGAGCAACTCAACATATTTCTTCCCTTAAAGATCAATTCGAGAATGTTAGCTCAACCTGTGTGAATTTGACCCCTGTTTTTAATAGTTTAGTAGAAGCTATGCCAAAAGTAGATAACGAAGATGACCGCTTTATGAGTTTAGCTAATACTAGGGCTAGATTACGGATGACTAGCTTGTATTATTTTGCTGGTTTGGATAATTTGTTGGTTGCGGGAACTGGAAATAAGGTCGAAGATTTTGGTGTAGGGTTTTATACAAAGTATGGTGATGGCGGTGTAGATTTAAGCCCAATAGCAGATTTAATGAAATCTGAAGTGTATGCTATTGCTAGTTTTTTAGAAATAAATAAAGAAATTCAACAAGCTCCTCCAACTGATGGCTTATGGGGAGATGACCGAACTGACGAAGATCAATTAGGTGCTAGTTATGACGAATTAGAATGGGCTATGCATACCGTAGAAGTTGGCAGAGACATTAGCGAACTTCATGGAAGACAAAAAGAGGTTTATAAAACTTATTTGAAGTTAAATAAGTCTAATCAGCATAAAATGGATCCAATACCTGTTTGTATCATTCCAAAAAAACTACAATAATTTAACGGAGTTTAATAATTTTTTTGCTTTTAATAACTTTCTACGTCTTTGACCTTTTGATATTTCTAAAGGAGCTGTTAGCATTAAAAATAATGATTTTGTTAAAAGTTTAATTTTTTTCATAGGGGTAAATTTTTTTACAAAAATAAATAATAAAATTAACCTATAATAATAAAATTACTTGTTTAGCGCTAATTATACAACCCTCATCAACTTACTATACAGTCGTTTTTTTAATTCAGTGTAGTTTTGAATCATTTCTAGGTCAATATTATTTACAGCTTCCCCTTCACTAGGATTGATAAGCTGCTGTATTTTTTTATCAATAAGAATTCTTCTTAAATTTAAAATAGCATCAGATACTAACTTTGACAACACTTCTACAGATTCAGTAACAAAAATATTTTTTCGCTTCCAGTCACTTAATGTGTATTTTTCATCATCCATTAAAATTGAGGTTACAATTGAGGATATATCTGGATTTGAATGGTTTATAAATGTTTCCATTTCAATTTTATCCTCTTGATTTAATTGATGTATCATTTCATAATAAATACTTTGAAAAATTTCATTTGAAAACTCTATTTCATCATCTTGAAGATTTAAATATAACTCTTTAGAAACCTGATTAGTGTATTTTTCTTTTTCTAAATGGATCACTCCGTCTTCATCTTCAACTTCTATAAAATCAACAAAATCTGTTTCCTGGTTGCCAAATAATAATAAAATTCTAATTATTTCTCTTTCCAAAATAAACAAAGAGTTTACCTCTTTTAATTGTTCAGTTTGCTTTTTAATAACCTCAAATGATTGTTTTTCTTTTTGCTGATTTTTTTTGTAATCTTGTGAGTTTTTTGAAATTAACTGTGCTAATTCACTAAATAAAACACGTTCTGAGATTTCCATAATACGTGAACATTCTTGCACATAAACTTCGCGTTGAATACTATCTGGAATTTTAGAAATACTAGTTACAATATCACGAATTAAACCTGCTTTTTTTACAGGATCATTATTCGCGTCTTTCATTAAAAGTGATACTTTAAAATTAATAAAGTCTTGTGAAGATTCTTCTAAATATTCTCTCAAAGAAGCTTCGGAATGTTTTTTCGCAAAACTATCTGGATCATCTCCATCAGGAAAAGCAACAACTTTCACATTCATTCCTTGCTCAAGTATTAAATCTATTCCTCTTAAAGAGGCTCTAATTCCCGCAGCATCTCCATCAAATAAGACAGTAATATTTTTAGTGAGCCTGTGAACTAACCTAATCTGATCAGAGGTTAACGCAGTTCCTGATGATGCTACGACATTCTCGATTCCTGATTGATAGAAAGAAATAACATCTGTATACCCTTCTACCAAATAGCAATTATCTTGTTTAGCAATCTCTTTTTTTGCTTGATAGATTCCGTACAGAATTTTACTTTTGTGATAGATATCACTTTCAGGAGAATTCACATATTTAGCAGTTTTTTTATCACTTGATAGGGTTCTTCCACCAAAACCTAAAATTCGCCCAGACATACTATGAATAGGAAACATCACACGGCCTTTAAAACGATCAAATTGTTTCTTTTCTCTAACAATAGTTACGCCTGTGCTTGCCAAGTATTTTATATCATAACCTTTTTTTAAGGCTTCATTTGTAAAAGAGTCCCAATTGTCTAAGCAATAGCCTAAATCAAATTTTTTGATACTATTTTCATTAAAACCTCTTTCTTTAAAATAGGAAAGACCAATTGCTTTTCCTTGAGTAGAATTTAATAAAATGTCATGAAAATATTCTTTCGCAAAATTTGAAACTAAGAACATGCTTTCCCGTTCATTCATCTGCTCCTTTTCTTGATCTGACTGAACAGTTTCTTCAATTTCTATATTGTATTTTTTAGCAAGAAACTTTATGGCCTCAGGATAAGAATAATGTTCATGTTCCATCAAGAAAGAGACTGCATTACCCCCTTTCCCTGTACTAAAATCTTTCCAAATTTGTTTTACTGGTGAAACCATGAAAGATGGAGACTTTTCGTCAGTAAAAGGACTTAATCCTTTAAAGTTGCTTCCTGCTTTTTTTAATTGAACAAACTCACCGATTACCTCCTCTACACGGGCAGTTTCAAAAACTTGATCGATGGTACTTCTTGATATCATTTAAAATAGACTTGGAAAAGTTAAAACAAATATAGTAATTAGAAATTTTGAATGATTTGAAAATTAAAAAACCTCACTAATTTAATTAATGAGGTAAATGTATTGTTTGAAATCAAAAAATTAAGAGGCTGCTCTTAGTTTTTTTAAGGTTGTTTTTGTCATTTTTTCCTCTGCATAATCTTTCGTGACAACTAGTTGTTTTTCATCAGAACTAGGCAACTCAAACATAGCGTCTGTAAGAATAGCCTCACAAAGAGAACGCAATCCTCTTGCTCCCAGTTTATATTCAACTGCTTTTCCAACTATATAATTTAAAGCACCTTCTTCAATAGTAAAATCTACATCATCCATTGAAAAGAGTTTTTCATATTGTTTAATAATTGAGTTCTTAGGTTCTGTTAAAATTGATCTCAAGATTTCTGCATCTAGAGGATTCATATAACTTAAAACTGGTAACCGTCCAATAATTTCAGGGATTAATCCAAATGATTTCAGATCTGATGGAATGATATACTGAAGTAAGTTTTCCTCATCAATTTTATCCTCTTCTATTGATGCATTAAAACCAACCGCTTGCATATTTAACCTTTTACTGATCATTTTATCAATTCCAGAAAAGGCACCACCAGCAATAAATAAAATATCTTTTGTATTAATTTCTATAAATTTTTGTTCAGGATGTTTTCTTCCTCCCTTTGGAGCAACATTTACAACAGAGCCCTCTAATAATTTTAATAATGCTTGTTGAACTCCTTCTCCAGATACGTCTCTTGTAATTGATGGGTTGTCTCCTTTCCTGGCAATTTTATCTATTTCGTCAATAAATACAATTCCTTTTTGTGCTTTTGCAACATCATAATCTGCAGCTTGTAATAACCTACTTAAGATACTCTCTACATCTTCACCAACATAACCTGCTTGAGTTAGTACAGTAGCATCTACAATGGAAAAAGGAACATTTAGCATTTTAGCAATACTACGTGCTATTAACGTTTTTCCTGTTCCTGTTTCACCAACTAAAACTATATTACTTTTTTCAATCTCAACCTCATTTTCATCATTTACTTGAGTAAGTCTTTTGTAGTGGTTATATACCGCAACTGACATTGCTTTTTTTGTCTCATCTTGCCCAATGACATATTGATCTAAAAAAGATTTAATTTCTAAGGGTTTCTTAAGAATAATTTCTTTTGCTAAACCTGCTGTTGAAGCTTCTGAAATTTCTTCTTCAACTATACCATGTGCTTGTTCGATACATTTATCACAAATATGTGCATCCATACCGGCAATTAATAAATCTGTTTCAGATTTTTTTCGCCCACAAAATGAACACTCTAAATTTTCTTCTTTTGCCATTACTATATTACTATTAAATTATAGCAGTTACTTTCTTATCAAAACTTCGTCAATCATCCCATAAGCTTTTGCCTCTTCTGCCTTCATCCAATAATCACGATCAGAATCGTCATGTACTTTTTTAACCGTCTGTCCTGAATGCTTTGCAATTATTTGATACAATTCATCTTTCAATTTCATAATCTCACGTGCAGTAATCTCAATGTCTGACGCCTGTCCTTGAGCCCCACCTAATGGTTGATGAATCATTACTCTAGAATGTGGAAGCGCAGAACGTTTTCCTTTTTCTCCTGCACACATCAAAACTGCTCCCATGGAAGCTGCCATTCCTGTACAAATTGTTGCTACATCTGGTTTTATAAATTGCATAGTATCATAGATTCCTAATCCTGCATATACCCCACCACCTGGTGAATTAATGTATATTGAAATATCTTTTGAAGAATCTACACTTTCTAAAAACAATAACTGAGCTTGGATAATATTTGCTACCTGGTCATTAATACCTGTTCCTAAAAAAATAATTCTATCCATCATTAAACGAGAAAAAACATCCATTGCAACAGCATTTAATTGGCGCTCTTCTATGATATTAGGAGTCATATTTGTGATTAACTGATTGTAATATGTGCTACTAATTCCTTGGTGTTTAGTTGCATATTTCTCGAATTCTCTTCCGTAATCCATTGATCTATTTTTTTTAAATATTATACTTGTAAAGATAGTAACTATTCGTGAATAATTTTGAAACTCCATAAAGCAAAAAAAACTTCTCTAAAGAGAAGTTTTTTAGCTTTTATTAAAAGTTAAAGATTATTTATAAACTTCTTTTACAAAGCCTTCATAATTTACTTTTTTTGTTTTAAACGTCATTTTCTCTTTATAAAAAGTCATTAATTTTTGACTTAATAATTGATCTTGAAGTTTTTTTGCTTCTTCTTGATTTCCAAGAATCCTATTCGCTATATCATCTAACTCTGCATCTTCAGGATTCATATTTCCAAACTGTGCCATCTGAGTTCTTATAAACCCTTTTGCATAGTCTTTTAATTCTTCATAATCCAGTTTAATATCATTTTCTTTTAATATTTTCTCCTGAATTAATTGGTAACGCAACCCTTTTTCTGATTTATTATACTCCTCAGCTGCTTGTTCTGAAGTTAATTGTTTTTCTCCTGCTGTAGCTAACCACTTTTGTAAAAATGCTGAGGGTAAATCAAAACTTGTATTGTCAATTAAAAATTCTGTAACTGAATTTAATAATTGCTGATCTGCTTGTTGTTGAAATTGCTTTTCTGCATCTTCTTTAATCTTATTTCTCAATTCAGTTACTGACTTTACGCTCCCATCTGTGAATAATTTATCAAATAACTCTTGATCCAAATCAGCTAATTCAATTTCAGTAGTCTCCTCTATAGTAAACAAAACCTTTATGTTTAAGCCTTCTATTTCATCATTAGAAAGACTAAGAGCAGCCATTAGTTTTGAATCCTCAGAAAACAAACCTTTTGTTTTTAATTCAATAACATCACCTACTTTGCAACCCACAAACTTTTTTAAGTTTGCTTTTCCCTTTACATCAGATAGAGTAATAGTAGATTTATTTTCAATCTCTTTTTCTTCGTTAACAAAAGTACCCGTAACATTTGTTTTTTCGTTAATGATATCTACTGCAGACATTTTTCCATAACGGGATTGTAGATTTTCTACCTCTTTATCTATTAAAGATTCATCCGCAATGATAGCGTATTGAGTAATTTTCTTTTTTGAGGTTAAATTAACCTCAAATTGAGGAACTAAGCCCAATTCAAATTCAAAAGAAAAATTTTTGGTATCCCAAGAAAAATTTTCTTCAATTTTTGGAATTGGATTGCCTAAAATTTCTAATTTTTCTTCAGTTAGATATTTGTTTAGTGAGTCTTGTAAAAGTTTATTTACTTCATCTATCATAACAGATTTCTCATACTGCTTTTTAATCATTCCCATTGGGACATGACCTTTTCTAAAACCTGGAATGTCTGCTTTTTTTCGATAGTCAACTAAAATTTTATCAACCTTTGGCTGATAATCGTCTAAGGTTACATCTACTTTTACAACGGCATTTAATGCGTCAATATTCTCTCTTGTAATATCCATTTTCGTGTATTATTCTTAAAAAAATTGAGTGCAAAACTACACCTTTTTCTTAATTCTTACAAAGTTTAAATACTTGAATTTCAGCTTACTCTTATTGGGATAAATTATGGTAAGCTACTTTTAATTTTCTTCTGTTGATTTTCTTTCCAATTCAGCCTGAAATTCTTCCATTACTGGATTAACTGTACTTTCTGGAATATCTGAAACCTTAATATACATTAGTCCATCAACAGCATTATTAAATTTTGGATCTACATTAAAAGCAACCAATCTGGCATTCTGCTTTACATATTTTTTTATCAGCACAGGAATTCTTAAAGCTCCAGGCTCTATTTCATCTATTACCTTGTCAAATTTTTGCATATCTGCTTTTGCAGCATCAAAAACAAAATCTTTATCTGCGTCTTTTAATTTAACTTTAAATTCTTTTTTGGGTTGAATATACTGAGCTATATAGGGATCATAATAATGTGATTTCATAAATTCTATCATTAATGATTTTGAAAAATCAGAAAATTGATTACTAATACTTACACCGCCCATTAAATATTTATACTCTGGATACCTTAAAGTGATATGAACAATACCTTTCCAAAGAAGAAAGAGTGGCATTGGCTTTTGTTGATACTCTTTTATAATAAAAGCCCTACCCATTTCAATTGTTCGCTCCATCATGCCATGCAACTCTGGCTCCAAACGAAATAAAGTTTGAATGTAAAAACCAGAAATTCCATGTTTTTTGTAAATATCTTTTCCAAGGCCCATTCTATAGGCCCCTACCAAAACCTTAGATTGTCTATCCCAAAGGAATAAATGATGGTAATACTTGTCAAATTTATCTATATCTATAGCCTTGTTTGTTCCTTCTCCAATATCTCTAAAAGTAATTTCTCTGAGTCTACCTATCTCGTGTAATAGATTTGGTATTTCTCTAGCCGGTGCAAAAAACACCTCATAGTTTTTACTTTCCAAAAGCCTTTTACCTTTTTTTCTTAATGAAATAACTTCTTTAATAAAACCTTGAGTACTTTTTTGAGAAGTTATTTTTTTGGGAGGTATTGTAATTTTTAAATTTTGAGTGGAAAGGATATTTTGTGGGTTTTTTACGAAAGGATTTGCTAACATATATGTCTTCTTTCTCAAATATTCATAAAAAGAATTAATGTCTTTGTATTCTAATTGATCTTTAACCGATATAGGTTTGCCTATTCTAACCTTGATGACTCTATTTTTTTGAGTTAACAACTCTGAAGGTAATTTAGCTGTTCTAAACGTATCATTAATTTTTGATAAAACATAAAAAAGCTTGCTGTTTTTTGCATGAAAATATATGGGAATTACCGGTACTTCTGCTTTCTTTATTAGCTTAACAGCTCCTAACTCCCAAGGTTTATCAACTATTAATTTTCCATCTCTGTAAGTTGAAACCTCCCCCGCAGGAAAAATTCCTAATGGACTTCCTTCTTTTATGTGTTGAAGTGAACTTTTTAAACCCATCAAACTAGATTTGGCATCCTTATGATTCTCAAAAGGATTTACAGGCATTACATAAGATTTTAAGGGTTCTATTCTATGTAATAGAAAATTTGCAATTATTTTATAGTCTGGCCTATGTTCAATTAATAATTTTAATAAAAGAATCCCATCGATTCCTCCTAAAGGATGATTTGAAACTGTAATAAAAGAGCCATTTTTAGGTATCCTTTTAAGATCCTCCTCAGGTATTTCAAACTCTATTTGAAATTCTTTTAGAATGCCATTTAAAAAAAGTAAATCTTTTTTGTCTTTATGTTTTTGATATATTTTATTGACTTTAGAAATTCGTAGTAATCTCAATAAAATCCAACCTAAGAAAGTTCCAATAAAACCAAACTTATCAGTTCCAATTACTTTGGCAATTTCTTTAGATGTAACTAACTCCATAAATTAAACTTCAGCTAAGCACAAACTTAACCAAAAAAATAAAATTCAAGACATTTAATTTTTTTGAATTATAACCTGTGCAGTGTTTTTATTTATTTGAGATAACAGTGAGGTTCCCAAATTGTAAATTTTACTGAGTGAATTTTCAGTAAAATGTCTAACTGTAAATAAATCAACATTTTTGACAAAAGATACATTATACAATACTTTCATTTCATTGAATAACTGATCAAAATGATTTAAGTTATTATCTAAACATACAGAAAAACTAATTGCTGAATTTTGTATGAGATTAACTTTCAATTGGTATTTGTGAAAAAGTTTGAAAATTTCACTAATATTTTCTTCCACAATAAATGAGAAATCTAATGAAGCTATTGAAACTAATACTTGATTTTTTTTAACTATATAACAAGGAATATTAGGAATCATCTCAGCTTTGTTAGTAACTTTTGTTCCTTTAGAATTAAGATTTTTAAATGATCTTACAATTAATGGTATTTTTTTATTTTGAATAGGTTTGATTGTTTTAGGATGAATCACTGAAGCACCATAAAATGCCATTTCGATCGTTTCCTCGTAAGAAATTTGCTCTAATAGTTGTGGATCTTTAAATTCTCTTGGATCTGCATTCAAAATCCCTGAAACATCTTTCCATATGGTGAGGCTTTCAGCATCTAAACAATATGCAAAAATTCCAGCAGTAAAGTCAGAACCTTCTCGTCCAAGAGTAGTTGTATTTCCATTTAAATCCCCTGCTATAAATCCTTGAACTATAGTTATTTTTGAAGTATCTATCTTAGTTTTTATGCGTTTTTCTGTTTCTACCCAATGAACTGAAGCATCTCTAAAAACAGCATCTGTTATTACGAGCTCTCTCGCATCTCTCCAGCTATTAGTTATCCCAATATCATTAAAATATTCACTAACTATTGTTGTAGATAATAGTTCTCCATAACAAACAATTTGATCATATAAATAATCATATTCTTTTGCCATATTTCTTGCCAAGAAATGAATCATTTCACCAAATAGTATGGTTACATTTTGATGTATCTCGTGATCGTCTTGAAAAAGGTCACTAATAATTTTTGTGTGATAATTAATTGTAAAATCTATAGATTCTGTTAATTTTTCTTGATCATTATTAACATGAAAATTTACAATATTTTCGAATGCATTGGTCATTTTACCCATAGCAGAAATAACAACTAAACAGTTTGCTTCATCCTCCTTACTTAAAATACTAGCAACATTTTTGATAGCTTCGGCGCTACCTATTGAAGCTCCACCAAATTTAAAAACCTTCATATTAATTGTTTTGAATAAATTTTTCTAAATTTTCTTTATTCATTTGAACCACAGACCAATTATTCAAGTAGGTAGCTCCAGTACTTTTATAAAAATTAATAGCATTTGAATTCCAATCAATTACTTCCCATGCTACTCGATTAAAGTTGTGATCATATGCATATTTTAAAACTGCAGTATATAATGCCTTTCCTGCTCCTATCTTTTGTTTACTTTTTGTGACAATTAAATCTTCTAAATGTAAAGTTCTCCCTTTCCAAGTTGAAAATCGTTCATAAAATAATGCAATACCAATGATTGTGTTTTCTTGTTCAGCAATATAAACCTTAAACTTTGGTGGGTTAGAAAAACCATCCCGAATTAAATCATCAACAGTAATGTCTACTGCATCGGGTTCTTTTTCAAAAACTGCGAGTTCTGTAATTAAATTAAGCACCGATTCCATATCCTTCTTTTCCGCCAATCTTAGTGTAAAATTCATTTTATATAATTTTTTTCAAAGATAGTTTTTTTGAAATCAGCTCAAAAAAAATGACTATTTAATACCCTTTTATCGTATTTGTTTAACATTACAAAAGCATTTTTCTATCCTAAATAAAATGAGTTACGAAATCGTTGTAGTTGAGTAAAAATTCAGCATCTTTGCATAAAATTAAAATCGTTTTCATGGCTAGTAAAAATCAAACCCTAGGTGAATTTATTATTGAAAATCAATCCTCCTTTAAATATTCTTCTGGAGAATTATCCAGACTTATTAACTCAATTCGTTTAGCTGCTAAAGTGGTAAATCACGAAGTAAACAAAGCTGGTCTTGTAGATATTATTGGTGCTGCAGGAGATACTAACATACAAGGTGAGAATCAACAAAAACTCGATGTATATGCAAATGAAAAATTTATTCAAACACTTACCAACAGAAATATTGTTTGTGGAATAGCTAGCGAAGAAGAAGAAAATTTTATTACCATAAATAGTCAAGATGAAAATCATCAAAATAAATATATCGTTTTAATTGATCCTTTAGATGGTTCATCAAACATCGATGTAAATGTTTCTGTAGGGACTATATTTTCAGTATACAGACGCGTTACCCCTGTTGGGACACCTGTTCAATTGGAAGATTTTTTGCAAAAAGGCAGTCAACAAGTTGCTGCAGGTTATATTGTTTATGGAACGTCTACTATGCTTGTTTATACTACTGGAGATGGTGTAAACGGGTTTACCTTGAATCCTGCAATAGGAAGTTACTATTTATCACATCCTAATATTAAATTTCCTGAAAATGGAACTATCTATTCTGTCAATGAGGGAAATTATATTCACTTTCCACAAGGGATAAAAAACTACATAAAATATTGCCAAAAAGAAGAAGGAAATAGACCTTACACAAGTAGATATATTGGGTCTTTGGTTTCAGATTTTCATAGAAATATGATCAAAGGAGGAATTTATATGTACCCTAAAAGCTCTAAAAGCTCAAATGGTAAACTCCGATTGTTATATGAATGCAATCCTATGGCATTTTTAGCTGAGCAAGCAAATGGAAAAGCTAGTGATGGTTTTACAAGAATTATGGATATAGAACCCACTGAACTTCATCAAAGAGTACCTTTTATATGTGGAAGTAAAAACATGGTCAATAAAGCTGAAGAATTTATGTTTGCTGCTAAATAATATTTTCTTATAACGTTATCAATTATCAAAAAGTGAAGTACTTGTTTGCATCAGTATTAATAATTAAATTTGTAAAAATTATTAATTAGTACAAACTTAAAATTAAAAAATATGGCTTTTGAATTACCAGAATTAGGTTATGCATATGATGCACTAGAACCTAACATAGATGCAAGAACTATGGAAATACACCACAGTAAGCATCACAACGGTTATACCACAAAATTAAACGGAGCTATTGCAGGAACTGATTTAGAAGGAAACTCTATTGAAGAAATCTTAGGAAATTTAGACATGAGCAATGGAGCGGTAAGAAATAATGGAGGAGGTTTTTACAATCATTCTTTATTTTGGTCTGTAATGAATCCAAACAATACTGGAGCGCTATCAGGAGACTTAAAAGATGCTGTTATGGCTGAATTTGGTTCTTTTGAAGCTTTTAAGGATGCTTTTTCAAAAGCAGCGGCAACTCAATTTGGTTCTGGTTGGGCTTGGTTGTGTGTGCTTCCAGGAGGAAAAGTAGAGGTATGTTCTACACCAAACCAAGACAATCCATTAATGCCAGGAGTTACTTGTGGTGGAACACCAATTTTAGGAATTGATGTTTGGGAACATGCATACTATTTAAACTATCAAAACAGACGTCCAGATTATATTGAAGCTTTCTTTAATGTAATTAACTGGAACGAAGTTGCTAGCAGATATGCAGCTAATAAATAATATTACCTTTTAGGTACTCATTCACATTGCAAAACTAAAAAAGCATCCAAATTGGATGCTTTTTTTTAGAATTGTTCTAAAACCTGAATACGTTCTTTAATCGGAGGATGTGTTGCAAAAATTCCATTAAAAAAAGTACTCAATGATTTTCGATCTTTCTTCTTTGTAGGATGGTCTATAAACATCTGGGCAACATCATCTCTTTTAACTGCTTCTATCCATGGGTCTTTAGAAATCTTCTTTAATGCACTTGCCAAAGCCAATGGGTTCTTAGTCATCTCTGCTGCTCCAGCATCTGCTAAATACTCTCTCTTTCTAGATAAAGCAAAGCGGAAAAATGAAGATAAAATCATTCCTATAATTCCTAGCAACACAACTATTAAAACGATTGCTAGAGCACCGCCTTCTTTTTTCCCTCTTCCTCTGCCAGCGAACCGAAGACTTCGGAAAGCCATTTCGGTAATAAAAGCAAAAATTCCTACAAAAATAATAGAGACAATTAGCAATCGAACATCACGATTAATAATATGAGTTAATTCGTGAGCAATTACTGCCTCTAACTCGTCATCTTCTAATTTATTAATAATTCCTCTAGAGAATGTTACTGCAAATGTTTTATCACTTAATCCACTGGCAAAAGCGTTCAAAGAATCATCTTCAATAAGATGTATTTTTGGCATTTTAATCCCTTTTGAAATACAAAGGTTTTCTACCAGATTATATACTCTTTTATTTTCTTTTCTTTCTAAGGGTATAGACCCTGTTGCTCTTCGAATCATCGAAGAATGTGAAAACCACGCAATTAAAAACCATACCAAAACCCCAATGGATACATAGGGGACTGAATAAAGAAAACCACTATTAACAACATCTATATTGAATGAAATTGTATCATTTTCCATAAATAGATGAACTGCAAAAAAGAACAGCCATACCAATCCGAGCAGTAGTAAAGGAAAAGAGATAAGCAGCAGAATAGATTTTCTATTATTACTACTTATTTGAGATTGTAACCCAATATATTTCATGAATTAAAAACTAACCTTGGGGGCTTTATCAAGTACTGCTCTTTCTACAGCACCAACATCAAACATCGATTCTTTCTTAAAAGAAAACATTCCAGCAATGATATTTGAAGGAAAAGTTTCAACAGCATTATTGTACTCCTTAGTTGCAGAATTGAAAAATCTTCTTACTGCAGATAGCTTATTTTCTACATCAGAAATTTCCTCTTGAAGCTGGGTGAAATTGCTACTAGCTTTCAAATCAGGATATGCCTCAACAGCAATATTTAAACCGCTTAATGCTGTAGACAGTTGATTCTCAGCAGTTATTTTTTCATTAATGGTAGATGCATTTAGAGCTCCTGCTCTAGCAGCTGTAATGTTGGTTAATACTTTTTCTTCGTGATTCATATACCCTTTTACAGTATCTACCAATTGAGGAATTAAATCATGACGTTGTTTTAATTGTACATCGATATCTGCGAAAGCATTTTCTCTATTATTGCGAAGTTTTATAAGTCTATTGTAAAATGAAATAAGCATCAGTAGTACAAGGACTATGACTGCTATAATTGTAATTGTGGACATTAGCATAACAATTTTAGTTTTGATTTTCTCAAATATAATTGATTATTTGCTAAAAATCAACACACTTCTAATATGCTCTTTTATTATTTCCCTCATAAAAGTTTATAAAAGCTTCATTTACCACTCTGTGACCACCATCTGTAGGATAATCTCCTGTGAAATACCAATCGCCAAGATTATCTGGACATGCTTTATGTAAATTATCAACTGATTGATAAATGACTTCAACTTCTGCATTGATATCTTTTGTTTTTAGCATTTGAGCAATTTTTTTAGATACTTGCTCTGAAGTAAATGGGCTGTAAATTTCTTTGACAAAATTAACAATTTCAGCATCCTCTTTTTCTCGTTGATCAATTGCTTTTTTATACACTGTATCTACTATGTGATATTGGTTTGTTTCTTTCAATAATTCTATTGCTGCTTTAAAAGCAATAAAATCCCCTATTCTTGCCATATCAATTCCATAACAATCTGGATAACGAATCTGTGGAGCTGATGACACCACAACAATTTTCTTAGGACTTAATCGATCTAAAATCTTAATGATACTTTTCTTTAGAGTGGTCCCTCTAACTATACTATCGTCAATAATAACAAGGTTGTCGGTAGGCTTAACAACTCCGTAAGTAACATCATACACATGAGCTACTAAATCGTCTCTACTACTATCATCTGCAATAAAAGTTCTCAATTTAGCATCTTTAATTGCTATTTTTTCAAAACGTGGTCTTTCAGATAAAATTTCAGTGACTTTTTGAGCTGACAATGATTTCCCTCCTGATAATATTTTTGCAGTTTTTTGTTTGTTTAAGATATCTTCTGCAGCTTCAGTCATTCCATAAAAAGAGGTTTCTGCAGTATTTGGAATAAATGAAAAGACACTGTTAGAAATGTCATTATCTATAGATTTCAATATTTGAGGAAAAACAAATTTTCCCAAATTTTTACGTTCCTGATATATAGAAGCATCACTCCCTCTAGAAAAATAAATACGTTCAAATGAACATGATTTTTTTTCTCTTGGCTCCAATACTTTTTTTATAGAGGTAACACCACTCTTTTTTATGATTAATGCATGACCTCTTTCTAATTCTTGAACATCTTTAATCGATACATTAAATACTGTCTGAATTACAGGTCTTTCTGACGCTACTACTACAACCTCATCGTCTTCAAAGAAATAAGTAGGTCTAATACCGTTTGGATCTCTTAGCACAAAAGCATCTCCATGACCTACTAAACCTGCCATAGCATAGCCGCCATCCCAGTTTTTAGAGGATCTTTTTAAAACATTTTGTAAATCTAAATTTTCTTCAATAAATGGTGAAGCATCTTTTTTATTGAATCCTTTTTCTTTGGCCTCTATGTATAATTTGGAAACTTCCTCCTCTAAAAAATGACCTATTTTTTCTAATACTGTTACCGTATCTGTAAACTCTTTTGGGTGTTGTCCTAATTCAACTAGCTCTTCCAATAATTGCCTGGAATTAGTCATATTGAAATTTCCCGCAACGATTAAATTTTGATGCTTCCAATTGCTTTGACGAAGAAATGGGTGAACACTTTCTATACTGTTTTTTCCAAAGGTACCATAACGAACATGCCCAAGAAATAGATTCCCCAAGTAAGGTAAATTTTCTTCTTGCCATGCAACATCATTTAATTTATTTTGATTTTTTTCTAAAACACCATTCAGACGCTCATTAATTTGAGCAAAAATATCTTGTATGGGTTGAGATTTATTAGACCTTACTCTGCTAATATACCTTGTTCCTGGAGCAACATTAAATTTCACACTAGCAAAACCAGCACCATCTTGACCCCTATTGTGTTGTTTCTCCATCAATAAATACATTTTATTGATTCCGTAAAATGCAGAACCATATTTATCTTTGTAAAACTGTAATGGTTTCTTTAATCTTACTAAAGCAATTCCACATTCATGTTTAATAGCGTCGCTCATAGTTTGGTCATTTATCTTTAGAAATAAAAAATCCGCGCAAGCGCAGAAATAATTTTTATGCTAATTTAATTTCAAATTGTGTTAACTCTTTAAAAACTTTTAATCTATCCTGTACTTCACTCGTCTGCAAACTTTCCATTCGTTCTGTACCAAATTTCTCTACACAGAAGGAAGCTAAATTTGAGCCATAAATAACAGCATTTTTCATATTCTCAAAAGAAATATCTTCTGTTTTTGCTAAATACCCAGAAAAGCCTCCTGCAAATGTATCTCCGGCTCCTGTTGGATCAAAAACCTCAGCCAATGGTAGAGCTGGAGCAAAAAACATTTTCCCTTCATTAAATAATAGTGCTCCGTGTTCTCCTTTCTTAATAATTACAAATTTAGGCCCCATTTTATGGATTTTATTTGCTGCATTTACTAAAGAATATTCACCGCTTAATTGACGAGCTTCTTCATCATTAATTGTAATTACATCTACTCTTTTTAATACTGAATGTAAATCCTCTAAAGCCGCATCCATCCAAAAATTCATAGTATCTAGAATTACTAGTTTGGGTTTTTCATTTAGTTGATCTAACACAGAATTTTGAGTTAATGGGTGTAAATTTCCCAACATAACAATCGCTGAATCTTTAAATGATGCTGGCACTATTGGAGTAAAGTCTGCTAGTACGTTTAACTCAGTAACTAAGGTGTCTCTTGAGTTCATGTCATTATGGTATTTTCCGCTCCAAAAAAAAGTTTTTCCATCTTCTACGATTTCAACTCCCTCAGTATTAATTCCTCTTTGATTCATCATATCAAGATATGCTTGAGGAAAATCTCCACCAACTACAGAAACAACTCCCGTTTGAACACCAAACTGGGCCGCAGCTAAACCAACAAAAGTTCCTGAACCTCCTAAAATTTTATCTGTTTTGCCAAACGGAGTTTCTATGGCATCAAATGCAACAGTTCCAACTGCTAATAATTTACTCATTTCTTATTTTTTTAACGTAATTTTGTTTTACGAAATACAGTGATTTATAAGAGTTCAAAAATAAGTTTTAAAAATGACAATCAAAGAAATACAAGAAGAAATAATTGACGAGTTCAATCTATTTGATGATTGGATGGAGCGTTATGAATATCTTATAGAAATAGGAAGATCACTTCCAATCATTGACGAACAATACAAGCTTGATGAAAATATTATTAAAGGGTGTCAATCAAAAGTTTGGTTGTACTCTGAAATGAATCATACTAAAATCGATTTTACGGCAGATAGTGACGCTATTTTAACTAAAGGGTTAGTAGCGCTGCTATTACGTGTCTTCTCAAATCAAACACCGGAAGATATTTTAAAAGCAGACACTCTTTTTATTGATGAAATTGGACTGAAAGAGCATTTGTCTCCAACTAGAGCAAATGGATTAGTTTCAATGCTCAAACAAATAAAACTGTATGCAATAGCTCAACAAGCAAATACATCCAATTAATTATAACCTTAGTTAAGTAAATTTTTAAAATGACAGAGCAAGAAGTTCAAGAAATAGGTGACAAAATAGTAGGGGTACTAAAAACCATTTATGACCCTGAAATACCGGTAGATATCTATGAATTAGGATTAATTTATGATGTATTTGTTAACGACGAAAACAATGCGAAAATATTAATGACATTAACATCTCCTAACTGCCCAGTTGCAGAGAGTCTTCCTATAGAAATTGAGGATAAAGTGAAATCTTTGAAAGAAATAAATAATGCCGAAGTTGAAATTACTTTTGATCCTACTTGGACGCAAGAAATGATGAGTGATGAGGCAAAATTAGAGCTAGGAATGCTGTAAGGTAATTTTAAGATTTTTTAAAATGTCAGATGAAATTATAAATAAAGTTTCAAATAGTAAACTCATAACTATTGATTTAGAGGAATTATATCCTAAGGGAGAACGCGTACTTTTTGACATCAAAGATTGGTTGTTTGATGAACTAATTTTAAAAGAAAAAGATTTTAGAGCAAGTGTAAAAAGTCATGATTGGTCTCGCTATAAAAATAGCTATGTTGCACTCAATTGCTCTGCAGATGCTATCATACCTTCTTGGGCATACTTGTTACTATCATCAGAACTGGCACCTCATGCAAAAAAAATCGTAGTAGGTAATTTAGAGCTTCTTGAAACTAGCTTATTTCAAGATATAATTCAAACTTTAAATATTGACTCGTTTAAAGGAAAGCCAATTATTATTAAAGGGTGTGCGAAAAAACCAATACCTCCATCTGCTTTTTCAATGCTAATTCATAAAATACAGCCCATTGCAAAATCAATTATGTATGGCGAAGCTTGCTCTACAGTTCCACTTTTTAAGAAAAAAATATAACACCCAATCCCTTAAAATAAACTAATGAAAAGACTATTTATTATTTTCTTTTTGACTTCAATAAGTTTATATGCTCAAGTACAAAAAGATTCAGTTTCTTCAATTGATTCTATAACAAAGATAGCGTTAACGAAAAAAATAAAATTTTTACAAACTAAACTTGACTCGATCATAAAAGATGAAAAAAAAGAAGAAGTAGAAAAATCTTGGTCAGTAAAGGGCAGAGTAAATTTCGTATTTAATCAAACCTCTTTTTCAAACTGGCTTGCTGGGGGAGAGAATAATACTGCTGGTAACATTGGTGTTAATTACGATTTTAATTATAGAAATAAAAAAATGAAGTGGGATAATAAAATTATATCTACTTATGGAATTACTCATGCAAATAACCAAGGTTTTAGAAAGACCGATGATCGTTTTGAATACAATTCAATTTTTGCACTGGAATCCATTGACAAGTGGTACATCTCTTTTTTCTCAAACTTTATAACTCAGTTTTCAAGAGGTTTCGATTACTCTCAAGATCCAAGACTAGAAGTTTCCTCAATTTTTTCTCCTGCGTATTTTAGTTTTGGACCAGGAGTCTTATGGCGAAAGAGTGAAAATATCCGAATTAATATAGCTCCTGCAACTTCTAGATTTATTTTTGTTTCAAAACCTTTTTCAGGAATGTACGGAGTACCTGAAGGGGAAAAATCTGTTTATGGTATTGGTTTAAATATGTCTGCGTATTTAAAATTCAAACTGATAGAAAATGTTTCCGTAGAAAATATTATTGCTTTATATTCAGATTATTCGGATAATCCTCAAAATGTAGATGTAAATCATCAAGTAAACTTTGAAGTTGATGTAAATAAATATTTGTCTGTAAATCTAACGTTACATTTAAAATCAGATTCAAATGCTTCAAGTAAAATTCAGTTTAGACAACTTTTTGGTCTTGGTGTAAACTACACTTTTCATAAAATTTAACTTTCATTAAAACTCTATATTATACCTGAAAAATATTTTTGGATTATATTTTACCTAAGTCATAAAAACAGCAGCCATAAATATTCGCACCATTAAAAGAATTTTGGTAGTAATTTTATAAATTAAATGGATCCTAAAAATGAAATCGTTTTGAGTATTCTTTTTTGATATCTTTACTCATAAAAATTGATTAATGACATTATTACTTGTTTACGCAACAGTCTCTATATTTTTCTCATTCCTTTGTTCCATTTTAGAGGCTGTATTATTAAGTGTTACATCAACTCACATCAATCTTAAGAAGAAAGAAGGTTACAGATATGCTTCAATTTTGGAGGAGCTAAAAAAAGATGTTGATAAACCTCTAATTGCAATTTTAACACTTAATACAATAGCTCACACAGTTGGAGCAATTTTAGTTGGTGTACAAGCCGAGCAACTTCCTTATAAAATAGAATTTTTAGGGATTAATATTGTAGGGATAGTGTCAGCTATTATGACATTATTAATATTAGTTCTGTCTGAAATTATACCAAAAACTATTGGTGCATCATATTGGCAGCAACTAAGTAATTTTACAGCTAAAACATTATTAGTTTTAATATTTCCATTAAAATATACTGGTATTTTGTGGCTATTACAACTTACCACAAGCTTGATCGGTGGAAAAGGACACGGTAGCGTTTTAAGTCGAGAAGATTTTACAGCAATGACTGAGATTGCAGAAAAAGAGGGTGTTTTTCAAGCATCAGAAAGTACCGTTATCAAAAATCTATTGAATTTCAAAGAAGTAAGAGTTCGTGATATTATGACACCTCGAACGGTTTTAAAATCTGCTAATGAAGAACAATCCATTCAAGAATTTTATAATGAACACCCTCAATTACGTTTTTCTAGAATCCCGATGTATTCAGAAAATCCAGATAATATCACAGGGTATTTTCTTAAAGATCAATTACTAGAAGCTATTATTAAAGGACAGGGAGAACAATCATTAAAAAATATAAAGCGTTCAATTTTAATAACAGAAAGAGATCTTCCAATTCCAAGCTTGTTTGATAAATTAATTGATGAAAGAGAACATATCGCTTTAGTTGTTGATGAGTATGGGTCTGTGAGTGGCCTAGTAACCCAGGAAGACATGATCGAAACACTATTGGGTCTAGAAATTATGGATGAAAGCGACACTATTGAGGACCTGCAACTATTGGCTAGAAAAAGTTGGGAGCGCCGAGCAAAACGTTTAGGAATTATTGACGATTTATTACATGAGGAATAATTTATTCTTCCTTATATTCATAATATAAAAAATCGTTGTAAGGAAATCTTTGAATATGGATCTCTTTTACCTCCTCGTATGTGGTTTCTTTAAAAACATCTAAATTTTCTTTATTTAATGCTGATATAAAAATAGACGTATTCTTATCTCTTCCCATCCAAGTTTTTTGCCAATCTTCTAAAGAGTAATGTGCTGATGTTTTTTCTGTAACTAAATCATCTTCCTCAATTGTATCGTGTGTATAAGCGTCTATTTTATTAAAAACCATTATTGTTGGTTTATTGGCACAATGAATTTCATCTAAAATAGTGTGAACAGAAGCTATATGGTCTTCAAAATTAGGATGTGAGATGTCTACTACGTGAAGTAACAAATCTGCTTCACGCACCTCATCTAGTGTAGATTTAAAAGACTCCACTAATTGCGTAGGTAATTTTCTTATAAAACCAACAGTATCTGTCATCAAAAAAGGAATGTTTTTTATCACCACTTTCCGTACTGTTGTGTCTAGCGTTGCAAATAATTTATTTTCAGCAAAAACATCACTTTTACTAATCACGTTCATTAAGGTAGATTTACCAACGTTGGTATAGCCTACAAGAGCAACACGAACCATTTTGCCTCGATTTTTCCGCTGAACAGCCATTTGCTTATCTATAGTGACAAGTTTTTTCTTTAACAGAGAAATTTTATCACGAATAATTCTTCGATCTGTTTCTATTTCAGTTTCCCCAGGGCCACGCATCCCTATACCTCCCTTTTGTTTATCAAGGTGAGTCCAAAGTTTCGTTAAACGAGGTAATAAATACTGATGTTGAGCCAACTCTACCTGAGTCTTTGCAGAACTTGTTTGAGCGCGTTGCGCAAAAATATCTAGAATAAGATTAGTTCTATCTAAAATTTTACAATCGAGTATTTTTTCAATATTTCTTAATTGAGCTGGAGATAATTCATCATCAAAGATTGCAGTCCCAATCCTTTCTCTGTCGATATAAGATCGAACTTCTTCAAGTTTCCCTGCGCCTAAAAATGTTTTTGGATGTGGTTTTTCTAACTTTTGAACAAAACGTTTTACAGCTACCCCACCTGCGGTATTCGTTAAAAACTCTAACTCATCAAGGTATTCCTTAGATTGAGTTTCATTCTGTAACTGAGTAATTACACCAATTAATACGGCTTTTTCTGAGATGGCTTCTCTTTGGTCAATCATAGGGCACAAAGGTACTAAGAAAACTAATTGAATACGCCTAAAAAAGTAAGGATTGGTTGAATTGGAATTATTTTTCTTTTTTCATTTCGCCCAATAAGGTCTTATCATTTATAATATATTTTTTATACTTCCCATCTTTATATCTCCAATAAATAAAAATAGGCATAAAAATAAATGAAAGATATAGAACACCGAGTCCCATTACTATTGGCCCTTTTGGGTGTTTTATAGATTCTAGATAGCCCCCTAAAAGCATCCATAGTATAAAAATAATAAAGAGTATTTTTAATGCTAATTTCATAAAAGCAAAACTACAAAAAGTTCTACCTTTAAATAAACCTTTTTCAATATGAAAAACCTACCATTCATTATCATAATTTTATTAACTATCTCGTGTCAATCCAAGCTAGAAAAAAAGTTAAAATCAACAAAAAAAATTACAATAGTGGCGCATAGAGGTGCTTCTGGATATTTGCCCGAGCACACCATAGCGTCTAAAGCAGTGGCGCACGCTATGAATGCTGATTATATTGAACAAGATATCGTATTAAGTAAAGATGATATTCCAATTGTAATTCACGATATATTACTAGATGATGTGACTAATGTTTCAGAAAAGTACCCCAATAGAAAAAGAGAAGATGGTAAATACTATGTGATTGATTTTACTTTTGAGGAACTAAAAACTTTGGAGGTTACTGAACGATTTGATTCAAAAACAGGTCTCCAAATTTACCCCACAAGATTCCCTAAAGGAACAAGTTCTTTTCGTTTACATTCTTTACAAGACGAAATAGAACTGATTCAGGGTCTTAATAAAAGTAGCGGTAAAGACATTGGAATATATCCTGAAATTAAAAAACCTAAATTTCATAACGAAAATGGAAAAGATATTTCAAAAATAGTTTTAGATATTTTAACTAAATATGGTTATTCTACAAAAGATGATCAATGTATTTTACAATGTTTTGATGCACAAGAATTGGAACGAATAAGAAATGAATTAAAATCAAAATTATTTTTAGTTCAATTAATGGAATTTCCTGAACAAAATAATCTTTTAGCGTTTTATGCAAGCTATGCAGATGGCATAGGCCCCTGGTACAAACACCTAATTTCTTCAAAAACAACCTCAGGTTTTTCTTTTACTTCTTTAGTTGAGGAGGCTCACAAGCTAGATTTAGTTGTCCATCCTTACACCTTTAGAGAAGATAGTTTAGATGATTTTGATTCTTTCAAACAAATGATTGATGTTATTATACATCAAGCAGGAGCTGATGGTGGATTTACAGATTTTCCTGACAAAATGAAGGAAATTTTAGAAATAAAATTATGAGTTGGTTAGCTCAATTAATTTATTTCTGTAGGCGGTTAGTAATTTAGATTTTGAAATAAAACCTACATATTTTTTGTTTTTTATCACGGGTAAGTTCCACGCTCCAGATCCTTTAAATTTTTCCATAATAGTTTCCATAGAATCATCATAAAAAATAATATTCTGAGCAGACTTCATAAAAAGTGAAACCGTTGTATTTTCATATAGACTTTGGTCAAACATTACAGATCTCACATCGTCTAATAAGACAATTCCTAAAAATTGCTCAGTCTCATCTACGACTGGAAAAATATTTCTGCTAGACCTAGAAACACCTTTTCTAAGGAGTTCTCCTAAAGTCATTTCAGTTGAAATTTTTATAAAATCTGTCTCTATGATTCTATCTATATTTAGCATCATCAATGCATTCTTATCTTTATCTTTTGTAATAAGTTCTCCTCGTTTTGCAAGCTCTGCTGTGTAGATTGAATTTGGTACAAAATACTTAGTGAAGCCGAAAGAAATGGTAGCTACTAACATCAAAGGAACAAACAAATCGTACCCCCCTGTGATTTCTGCAATCAAAAAAATTGCAGTCAAAGGTGCATGTAAAACTCCAGCCATTAGACCTGTCATACCAATTAAGGTAAAATTAGATTCTGAGACCTCAAACCCAAACTGATTGATCACTTTTGCAACTGAGTTTCCAAGAGCACTTCCCATAAAAAGAGTTGGTATAAAAATTCCTCCTACACCACCTGCAGCAAAAGTAGTAGTCATGGCAATAGCTTTGAAGACTGCAATAAGTAGCAAAATGGCAATTACTGTCCAGACATTGTTGAAATCTATTTGGTATTGAATACCACTAAGGGCAACCTCCGTGTTTCCATTTAATAGATTGTTTATTAACCCATAACCCTCTCCATACAGTGGTGGAAATAGATATAACATAAGCCCAATTGCAAGTGCTGCAATTCCAATCTTAACGTAAGCGTTAGAAAACCATCCAAAAAAACGAGTAATTAAAAAATACATTTTAGAAAAGTATACTGAAGCAATACCGGTTGCTAATCCCAAAAAAACATAGAAAATTATGTCTTTGACTCGCCATACATCCAACAGTTCAAAACTAAACAAGACATCGGTTCCTCTGAAAAAATAAGAGGTAATAACTGCTGCAATAGATGCTAAAAGCAAAGGCACTAAAGAGGTGAAAACCAAATCTAAACTAAAAATTTCTACTGCAAAAACTATGGCTGCAACTGGTGCTTTAAACATAGAAGACATGGCTCCAGCTGTTGCACAACCAATTAATAACATTCTTGTTTTGGCGTTCATATGAAACATGCTTGCAACATTAGAACCTATGGCCGCTCCAGTACTTACTGCTGGACCTTGCAACCCAACAGAACCACCAAAACCTACTGTTATTGGCGCTACCATAAATGAGGCAAACATTTTATATCTTTCTATGATTCCACTTCGTTTAGAAATAGCATACAGCGTGGTAGAAATTCCATGGCCAATTTCTTTTTTTAAAAAGTTTTTTTTGATTAGATACACAAGCCAAACTCCTATAATTGGAAAAATAAAATACAAGGAGTAGTAGTAATTTCTAATGAATCCCCCTTCCAACACAGATTGAATAAATAAAGTAAGGTATTTTAATAGAACTGTTCCTAAACCCGCTAAAAAACCAACAAGAACACTTAATACTAAAATAAATTGACGTTCAGAGATATACTTATATCTCCATATCAAAATTTTAGTAAAAATAGTTCGTTTTTTATTAGGCATTTTTAATGATTATTAATCGTAACGTTGTCCAACACTTAAGAAATCTGTTCCTAAATATTTTTCTCCTTTATTATAATACCAGGCACGCTTTTTTGGCATTTTAATTCCATTTACTATCTCTACACCTGACAATAAAATAAATTCTCCGTCATTTTTTTCTTCCTCATGATAAAACTGATAAACCTCCATAGCATAAGTAGAAGGATCAAAGTAAAAATACCAAGTATCTTCACCTACTTCTTTTTCATAGCTAACTTTTAATACTAAGTAATTCTTCTCTTTAAATTTTTTTAGTGCTACTTTTTCATGAATGATTGTTCCAGCATCTTTTAATTTCATTGGCAATCCGTATAAATATGTATAGTAGTTTTGATACATAATAGCACGTTCACAACTTAACTTATTGGCTGTTTTTTCTTCCTCTGTAGCGATGTGTCCATTGAAATTAATATTGCACTTTTGGGTTTCTAAGGTGTATTCATATGAGATATTGTCTTGATATGCATGTAACTGAAAATATTCATTTGGTAAATCAAGACTAATTATAGAATGCCTGTCTGATTTGGTAGGAGTTTCCATCGTTACATTGAAATTTCCTGAGAATGTTTCCCAATTTCCATTGGGATCGTGATATTCAATGGCTTTTTCTAAAAGTTGTGAACCTGTCATGTCTTGCCCAAAAAGTTGGCTAGTTGAAAAAACAACAAATAAGAGGAAAATACTTTTTTTCATTTTTTAATGTATAAAAAATCCCGCAGTTGCGGGATTAAATTTTTATTCTTGAATATCTAATTTAATATTCAATTCTTTTAATTGCTCATCGTCTATAGTAGCTGGTGAATCTATCATCACATCTCTTCCAGAATTATTTTTTGGAAAAGCAATAAAATCTCGAATGGTTTCTTGACCTCCTAGAATAGAAACTAATCGATCCAATCCAAAAGCAATACCTCCATGTGGTGGAGCGCCATATTCAAAAGCATCCATCAAAAATCCAAACTGTGCTTTTGCCTCTTCATCAGAAAAACCAAGTTTCTTTAACATAATTGCCTGAATCTCTTTATCGTGTATTCTAATTGAGCCTCCTCCAATTTCGTTTCCATTTAATACCAAATCATAAGCATTGGCTTTCACTTCACCAGGCTTGGAATCCAACAACGCAAGTTGGCCAGGTTTTGGTGAGGTAAATGGGTGATGCATGGCATGATAATGACCCGTTTCTTCGTCTAATTCTAACAAAGGAAAATCTACTACCCATAATGGTGCAAACTCATCTGGATTTCGGAGCCCTAAACGTTCTGCCATTTCCATTCGAAGTGCACTCAACTGAGCTCTTACTTTGTTTATATCTCCAGATAAAACACATATTAAATCACCTGGTTTCGCTCCAGTTACTTCTGCCCATTTTTCTAAATCATTTTGATCGTAAAACTTATCTACTGAAGATTTATAACTTCCGTCTTCATTGCATTTTACATAGACCATACCCAATGCCCCAACCTGAGGACGACGTACCCAATCTACTAATTTATCAATTTCCTTTCTGGTATAAGAAGCCCCTCCTGGAATGGCAATTCCTACAACTAATTCGGCTGTATTAAATACCCCAAATTCTTTATGCTGTGCTACTGAATTTAGTTCTCCAAACTGCATTCCAAAACGGATGTCGGGCTTATCATTTCCATACAATTTCATAGCATCATCATACTGCATTCTTGGAAACTCTGCCACATCTACTCCTTTAATTTCTTTTAATAAATGACGTGTTAACCCTTCAAAAGTATTTAAAATATCTTCTTGCTCAACAAAGGCCATTTCACAATCAATCTGAGTAAATTCTGGCTGTCTATCTGCACGTAAATCTTCATCTCTAAAACATTTCACAATCTGAAAATACTTATCTAACCCACCAATCATTAGCAATTGTTTGAAGGTTTGTGGTGATTGTGGCAAGGCATAAAACTGTCCTTGATTCATTCTAGAAGGCACCAAAAAATCACGAGCTCCTTCAGGTGTAGACTTAATTAAATAAGGTGTTTCTACATCTACAAACCCATCATCAGAGAGGTATTTTCGCACCTCCATAGA
Organism: uncultured Flavobacteriaceae bacterium; assembly: GCA_943789455.1. Taxonomy (GTDB): domain Bacteria; phylum Bacteroidota; class Bacteroidia; order Flavobacteriales; family Flavobacteriaceae; genus Polaribacter. The sequence continues at coordinate 211,130 of CALSUE010000007.1, forward strand.
TACCTTGTGACGGAATAATAAGTTCTCTTTTACAGGGTTTCTTCGAATGTCTAAATATCGATATTTCATTCTAAGGTCTTCTCCTCCATCGGTAGTATCCTCAATAGTAAATGGGGGTGTTTTAGACTCGTTTAATAGGGTTAACTTAGAAACTAAAACTTCAATTTCTCCAGTTTTCATATTAGGATTCTTAGACTGTCTTTCTATAACAGTTCCTGTAATTTGAATCACAAACTCTCGCCCTAGTTTTTTGGCACGCTCCATTAAATCTGCAGCAGATCTTTCTTCATCAAAGATTAATTGTGTTAGACCATAACGATCACGAAGATCTATCCAAATCATAAATCCTTTATCTCTAGATTTTTGTACCCAACCCGATAAGGTTACCTCTTTATTGATGTCTGAAGCATTTAAAGCTCCGCAAGAATGTGTTCTATACATTTTTTATATAATTGATTGTTATTTTATTACTGCATAATAATAACCAAAACCACGATTTATAATTTTTCTTACTATAAATGTAATCGTCTACAAATTTAATCAAATCCTATCAATAACAATGAGTTAAGCTTTGCATTATTGAACGAATTAAATTTGAAGAATATTTTTAAAATACGTTAAGACTTATCTAAAATTTAAGCTCAATTACTTTTTGTAAATTTGCATTATGAATAAAGTGGTTAATCTTGAAGAAAAATTCAAACTTTTTAAAGACTTGTGGTCTCCTAAAAGAATTGGAAAACTAAACGGTCAGCAAATTTTATTGGCAAAAATTAAAGGCGAATTTGTTTTCCATAAACACGATGATGAAGATGAACTATTTCTTGTTATGAAAGGACAATTAGAGTTGGTCCTTGAGGATAGAGCAGTCATTTTAAATAAAGGTGAGTTTTTTATTGTTCCAAAAGGAGTACTTCATAAACCTATTGCTAAAGAAGAAACTCACTTATTGTTATTTGAGCCATTAAGCACAAAACATACTGGTGATGTATTAGCCGATATTACCGTTGAAACCTATGAAGAAATCTAAATAATTGATGATTAATACAAGTAATGTATGAGTAAATTATATTTAGTTCCCACGCCTATTGGAAATTTAGAAGACATGACTTTTAGAGCTATTGCAGTATTAAAAGATGTCGATTTTATTCTTGCAGAAGACACCAGAACTAGCGGAAAGTTACTAAAGCATTTTGGGATTAGCACTCAAATGCACAGCCATCACATGCATAATGAACATAAATCTGTAAAAGGTGTGGTACAGCGCATTCAAAATGGAGAATCGTGTGCCTTAATCTCTGATGCTGGAACACCTGCCATCTCAGATCCTGGGTTTTTATTAACAAGAAGCTGTATCGAAAATAATATAGAAGTTGAATGTTTACCTGGTGCAACTGCATTTGTTCCTGCACTAGTAAATTCTGGATTTCCAAATGATCGTTTTATTTTTGAAGGTTTTTTACCAATAAAAAAAGGTCGGCAAACACGTTTACTCAAATTAGCAGAAGAAACACGCACCATGATTTTTTATGAATCTCCACATAAATTATTAAAAACCTTAGCTCATTTTTCAGAATATTTTGGGGAAGACAGAATGGTATCTGTATCTAGAGAACTTACCAAATTATTTGAAGAAACAAAAAGAGGGGCAATCTCAGAAGTGCTGTCTTATTATACAAACAAACCCCCAAAAGGAGAGATTGTTATTGTAGTTGCGGGTAAAAAATAGTTTGTATTGCTATTGATGTTTCCCTTTTTCCCAACCGTGTTTTCCTAAATATTGATTCCCAGATTCCACAGCTCCATCCTCAATGGAGGTTCCCATAGAATCATTCCACCGATTTAAATACCCAAATAAAGAAATAACACCCAGCATTTCAACAATTTCTCCCTCATCCCAATATTCATATAATCGTTTCTTGATAGTTTCATCAACAGCATTAGGAACTTGACTTGCCAATAATGAAAAATCTAAAGCCGCTCTCTCTGCTTCTGAGAATGCAGGATGTGTTCTGTAATCCCAAATATGATCTAATTGCTCCTGTTCTGCTCCATAACGTTCTGCAGCTCGGATCGCATGGGCTTGACAATACCTACATCCTGTAGCATTACTGGATACCCAAGCAATCATTCTTTTTAAAGCAGAGGTAACCCTACCTTCATTGGCCATAACCGCTTTATTCAAATTAATGAACGCTTTGGAAATGGCTGGCCTTCGCTGCATTGTTAATACTGAATTAGGACAAAACCCAAGAGTTTCATTAAAAAATTCTGCTAGCTTTTTAGTTTCTGGATTATAATCTGGTGATAAAGGTGTTACTAAAGGCATAATAGATTCTAATTATTAATATAAATGAAGTTACGTAATTTATTCCTTATCTCCTTAGTAACGAGAAATTCCCTTTTCTTTCTCTGAGCGCTCCATTTCTATCGACAAGTATAATAGAGAACCAGTAATCATCAGAGGCCAATATTTTACCACCATAAGTACCATCCCATCCTTGAGTATCAATATCAATCTGCGCTACTATTTTACCAAACCTGTTAAAGATATTTATCTGTGCACTTGGGAAAAAGGTTGAATTCGCGCCTTTAATGGCCCATGTATCATTAATACCATCGTTGTTGGGGGTGAAGAACTTTGGAAATTCAATCACCGACACAAGTAATTTAGCATCAGGTCTACATCCATTTTTATCTTGTACCACAATGGTATAGAATCCCCCTTGTAAATTTTCAAAGAAAGGGAGATCTTGAAAAGAAGTGTGTACCCCATCCTCATCAATTAGAGCATATTGATAATCTCCAATCCCTAGATTTGTAGGATCTATAGTTATCGAGTTATTATCAGAATCATCCACTATGGTTACATCCGCATCAGTAATGGTTGCTACACTCGACTCATTGACCAGTATTTCTCTAGTTCTAGTACACCCAGTACCATTGGTTGTTGTTGCAGTAACCGTATAAAGTCCTCCAGAGCTAATTGTTATTTGAGATCCTATAATTTCATTTCCAGAAGGATCGGTCCATACATAATCATATACAGCAGCAGGGTTTTCTACAAATATGGTAAGATCTGGCCCACTCAAACAAACAATTTGAGGTGATGTTACGGTAAATTCAGGTAGCGGATTTACAATGACATCAAAAGTAAAGTCATCATTGACACACTGAGTATCTTTATTCTCTACACGAACATAATATAGTTTGCTGATTTGCTGTAGTATTGGTGTACGGACTAGATAAAGCATCCGTACCATCGGTAGCATCTGTTTGCGTTTCATGGAAAGTCACATTAAAATCATCAGGATCTTGCAGCGGCCCTAAGATGTCAGTAATCTGACTGTCAAGATCTATATTTTGCACAAAACCATTGGTATCATCCCCATCTAAATCATCATCACAATAGGATAAGTTAGACGCATTTTCAGTAGTAGGTTCAGGATTTACAATGGCATTAAAATTAGAGATGCCATTAGCACACCCAGTAAGTGAATTGTATACCCTTGCATAGATAATCTGAGAGAAAGGCACAGAATTCGAAAACGGACTTCCAAGCGGTAAGACTCCAGCTTGTGCATCTGCTAAACTCGCATGATAGGTTACGGTAAATTGAGCAGGATCTTGCGTACCAAGAATACCCGCAGTTTGCAGTTCAAGATCAAAACTTTGGGAGAACCCATTTTGAGCCGACCCATCCGTATTGTCATCACAAATCTCTAGATCTTCCACAAAGTTAGCTACCGGTAAAGGATTTACAATGATATCAAAAGAAGTCTGAGCCGTAAAACACCCAGAAAGGTTATTTTCTACACGAACAAATATGGTTTCTAGGTTAGGTACACTATTCTGATACATCGCTGGGGTAGCAATAGGAGCATTCCCAGAGAGTGCATCAGCAGCACTGTTATGATAGGTTACTGTAAAATCTACAGGGTCTTGAGTTCCAAGAATAATAGGAGTTTGAGACTCTAAATTAAAGGTTTGCACAATCCCATTAAACCCATCACCATCATCTAGATCATCACAAAGTTCAAGAGCTCCAACTTCTTGTGCCGTTACAGGTTCTACTGTTAAGGTAATATAAGGTCCAAAACCAAGACAGTCATTATCAAGATCACTATCTACTCTGATATAAATTTGTTGGGTAATAGGATATCCGATATTACGATAGTTCGAAGGATCTGCAATGGCATTAAGCTCAGCCAAGGCATCAGCCAGATTTCTGTAATAGGTCACTGTAAGTTGCTGAGTGGTGGGAAATAGATCTAATACTTCTTGTGTTACCGAGCTAAAGTCAAAGGTGCTAATTCCATCATTATCATCATTATTGGCCGTATCATTTCCATCGATATCTAAAAAGTCATCACACACAGAAAAGTTACGCTGAAAAGCAGCGGGAAGTCCGGTGGTAGACACAATAATATCTACTTGAGCAATTCTGTAACAGTTCTCTGAAGAAATGGCTCTGGCCCAAACAGTATCGATGGTTTCTGTTCTGTTTTCAAAGACTAGTACTCTCTGCAGCAGTAAAGGCATTGGTGTCATTCTCAGCATCTACAAGGCTTGGATAGAACACAAAGGTTTCATTAAGATAATTCGTAGAGATATCAGTAGCGGCTTCATTTAAATTAAACAATGAAAACCCATCCGTATCATCATCACATTGTTTGAGCTCTACTACATCCGTGATGCTAGGAAGCGGATTAACAACAACATCAAAACTAAGTCGATCTACCAAACATCCAGTTGAGTTGTTAATTACCCGAACATAAATTGTTTGTTGATCTACAGTTGTATTGGTAAAAGGTGAGCTTAATGAACTGGAACCTGATATAGCGTCAGATTGGTTTACATGGTAGGTCACTGTAAAATTAGTTGGATCTTGTGTTCCAAGAATTATTGGAGTATGACTTTCTAAGTCTATAGACTGAACAAAACCATTGGTATCATCTGTATCATTAGCATCATCACAGATATCAAGATTAGGAATAACATCTATCTCTGGAACAGGATTCACCGACAATGTAATATGAGTTCCAACATAAGCACAATTGACATTGGCAGGATTGTCTACTCGAATAAAAATTTGTTGTGTAAAGGGTGAGGCAATATTTCTATAGTTGCTTGTATTAAAGATTGGATTTACAGGAATATTCGCATCAGCTAAGGATTCATAATAAGAAACGTTAATAGTTTGGGATGTAGGAAATAAAGCCACAATCTCATCAGATACAGAACTAAAATCAAAACTTGAAACTCCATCCGTATCATCATTATTGGAAGTATCATTTCCATTGATGTCTAAAAAGTCGTCACACTCGGAAAAGGTACGTTGAAAAGCAACAGGAATTTCTGTATTTGTAACCTCTAGATTCACTTGCGAAATCCTAAAACAAGCATCTATACTGGTTGTTCTTACCCAAATAATGTCATTGGTGTTTACTACATTCGTGTAATCAGTAAAATTTGTAATTTCACTAGTATCGTTTGCTGCGTCCAACTCAGAGGGGTAATATTGAAAAGTTTCATTGGCAGAATTTAAAGAGATTAAAGCATTTGCCAAGGTAAGATCAAAACTTGTAAAACCATCTTGATCTTCGTCACAGAGCTTAAGGGCTACAACATCCGTGATAATAGGTAAAGGGTCTACAATAAGTTCAAAAGAAGTAAAAGTACTCCCAGGACTGTCATCTGAAATCGTATTACAAGCTACATTATCTATATTTTCAATTCTAACATATATCCTTTGTGAATTGGTAACTTCGAAGTCAGTATTTTTATCAATAGCATTAGAGGTACTACTTGTTTGTGCGTCTAGTAAATTAGTATGATAAGATAGGGTATACTCTGCTGGATTGGTCACACTTGCTAAAATCTCTGCATCTTTTGTGTTTAAAAGAAAACTTGAAACTCCATCAGTATCTCCTCCGGCAGAAGTTGTATCGTCACAAAGTCTGTATTCTGTGGGTTGAGATGGCGTAGGCGTATCGGTTACTTTTAGTTTAAATTCAACAATAGTGTAACATGTGTTAGAATTTATATTATGAACTCTTGCATAAATAGTAGGATTGTCAGAGGTATTTACTGGATAAGGATTCGCAATTATTGCAGCAGTAGTATTTGCGTCTGCATCAAGAAGATTGTCAAAATACAATACTTCAAAATCTGTAAGGTCTGGATTTAAAATTGGATCTAAACTGTTAAGTATTTCAGGGGTTTGATCTGCAATTAAATCAAAATCAACAAAACCAACTCTATCTTCATCACAACGATTAATATCTAACGGTGAGGGAATTAAAACGGGTGTGGTATCTACAATAGCTTCTACTGCAATTCTTTCTGTTGTAGCACATCCTTCTGGAGATGCAGCTACATAATAAGTTGTAGAACTGTTAAGCAGTGGTATGCTAAATGTATCTCCAGTAAATAAAAGATTACCGCCTACAAGAGCATCATACCAATAAATTTCTCCTTCAGTTACTGTAGCTGATAAAGATACACTTCCACCGGTACAAGTGTTGTCATTGGTGGTTCCTGTAATTTCAGGGATGTAGATACTCGTGCTCGCTGAAATATTTAGCAGCGGATCTCCAGGCATTCCTCCATATTCTACGATGTAGCCTTTCGGTTCATAGGGGCCACCTCCACCTGCATTTGGTAAATCATTCCAAGAACCAGGAATTCCAACAGAGTTATCAGTAATATGAGCATAATCTTCATTTCCTGATTGATTGGGCTCATTGGTATTCCAATTGCTATATAAACCACCTGCGGGTCCACCAGTAAAAGTCCCATTCCAAAAATTAGTTCCTGCTTCCGGACCAGTAACCCAATTCCAAACCCCTTCAGTTCCTTCATCGCTTGCACCAATCCAACCAGTACCTGATATTTGTTCTGCTGATATTTGATTTTCTTCTACTGATAGAATGGTTGCAAGGTAGCCTTGCAAACCAAAATAAGAGGATAATTCAGCTAAATTTTTAGCCTCTGACCATGTAATACCAATATTTTCCTCATACACATAAAAATGTTCAGTAGAGGGTAAATAATTTCCATCTCCAATAGTTAAAGAAAAAAACTTTTCACCAGTAATATTGGGATCTGTACTGCTAAAAACAATCTCTCTTACTGCTGTTTGAAGGTCCACGTACAGTATTTGAGTAGCAGGAGCATTTGGCTCTAAAATAAGCTTCCCTTCAATAGCATTCCATGTGGTTGAAATCGTGGGATGAGTTCCTGTTAATGTCAAAATATCTTCAGGATTTGAATATCCTGTAGATATTTGAACCGTGAAAAAGTCTAATCCAGTATCATCAGGATCAGTAATTGTGAAATTTTCTGCAATTTTAATTTCACTCAATGGACAATAGGCTTCCCTTGAATCTGCAGAAAGAACAGGAGGTTCATTTTGAGCACAATTCACTTCATCTATAAATGTTAGATTGAATTCTCCTTCAGAAAAACATGTGGATTCACTACTATTTATTATCTTAAAAAAAATGGTTTCTAGGGGTGAAGTGCATAAATAGCTTTGAGGAGTCGTAATGAGATTAGTAAACGTATTTTCAGTAGAATAAATAACTTCAAATAGGGTCGAATCTTGAGTGCCTAAAATTAGATTAGTTTGGGGAGTTAAATCAAATAATTCTGTGCCATTACCATCAAAATCACAAGTTTCCATATTAGGAGGAGTGGTTGCAACTGAGGGAGTTGGCGAGATGGTTATGGTGACAGGGGTAACTGTATAGTTACTATCTTCTGAAACCTCCTCTGTTCTAATATAAATAGTTTGTTCTCCAGGGACCGTATTTACCCAAGGATTTGGCAATGTATTGTCATTATTATCTGCATCTAATTGGCTAATATGAGCTGAAGATGAAAAGGCAATGGCTTCACTAAAACCAGCAGAACCATACCAAGCACCATGTGTATAATCATTTTGAAGAATGGTCTCAAAAGAGGGTGGTGAAGTTGCTAAATTTATTTTATAAATCTCGCCTTCTGTTATGCCATATAAAACTCCTTGTTCACTAGCTAAACCAAAAGTGTTAAATTTCAAAGGCCCTAATACTTCATGTGAAACATAATTTATATCATCGTCTATGGTTACTTTCAATAAAACATCTTCATTAAATTTCCAAGCGATGTACATGAAATTCCCAAAAATAACAAAATCACCACCTGCAGTACCTGAATTAAAATCATGCCATATGTATGGAGTAGCACCGGGTTCTGGATTTAACCTATAAACAGCAGATGTAGATGCTGTACCAGCGCCAAGGACATTAAAATAAAGATTATCTTGGGTATCAAAAGATAAAGAGTTCCCTCCTATATTCAATTGAGAAGATAACTGACAAGTAAGATCATCTACAAAATCAATAGAATTAAAATTTGTTGAATAATAGTGTAAACTTGAGTTCATCGCAACATCATAGGTGTTGTCGGGTAATTCACATAACACTGTAGTAATTGGGTTTAGGAGAATATTATCTATTTGTAATAATTTATCTTCTGAGGTTCCGATAAGAAGTTTAGGGTCAGCTACCTGTAAATCTCCAGATACAGCTACTTGAACTTCATCTAATATGGTGGTTAGATCTATTGTCATAATGCCATCACCATCGTCATCACAGAAATTGTAATCAGAAGAAGAATTTGCACAAGTACCCCAAACAGGTTTATTACTTTCTATCAATGGTGAGCCAGTACTAAAATCAGAGGGTTCTGAAACAATATTTGAAACGCACCAACCTGATATATCTTGATTAAATGATGAATATGAAAACAAGTCCCTCATTTCAGTCACATTACTTACATCCCAATCTTCAAGAGGTTGATTAAACGATGTTGCATCGGAAAACATATATTGCATGATAGTCACATTACTTACATCCCAAGCACTGATATTTCCATTAAAATTATTTGCAAGCCCAAACATTTGAAACATAGTAGTAACATTACTTACATCCCAAGCACTTAGATCTCCGTTAAAATTAGTTTTAAGACGAAATGCATAACTCATGTCATTTACTTGACTTACATCCCAATCTGGCATTGCACCATATTCACTATCACTACACATTCCATCTACTGGATTAGTAGCTAAACAAGTATTTATTGCATCTTGAAAATTAGCATTGGTGATTGGGGTAGCACTAGTTGATACTACTATATTATTATTTGTATTGATATTTCTTATGGGATATTTTTTCTTCGAATCTTCAAGGGTTTGAGAAAAAGACGATAACGATAAGAAAAAAAGAATAATGTGAAAAATTTTATTATTCATCAAATGAAAATTTTTTTTAGCTTTTTTTTTTAAATAAGATGTAAATATAACGTAAGATTTATTGAATCATTGTTATTACTTTTGTAAAAATAAAAATTTATGGCAAGCAATACAATAACAACCGTTTGGAAAGAAAATATGGTTTTTGAATCGGACAATCCTAGTGGTGAAACCCTTTTTATGGATGCTCCTGACGAAGGAATAGAAAATAAAGGATTACGCCCAAAAGCATTAATGCTATCCTCTTTAGCAGGATGCTCAGGTTTGGATGTGGTGTCATTATTGAAAAAAATGAGAGCTGAGGTTAATGATTTTAAAATGGTTGTTCATGGAGAACTTACAGAAGAGCACCCAAGATATTACCACAAAGTAGTTGTAGCATACCATTTTTATGGAAATGATTTACAAGAAGATAAAATTAATAAAGCTGTTAAATTATCTGTGGATCAATATTGTGGTGTGATGGAAATGTTTCGTCAATTTGCAAAAGTAACCACAGAAGTGTATCTTCATAAGCAATAAAAATTGCTATGCGTTGGACTTTAAAAACTGCACCTAATTTATCCCTAGTTGATGAACTATCTGAGGTTCTTTCTATTGATAAAGTATTGTCTTCGCTTTTAATTCAAAGAGGGGTTCAGACTTTTGATCAAGCTAAAAAATTTTTTCGTCCATCATTAGATGATCTTCATGATCCTTTCTTGTTAAAAGATATGGATATTGCTGTTTCTAGAATCGAAAAAGCAATTGCAAATAATGAAAATATTCTTATTTATGGAGATTATGATGTAGATGGAACAACAGCTGTTTCTTTAGTTTCCTCTTATTTAAAAACAATCACAAATCACATCGCTACTTACATACCTGATAGGTATGGTGAAGGTTACGGAATTTCAACCCAAGGAATTGATTTTGCTGCAGACAATAATTTTTCACTTATTATTGCCTTAGATTGTGGAATTAAAGCCATTGATAAAGTAGCCTATGCCACCAAAAAAAAGGTAGATTTTATTATTTGTGATCATCATAAACCGGGCGATAAAATACCAAAGGCGGTAGCAGTTTTAAACCCAAAAAGAAAGGATTGCTCCTATCCTTTCGATGAGTTATGTGGCTGTGGAGTAGGATTTAAATTAATTCAAGCCTTGGCCTCAAAAAGAGGAAAAACCTTAGAAGATTTAACTACCTACTTAGATTTAGTTGCCACAGCTATTGCAGCAGATATAGTACCTATAACCGGTGAAAATAGAATACTTACCTATTTTGGGCTACAGGTAATTAATTCGAATCCAAGAAATGGAATTAAAGCAATTATTCAAGGAGTAAAAAAAAATATACTAACCATTACTGATGTTGTTTTTATTATTGCTCCAAGAATTAATGCTGCTGGAAGAATGAAACACGGAAATTATGCCGTAGAACTATTAACTGAAATGGATTATGAGACAGCAATAAGTTTTGCTGCTTCAATTGAAAAATTCAATATAGAAAGAAAAGAAATCGATAAAAAAATTACCTATGAAGCTTTACAACAAATTGAGGCTGCTGATGAAAAAGAAAAATTTTCAACGGTTGTTTATTCTGAAGATTGGCATAAAGGTGTTATTGGCATTGTGGCTTCTAGACTCATAGAGTCTTATTACAGGCCTACATTAGTTTTTACAAAAAGTGGTGAAAAACTCGCAGCCTCAGCCAGATCTGTAAAAGGTTTTGATGTTTATGAAGCCCTTGAACAATGCTCAGAACATTTAGAACAATTTGGAGGTCATAAATATGCTGCCGGTTTAACATTAAGCCCTGATCAGTATATTCCTTTTAAAGAAAAATTTGAAGCAGTGGTTAAAAAAACTATAGATAAAGAATTATTAATCCCTGAGATTGCCATTGATTCCCCTTTAGAATTGTCAGATATTACCCCAAAATTTTTTAGAATACTCAAACAAATGGGGCCTTTTGGTCCAAAAAATATGAAACCTGTATTTACTACAAATGCTGTTAGAGATAATGGTTATGGTAAAAGGGTGGGAGTCGATAAAAGTCACTTAAAATTGAATATCATAAACGGAGCTGATCAAAAAACATATAATGCAATAGGTTTTGGCCTTGGTGATAAAATAACATCTACTCAAAATGATTTTGATATTGCATATAATTTAGATGAGAATGAGTGGAACGGAAATACTTCAATTCAACTTCTAATAAAAGACATCAAATAAAATCACTTTAATTTTGTTTTAAACCCTTATCCTAAGACTTCATTTACCGTTTTAAAGATTAAGTCATATTCATAGCCTTTCCGTATAAGAAAGTCTTGTAACTTTTTTTTTCGCTTATAAATATTCTTTTCTGTTATGCTATTATTTCTAGAATCAGTTATTCTATAAATAGTTTGTAAATACTCTTCCTCCTCAATTTCTTTTAAGGCAGTCTTTATGTTATAAGCAGAAATATTTTTACTTTTTAACGCTCTTGTTATTCGTTGTTTGCCCCAATTTTTAATTCTAAACTTTCCTCGAGCAAAACTTTTTGAAAAACGTTCTTCATTTAAAAAATTATGCTGCATCAAATAGAGTAAAATCTTTTCTTGGGCTTCAGGTATTAATTGATGCTCATTCATTTTTCGCTCTACTTCTTGATGACAACGATCTTGGTATACGCAGTAATACTCCATTTTTTTTTGAAGTTCATCAACTGTATACGATTTTTTTTTCTGCATCATGATTTCCGAAAATACAAAAAGAGGATGAAACCTACAGGGTTGCATCCTCTTTATGTGATGTTCTAAGAATTATTTAGTGTTCTTATGTTGTTTTTAACAAACCCTTCATCCTCATTTTAAATTTAGTGACGAGATAAAATAAAATTGGAACCACAATTAGTGTTAAAAATGTTGCTATTAATAGACCGTAAATAACTGTTTTAGCTAGTGGACCCCAAAAAACAACATTATCTCCTCCCATATAAATATTTGCATCAAAATTTGAAAATAATGTGAAAAAATTAATGTTTAATCCAATAGCTAGTGGTATTAGCCCTAAAATGGTAGTAATTGCTGTTAGTAAAACTGGTCGTAAACGTGCTTTCCCTGCTTTTACAACCGTCTCAAATAAACTTTCTAAAGGCAAATAGTCTTTTTCAGAGACTTCATCTTGTAATTTTCTCCTACTGATTAATAATTCAGCGTAATCTAATAATACAACACCATTATTAACTACTATTCCAGCGAGGGCAATAATCCCAACCATTGTCATCATAATAACAAAAGGTGCTCCAGAAATTACCAATCCTCCAAAAACTCCAATGAGACTTAAAAAAATTGCCAACATAATAATACCTGGCTTTGAAACTGAATTAAACTGAAAAATTAAAATAAAGAAAATTAACAGTATTCCTGTAAGAAATGCCCCTACTAAAAAGTTCATTTGTTTTTTCTCTTCTTCTATTTGACCAGTAAAATCTATGTTAATACCCTTAGGAAAATTTTTGAAATTTTTCATAGAGTTTTGAATCCTAGAAACAACTGCTCCTGCATCTGTTTCACCTGGAGACAAAGCAGAGTATACTGTTACTACTCTTTTTACATTTTTGTGTTTAATGGCACTAAAACCAGAGCTATTCATTTGAGAGGCAACTACAGAAACAGGAATCTCTTTAATTTTACCTGTTGCTTGATCACGAAAAGTTACTTTTTGATTAAAAACAGCACTTTTATTGTATCTATCTTCTTTATTGAAGCGAACATAGATATCATAATCTTCCCCTTTTTCTTTATAAATACCAGCTTTATTTCCAAAAATGGAAGCTCTCAACTGTTGACCAATCTGACCTGCAGAAACCCCTAGCTCTCCAGCTTTTTTTCTATCCACTAAAACCTGCATTCCTGGCTTAGATTTATTTACATCTATCTTTAATTCATCTACTCCAGTTATGCTTTGTGTATTTAAGTAATCTCGCATTCTTTCGGCAGTCAAAATTAGCTCTTCGTAATCTTCACCATTTAGCTCCATATTTATTGGAGATCCTGCAGGCGGTCCATTCGCATCTTTCTCAACAGAAATAAGAACACCGGGGTAAATTCCAACTAGTGCTGCTTGTACTTTTTGACGCAATATTTCACTGTCTTCCCCTCTTCTATATTTAAATTCACGCATAGAAGCAGTAATTTTTCCTTTATGTGGCATTTCTGCTGAAGAGCCACCATCTTTCTCTGGATTTCCTGCTCCTTCTCCTACCTGAGAAACAGTACTCTCTATAAGAAAATTATACCCATCATCGGTATATTTCTTTTGATGTAATACCTCATAAACCTTTTGTTCAATCTCTAGGGTTATTTCATTTGTTTTTTCAATATCTGTACCTTCAGGATATTCAATATATACAATAATTTGATTGGGTTTGTTGTCTGGGAAAAATTCTACTTTGGTTCTTTGTTCTGAAAGAGACCATCCAAAACCTACAAAAGCAACAATTAAAATAGCAAATGTTGCCATTACCAATACATAGGGTCTCCAACCAGTTAAAGCTCTTTTTAATTGTCTCTCGTACCAATTTTCTAAAAATACTAATGTGTTTTTCTGAAAATAATTTGCTGCTTTTCTCAACACAAATCTGTAAACCCAAAACATAATAGCCGTAAATAGAATTAAAGTTCCTATTCCCTTATACTCTCCTCCTAAGAAAAATATAAGGATCCCAATAACCGCCATAATACTTGTTATTTTTATAATATTTTTTAGCGGCATATTTTTATCCTCAATACTCATAAATTGAGAAACTAAGACAGAATTGAAAAAAATTGCAACAAATAATGATGACCCCAAAACAATAGATAATGTTATGGGTAGAATTACCATGAATTGCCCCATAATTCCTGGCCAAAGACCTAAGGGAATAAAAGCAGCAACTGTTGTTGCTGTTGAGATAATAATAGGAAAAGCAATTTCACCAATCCCTTTTTTAGCTGCTTCTATTCTTGTTAACCCTTCCTCATCCATTAAACGGTATACATTTTCTACCACTACAATCCCGTTGTCAACCAACATTCCTAGCCCCATTATCAATCCAAATAAAACCATTGTGTTTAATGTGTACCCAAGGGCTCCTAAAATCATTAGAGACATAAACATAGACATGGGTATTGCAAAACCAACGAAAATTGCATTTTTGAATCCTAGAAAAAACATTAAAACAATAACTACTAAAACAACACCAAAAATGATATTATTTACCAAATCGTCTACTTGACCAATTGTTTTTGGAGATTGGTCATTAGTGATTGTAACATCTAGGTCTTGAGGAAAGTTATTCTTTTTTGCTAATCTGACAATTTCTCCCACTTTGTCTGCAGCAGCCACCATATTTTCGCCACCTCTTTTTTTAACATCAAGCATTACAACAGCAGCCCCTCTTTCTCTAGCATACGTTGTTTTGTCTTTATCTTTAAAAGAAATTTTTGCAACATCTTTTAAGTAGATTGAATTCCCTTTCTCTGATTTTATTACAAAATCAAGTAACTCTTCTGGAGCATCTATTTCACCAATAATTCTTACTGTTCTTCTTTGCTGGCTTGTAACGAAATTTCCTGCTGACATGGTTACATTTCCACGATTAATTGAATTGGTAATGTCATCAAAGCTAACTTTTGCAGCCATCATTTTATAGATATCAACAGCTACTTCAATTTCTTTATCTTGGGCACCACGTATGTCTACTTTTTTAATTTCTGATAAATCCTCAATTTCATCCTGTAAATACTCTCCAAATTCTTTCAATTTAGAGACTGGATAATTCCCGGAAATGTTAATATTTAGAATAGGTACTTCCTCAGACATACTTAATTCAAAAACATTCGGTGTAACTTTTGCACCATTAAATGTTGGCCAATCTTCACCAGCAACCTCTTGATCTATTTCATCTTTTACCTTTTGTTTTGCTTTTTCTACAGGAATATTCTCGTCAAACTCAACGGTTATGATAGAATAGTCTTCCTGAGATGTTGAAATAATTTCAACTACGTTACTTACAGACTTTAACTTATCTTCTAAAGGATTCGTAATAAGTTTTTCAATATCTTCTGCTGTATTTCCCGGGTAAACTGAGCTGATATATATTTTTGTTTCATTTATCTCAGGAAAATTCTCTCTAGGCATTTTGAAATACGATGTAATACCTAAATAAAGAATTAAAAACATCAATACATAAATAGTAGTTTTGTTATTAATTGCCCAAGAAGAAAGTCTAAACTCTTTATCTATTTTTTTATTAATCTTAGACATTTTTAATTAATTTTTTTTATGACTTTTACAACCTGACCATTATTCACACTTCTCGCTCCTTCTAAAATAACCTCTACATTAGCATCTAAATTTTTAGTTACTTCAATAAAATCTCCGTTAGTTTTTCCGGTTTCAATCACCAGCCTTTCAGCATAAACTTGATTCTTTTCTTTGTTGTCTTTAACAACATAGATAAACTGTTGCCCCTTTGCATTTTCTGAAATAATTGATTGAGGTATCAAAATTGCATTAGAGTTTGAGTAGTCGTTTAATCTTAATTTAGCTGTTAGATTTGGTTTTATTTCACCATCTAAATTTGGAATTCCTACCTCTATTCTAAAAGTTCTATTACTTGGGTTAATAAAATTTCCAACCTGTCTAATGCTAGAATCATAAGATCTCCCAAGTATTGGGAAATTTACTTCTACCATTTTATTTTTTTTAATACTAGAAATATAACTCTCAGGCACATCTGTTTCTATATACATATTAGAGAGGTTTATAATTCTAAACAGTTCTGCTCCAGGTCCTGGAGCTACCACTGTACCTTTTTCTTTAAAAACATCATCTATAATTCCAGAAAAAGGAGCTCTAATTGTAAACTTACCTAACTGTTTTTTAAGTTGTTTTGTGGCATTTTTTTGTGAATCGTATGAAGTTTTAGCCTGTAAATATTGAATTTCTGAACCAATTTTTTGATCCCATAATCTTTTTTGACGTTCAAATGTTGTTTTTGCTAATTGTTCATTTGATTTTAATAATAACAATTGCTGAGACAAGCCTCCATCGTCTATAGTAGCTAAAATCTGATCTTTTTTGACTTTCTGACCTTCTTTAACGTATACTTTATTTAAGATTCCTGGCATTTCTGGATACACCAAAACATTTTGTTTTGTTTTTACATTTCCTTGAAGCTCTATAAAGTGGTTAAATTTCTGTTCACTTGTTCTAATCGTAGTAATTAAAGGAGTATTTCTATCTTTATTTAGAACACTTAATTTATTATTCAATTGGTTCAAGTCTAAGGTTAGTTCTTCTAACTTAGCATCAATCTCAGATTTTCTAGATTTTAATAATTCTACATCATTAGTTGCTAAAACCTCCTCTAATGAAGGTTCTTTTTTATTACTGCATGAATTTAAGAAAACAGTGATTATAATTAGTAGGTATATATTTTTCATAATTTTTTATTTAATAGGTATATTTAATGCAGTTTCTAAAGCTGCTTTTTTTGCAATCACTTCTAACATAGATTGCACATAATTTTGTTGCTGAGTAAATAACTGATTTTGAGCTTGTAATAAATCAAAGCTTGAGGAGATTCCTTCAAAAAACTTGGTTCTTTGTTTTCGTTCAATTCGTTCAGATAAATCAACATTTTTCTTCGCTGTATTGTAATTTTCAATACTTAATTGATATTCATTTTTTGATTTTTCAGCGAGTAAACTAAGCCTTTGTTTGGTTTCTGTTAATCTAACATCAGCGGTTTCTAAAGCAATTCTAGCTTGAGCTGTTTTGGCTTTTCTGCCTAGACTACTAAAAATAGGAACATTTAAACTCACGCCCATTAGTGATGAGTCAAACCATTGTTGGTTACCTTTAAAAAAAGTAAATGTATCTGAAAAGCCTTGTTTTCCATAGTTAACAAAAGCTGACAAACTTGGTAAAGCTTTACTTTTTTCTAATAGCATCATGAGTCTTTTTGACTCTCTGTCATTTTCAGCAATTTTAAAATCAATATGATTAGATAAATTAAATGATTTAGAAATTAGCCCCAAATTAATATTAGTTTCTGCTAAATCATCTAGATTATCTGATAATTCTATAGAAGTATCTATAGAAACTCCTATGGAAAGGTTTAACATCTGATACGCTATTCCTTTCATTCTTTGCAAGTTATACAATTGACTTTTTAAGGTTCCAAAAGTAATTTCTAATTGCTCAACATCTTCTTGTTCATTAAAACCATTTTCATAAATCTTTTTTGCATCATGAAGGTTTTTCTCAATAATTTTTAGATTTCCTTGGAGAATAGTAATGCTTTTTTCTGCCACTAAAACACTACCATAGGCGTTAACAACAGCTTCTCTTGTTAAAATTTCGGTTTTCTCATTGGCCTGTTCAGAAATTTTCAAATAAGCTCTCGAAGCCTGGAGGCCAACTAAATAAGATCCGTCGAATAGTAACTGTGTTACTGTTACAGATGCATTTATATTTTGTTGTGTTCCAAAAACTACGGGTATGAATCCTTGAGGTAGACTAGGATCTCTATTTGATTGGATACCAAAATAATCTTCAACAGTCTGAACAACAGAAGCAGTATTATCAAAAGCAGCCGCAGGTAACAAAGAAACAGGTTGTTTTATAAAATTTTGATAATTAACAGCTGCATCTATTTGTGGTAAGCCAGTAGCAGTTGTTTCCCAAACTGTTTCTTTGGCTGATAAAACATTATTTTTTGAAGCTTTTGTGTTGTAACTATTCTCCAATGCCATTTTAATAGCCTCCTCTAAAGACAACAAGATCTTTATTTCTTGAGCAAAACTAGGGAAGCTAAAAAATAGGGTTAGGATAAGTATTAAATTCTTTTTCATTAATTAATTTTATAATTGTTTTTCTAATTCTTTTATGCCTTTTTGTGAACAAATACCTCTTAAATGATATTCTAAATGATAGGAAGTGAGTGTATTCATTGAATAATTAACAAGAGGAAATAAATCTTTATTTTTAATTCCTAACATTCCGTTAAAATAAATTCTCGCTGTAAAATCAATATCAATGTCGTTTCTATATAACTTTTGCTCAATGCCTTTTGTTAAATTTTCTTTAAACAATTCTTGCATTAGCTCAAATTGTTTGTGTTTTAAATTCTTGAAAATTTTAGGATAATATTTTTGAAGTTGATATTGAGGAGAAGATTTTTCATCTTTTAAATGCTTCATCACAAACCTTTTTATCTCAAATAATTCTATAATTGGATTTTGTTGTTGTTCGTGAATAATATCGATCCCTTTTGAAATAACATCAAATATATGAAGTGTAGCAGCCTCTACTAATTGAATTTTATTCGCAAAATGGGCATAGATTGTTTTTTTGGATATTCCTGAATTTGTAGCAATATCATCCATAGTAACACTCTTAAAACCTATATTTAAGAACATCTCTGTGGCGTTATGTAGTATTTTCTTTTTCATAAAAAACATGGCAAAAATACAATGGAAACTTTAGAAACAAAAATAGTTTCCTGAGTTTAATGATTTTTTAACATTCTTAACATTAAAATAAATCTTTAATCTTATTTTTGTTTAAACTTTTCAAAATTTGGATTTAACATCATATCAAAAGGAATTTCAACAGTACCTTGACAAAAAAGAATGGATTAGAGAGCCTAAAAACCTCTATGAACCAATCAACTATATCATTCAGCTATCAGGTAAACGTATTCGACCAATTTTAACTTTAATGGCTGCTGATATATTATCCAATGATTATAAGAAAGCATTTCCTGCTGCTTTAGCAGTTGAAGTTTTTCACAATTTCACCCTTGTACATGATGATATTATGGATGATGCGCCATTAAGGCGAGGAAAAAAAACGGTTCATGAAAAATGGGATTTAAATAGAGGAATACTTTCTGGTGATGCCATGTTAATATTAGCTTATCAATATTTTGAAAGCTATCCTCCAACTGTATTTCAAAAATTGGCAGTTCTATTTAGTAAAACTGCTTTGGAAGTTTGTGATGGACAACAATTAGACATAGATTTTGAAACTAGGAATGATGTTACTATAGCCGAATACATTAATATGATTCGTTTAAAAACATCTGTACTTGTAGCAGCTGCATTAAAAATGGGTGCTATTGTTGCAGAATCCTCAGAAAAGAATGCAGATTCATTATATGAATATGGAATAAATCTAGGCTTAGCTTTTCAGTTACAAGATGATTATCTTGATACTTTTGGAAACCCGGAAACATTTGGCAAGCAAATAGGGGGTGATATTATTGAAAATAAAAAAACATATTTATACTTAAAAGCAATGGAATTGTCTGACGCTCATGACAGGCAAAAGCTAGAGTTTTTTTACAAACAAAAATTAGAGGATAATTCCATTAAAATTGATGAAGTAAAGCGAATTTTTGAACAGTGTGACATCCCAGCTTTAATTCAAAAATTAATTCATGAATATACTGAAACCGCTTTTGATTTGCTAAAAAACATGAATATCAGTGAATTAAATAGACAAAAACTCAAAGACTTTGGGTCTTTTTTAATGGCAAGAGATAAATAATTTTTTTATTTTTTTGACGATTAAAATTATTTAAAAGTGTTACATTTGTCGACTGTAATAAGGACCCATAGCTCAGCTGGTTAGAGCACCTGACTCATAATCAGGGGGTCCAAGGTTCGAGCCCTTGTGGGTCCACACATTACTTAAAGCTCTACAGAAATGTAGGGCTTTTTTTATGGGTTAACAATGAAGCTACAAGTTCTTACTGAAAACAAGGGGTACAATAATCCTAATGAAAAGATTAATTAATTCTTTAGTATTATTTGTGTGGTGAGTTTAACACCATCAGAAAGTTGTAGCATGTAAACTCCTTTTTCTAGATGACTAATATCTATGCTGTTTGTAATAGCCTTGTTCATCACTTGCTTACCTAAAATATCATACATCACTACTTTTAATTGCGTATAATTACCGTCTAGGTATACCATATCTGATGAAGGGTTTGGATAGATTGAAATGTCTAACTGGTTTTGGTCTTCAATACTTGCAGTTGGACAAGTACCCCAAACTGGTTTATTACTCTCAGATAATGGAGCGTTATCACTAAATTGAGTTGGCTCTGAATCAATATTTGCAACACACCAACTTGAAATATCTTGATTGAAAGCTGATGCTTGTTAAAACATAACTTCCATATTAGTCACATTACTCACATCCCAAGAACCAATGTCTTGATTGAAAGCAGCAGTAAGGCTAAACATACCAAACATATTAGTCACATTACTCACATCCCAGTCACTAATATTTCCGTTAAAATTTACTATTTGTGTAAAGGCATAACTCATGTCAGTTACTTGGCTTACATCCCAGGTTGGCATTGCACCATATTCACTATCTGAACATAGTCCATCTTCTGGATTGGTAGTTAAACAAGCGTTTATTGCTTGCTGAAAATTAGCATCTGTAAATTGAGAATAAGATAAAGTTGAAAATAGAATTGCTAAAATTAGAAGAATTTTCTTCGTCATAAACTTACTTTAGGTTGAATAACAAACATACAAAAAGAAACTATGGATTAATCTCCGATTCATTATATTTACAAAACAAAAATCTTACAGGTAGAACTTAAAAAATCTATTTTTTTTGGAAAAAACATGAAAGAATCTAAAACATCATTAGGAGCAGGAATAGGATTAATTGCAGGAATAATAATTGGAAGTGCTACCAATAATATTGGTTTGTGGATAGCTTTAGGGTTGTGTTTTGGTGCAGGTGTTGGAAATGTATTCAAAAATAAAGGATAAGTACCATAATACTTCAGACAACTTCTTTCTCTAAAATTTAATTTAAAAACTAAATTTCCTAAATTAAAATTATGAAAAACAAGAAATTTAAAAAATATGTAATTAAATATACATTAGAATTTATCGTTATTGTTTTAGGTATTTCTGTTTCTTTTTGGGTAAATCAAGTAGCTGTAGAAAAAAACGAAAATAAAGAACGATTAAAAATTTTAACGAATCTAAAAACCGAAATTGAAGATATTAAAAATTACACTAATGATCGAATGAAATATTGGCAAGACGATATAGATCTATATGCTATGTTTTTAAGCTCAGAATTTCAAATTAATGCTATTAAAGAAATTACTTCAAGTAAAAGCAGAGTTGAATATAATTTGATTTATTATAGGGATTTTGAACCCCCAATGAATAGATATATTTCTATTATTAATACAGGAAGTTTTAAGTTTATTAAATCTGAAGGAGTTAAAGAAGCTCTAACTAGACTTCATACCATAAACTACTCAAATATAAACACCTCAGTTCAATATGAAAAATTACTTAAAGAACATCTAATAGAAATCATTACAAAAAATCATCCTGAACTTTTCGTTGCGTCCAATGATTCTCAAATTAGTATCGACGAATATTCAAAATTATTAAAAATTGCTATAGATAAAAACCCAGTTTTAAAATCAAATTTAATCATTCAACAAAAGTATTTTGAAACTAAGAAATCTTTACTAATGCTGTATAAGTATACACTTGAAGAATTAGATTATGAATTAAATAAAACTCTAGAATACTATTAGTTTATTGATTTCTGCTTGTCTATAACCAGGTCTCCTTTAGATGTTGTGAGTTGATCAAGTATAGTTTGCATATTAAAAAAGTCGTGTTCTTTTGCTATTTTACCATCTCTCATAGTTACTATGGTTGTACCAGATAAATCTAGATAATTACCTGATGCAGGTATTCCAAAAAAATCTCCGGTATGTTTTCCTTTGAAATTATAGTGTTTTATAAGTTTATTTCCTTGACCAAAAGTTTCCTTGATTTCCCACTCTATTTCTGTAAACCCACTTAAATAATTAGAATAAAAAGCTTTTGTTGCTTCTATACCTACAATATTGCCATTAGCAGTAACAATAATACAATCTTCAGTGAAGTTTTTACTATTAATTACACTTGCATCTCTCTTATATAGAAAAACATCCCAAAGATTTACATACATTTCTATGTCTTTTTCTAATTGAGCTTTTGCATCGGCTAAAGTGTCTTTTTTACTTTCAGTCTTGCAACTCGAGATTGAAATAAGTAAAACTAATAAGAATATTTTTTTCATTGTTATGTAAATTATATTGCAATATATAAAATAATTAATACCCTTGAAGTCTTGCAACATACTTTCCAATAACATCAAATTCTAGATTAACAATGGTTCCTTTTTTAAATCTAGAGAAACCCGTGTGTTCGTAGGTATATGGAATAATGGCAACACTAAACTGATTTTTTTCAGAATCTACCACAGTAAGGCTCACCCCATTTACAGTTATTGACCCTTTTTCAATAGTAATATTATTAGCTGCAACATCATACTCAAAAGTAAAAAACCAACTTCCATCGTGCTCAGAAACTTGAGTACAAATAGCGGTTTGGTCTACATGCCCTTGAACAATGTGACCATCTAGTCTATCCCCTAACTTCATAGCTCTTTCTATATTAACTAAGTCATTTTCAGTCAGATTTCCTAGATTTGTTTTATCTAATGTTTCTTGAATAGCAGTTACAACATAAGTATCATCAGAAATTTCAACCACAGTTAAACAAACACCGTTGTGCGCGACACTTTGATCAACTTTTAACTCATTTGTAATATCTGTTTGAATTGTAAAATGAGTGTTCCCTTTGTCTTTTTTAATCTTTACAACGCGCCCTAATGTCTCAATTATTCCGGTAAACATGTCTATAAATTTAGTTACTTTTGTGATGTGCAAAAATAGACATATTAACTTTTAGATATGAATAAAAAAGGTAAAATAGTAGTTGGAATCTCTATCGGGGACGTAAATGGTGTTGGAATTGAAGTTGTCTTAAAAACATTTGAAGACAAAAGAATGCTGGATTTTTGTACGCCACTTTTATTTGGTTCCTCTAAAGTTATTGCTGCTCACAAAAAAATATTAAACATAGAAACCCATATTCACGACATTAAATCTATTGACCAAATTAAAGAGGGTCAGATAAATCTGTTAAATATTTGGGATGAAGAGGTAAAATTAGAACTTGGAAATGTAACAAAAACTGGAGGTCAATATGCTTTTAAATCACTCAACGAGGCAACCAAAGCATTAAAAAAAGGTGAAATTGATCTTCTTATCACTGCTCCAATTAATAAAGAAACGATTCAATCTGAAGAATTTAATTTTTCTGGGCATACAGAATTTCTAGAACATAATTTAGAGGGAGAAAGTTTAATGATTTTAATGAACGATTTTTTAAGAATTGGACTTATAACTGGGCATATTCCAATCTCAAAAATAGCTGAATCTATAACTCCAGAACTCATTGAAAGTAAAGTTAAAATACTTAACAATTCATTGAAGCAAGATTTTAACATCAATAAACCTAAAATAGCTGTCTTAGGATTAAATCCACATTCAGGAGACAATGGCGTTATAGGACAAGAAGAAAACGAATTGATTAAACCGACCATAACATCAATTCATGAGAGCGGTATTTTTGTTTATGGCCCTTATGCAGCAGACGGATTTTTTGGATCTGAAGCCTACAAACAATTTGATGGTGTACTTGCTATGTATCACGATCAGGGTTTAGCGCCTTTCAAAGCACTCACTTTTGGTAATGGAGTGAATTTCACTGCAGGTCTTAGTCATGTAAGAACGTCACCAGATCATGGGACTGCTTTTGACATCAGTGGAAAAGGGAAAGCAAACTCAGATTCTTTCAAGGAAGCTGTATTTACAGGTATTAAAATATTCAAAAACAGAAATGAATATAAAGAACTCACACAAAATGTTTTAAAGCCTAAAAAACAGTAAATATTTTGATGTTAAAAAGAATATATTATTAAAACATTTTATTATATTTGCACGCTCAAATTCATTCGCTAGTAATGTCAAACTTGAAACAATTTAATATTCCTTTTATAGGGTTAAAGCAAGGAAAGCATTTATTTGATTATGAAATTGAGAATACGTTCTTTGAAGCTTTTAATTTTAACGAGTATAATAGTAGTAGACTTCAAGTTAAATTAGTTTTTGACAAGAAATCTACCTTTTTTGAATTAAATCTCAATGTAGAAGGGTTTGTTAATGTTGATTGTGACATTTCTTTAGAGCCTTACGAACAAGAAGTTAAAGGAAATATGCCTTTAGTAGTTAAGTTCGGAACAGAATACAATGATGACAATGAGGAAATGATTATTATTCCTCATGAATATTTCGAAATAAACGTAAGTCAATTCATTTATGAATTAATTATACTCTCTGTACCCATAAAAAAAGTTCATCCAGATGTACTTAACGGTACTATGAATTCAGAGGCTCTAAATAAATTAAAAGAATTAGAAGTAAAAGAAAATAATTCTTCAGGAAACGAAGATAAAATAGACCCACGTTGGGATAAATTAAAAAGTTTAATTAAAGAAAAAAATACATAAAATGGCACATCCTAAAAGAAAAATATCTAAAACTAGAAGAGATAAAAGGAGAACACATTACAAAGCATCTGAACAGCAGATTGCAGTAGATCCAACAACAGGAGAGGCTCATTTATATCACAGAGCTCATTGGCATGAAGGGAAGTTATACTATAGAGGACAAATAGTATTAGAATCTTCATCTGCTGAGGCATAGTTAATTTCTAAAAAACACAAAAAAAACCCTCTTTTTGAGGGTTTTTTTCTGTTTTTGAACAAAAATTGGCTGTTTTGGCTTATTTTTTTAAAAAAAACTAAAATAATTTTTACTACTTTAGTCTCCCGATTGAAGAGAAGAATTAAGCAAAAAAAAACTTCTCATAATACGTTGTCATATGTCAAAAATAACTGCAGCAATTTCAGCAGTTGGGAAATACCTTCCTGATTACATTTTAACCAATAAAGAGTTAGAGACTCTTGTGGAGACTAATGATGACTGGATTACTTCAAGAACTGGAATTAAAGAAAGAAGAATCCTAAAAGAACCTAATCAAGGAACCTCTTTTATGGCTATCAGAGCCGCAAAAGATTTACTTCAAAAATCAAATGTAGATCCAAAAGAGATTGATATGGTTATTGTAGCTACAGCAACACCAGATCTTCCAGTAGCCTCTACCGCTGTTTTTACCGCCACTGAAATAGGAGCAACAAATGCATTTGCTTATGACTTACATGCAGCATGCTCCAGTTTTTTATACGGTATGTCTACGGCAGCTTCTTATATAGAATCTGGAAGATATAAAAAAGTTTTACTTATTGGAGCCGATAAAATGTCTTCTATCATTGACTATACAGACAGAGCTACTTGTATCATTTTTGGAGATGGAGCAGGTGCTGTTCTTTTTGAACCAAATTCTGAAGGAATGGGATTACAAGATGAATATTTAAGAAGCGATGGTTCTGGTAGAGAATTTTTAAAAATAGAGGCTGGAGGTTCTATCCTTCCTGTTTCGGAAGACACATTAAAAAATGGGCAACATTTTGTACATCAAGAAGGGAAAACTGTTTTTAAGTTTGCCGTCTCTAATATGGCAGATGTTGCAGAAAAAATGCTAATCAGAAACCAATTATCAAATGATGATATCAGTTGGTTGGTGCCTCACCAAGCTAATAAAAGAATTATTGAGGCTACAGCTAAAAGAGTAAACGTAGACGCTTCAAAAGTAATGATGAATATTCATAAATATGGCAATACTACTTCAGCAACTTTACCGTTACTGCTTGCAGATTATGAACATCAATTAAAAAAAGGAGATAATTTAATATTTGCAGCATTTGGTGGTGGCTTCACATGGGGGTCTATCTATCTAAAATGGAGCTATAATTCATAAAATAAAACAACTAAAACTAAGTATAATGGATATTAAAGAAATTCAAAATCTTATCAAATTTGTCGCTAAATCTGGCGCTAATGAAGTTAAGTTAGAAATGGAAGATATAAAAATCACCATTAAAACTGGTTCTGAAAGAACAGAAGTTACTTACACACAGCCTGCTCCAATGATGGCAGCACCACAAGTTATTCAGGCTGCTCCTATTGAGACACCTATTGAAACCCCAAAGAATACAAATGCTAACGATTCGGAAAACGACTCTAAATACGTTACTATTAAATCACCTATTATTGGTACTTTGTACAGAAAGCCTTCACCTGAAAAACCTTTATTTGTTGAAGTTGGAAGTACTATTAATGTTGGAGACACAGTATGTATTATTGAAGCAATGAAACTTTTCAATGAAATTGAATCTGAAGTTTCTGGAACCATTGTTAAAGTACTTATAGACGACTCATCTCCTGTAGAGTTTGATCAACCTTTATTCTTGGTAGACCCATCTTAATTTTATAACTCAATTTTGATTTTATACTATTAAGGATAAAAAGATACAATTATGTTTAAAAAAATATTGATTGCCAATAGAGGAGAAATTGCTCTTAGAGTTATTAGAACTTGTAAAGAAATGGGAATAAAAACTGTAGCTGTTTACTCTACAGCAGACGCCGAAAGTTTACATGTTAAGTTTGCTGATGAAGCGGTTTGTATTGGCCCTGCACCCAGTGTAGATTCTTACTTGAAAATGTCTAATGTTATTGCAGCGGCAGAAATTACTAACGCCGATGCCATTCACCCAGGATATGGTTTTTTATCAGAAAATGCTAAGTTCTCTAAATTGTGTGAAGAGCATGAAATAAAATTTATTGGAGCCACAGGAGAAATGATTGATCAAATGGGAGATAAGGCTTCAGCAAAGGCAACTATGATTTCGGCAGGTGTTCCTTGTATACCTGGTTCTGAGGGAATTATTAAAGATTTTGAAGAATGTGAAAAGCTAGCAACTGAAGCAGGGTATCCTGTAATGCTTAAAGCAACTGCCGGTGGAGGTGGTAAAGGGATGAGAGCGGTTTGGAAAGCTGAAGAACTTCAGGAATCTTGGGACTCGGCCCGTCAAGAAGCAAAGGCATCTTTTGGTAATGACGCCATGTATTTAGAAAAACTTATTGAAGAGCCAAGACATATTGAAATCCAAATCATTGGAGATTCTTTTGGTAAAGCTTGTCATTTATCTGAAAGAGATTGTTCTGTTCAAAGACGTCACCAAAAGTTAACAGAAGAGACTCCTTCTCCTTTTATGACCGATAAACTAAGAGATGAAATGGGGGAAGCAGCTGTAAAAGCCGCTGAATATATTAAATACGAAGGAGCAGGTACTGTAGAATTTTTAGTTGACAAACATAGAAATTTCTACTTTATGGAGATGAATACACGTATTCAAGTAGAGCACCCAATTACTGAAGAGGTTGTTAATTATGACTTAATAAGAGAACAAATTTTAGTTGCAGCAGGAGTGCCTATTACTGGAAAAAATTATTTACCAAAACTACATTCAATTGAATGTAGAATAAACGCAGAAGATCCATATCATAACTTTAGACCTTCTCCGGGTAAAATAACTACTTTTCATGCTCCCGGCGGGCACGGAATCCGATTAGACACTCACGTATACTCTGGATATATAATTCCTCCAAATTACGACTCTATGATTGCTAAACTAATTGTCACTGCCCAAACAAGAGAGGAAGCAATTAACAAAATGAAAAGAGCACTTGATGAGTTTATAATTGAAGGTGTAAAAACAACAATTCCTTTTCACAGGCAATTGATGGACCATCCTGATTATATCGATGGAAATTACACTACAAAATTTATGGAAAGTTTTGAAATGGTAGCCAAATAAGCTTTTAAGCTTACAACAAACAAACAAAAGGAAGGTCATATATTATGTCTTTCCTTTTTTTTATATTTGACACTTACATTTTTAACTTTAAATAAAACAACATGGCAGGTAAAATTAAAATTGATGGTATTGACAAGATTATTATTAAAAGACTTGTAGAAGATGCCAGAACTCCTATTTTATCAATCGCTAGAGAAGTTGGAATCTCTGGAGCTGCTATTCATCAACGTTTACGAAAATTAGAAAACTCTAATTTAATGGCAGGCTCAAAATTAATTTTAAACCCAAAAGCATTAGGGTATACAACTACTGCATTTGTTGGTATTTTTTTAGATTCGGCAGCAATGTATTCATCAGCCATAAAAAAACTAAAACAAATTCCTGAGGTTGTTGAAAGTCATTACACTACTGGTAATTGGGCTATCTTAATTAAGATTTTAAGTAAAAATAACGAAGACCTTATGTACTTACTTAATAATGATATTCAACGAATAAAAGGCGTATCTAGAACAGAGACATTTATATCTTTAGATCAACAAATTAATAGACAAATTACATTATAAGAAAAGCCTTAGCAGTAGTGCTAAGGCTTTTTAAGTATCTAACGTTTGATAACTACTGTTTAATTATTTTGCGTAGTAAAATAATTTTGTTTTTTCGTCTATACCACCAATCCACATTAAAATCTCATCTTCATGGGAAGTAACAGAAGACCAGTATTTATTTGCTGCTTCATCCATTGGCCCTCCATAACTACTTTCTTCAAAAGCAGCAAAATCTGACCAAGTTTCGTAAAACATATATGAATGCCAATCCATTCCAGTACCGTACAAATGTCTACTTGCGTACATAGCTACTGTTTTCCCACTGTCTTTGTTATCTTTTAAACTTCCAGAAATTAACCCTTCTGTAAAGTCTTTATTTCCACCCCATTTAGTACTGTACTTACTAAGAACAACTACTTTTTTGGTAGACCAGTCCATACCCTCACTTTCAAAACCTAATTTTTCCAAGCCTTCAAAAGTTCTAATTTGATCTGAATGACCTTCTATATACATTCCTAGATAACTCATATACTCTTCTTGCATTTTAGCTTGAGCTTCTTCATCTAACTTCATTGCTTTGATATTTTGATCAAGAATTTTATTACTAATATCTGCATCTATAACTAGATCCTCTGCTGAATTGTAAAAATCATAGATTGCATAAGTATAATCTCCTGCAAAAGCATGAGCAAACATTCCTGAGTTTACGAGAACACGCTCTTCTCCAAGAGATAAGTTTGTAAACTTCTTATGTAATTCAAGAAAAGTTTCTGAATCCTGTCTTGGAACAGTCACATAAGTAATATTAACTACGTTCTGAGCAAATAATGCGAAAGAAACGGTTAATAGTAAAAAAGTAAATAGATTTTTCATCATAATAATTTAGTTAGTTAGTTAGTTAGTTAGTTAGTTATAAGATTTATAATAAATCAAAACTACAAAATTAATTGTAAATTAAAACTAATTTTGTAATTTTGTTTTTAATCATTAAATTAATATAACCATGAAAAAAAGACTATTTAGTACCCTAATTGCATTGTTCAGTATTAATATTTTACTGGCTCAAATAGTTGTATTTACTCCTGTAAAAGTTGAGAAACAAGATGTAGATCAATTTTTAAATGTAGAAATGAATTACAGTAAAAAAATTGCACAAGATGCCGTAAACAACGGAAACCTTTTAGGTTGGGCTTTATTACAAAACACTAATCCTGGGCCAGATGATTATAATTATATATGGGTAAATGCTTATCCAGATATCAATACTGCTGCAAATAAAAACATGTGGTGGAATAATTCTGAAAAAGTAGTAGGAATTAAGCCTGATGTATTATTTAGTGATGGTTCAAAGTATAAATTTGATAGGAGTTATACCTATCAAATGAAAATGACAATACCAAATACTGCACCTGCTGGATATGTTCTTTTGAATTTTACTTCACCTGACGATGTAGATGCAGTTGCAGCAAGCGCTGAAAAATATGTACTCCCACATTTTAAGAAAAATATGGGTGATCATGGAATGGTAGGATGGGGAATGGCAACTAAAATAACCCCTCAAGGAAAAGACTATTCATCGGTTATGTTTTATGATTCATATGATACTTTAGCAAATGCCATGAGACATCTTGCAGGAGATAGCGTAATGAAAGGGTTACCTTTTGATAAAATGGAAAAAGCTGTATGGGAGATGAGACTTTTAATGAAAGTTATTGCTGGCACTGAAGCAAAACAATAAAAAGTATATCAATATAAAAAAGCCAAGACAAATGTCTTGGCTTTTTTTGTACAGAAAGCGGGAATTATCTTCGATGAGTCCCGTTAAATCACTTTGAGAAAAGCACTCATTTAAAATGAGTGTTTTTTTATGCCAAAACTTATACGAATAAATTTCCTTCAATTTTGAGCATAAAAAAGCTCGAACAAAATGTTCGAGCTTTCATCTGTACAGAAGGCGGGACTTGAACCCGCACGGGCATTACTGCCCATTGGATTTTAAGTCCAACGTGTCTACCAATTCCACCACTTCTGCATTGGTATATTTTTGTAGAATAGAGCGAAAGACGGGATTTGAACCCGCGACCCCCACCTTGGCAAGGTGATGCTCTACCCCTGAGCTACTTTCGCGTAGTCGTATTTTAATGAACATCCATTCGTTTGAATGGGATGCAAATTTAAAACAAAAAAGGAAACTACAAAGACTTTTAAAAATTATTTTAATTTTATTTTAACTGAATATTTAGTAAAACCTATGGGATTTCAATTATTATCAAATATCTTTGCATTCGATTTAATTTATAATGGGTTTATCTACTGCTATCGACACCAAATTTTCCTTTAAGAAGGTCTTCTCAGACTACAAACAACTTGCAAAAGTAGGTTTGTCTTTAAGTGTTGTTTTTTCTTCCATAGCCGGATATTTATTAGCCATAGATGTTATTAATTATCAAGTTCTTTTCTTGCTAGGCCTAGGAGGTTTTTTAATGGTAGCTGCTTCAAATGCTTTCAATCAAATTATTGAAAAAGATACAGACGCTTTAATGAAAAGAACCATGAATAGACCTCTCCCAACAGGAAGAATGTCTAAGACTACTGCATTAGTATTTGCCATACTATTTGCAATTGTTGGGCTTGGAATTTTATACAGTATCAATCCAAAAAGTGCACTTTTTGGAGCGATATCTATCTTTTTATACACTTGCGCATATACACCGATGAAACCTATTTCACCTCTAGCGGTTTTTGTTGGGGCTTTGCCTGGGGCAATTCCATTCATGTTAGGATGGGTTGCTGCAACCAATGAATTTGGAATAGAAGCTGGATTTCTATTTATGATTCAATTTTTTTGGCAATTTCCACATTTTTGGTCTATTGGATGGTTGCAGTTTGAAGAATACAAGAAAGCTGGCTTTATTATGTTGCCCATGGATAAAAAAGATCAATCTGCAACAAAACAAATTATTTTTTATACTATAATTATGATACTGGTTTCTGTTGCACCAGTATTAAAACTAACAGGTGCATTCTACATTCATCCAATTACTGCTATTATTATAGCTCTTCTTGGGCTATTAATGCTGT
Source organism: uncultured Flavobacteriaceae bacterium (assembly GCA_943789455.1). GTDB lineage: Bacteria > Bacteroidota > Bacteroidia > Flavobacteriales > Flavobacteriaceae > Polaribacter. The sequence goes on from CALSUE010000007.1 coordinate 242,800, forward strand.
ACTATGGGGTTTTACTTCACAAAAAACAAACCAATATTGAAGCAAGAAAATTAATGTTATCAAGTGTCATATATATCACAATGATTCAAATTATATACGTAATCGATAAATTTTTACACTAACTATATGAATATTAGCGAAAAAGACTTAGAGAAAGAGTTTACCATAGGAAGGAAAAAATCTGCAAAACCAATGTTATGGGTTTCCATGATTAGTATGGTTATGTTTTTTGCAGGGTTAACAAGTGCCTATGTAATTAGTATGAGAAGAGATGACTGGGTTACTTTTGAGTTACCTGATGCTTTCTATATTAGTACAGTACTCATTATATTGAGTAGTATCACCATTAGCATTTCTCAAAGGCTTATTAAAAAAGAGAAAAGAGAACTATCTATTGCATTTTTATTAATCACTTTTGCTCTAGGTATTGCTTTTGTTTGGCAACAATATGCTGGTTTTGAAGATTTGAGAAGTGCTGGGTTATTTTTTACAGGACCTACAAGTACAGTTTCAACATCTTTTATTATTGGAATTACCTTAATGCATGCACTCCACGTGTTTGCTGGAATTATCGTACTACTTGTAGTCATTTATAATCATTTTAACCATAAATATACATCAGATGATTTACTAGGGTTTGAACTCGGTGCTATCTTCTGGCATTTTATAGATGTTTTATGGATTTATTTATTTTTCTTTTTCTATTTTATTAGATGATAAAATTGATTAATTTTGCCACTTATTAAAGAATTTTTATATTAAAAAAATATGGAGTCAAACATTGCTGTACCTAATGAAAATAAACCTACTTGGGGAGGTGGAGGAGTAAAACCTTTTGGAGCCAGTTATGGGAAAATGATGATGTGGTTTTTTATCGTATCTGATGCTTTAACATTTTCTGCATTTTTAGCCGCTTATGGTTTAACTCGTTTCAAATTTATTGACTCATGGCCAATAGCCGACGAAGTGTTTACTCACGTACCTTTTGTTCATGGTGAATTTCCAATGATTTATGTAGCTTTTATGACATTTGTCTTGATTGCTTCATCAGTAACCATGGTATTAGCCGTAGATGCTGGACACCAAATGAACAAGAGTAAAGTAACGGTTTATATGCTGCTTACAATTATTGGGGGGATTATTTTTGTAGGTTCTCAAGCCTGGGAATGGAATACATTTATCAATGGATCCTATGGTGCTGTAAAAACTACAGATGGCAAAATACTGCAATTCACTAAACAAAGTGGAGTTGATAAAGAAGGTAATGCAATATTCAAACAAATTGCTCTTGCAGACTTTGTTGTTGGTGACAGAGGAAATGCTAGAGTTCAACATACAAAAGGAAACGGATTATGGTTTGAAGATGAGGGAACAATTTCACAATATTCCATTGCTCAAATTGTAAACTCTTATGAAGGAAATCCAGACATTCAAATAAGAACAGAATTTATTGATTTAGGTAAAAAACAAAAAACTATTCTGAGTCGAGAAAAGGGCTCTGAAGAATTAGCTAAAACCAGGTTAGTTGTAGAGGGAGCCAACCTAGAAGTCAATGAGTATGGAAATACAATTTTCGCTGATTTCTTTTTCTTTATCACAGGTTTCCACGGATTTCACGTTTTCTCAGGTATCATCTTTAATATTATTGTTTTCTTTAATGTTATCGTAGGAACTTATGAAAAAAGAGGACATTATGAAATGGTTGAAAAAGTTGGATTATATTGGCACTTTGTAGATTTAGTTTGGGTATTCGTATTTACTTTTTTCTACTTAGTTTAATTTTTAATAATAGCATACATGGCACACGCACAATCACATACAAAAAGAATCTGGAATGTATTTTGGATACTTTCCGCAATTACAATTGTAGAAGTTATCCTAGGTATCTATAAGCCAGATGTTCTTCACTTAACAAGTTTCTTAGGGACTAGTCCTTTAAACTGGTTGTTCATCATTTTAACACTGGCCAAAGCTTACGGTATTACTTGGTCATTTATGCACATGGAGGGTGAAAAAACATGGTTTAGAAGAGCTGTTGTTTGGACTGCAGTCTTTCTAATCATCTATTTAGTAACTCTTTTACTAATAGAAGGAGAGTATTTATACAGTACACTAGCGCCTTTAGTGCGTTGGTAATAACATACAATCAAGGTGGTTTTTAACCGCCTTTTTTTATCACTAATTATGAAAATTACTAAAAAACGTTTTGTACTCATTGCATTGTTTGTTTTTCCTTTGTTGTTTTTTTTAATTCTTTCTACAGGAATTAATAACTTTAAGAAATTACCTACGCTAACAAAATCAGTTTCTTTACAAGTTCTTGAAGATTCCGTCTCTCTTTCTGATCATGTTACTGTATTATGTTTTTTAGGAAATGACGTAGCCACAAAAAAAGGAGGATTTTTTAATTTAAATCAAAAAATTTATAAAGAATTTTACGGATATAGACCTTTTCAAATTATCGCTGTATATCCAAAATCGTCTGAAAATGAGGTTGAAAAATTAAAATCTGATTTAAGTGCTTTTACAGACATGACTAAATGGAATTTTTTAGCCATGAATAAAGAAACCATACAAAAGCTGCACAAGAATTTAAAAACTGAAAATAAATTAGATACTTCTCTGTATTCTAATCGAGTATACCTTCTTGATAAAGAACTTAACCTAAGAGGAAGAGATCAACAAGGAGATGATGAAAATCAAATCATGTATGGTTATAACATCGAATCTGTTGCTGAGCTAAATAATAAGATGGAAGATGATATAAAAGTTTTGCTATATGAATATAGAGCTGCTTTTAAAAATAAAAATAAAGCGGATAGAAAAAACTAGGTATATGAGCAAGAAAAATTCATATATAGGCATCTCTTTTATCATTCTAATATTTGGTATTTATGTGGTAAGAAATCTTGATGATAGAATCTCAAATGAAACCATAATAGACACAAATAGACTTAACAAAACACAAAAAAATAATATAGATAATGTAAGTCAGTTATTTATTTACACCAAAGTTCCTCCGTTTGAATTTATAAACCAAAACGGTAAAACTATTACTAACGAAACCTATAAAGGAAAGGTCTATGTTGTTGAATTTTTCTTCACCACATGCCCAACGATCTGTCCCTTAATGAACGAGCAAATGTTATTAATTCAAGAAGAGTTTTCTGAAAATTCAAATGTTGGAATAGCTTCAATATCTATTACTCCAAAAATTGACACGCAAGAGGTGCTAAAAAATTATGCAGTTACTAATAGTATTACTCATAAAAACTGGCATCTTTTAACTGGAAAATCAGAAGAAACAGTTTTTAACTTATCTAATAAAGGCTTTAAATTATATGCTGGAATAGATGAAAACATAGCACACGGCGGTTTTGAACATTCTGGTTTATTTGCTTTAGTAGATAAAAAAGGAATAATCAGGTCACGAAAAGATTCACAAGGAAATCCAATACTCTATTACAGAGCTATTGAAGAAAATGGGTTTCCAAATCAAATAAATGAGTTAAAAGAAGATATAAAAATACTACTAGATGAATACTAACGAATCAACAGAAAAAAAATATAAAAGAGGAATTACAATTCTTTCTATTGTTATTCCAGTAGCTGTAGCTGCTTTATTTGGTATAAATTTAAGAGCGTTGGGGTTTGATGTTGAACCTCTTAGTTTTCTGCCACCTATTTATGCAACTATAAATGGAATCACTGCAGTTTTGCTTGTTGCAGCAGTAATAGCTATTAAAAAAGGCCAAAAGAATCTTCATGAAAAATTAAATACACTTGCCATACTATGTTCTGTGTTATTTCTTGTGATGTACGTTGCATACCATATGACTTCAGATTCTACTACTTTTGGTGGTGAAGGAATCATTAAATATTTTTATTACTTCATTTTAATAACCCACATTATTTTATCTATTGTTGTAATTCCTTTTGTTTTAGTTACTCTAATGAGAGCAAAATTTGGAAAGTTTACTGAACATAAAAAAATTGCAAAAATTACTTTTCCACTTTGGTTATACGTAGCAGTAACCGGCGTCATTGTATACCTAATGATATCTCCATACTATGTCTAACTATTATAAATATTTACTTGTATTTGTGTTAGTGTTTTCAAATACCACTTATTCCTATTCACAATGTGCAATGTGTAAGGCAGTTGTTGAAAATGGAGATGTAACAATGGCAGAAGGTATTAATAATGGTATTACTTATTTAATGGTATTTCCTTACCTACTTATTGGAGTATTGTTCTACTTTATTTATAGATATAAAAAAGGCGCTAAAAATTAACATTTCAATAAGAGCCGTTACGTGTAACATATTCTAATTTTGGTCGTCTTATGTGAAGCGATTGAAGTCGAGATAGTGGTTAACATCAATAATGTTCAGGGAACTCAAAATATAAAACACCTCAAATGAAAATAAAATTTTTACTAATTGCATCAATTTTTATGATTTCTAGTGTTTATTCACAAGAAAAATGGTCTTTAAAAAAGTGTGTAGATTACGCATTAGAAAATAATATTTCAATCAAACAAAGTGCACTTAGTATTTCTCTTTCAGAGAAAGATGTTGCCATTACTAAAGGAAATTTTCTGCCAAGTATAGGAGCAAGTTCCAGTGGAGGGATCAATTCCGGGCTATCTCCAGACCAAACAGGGGTATTAAAGAATACTACCAATTTTAACGCGCGATTTAATCTTGGTGTAAATGGTACTATATTTAATGGATTTAGAAATTTAAATTCATACAAACAGGCTCAGTTAGGAATAGAATCTAGCAAATTAGATCTTGAAAAAGCACAAAATGATGTTTCTTTATTTGTTGTAAATGGATATTTAAATATCCTTTTTGCTAAAGAAAATTTATCTGTTGCCAAAATACAAGCTGAAATTAGCAAAAAACAAGTTGAGGCAGCAACCCAAAGATATGAGGCTGGCATTATACCTAAAGGAGATCTTTTAAACACGCAGTCTACAGCAGCAAATGATCAACAAAACGTAATTACTCGAGAAAACACACTCACTATAGCATTGCTAAATTTAGCTCAATTATTACAAATACCCTCAGTAGGTTTTGATATAGAGGACATGAATGTTAATTCACCATCTGGGGTATTGTTATACGAAAATTCTGAATTAGTTTATGAAAAAGCTTTACGAAATCAACCTCAAATTAAAAATGCAGAATTAGGTATTGAAAATGCAGATTTAAATATAGAATTATCTAAAGGAGCTTTTTTACCGAGTTTAAGTTATAATGTAAGTGGTGGTACTTCATATTTTAATCAGATGAATAATTTATTTCCTGGTCAAAAAAATGAGTACTTTTTCAAACAAGTTCTTAAAGATAGAGTTACCTACGGTGTATCATTATCTCTAAACATCCCAATTTTTAACAGGTTTCAAACAAAAAATAATGTAGCAAAGTCATACATTAACAGAGAATTGTCTATTCTAAACTTAGACAATCAAAAACTTCAACTTCAACAAACTATTGAACAAGCATTTGCTGATGCAAAAGCTGCATCAAAAACTTTTGAAGCAGCTACCATTTCATTAAATGCTCAAAGAGAAGCTTTTAAAAATGCACAGGAAAGTTATAATTTGGGAGCAAGTACTTTATTTGACTTTGATTTGGTTAGAACTCGATTGGTAAGTGCAGAATCTGCATTAATTAGAGCCAAATATGATTTTGTATTTAAAACCAAGGTGCTTCAATTTTATTACGGAGATTTTAATCTTGACTAAACAACTATAATTTAGATAAAGCGGCAACTTTTGGTTGCCGTTTTTTTATACTTTATCTTTACATAAAAAGTTATTTGAGTACAATATTACACATAGAAACCTCTACTAAAAACTGCTCGGTTAGCATTGCTAATAATGGTAAGCTATTTTCTTTAAAAGAAATTAACACTGGAGATTATTCACATGCAGAAATGCTCCACCCATTAATTAATGAAGCTTTATTAGAGAGCAAATTAACCATTAAAGACATAGAAGCTATTGCTGTAGGCAAAGGCCCAGGATCTTATACTGGATTACGTATTGGTGTTTCTGCGGCAAAAGGATTATGTTTTGCTAACGACATTCCTTTAATATCAATTAATTCTTTGGAAATTTTAGCGCAAAGCATAACTATAGATCGTGGTCTTATTATCCCTATGATAGACGCAAGAAGAATGGAAGTTTATGCTGCAATTTATGACCAAAACCACAACGCTGTTAGGGAAACAAAAGCTGAAATAATTGATTCACATTCTTTTTTAGATGAATTACAAAACCAAAAAGTTTATTTTTTAGGCGATGGTGCAAAAAAATGTAAAAAAATTATTCTTCATGAAAATGCTGTTTTTATAGAAAATGTGTTTCCTTCAGCTAAAGAAATGGCTACTATTTCTTTCCATAAATTTAAGAATAAGACTACTGAAGACGTTGCTTACTTTGAACCTTTTTATTTGAAAGACTTTATTGCTACTCAAGAAAAAAAGAAAATTTAAATACCCTATTCCCTTTGTTATCTTAATGTTACCCTATTTTTAATAGAGTTTTAATAAATGTAAAGTATTGGGTTTAGTTTTTCAAATTCCTTAACCATTACTTTAATTTTTAAAAACTTTTTGTTTATAAACTTTCTAGATATTTGAATAATCTTAAAGATTAATTAAAATCATAATTATTGGTTTTTGTCGATTAGTAGTATTGATTTATAAACTGCCTTTGGCCAAGGCAGTTTTTTAATAATTACGAAACATTAAATTAACATTAGTGTTGGTTATTTGCAGCGACAAAAACTAATACATACATATGAAATTTAATTATCTGTTTATTTGTGCAACTTTATTTATTTGCTCAAACCTAAGTTCTCAGGAAACAAGTGCTCCAAAATTTGGTAAAGGTCTTTTTAATTTAATTGGTAAAGACAGTTCATTCTCCATGAACGTAAGTGCTAGAATGCAAATGTTGGGAACATCAAATTGGGATGTTAATAATGGTTTATCTAATCCAACTTCTAATCTATTAGTTAGAAGAGCTCGTTTAAAATTTAGTGGTTTTGCGTATTCTCCAAAATTAAAATATAAACTAGAATTGGGACTTTCAAATAGAGATATTGGAAAAGCTTCCTCATTTACTAATGAAGCTCCTAAATATATTTTAGATGCTGTAGTAAAATGGAATTTTTCTGGAAATTTTGTGCTTTGGTTTGGCCAGACGAAATTACCTGGAAATAGAGAACGTGTTATTTCTTCGGGAGACTTACAACAAGTAGATCGTTCTTTGTTAAATAGTAGATTTAACATAGACCGTGATATGGGATTCCAATTAAGACATCACTTTAACCTTACTGATACGTTTATTGTAAAAGAAATGTTTGCAGTATCTCAGGGTGAAGGAAGAAATATAACTACTGGAAATTTGGGAGGTCATCAATATACTTCTAGGGTTGAATTGTTGCCTTTTGGAAAATTTGCCAGTAAAGGTGACTATAGAGGAAGCGATTTAAAGTTTGAGCCAACCCCAAAGTTAGCTTTGGGTTTTACTTATGATTTTAATAATGATGCTGTAAAAAATAGAAGTAATCAGGGTTCTTATATGACAAACGACACTGGTTTTTATTCAACAAATATTTCGACAGTTTTTGTAGATGCTATGTATAAGCACAAAGGTTTTTCTCTAATGGCTGAATATGCGTACAGAGATGCAGAAGATGCTTTTGCAAAAAATTCTGATGGAACTTTAACAGGTGATGAAGTTCAGGTTGGTAATGCATTAAACTTACAAACAGGATATTTACTGTCTAAAACTTTGGAGATTTCTGGAAGGTACACCAACATAGATTGGGATAGTGACATCACTGGTAAAGGTGCAGAAAATCAATACACTCTTGGTTTGTCTAAATATATTGTTGGGCATAAATTAAAAGTTCAAACAGATGTAAGCTATTTAGACTTGGCCTCAAAAACAAATCAATTCATGTATAGACTTCAAGTCGATATTCATTTTTAATAACATAACATAATGGTAACATTCACAACTGAAAGTCACCGTAAATTCGTAATAAAATAAAAACAAGAACATGGGAGATCCATATATTTTAATGTTAATTGCCTTAGCGATTTTAGCTACGGTAGACTTAGTAGTAGGAGTTAGTAACGATGCTGTAAATTTTTTAAACTCAGCTATAGGCTCAAAAGCAATAGCAATAAGAAACATCATGATTATTGCAAGTATTGGAGTATTCTTTGGTGCCATTACCTCAAGTGGGATGATGGAAGTAGCACGTAAAGGGATTTTTAACCCAGGAATGTTCATGTTTCAAGACATCATGTTCATTTTTATGGCAGTAATGATTACTGATATTTTGTTATTAGATGTGTTTAATACCCTTGGTATGCCAACCTCTACAACTGTGTCTATTGTATTTGAATTATTAGGAGCTGCTGTAGCCATTTCATTAATAAAGATTTCACAAAACGATGCGGAATCTATTAGTGCTATCTGGAATTATATTAATTATGAAAAAGCCTCATTAATTATTTTTGGAATTCTATTATCAGTAGTCGTCGCATTTTCTGTGGGTGCTATTGTTCAATTTGTTTCCAGACTTATCTACTCTTTTAACTTTGAAAAAAGACCAAGTTATATCAACGCATTGTTTGGAGGATTTGCGATTACTGCAATCACTTATTTCATTATTATTAAAGGAATGAAAGGGACTCCTTACTACAAAGACGTTAAGTTTTTAATTGAAGACAATACCTTATCTATTATTGCAGGAAGTTTTTTATTGTGGACACTAATTTCTCAAGTATTTATCAAGTTATTTAATTTAAATGTATTAAAACTAATTATTGGAATTGGTACCTTTTCATTGGCCATGGCTTTTTCTGGTAATGACTTAGTAAACTTTATTGGTGTACCAATTGCTGCATGGAATTCTTACGAAGCTTGGAGTGTTTCTGGTGTAGAAGCAAATGCTTTTTCTATGGAAATCTTAGCTAAAAAAGTACCCTCTAATGTATGGTTGCTTTTAATCGCTGGAGGTATTATGGTAGTAACCTTATGGACCTCAAGTAAAGCGCGAAATGTAATTAAAACAGGAATTGATTTATCTCGTCAGGGTGAAGGTCACGAAAAGTTTCAACCAAATCCATTATCAAGACTAGTGGTTAGAGCATCTATGGGAATTAATTCAGGGATCACTTATATATTCCCTGCTAAAACAATTGCATTTGTAAATTCTAAATTTCAAAAGCCAGTAATTGAATTAACAAAAGACAAAACCTATGAGCTCCCTGCATTTGATATGGTTAGAGCCTCTGTAAATTTAATTGTAGCTGGTATATTAATTTCTATTGCCACGTCTTTAAAACTACCTTTATCTACCACTTATGTAACTTTTATGGTAGCTATGGGTACTTCTCTAGCAGATCGAGCTTGGGGAAGAGAAAGTGCAGTCTACAGAGTTGCGGGAGTGATTAATGTTATTGGAGGATGGTTTTTAACAGCCATTACTGCATTTTTAGCTGCTGCACTAGTAGCATATCTTATTAGTTGGGATATGGTTATGATCCCTGTTTTATTGGTTCTTGTAGCCTTCTTAATAGGAAGAAATACCATCATTCACAGAAAGAAATCTAAAGAAGTAAAAGAACAAGAATATATTCAAAGAGCCGATTTAATAACCATTAATGGAGTTATTGAAGAAAGTGCGGATCATATATCTGGTGTTGCTAACCGTGTAAATAAATTATACACCAATGTCGTTGACGATTTATCTAATCATGATTTAAATAAATTGCGTAAAACAGATAAACACGTTGGTAAATTAAATGAAGAAATAGATAATTTAAAAGATGGCGTATTCTATTTTATAAAATCTTTAGATGATACTTCGGTACAGGCAAGTAGGTTTTATATTTTAGTTCTTGGCTATTTGCAAGATGTTGCGCAATCTATTAGTTACATCTCTAGAGCCAGTTTTAAACATGTAAATAATAATCATAAAAACTTAAAGAAAGGACAGTTAAAAGACTTAAAAGAGATAGACAATCAGTTAACTGAGTTATTAGGAAAAGTAAGTTCTGTATTTGAATTAAGAGCTTTTGATGATTTAGAGGAAATATTAATAGAGAAACAAGATTTATTAAAAGATGTTTCTGACTCTATTGAAAAACAAGTTACTAGAATAAGAATAGAAGAATCTAGTCCAAAAAACACGACTCTATACTTTAGCATTTTATTAGAAACACAAGATCTAATTACTGCTTTAATGAGCTTATTGCAGACTTATGAAGAGTTTCATATTACAACTAAGGAAATAAATTAAGTTCCTAAACCCCCAATAAATAAGTAAAAACCCAAGTCTAAGACTTGGGTTTTTATATTTCTTGATTTAAAGAAAGTAACACCATTCTTAACTCCATAAAAGAATATGATTTATCTACATTTTCTTTTAAATGAGTTAAATTTTTATACTCAACAGCTTCTATTTCCTTGATCATTTTTTGATACTTTTTTAAAGGAATCAATTCTAAAACATCTATCTCTCCAGACGGAATATAACTTGCCAAATGACTTTCTATAGTCCCAGCTGTTAAACTTCTTTCTTTGGCAATTTCTTTAACAGACAAGCCTTTTTTAAACAACTCGAAAGAAATTTGTTTGGTAGATTTTTTATCTTCCTTTTTTTGTTCATTAAAGGCATTAATACCATTCTCTTTGCAATATGTTTCTATTAATTCTAAAATCTCATCTCCATACTTTTTCACCCGTATTTTCCCCATACCATTTACTTTAAGCAACTCTTTTTCAGTTCTTGGTAAACTATCGCATATCGCATACAAAGTTTCTTGAGTAAAAATCTGAAAATGAGGAATATTCTCAGCTTTAGAAATATCATCTCTTAGTGCTCTCAATCCAAGTGCTAAAATGGGGTCTCTTTTTGAAGGTAATTTTTTCTTTTTTACTGGGGTTGTTTTTTGAAGAACAGCTGCTGCTCTAATCTTTAAATAGGGCTGTACCTTAAAACCTTCAGTCATTTTTTTTAAGGCAAAAACTTTCTCACTCAATAATTCTTGTAGCTTATCAAACTGTGTTGTAAAATCTTTTTTTACAGCTTTATTATCTGAGGAAAAAGATAAACTTGCTATAGGCTGCACTATATTTTTAATACTTACAGTCAAAAAATAATCTACTGCTTTTTTAAAACGATCTTGAATTTGAGAACTGTTTTCAGGTAAAATACCCTCACTAGAAATGGCTAGTAACTGATTTCTGAAGCCATTAGAAACCTTCATCAATGCTACAATACCATTATCTTTTATGAGTTGTAAGTGTTCAATTACCTCTCCTTTAATACTTGTTCTGTTCTTGTAATAAATATCTATTAATCTGCTAACAGGGTATAGAAATGACTGGTAGTCAAATAACTCTGAAATTAAATTTAACTGAAACTGGATTTCAGAGGCTGTTAAAATAGTTTCATCTGGGTGATTTTCTTCAACTTCTTTACTAAAAACTTGTACTGTAGTGTCATTAATAATTGCACTATTCGAGATCGGTGTTTTTAACACCAATCCTTCAAGTGATGTACATCTACTCAAAGCCACATAGGTTTGCCCGTGGGCAAAAGAGGCTTCAGCATCTATTATTGCCTTATTAAAAGTTAAGCCCTGACTTTTATGAATAGTAATTGCCCAAGCGAGACGCAGAGGGATTTGAGAAAAAGTTCCTACGATGTCTTCCTTTAACTCTTTAGTTTCCTCATGTATAGAATAATTAACGGTATCCCATTGTTCTTTTTCAGTGATAATTTCATCAATTTCGTTGGCACATTGTACGGTTACATTTTCTCTAGAAATGGCTGTAATAATTCCAATTTTTCCATTGTAATATCTCTTCTCCGGTGAAGAATCATTTTTTATAAACATGACTTGTGCTCCAACTTTAAGAGCTAATCTCTCATCATTTGGAAATGCATTTTCATTAAATTTACCAGACACCTCCGCATTAAAAATGTGATTTTTTGTGGTAAGTGTATTTAACTCAGAGTCATTAATAAGACTTGCCCTTTTGTTGTGTGTAGTAAGGGTAATATATCCCTCATCTTTGTGAGGTGAAAACATTGGTTGATACTGTTTATTTAAAATAGCAGCAGAAGTTTCCGATAACTGATCATTTCTAATTTCATTTAAAATTTTAATAAAATCAGCATTTTTTTGTCTATAAATATGCTGTAATTCTATCGAAACAACTGAAGCGGCTTGATATGCTTTGGAACTAAAAAAATATACGGTATTGTAATGCTCTTTAAGTAAACTCCATTCATTGGGTTTTACAACAGGTGCCAATTGTTGTAAATCTCCAATCATTAAAATTTGAACACCTCCAAAAACCTTATGTTTATTCTTGTATCTTCTTAATACTTGATCAATCCCGTCTAATACATCTGCACGCACCATACTTATCTCATCAATTATAACAAGATCTAATGATTTGATAATGTCTATTTTAGTCTTAGAAAACCTTCGTTGTTGATTTGAAGTGTGTGAAATTTGATTGGGTAAAATAGGCCCGAAAGGCATTTGAAAAAAAGAGTGAATCGTAACTCCTTTTGCATTAATTGCTGCTACACCTGTTGGGGCAACCACTACCATTCTTTTGTGTGAATTTTCCTTTACACTGCGCAAAAAAGTAGTTTTACCAGTACCAGCCTTACCAGTTATAAAAAGATTTCTATCCGTATTTTCAATAAATTGGTGAGCCAGATTTAACTCAGCATTTTTAGGCATTGTAGCTTTTTATGGCAAGATACCTAATAAAATATGTTTGGTGAAAAAAGACAATAAAAATGAGAAATAAATACACTATTAAATAAAAGAAGAAAGGTAAATAACATATACGCTATTTACCTTTTAGTGCCAAAAAAAATTATAATTTCTCCCTCAAAAAATTGATAATCTATACATTTGGTGTATTGTAATTTTTATTCTTATACAAAATAAAATTTAGTTTTAGGCTCTTTGTTGTAGGAGTTGTTTCATAGTTGCAACGAAAACTGGTTCCTTTTTTTGACGAACATTTACAGCCCTTATTTTGTTACATCTATGACATTTTTGATGCCATTGATGTTTTATATCAATAGCCTTTTTTCTTTTAGATCTTGTTATAACTTTTCTTCTTGTTTTGCTCCAATTGTGACCAATTAATTTACATAAAAGTGATTTCATAACGTTGAGGGTTTTTTTTATAAATTTCTTAAAGTAATAGTAAACTCACAATACCCAATAGTAATGAAATTTACTGCTCACTATTTTTGGGGAGACTACCTATTGGTAAACAAATATTTGTAAAAATAGTATACCCTAAAATTAAGAGTTAAAAGCAGGAAGTTATATTTAGAAAAGTTCAAAAAAAATTTTAACACAGATCAACTGACAAAAATTAACTTATTTTTTCTTACAAAAAAACCCAAGCAAGTTTGCTTGGGTTTTATACTATATTAATTGAGTAACCTACATTTCTAAAGCACTTAATGGGTTGTTATCCATTAATAACTCTACTGGGTTTTCTAATGCTTCTTTTACCGCTACTAAAAATCCAACAGATTCCCTACCGTCTATAATTCTATGATCATAAGACAAAGCTACATACATGATAGGTTGTATCACTACCTCCCCATTTACTGCCATAGGTCTATTAACAATGTTGTGCATCCCTAAAATACCACTTTGTGGAGGGTTTATAATTGGCGTAGACAACATGGAGCCAAAAACACCACCATTGGTAATGGTAAAGGTACCTCCTGTCATTTCATCGATAGTAATTTGCCCATCTCTTGCTCTAATTGCTAGACGTTTTACTTCACTTTCTACACCTCTAAAACTCAATTTTTCTGCATTTCTAATCACTGGTACCATAAGACCTTTTGGTCCTGAAACTGCTATAGAAATGTCTTGAAAGTCATGCTCTATTTTAAAGTCTCCATCAATCATTGAATTTACGTCTGGATACATTTTTAAAGCTCTTACTACAGCTAATGTAAAGAAAGACATAAAACCAAGACCTACGCCATGCTTGGCTTTAAAATCTTCTTTATACTGGGCTCTTAAATCAAAAATAGGCTGCATGTTTACCTCATTAAAGGTAGTTAGCATCGCTGTTTCACTTTTTACAGCTACCAAGCGCTCTGCCACTTTTCTTCGTAGCATAGACATTTTCTTGCGAGTTGTTCCTCTTGTACCGTCTTCTGGCATTGTCCCCATAGATGGAACTGCTTTTACAGCATCTTCTTTGGTGATTCTTCCTGCTTTTCCAGTTCCTGTAATTGAAGATGCCTCTATGTCTTTTTCTGCTAAGATTTTCTTAGCTGCTGGTGATGCTGTTCCTGATGCATATGTTGTAGCAACTTCTTCTTTTACAGGAGTAGCCTTGGGTGCTTCTTTAACTGAAGTTGAAGTTGGTGTAGTAGATGAACCCTCTGGTTTTTCTGCTGCTGTGTCTATTAAACAAACTACAGCTCCTACCTCAACAGCATCTCCTTCTTCCGCTTGTAAAGTAACAATTCCACTTTCTTCAGCTGGCAATTCTAAAGTAGCCTTATCAGAATCTACTTCAGCAATAGGCTGGTCTTTTTCTACATAGTCTCCATCCTCAACTAACCAAGTTGCAATTTCTACTTCTGTAATTGATTCTCCCGGTGAAGGAACTTTCATTTCTAAAATCATCAGTTCTTATTTTACGTATACTGAACCTAATCAGCTTTTATTATTTTTTTATTAAATACAATTTATTTAGCATCACTAAAAACACTGTCTATAACTGCTTTATGTCGTTTTTTAAATCGTGTACTAGACCCTGCTGCAGGAACAGCATAATATTTTCTAGATCTTACATTTAATTTCACCAACTCTAGTCTTTCTAGCATAAAACTCCATGCTCCCATATTTCTGGGTTCTTCTTGGGCCCAGATGTATTCTTTTACTGCAGGATATCTGTCTATTACGCGTTGTATTTTTTCTAAATGTAACGGAAATAATTGTTCTATTCTAACAAGGGCTACGTCTTCTCTTTCCAAAATTTCACGTTCTGCCAGTAAATCATAGTAGAATTTACCCATACAAAAAACAAGTTTAGTCACTTTAGATGGGTTTAATGAGTCGTCTATAACTTCTTGGAATTCTCCTGTAGCTAAATCCTCTATGGAATTAACCGCTTTTGGATGACGTAATAAGCTTTTAGGTGTAAAAACGATTAACGGTTTTCTGTAGTTACGCTTCATTTGTCTTCGTAACAAATGATAAAAATTTGATGGTGTAGTACAGTTTGCCACTGTCATATTATCTTCTGCACACAATTGCAAGTAACGTTCTATTCTTGCGGATGAATGTTCAGATCCTTGTCCTTCATACCCATGCGGAAGTAATACTACAATCCCATTTTGCATTTTCCATTTGTCTTCTGCAGCTGATATGTATTGATCAAACATAATTTGAGCTCCGTTAGAGAAATCTCCAAACTGAGCTTCCCAAATGGTTAATGTATTTGGATTTGCCATGGCATACCCATAATCAAATCCTAACACACCATATTCAGATAATAACGAGTTATAAATCGTCATTTTTCCAGAATTATTTGGGTTGTTGTTTAATAAATTAATTCTTTCTTCAGAAATTTCATCTCTTAAAATGGCATGTCTGTGAGAAAAAGTACCTCTTTCTACATCTTGACCAGAGATACGAACGTTAAATCCTTCTTCTAATAAACTACCATAAGCAAGATTTTCTGCCATACCCCAATCTAAGGTATTGGTGTCGAAAACCATTTTTGACCTTCCTTGTAAAATACGTTCTGCTTTTCTAACAAACTGAACATTTTCTGGAACAGTAGATACTATTTTAGCTATATTTTTTAATTTGTCTACGGGATAGGAAGTGTTTTCTGTCTGCAACATCGATGTTAACTGCTGACGCTCAAAACCTTTCCAGGTAGACTGCATAAACTCTTTAACTTTAGATGTTTTTACTTTTTTAGATTCGTTAAATTCTGTTTCTAATAGTTCTTTAAAGTCTGTAGTTACTTTTTGAAGATACTCTGAGTTTATGGTGTTCTCCTCTAATAACTGCGCAGCATATAAATCCTTGACATTTTTATGTTTAGAGATTGCTTTGTATAATTTAGGCTGTGTAAAACGAGGCTCATCACCTTCGTTGTGCCCATATTTTCTATAGCCTAATAAATCTATAAAAACATCTGTTTTAAATTTCATTCTGAAATCTAAGGCCATCTCCATGGCATGACAAACCGCTTCTGTATCGTCTGCATTTACATGTAACACTGGAGATAATGTAACTTTGGCTACATCGGTACAATAGGTACTAGAGCGAGCATCTAAATAATTGGTGGTAAAACCTATTTGATTGTTGACCACTATATGAATTGTCCCGCCAGTTTTATACCCATTAAGCTTAGCCATTTGAGTAACCTCATAGGCAATTCCTTGACCAGCAATAGCTGCATCTCCATGCACTATAATGGGGAGAATTTTACTTTCGTCTCCGTTGTATTTTCTATCTATTTTGGCTCTTGCTATTCCTTCAGCTACTGCCGCAACAGTTTCTAAATGTGAAGGATTGGGCACCAAATTCATTTTTATTTGTTTTCCGTTTCTGAACGTTTTACTAAGGGTTAATCCTAAGTGATATTTTACATCTCCATCTATATTTGTGTCTTCAAAGTCTTTTCCTTCAAATTCACTAAATAAATCTCTAACTGGTTTCTTAAAAATATTTACTAGGGTATTTAAACGACCTCTGTGAGCCATTCCTAAAACACATTCTTCAACACCATATACCTCAGCTGCATTTCTTAAAGCTACACTAATCCCTGGAATTAAAGCCTCTCCTCCTTCTAATGAAAATCTTTTTTGTCCTACATATTTTGTCTGCAAAAAACTTTCAAAGGTAACCGCTTGGTTTAATTTAGATAAAATATACTTTTTTGCGTCTTGAGTGTAATTTGGGTGATTGTCATTTACGATGAGTCGATCTTTCCACCATGTTAATTTTTCTGGATTTCGCATGTACATGTACTCCACTCCAATAGAGTCACAGTAGGTTCTCTCTAAATGTCCAATAATTTCAGAAAGCTTTTTTGGACCAATCCCAACAATTTCTCCTGCATTAAAAATACTGTCTAAATCGTTTTTAGAAAGGCCAAAATTTTCAATATCTAAGGTAGGAGTGTATTTTCTTCTATCTCTAACCGGATTGGTTTTAGTAAATAAGTGACCCCTTGTTCTATACCCATTAATTAAATCTACAACCAGAAATTCTTTTCTGACAGATTGTGGAATTTCAACTGATGCTTCAGAATCGTCTGTCAAAGAGAAATTTTCATTGGCTAAGTCATAGCCTTGAAAAAAACTTCTCCAACTAGGTTCTACAATATCTGGATTTTGTAAATATTTATCGTATAAATCGGCTATATAACCGGTATGTGCTGCATTTAAGAAAGAAAACTTATCCATAAAAATAGATTACTGTATATCTAAGCTAATTATTGTCTGTAAAAATACAACTTTTAGAAAAAACAGCGATTTATTTAAGCATTTAAATACAACTGAATATGGTTTAGTATAATGTTAGTTAAACAGCTTTAGAGTATCAAAATCATTACTAGTTTTTGAGGATTAGATAAACTAATAGTTGATTAGGTATTTTTTTGCAAAAAAAGTTTTTGTGCTTTTTGTAAAAGATATATATTTGCACACGCTAAAATAAATTTATTCTAGCAAACTCCTCCTTAGCTCAGTTGGTTAGAGCATCTGACTGTTAATCAGAGGGTCCTTGGTTCGAGCCCAAGAGGGGGAGCCATATTAGACAGGAGGTCATTTTTGACCTCCTTTTTATTTTTATTCCTCCGTAAAACCTTGCTGGCCAACATAATAGACTTTATCTCTGGAGTGAAAATGTTGTTGCAACTCTCAAAATCGAAATTTTCGAATTTTTCAGTAAAGATGCAACCAAGAATCTTCTTTTTGGTTTTTCCATCTGCCTTATCCCAATAATGACTTAGGTTTTCAATCATTGGGAGAGTTTTATTCAAATACACTTTAAATGGACTCTTCGTGGACTTCAACCGTTCCAACTTAACCTGTTTATCACTTAACTCAGACTCGATTCTACTCTTCATTTCGTTGTAATCAGAAGAGGTGATATCTCCGTCAAGAAATAAGTTTTGCAAGTTGGTTTGTCGCGTCACAAACTTTTCAATCTCAGCCTGAATTCTTTTAATTTCGGTTTTTCTTGTTACATCGTCTCGGTCAATTAGTGACTCGAGTTGAGATTTATAAACTTTTACCATACCAGCAGTGAATGAAATTGTATCTAATAACTTTTTTATTTGTTCATGTGCCCAATCCACTCTATATCTTTGGCAACGTGGTTTGGTACACAGATAGTAATGATACCAGTTTTTGTTACCACTTTGACACTTATATGCGGTGATGGTTCTACCGTGTTCGGAACATTTCATAAACCCTTTCAATGGGTATAAATCAGTTTTATCAGACTTAAAATCGAAATTTCTAACCCTACCATCTAAGTAGTCATTAGCCCTCTTAAAAAGGTCGTCTGAAACAATTGGTGGGTGTAATCCTATAACAATCTGCTCCCCTTCTTTTTTGTACTCTTTTACCCTGATTTTTCCTGTATAAACAACATTCCTAATGATATTATAAAATGTTTGTTTGGTGATATTGAAGGATTTACCCTTGTAAGGATATTTCTGTTCATTGATATATTTTCTAACTTCATTAGCAGAATAAACCCCGAGCACCATCCGTTCAAAACATTCTTTTATATATGGTGCAGCTTCATTTGGTTCAAGAGTTGATTTACCTTCAACACGACAATTACTGTATCCTCTTGGAGCAGAACCTGTCCAGCAACCTTCTATTCTTGCTCTTCTTGATCCTTCAATGGTTCTGATTGAATTTTTATCATTCTCTACTTCTGGAAGGGTTAAATATATACTGAGAAGGACCTTAGAATCAGGACTTGATAGGTCGATGGGTTGTTCTACAGTAGAAATTAGTACTCCTAATTTATCTAAAGTCTTTATCTCTTTTAGAGCCAAATATTGATTTCTTGACCAACGATCCCACCTTAAACATAAGATCTGATCAACCTTACCTTTATTCTTTTTGAGGTACGATATAATTTTGTTCCATTCGGGTCGATTAAAATCTTTACCAGAGTAGTCTTCAGTATAAACATCTACAATTGGATAGTTATTGATCGAACAGAATTGTTTTAATACAGTCTCTTGATGTTGTAAAGAGAACCCTCGATCTGCCTGATCATCAGTTGATACCCTTTTATAGATTATTGTTCTCATTATACCGCTTCTTTATAGGTTTCGTATTCAATAATTGCTAATTTCTCCAATAATAACTGGATACGCGCTATATCTTCGTTAGAAATACCATTCAGCTCTAACGAGATTATTTTTTTAGACTCTGTCTTATTCATTGCCTTAAAATGATTTTGATGTTTTAGTTTTTTTGTTTTTTGAACTAATTGATTCAGCTATATCTGCTGCTGCTTCATCCAATGATGGAAAAGGATCCTCTAATTCTTTGAATTTGATTCCAGGAGTTAATCCCGTTTGTTTACTTATTGAATCAGTTAACAGATATTGAACTCCATACCTATTTTCTTTTTGACACAATACACTATCGTGGATGGTGATATAGGGGATATTATTTTTACTCAATTCCAGACAACCATGCCTCAAAAACAGATAGGACTCACATCTTTGAATTAGATATGAGAATGGATTTTTCAAGTGTTTTGTATTGGAAATGAACTGAACAAGTTTACTTACTTCGTTAAATTGTTTTTCCAAATGTTTGATGAGTTCTACATTGACTCTTCTGTTCTTGTCAGAAAAATTAATGTAGAGTTGAAATTGATCTTTTACCTTCTCACGAGTCATCCCAATATTCTTTCCTATTGACTCATAAATGTCTTTTTTGAAGTTCAATGACCGATATTTTTGGATTCCTTTTTTTCTCCAAAACCTGCCACACATATATGATATGAATGTATCCAGTATAGGATATTTTATATTAGTTAATACATCCCCTTTATATGTATTATATTCTATATAGTTATCATTAATAACATTAGACTCTACTATCATATATTTAACAAATTTCTCTACATAATCTTGATACTCCATAGATTCACACAAGTACTCTAAAGACTTATATAATTGAGGGAATAGAGAATGAAGGTTGTAACCAAGGTTAGTCTCCTTAAAAAATTTCTCTGTGAGAATGGTTGCAAGGGTAAATGGATGCGAGGTACTTATATCCACTTCAATCATAGATTCTCCATTTGTTCTTAGAAAATATCTTAATTCTCTCTTCATCGAAGTGAATACCGAATTGACTCTATGATTGCTCATCGAAACAGAATAATTGAATTCTCCCTTTTCGATATGCTCAATTACTTTATGTAATTTTTTGAAGTATTTCTTCACTTGAGTTTTATTCTCCTTTATCACCTTTGACAACACCCTTTTTTTCAATTCTTTCAGGTAAGTTCGAGCAGCTGTTGCGTCTATGGTAATTTGAAATTGATCCATAGCCTCTTTGATGTGAATGTATCTATCTTCAAAACATTTCATCTCTGACTCCCATTCATATTTGAGTTTTTCTTTTCGAGTGTCATACTTATTGTCAATTTCAACTTCAACAAAATCATTCTCCTCAAGTACCCATTGATTGAGTTTATATCCAGTGTGTTTAACACCAGGGATAATTAAGTTATCTGATAAGACAATGGGACCATTTTCGGTCAAATTTGAGTCCAATAGAATGGTTTTAACCTCATTAAATCTATTACGTGTCATTCGGTTTACATCTTTACTTGAAAGAGGTTTAAAACCCCTCAAATATTGATAGTCTTTTGAATTATAAATTGGAGGAGTTAATAAAGACACGACAAAATAAGCGGCATCACACATAGATTTGTTGCGCTGAGATCTTCCTGTTACATATTGACTCAAATTCACTTCAATTATCGAACTCGGAATGGTTAATTTCATATTTAAGTTAATTTATATAATTGACATAGTTTTTAATCAAAAAAAATGTTTTCATTGATTACTTTATTTTTAGATTTACCTTCGGTAATGATTTTAAATCTCTTTTCCATAAATTCTGTATTAACTGGATCTAAATCAAACATTACCGCTGATCTGCCGTTTTTAAGAGCTGCTGCACCAGTTGTTCCACTTCCACCATATAAATCACAAACTTTCATCCCTGGTTTAGTGAAAAATAGAATGAAAAATAATGGTATTTTTTCATTTTGTGGCGCTTGATGTTTATAGTTTGGATCAATATCTTTGAATTCACTATTTTGAAAAACTGAAGTTTTAAAAAAGTCATACACCAATTCACCATTTAGAACATCAACCATTCTCTTATTTGGACTATCAACGTAAGTTTTATTCATCGTTTGTTTTAAAATTATTTGATCCTCTAAATTTAGATTTCTGTATTCGTTCCAAATAAATTTCTTTTCATCCTTTACAAAAATTAGAATAGACTCCGTTGAGGGTTGAAAACCCTTAAAATTTGACAATGGAATTGGATTAGATTTTTCCCATTTAACCTCCTGTATAAATTTAACCCCTTCAGATATCATTTTTAATGTAATTCGCTGTGGAATTGCTTGAGATTGATTATCAATTATTACATCGTCAACGTTAATTACACAAACTCCCGTGTCTTTTAATTTCCACTTTATAAAATGTAAAGTTTGATTAACCAACTCATCTATGTAATCATTTAAACCCAAGGCACCTACTTGATCTTCTTTTGGAACATTTCGATAGTTTTTAATACCCAAATAATCTGGAGAGAAATACAATAGATCTATTGAATTGTCTTCAATTTTGGTGTATGCTTTTTTATTGTCCATATTGTATATCTCGTAGTCATTTGAAATAATAGGACACTTAAGTTGAGTATCTAAATCATTATTTAATTTACTTTCTTCTTTGATACGTTTAATAATATTATCAGCTCTGGAAACTGACAAAGTACCAAGATCAATTTTATCTATTAATGACTCAGTTAATGGATTCGATGGGTCGTTGTCAAAGTCGTCTATTGTGATGTATTTTCGGAGTTGTACTGAGGACAGATTTAAACCTAATATTTTTGATACCATGGTATAACGATCTTTTAAATCTTCCTCCGTTAAACCATTTATTAATTCCCTCTTTTTACCTTGTGAGTTTCCTAATTCATCCAAAACACACTTTATAGACGAAACTATTTCAACAGCAGTTCTTTCTTGAGTCGAATTTGATAAAATTGATTCTAACATTACGTTTTGTGGATCACTAATTACTACTGGAACTTGTTTAAATCCCAATGACTGCGCTGCCATCCAGCGTCTATACCCGTCCCATATTTGATATTCATCTTCGTTACGAACAACTTTTATTGGATCTTTAAAACCAAATTCATCTAATGATGCTTCCATCGATGAATGGTCTACGTTTAATTTCATGGCAATAATACTGTCATGGACACTTAATTTTAATGGGGAAATTTCTGTTTTCATAATAGGGTGTTTTATATATTTGACATAGTTTTTGAATAAAAAAATTATAAACTTCCTTCTCTTATTCTTCTCGAGATTGTTTGTCTCATTTTTATAATAGCGTCTATTTTAGCTTGTTTATTTTGTGTATTAAAATTGTAATTTTCCGCACGTCCCAAATGAATTTTCACTTCTTTCCTTTTGCCACCTGTTAACGGAAAAAATGTCTTAGCTGTGAAATATTCAATTTCAGTTTTTTTGTCTTTTGTCCTCGCAACATGAATAGTAGGGTTCATTAGTACCTGATGCTGCTCAAAATCTTTAACTAATTCATCTAATCGACTGAAAACCTCTTTGTTCTCATCCAAATAGGATAAAACCTTTTGCAATTTATCTTCAAGTTCGTCAAAATCAGATTTAAAACCTGAATTAAGATGATCATTTTTTTTGACGTCATCTTTCATCTTAACCTCGATCTTGGTTAACTTTTTTGATTTATTAATCTTAAACAAGTCAGTTAGACTTTGGTAATCGAGATTTACAAATTTTGAATGTTTCATAGGGCAAATATATAAAATGACATATGTAAATTCCAAATTATTTTTAATAATTTTTTACTTCCTAAAATTCTTAAGGAAGTTTTTCTGTGTAATACACTATTTATTATTAAACCTATTCAGATATGAAAAAAGACGTTATGATTTCACTGCGGCTAACTCCCAATCAATACATTACACTTTTGGAAACATTAGTAAAAGAGAAAAAATCCAAATCACAATTTATAAGAGAATCGATTAATCGTTCTCTGTTTAGAATTAATGATAAATCTTGTCGTAAAAAAGAGATTCTGGAATTGATCGATGAACTTTAGTTCTTATGATCTTAAGTTTAGGTCTTGATATGATGAATCAGGATTTGGTTTGCAATCTAATTGGCACAATGACTGTTGGGGTATTGTGCCGTTTGTGAACTAACCACAGTTTTTAATTATTTTTCAAATAGACCTTTGTGAGGGTTTCACCCATGGTGTTACATAGAATTTCCTGTGGGTGTTGCGTTAATGAGAATTGTTCCAATTGATCATGGTAGAGTTTTGATTTTGACTCTGATGTAATCAGGTAATAATGAAAATACTCATGGATGACGGTATTGATTAGTTCTCTACGTATGACATTGTTATCTCTGTAAATAGTGATTGTATTGTTGTAGAAACAATATTCCCCCGCAAGATTAGATTTACCCTCAACCAAAGTAAGAAGTGGTTTTCTCTTTCTAATTGGATACAACATTAGACACCAGTTCAATACATCCTCTGCCAACTGAAATTGCCAGTCTTCACCATCAGCAGTAAAGAATTTAATTAGCACAGATATCAGATTTAGAGTGAATAATACCCCAACAACAATAAAGTAAATAGTAAAAAAGGTGTCCATTACATTAACCTTTTAACTTTCAAAACAGTATTGGAAGACTTGTTTGTTATTGCACTTATATTCCTAATGGATAGCCCCCTCTTTAATAGTCGTGCAACATCTGAATGCCGTTCAAGTACCTTTTCATCACTGTCAATACTACCTTTTTTTCTGCCAACACTTTTAGAACCATGTTTCTTGATATGATTTTGGTAGCCTGATTTCAATCTTGACAATGTCATCTTACTTTCCATATTGGCAACCGCGAATAAGATCTGAACCATGAACATGGAAAGACTATTTGGTGTCTTATCATCATTGAGCGTCTCAAGGTTGAAGTTCTTAATGTAGATTCCCACTCTCATATCATGTAGAGTTTGAATATTCTGAAGTGAATGCAGCACCGACCTTCCAATTCGACTCAGCTCCCACACCAAGACCTTATCAATCTGATTGGCATTTATATCCTCTAGCATTTTGGCGAATACAGGTCTATCTTCATTCTTCTTATAACCACTAACCTTTTCCTCATAGACCTTATTAATATTATAACCCATTCGATGAGCATAATCAATTAATTCATTGGTTTGTCTTTCTGTGTCTTGCCGTTCAGATTCTGAACTCACTCGCGAATAGATCACTGCGTTTATCATATCGTATCATTTTAATCCTTTGGGTTTCTGTGAGGCTATGATACAGCGGATTAATGGGATTCCGGAATAATAAATGCTAAAGTTCTGCTACAGTAATTGTTTTGATACACTTTTCTTTGCCGATTAAAATCTCAGATGGATCACCACGGTTTATCTTCAGGTAACATTGATAATGGAGGTGCCGATTAGAATTAGTGAAGGAACCTGATGGTAAATCTCCGAAGTTATTGAAATTTCAGTTTGCCGATTAGTATTATAGTTGGATCAGGTCCCCCGTGCCGGATTTCCTGCCGTACTCCCTGCCGTACCCGTCCTTAATATATACATATATATGAATCAAAACACCCTCTCAGAGTCGTCTGAAAATTTTGCCAAAAATTGATGTAAAATTGAGAAATGTCTAAAATTTGGATTTAAAAATTTTCAGATTTTTTAGAGAAAATCAGTTTTATACCTGTAGTAGTTTCTCAAGGATTTTGACCATAGCATAGGTATCCAACTCACAATATTCTAATAGTTGTCTCCTTGTTTTTTGCACATCACCTTCAAAGGTTTCATTAACCATTGATAGAAATGTGTTGGATGCTTTACCTCCTTCTTTTATATCAAGATCGTTATATGAAAGTTCAGGAACAAGTGCGGGTAGAATATACTTTATTGAGTAACTACCCTTCATTTCTGGGGTATAATACCATTTCTGTTGGAACGGAATCATTAGATCTTTCAGACGATTTACAATCCCTAACAACTCATTAGAATACTCAGGGAATACATCGATTAGATCATTTAGTTTCCCTCTCTCAAAACCAATATTGTAGACTAATATGTCTCCACTGCTACCACAGTCCTGAATTAGTTGTTCTATAAATCCAATTCTTGGATCTTTGGTTGGATCTGCGAGGTATTCCCTATGCTCTATTACTGAGGTTAAAGTCTCTTGAATGTGAAGTGAATACTGAAATACTAATTGTTGGTATGGTCTACTACCATTATATTTTGGAACTGCGGGACCAATTGTTTCAAAATCTAAAAAGTATAAAGGATAAATTAATCCATTTGTGAAGTTTCTTATCTCTTCAATATCAATATGAGTGGTCCCATTAACTTCTGATTGAACCTGT
>CALSUE010000008.1 GCA_943789455.1 uncultured Flavobacteriaceae bacterium
CAATGTCTGGAAAAATGCTTGTTGACCCTGAATCTTCATTTTTATTAGGGGAACCAACACATGATTTGCTTAAACAACACTATCATTCAAAAGTAGTGAAGAACTCTGGTTTAAAAATTGGTCTTCTAGCCAGTAATCCAAATTTGTATAGTAACCGAAGAATCGTAGAGGCTGGCCAGCAAAAAGGGCATAATATAGAATTTTTAAACATAAAAGATTGCTACATTAAATTAGATGGTAAAAAACCAGAGGTTCATTATCGTGGAGGAAGGGTTTTAGACGACTTTGATGCAATCATCCCAAGAATTAAACCTAGCATGACGTTCTACGGATGCGCTTTAACTCGTCATTTCGAAGCCATGGGAGTTTACACTTTAAATACAGCGTCTTCAATTACAAAATCCAGAGACAAGTTGTTTTCATTACAAATGCTCATTAACAAAGGATTGCCTATTCCAACTACAGGGTTTGCTAATTCGCCACTAGACACAGATGAGCTTATAGATATGGTAGGAGGAGCTCCTTTAATTGTTAAACTTTTAGAGGGAACACAAGGAAAAGGGGTTGTGTTAGCTGAAACAAAAAAAGCGGCAGAAAGCTTAATTAACGCCTTTAAAAGTCTAAAAGCAAATATATTAGTTCAAGAATTTATTAAAGAAGCTAAAGGTGAAGACATTCGGTGTTTTGTCATAAATGGCAAAGTAATTAGTAGTATGATGAGAACTGCTGCCCCAGGAGAATTTAGGGCAAATATACATTTGGGTGGAACGGGTTCAGCTGTAAAAATAACACCAGAAGAAAAAAAAGTTGCCTTATTAGCTACGAAAACATTAGGACTAAAAGTAGCAGGAGTAGATATCATTAGAGGCCAAAAAGGGCCACTCCTTCTTGAGGTTAACTCATCCCCAGGTCTTGAAGGGATTGAAGGGATCTCCAATAAAGATATTGCTGGGAAGATGATAGAGGGTTTAGAGAAAGATTTAAAATATACTCCTAAAGGTGGCAAAAAAGACTAAGGATATCCTAACTATTTGTGTAAAAGAGGAAAGATCCTTACTTTAGAAATTCTCTGACGATTCTGTTTTTCAACTCAATGAAGTAAAAGCAACCAAATTATTATGGAAAATGAGGCTTTAAGTAAACTTATCCCTGTATCAGTTCTGTTATTTTTGGGTATTATTGAAGCTTTAGGCGGATTATATTTTAATGATAAAAGATCAAGAAATGATTTTTCTATAGAATTGCTAAGTCTTATCACTTTACCAACATTAATTCAACCAGGAATATTTCTTTTTGTTCTTTGGTTTATGGGAGTAAGTTTTCCTGGATTAGAAGATTACTATCTCACCTCTTCACTTTGGTGGCACGTTGTTGCCTTTCTTATACTAGATGATCTAACTCAATACTGGTGGCATAGACTATCGCATATCAACAAAAAAATGTGGAAGCTTCACAGGCCTCATCATGTTGTAGAAGAAATGGGAGTACTTGTTACCTATAGAAACGCAGTATTATACTATGCATTTATGCCTGGAATTTGGTTTTCAGCTGTTTTAATCTACCTAGGAATGGGGTATGTATACTTATTTTATTTGCCCATAAAATTAATTGTTATTCTATTGGCGCACAGTGAAACTAAATGGGATAGGTTTCTTTATCGCTATAAGATATTGAGTCCTTTAGCATGGGTTATTGAGCGAACAATTTCTACGCCAAGCACCCATTTTGCTCATCATGGTTTAACATCAGAAGATGGTGTTTCAAACCCTAATGGAAATTATGGCAACCTTCTCTTTATTTGGGATGTTATTTTTGGAACGGCTAAAATTACTCGAAAATACCCCTCTAAATTTGGTGCTTGGAACCGACTAAAAGAACCTTGGTATGTTCAACTTTTTTTCCCAATAATCTCGTCTAAGGACCCAAAAAGTGAATTGTATTCGATAAAAACAAATAATGATTATGATCCGTCAAAAGAGTATAAAGAATTTACAAAATAAAATGAGTCTTATAATGTAACAACTACTATTTATGAAAAAAATAATTCGTTTAATTGTCACTGCTGCTGTCATTATTATAGGTGTTTTACTTTTTAACACCCTAATGCTAAAATCTAAACAAGTAGCATCAGAAAATCTAGAAAAAATAGCACTCCCCAATGATCTATTTCAAAATCTTTCAAAAGGGTTACAATACCCAACAATTTCTTTGAGTGAAACTGCAACTCCAGATTCAACAGCATTTTTTGGTTTTCATCGTTTTCTTGAAGAGGCTTTCCCGTTAACCCATGCTAAACTTTCACTTAAAAAAATTAGCACCTATAGTCTTCTATATACTTGGGAGGGTTCAGATCCTTCAAAAAAACCTATTATATTGATGTCGCATCAAGATGTTGTCCCTGTAGATAAACCCACTTTAAATGATTGGGAAGCTGGACCATTTGAAGGGAAGATAACAGAAACATCAATTATTGGCCGAGGCTCAATAGATGACAAGGGCACTCTAATTGGATTATTGGAAGCCGTTGAAAAACTTTTAGAGGAATCTTTTACACCATCAAGAACAATTTATCTTGCTTTTGGACATGATGAGGAAGTTGGCGGAGCTAATGGAGCGGCTAAAATAGCTTCACACCTTAAATCTAAGGGTGTACAAGCGGCAATGACACTTGATGAAGGTGGGTTTTTAGCAGAAAACATGGTTTCTGGAGTGAACAAACCGGTTGCTATGGTCAATTTAGCAGAAAAAGGATTCTCTTCATTTAAACTTACAGTTGAGACTAAAGGTGGTCATAGTTCACAACCACCAAGAGAGAACACCATTGGTATGCTAGCCCAAGCTATCGTAGACCTTGAGAATAATCAATTGCCTTATAAAATGGTAGCTCCTGTTAATTACCAATTTGAATATATGGGCGCAGAATTGCCTTTTTTTCAAAAAGTAGCTTTTGCAAACCCGTGGCTTTTTAAAAAACCAATCCTTGAAGCATTAAATGCCCACACAACTACAGCTCCAACAATTATTGATGGCGGTGTAAAAAACAATGTGATCCCGACTGTGGCAGAAGCTACTATTAATTTTAGAATCCTGCCAGGAGAAACTATAGAGTCCGTTCAAAAACATATAGAAAATACAATATCTAATAAAATCAGAGTTACCCCTGTTGGATTTTTAACCAATCCCTCACCTGTTTCATCAATTGATTCAGAAGCCTATAAGGTATTGGAAAAAACAATAAGAAGCATGTTTCCAGAGAGTGTTGTAGTGCCTGGCTTGGTTGGAGGAGGAACTGATGCTCGTTATTTTTATAATATTTCAGATGATGTGTACCGGTTTTACCCTATTAGACTAAGTCCAAAAACAATGACACGTTTTCATGGGATTGATGAAAAAATAAGTAAACAGAATTATAAAGAAATTATAGAATTCTCATACCATTTAATTAAGCGTTTCAATTAAAATTAAAATGAATTCTCATCAATTATAAAATCTACCAGTTGATTTTCTATTTGTGTTTTTATTTGGTAACTTTAATTCTTAAAATCAATCCATACCTTCAATAATAACAAGCCAAAATTAATTTTATGAAAACACTTAAACTT
Organism: uncultured Flavobacteriaceae bacterium; assembly: GCA_943789455.1. GTDB lineage: Bacteria > Bacteroidota > Bacteroidia > Flavobacteriales > Flavobacteriaceae > Polaribacter. The sequence continues at coordinate 3,603 of CALSUE010000008.1, forward strand.
CTTTTTATCTGTCTCCTTATAATACCAACTACTATAAGCTCTCAAAAAAGAAAAAAGAAAATAAAAAAACCTGTTATTGCCATAACTGATTCTTTATATCATGGTTTAAAATGGAGAAATATTGGACCGTTTAGAGGCGGTAGAAGTGTTACTTCAACTGGAGTTATTGGCAAACCTCACACCTACTATATGGGCTCTACAGGAGGGGGTGTTTTTAAAACTACTGATGATGGAATTACTTGGAAAAATATCTCTGATGGATTTTTTAAAACCGGTTCTGTAGGTGCTATTGCTGTTGCTGAAAGTGATCCTAATATTATAGTTGTAGGAATGGGAGAACATGCTGCTAGAGGAGTTATGACTTCAATGGGAGATGGCGTATACAAATCTATGGATGCAGGAAAAACATGGTCTCATCTAGGGCTAGATAAAACGCGTCATATCTCAGACGTTGTTATCCATCCAACCAATCCAAATATCATATATGTTACTGCACAAGGCGCACAATACGCTCCCTCAAAGGAGAGAGGAATTTACAAAACTACAGACGGAGGAAAAACCTGGAAAAATATTCTTTCTGTGAATAATACCACTGGAGCTTCTTCTTTATCTATGGACATGACAAACCCTCGTATTTTATATGCTGCTATGTGGCAGCACCGAAGATATCCTTGGGTGATGGAATCTGGTGGTGAAAATTCTGGATTATTCAAATCTATAGATGCAGGAACTACATGGACAAAGATGAAATTAGGTCTACCAAAAGATTTTGGAAAATCAGGAATTTCTGTTTCTAGAGCAAATCCCAGATCGAGTTTTTGCTGTCATTGAAGCCGCTGGTAAAAAAGGTGGTGTATACCGGTCGGATAATGCAGGTAAAACATGGAAGCAAGTAAATAGTAATCGAGTTAATATTGCTAGGTCTTGGTATTATATGGAGATATTTGCTGATCCACAAAATGAAAATACGGTGTATGTTTTAAATGCACCCGTTATGAAGTCTATAGATGGAGGAAAAAGTTTTTCAAATATTCCTGTTCCACATGGAGACAATCATCATTTATGGATAAACCCAACTGACAACACAAACCTCATCAATTCTAATGATGGTGGGGCTAATATATCCTTCAACGGAGGGAAAAGCTGGAGTACGCAACAAAACCAAGCAACCTCTCAATTTTATAGAGTAATTACAGACAATCTAGTGCCTTATAACGTGTATGGCGGGCAGCAAGATAATTCTGCAATTGGCATTGCTAGCAGAACCAATGATGAGGGTATTGATTGGAAAGATTGGTATTCTGTAGCTGGAGGAGAAAGTGCTTTTATTGCTTTTAATCCTGATGCCCCAGAGTTGGTATATGGTGGCACCTATCAAGGGAACATTAGTACTTGGTCAAGAACTTCAAGAGAACAAAAATCAATTAAAGAGTATCCAGAATTAGGCTTAAGTATAGCCCCAAAAGATTCAAAATATCGATACAATTGGAATGCTCCAATAATCACATCTCCACATGATAGAGCTACAGTTTATCACGCCGGAAACGTTGTTTTTAAAACTACAAACCAAGGAATGAATTGGACCGTAATAAGCCCAGATCTTACCAAAAATGAGGTGGAGAAACATGGCCCAGGAGGAGCTCCGTATACAAACGAAGCTGCCGGTGGAGAAAACTATAACACACTTACAGCTTTGGTAGAATCTCAGCACGAACAAGGCGTTTTATATGCAGGTAGCGATGACGGACTTTTACAGATTACAAAGAATGGTGGAGATAGCTGGACCAATATTACACCTCCTGGAATTAAAGGATGGTATCATAAATAGTATAGACATTTCCCAACACAACCCTGCCACTGCTTATATAGTGATTATGAGATACAAATCTATGGACTTAAACTCTTACGTCTTTAAAACCAATGATTACGGACAAACCTGGACTAAAATTGTAACTGGTTTAAATGATCCTAATGGTTTTGCAAGAGTAGTTAGAGCAGATAAAAAACAACAGGGTTTATTGTATGCAGGAACAGAAACTGGACTATATGTCTCAAACGATGATGGTGCTTATTGGCAACGATTAAAACTAAATTTACCCATAGTAGCTATCAACGATTTAATGATTCAAGATAATGATTTAGTGGCTGCAACATCGGGAAGAGGTTTTTGGATTTTAGATGATTTAGGGGCGCTTCAAAATAAACGTAGCTATTCAAAAGCTATTGAGATTGTACCCCCTAAAGATACTTATCGCATCTTTGGAGGAAACTCGAAGGCTGTTGGGCAGGGGCAAAATCCTAGAAGTGGGATTACCTTTGATTATTACTTAAATAAGAATGTTGATTCTTTAGAACTAAGGTTGGAAGTTCTGCAGAATTCTGAAGTTATAAGAACTTATACAAATAAGAAAGATCCTAGTTTTAAATCATGGCCAGGTGGCCCCTCTAAACCTCAAGTTTTAGGATCAAAAAAAGGTGTTAATCGTTTTACTTGGGATTTCAGAAGAGACCCATTGCCGTCTATACATAAGGTATTCATTTTTGGAGGACTATCGGGATCTAGTGTGGCCCCCGGAAAGTATACGTTAAGAATGACGTTAGGGGATGTTATTTCTGAAACTGAGGCAACTATTCTTCCAAATCCAAAAGTTGTTTCAAGCCCTGAAGATTTTATAGCGCAACAAAAGATGCTAGTTTCTATTGAAAATACTGTCAAGGAAATGCATGAATCTGTGAATCAAATGCGATCTGCAAAAACCCAACTTACAACCTATGCTAAGCTTTTAAAAAACAATAATAGTGCAAACGCCATAATTGAAAAAGGTAAAGAGTTATCAAAGAGAATCAATAGCTGGGAAGAAAACTTGATACAGGCAAAGCAAAAAACATTTCAAGATGTTATTAATTTTAACAACAAGTTAAACGCACAATTAATTCAATTAAAAAGTTATATTGATCAAGCGAACCCAAAAGTTACTAATGGAGCTAAAGAACGATTTGGAGATTTAATGAACGATTGGAAAGTCTATGTAAATGAAAGAAATGACATCATTAATACTGAAATGAAAGCTTATAACGATCTTTTCAAAACCTTAGCCATTCCTGCGCTTATTCTAGATGAAAAAAAATAGAGTTTTAGAAAATATCTATTGTTTAATTAGCTTGATATTTATTTACTATCTTGGCTCAATCATAATATTATTTTAATTATAACAAACTAAAAAAACGCAAAATGGTAAAAGAAAATAGGGAATTAATGGCAGAAGCTAGAGCATCACTTTCTGGAAACTGGGGGCTCGCAGTGGGTACCTTTTTGGTATACATAATAATTGTTGGAACACTTCAAGTAATTCCTGTAGTTGGAAGTGTAATAGGACTTTTTATTGCTGGACCCATGGCAGTTGGTATTTGTATGTTTACCTTGAGCCTCTCGAGAAATGAAAATGCAAGATTGGAACAAATTTTTGAGGGATTTAAAAATTATAGTACCGTCTTAGGCGCCTATCTTTTAATGGCTATCTTTATTTTCCTTTGGGCCTTGTTATTAATAATTCCTGGTATAATTGCAGCTTTTGCTTACTCGCAAACCTTTTATATTTTAGCAGAAGATGATACCATTGGCTCAATGGACGCTTTGCGAAAAAGCAAAGAAATGATGAATGGTTATAAATGGAAATATTTCTGTCTAGGATTACGTTTCATCGGTTGGGCCTTACTTTGTATACTGACCTTCGGAATTGGTTTTTTATGGCTAAGCCCCTACATACAAGTTAGCAATGCAAAATTTTATGAAGACTTAAAGAAAAACCAAACAGTGAGCTAATATCTGTTTTACATAATTAATTGTTTTAATGATGAATTATAAGGAGTTAATCACATTTTCAATTATCCCTTGGATAAATGTTTTAATGCTATATACGTTAAACTTTTTTAAAATTGAGCACACATTAATTGGGGTTTATCATGAATTAACCATGTTACCCTCCTTACTTTTGGGATGTGTTTTCCCTGTGCTGGTGGCAGTTAAATTTTTTAGAAATTTTTTTAAACGTAATTGATCCTGTTTTTGGGACTAAGCCTTGAAAAATTAAATAACTGTGAGCTGTATTCAATGGTTGGAAAAACTCTTTTTAATATCTTTCTGATACTTTAATTATGACTCATATTATAAAGAATGATACGCTAGAGGTTGCCATTGATACACCATTAGAAAACTATGAAGGTTCAAGGTTTGATTGGACTGGAAAAATTTCTTCTGTCAAATTTAAGAGCCTTCCTCTAACTACTATTGAAGATACAGAATCTAAAGATGTCAATTTTTTAGGAAAAGGGCTTTACAACGAATTTGGAATTACGAGTCCAATAGGTTTCGAAGAAACCCCTATGGGCGGATGGTTTCATAAAATAGGTATTGGCCTTCTCAAGAAAGAACACAAAAACTACCTTTTTCATAGAAATCATATCATAAAACCTACTAGCTTTGATATTAACTATGAAAATGATAAGATTAAAATTATCTGTAAATCAGAACTTGTAAATGGCTATTCATATATACTAAAAAAAGAAATTAGGGTTTCTGAAAATAGCTTTACTATTGATTATTCTCTACATAATACGGGTGAAAAAAAAATTATTACAGATGAATATGTTCATAATTTTATGGCAATTAATAACGCCCTAATAGGTGAAGACTATACGCTGAAATTTCCTTTCCCAATAAATCCATCACTTTTTGACGAAACTGTAAATAACGAGAATGCAGTTGAAATTGGTCTTGATAATATTACCTTTAATAAAACTCCAGAACAACAATTCTTCTTCAGTAATCTAACGGGAGGAAAAGAGCTAGAGGCTGAATGGACATTAACTAATCTAAAAGCCAATGTTGGCATAAAAGAAATTGGGAACTTTAAAACAGATAAAATAAATCTCTGGGGTTGGAAACATGTGATTAGCCCAGAATTGTTTTTTAAAATTTCTTTAATCCCCGGAAAATCCCTAGAGTGGTCAAGAAAATTCGAAGTATTTAAAATTAATTCCTAAATTTAGAGGGTTACTAGAATAATTTTCAATCCATAAAATTTCACCTACATGAAACAATCAATTTTTGTTATCTGTTTTTTATTAGGTTTTAATCTTTGTCACGGGCAACGATTAAAGACACCTACACTGAGTCCTTATAGTAAAATTTCACAACAAGTTGGTCTTACAGAGCTGGCTCTTCAATACTCCAGACCCTCAGCCAAAGGAAGAATTGTTTTTGGAGAACTAGTCCCTTATAATAAAGTTTGGAGAACTGGAGCAAATGCGGCTACAAGAATTACATTTAAGGAGATTGCAAAAATTGGAGGAAAAACAATACAGCCAGGAGAATATGCCATTTATACCATACCTCGTGAAGGTCGTTGGACTATAATTATTCATGCAAATACTTCATTAAGAAGCATTGCAGGGGGTGCTTACAAACCGTCAAATGATGTCTTCAGATTTGAGGTCTCTTCTAAAAAAAATAACTATGTTGAAACGTTTACCTGTCAATTTTCAGAGGTTAAAACAAATTCTGTAATGCTTGATATCGCATGGGAAAACACTCTAATTTCTATTCCAATTGAAGTTGAGGTTGATAATAAAATTGAGTCTCAAATGCTTAATTTTATGAAAACTCCTGAGAAGATACCTCACAGAACCTACTTTGAAGCTGCCCAATACTACAGCAATAATGGTAAAGATTTAAAGGATGCACTAAACTTTATTGATAGTGCTCTTAATAAAATTCCAGAAAATTTTAGGTACGGATTGCTTAAGGCAAAAATCCTTGCTAAAATGAACAACTATAAAGAAGCTTTGGTCGTTATAGAAGAAGCAAATAACTGGGCAAAAAATAAAAACAATGCCAATTATATAGAACAAACAAGATTATTTTGGGACTCACTATTAACTAAAAAGTAATGTTAGACCTTTATCAAATAGATGCATTTACAAATACTGTTTTTGAAGGAAACCCAGCCTGTGTTGTTCCTTTATCCTCATGGCTTCCTAATAAGACCTTGTTAAAAATTACGCAAGAAAATGCCGTTGCAGAAACCGCTTTTTTTGTTCCAAAAGGAGATAAATTTCATCTACGATGGTTTACGCCAGAAATTGAAATGGATTTATGCGGACATGCAACTTTGGCAACCGCTCACTGTTTAAAAACAATTTTAAAATATCCTTCAAACAGTTTTGTTTTTGAAACTGCAAGTGGAGACCTAACGGTTACTGTAAAAGATGATTTTTATTTTTTAAATTTTCCATCAAGAATGCCTGTTCCTGCAGCGCTTCCTGAAATCATAGAAAAATCTTTAAACATTCCTCCAAGAGAGGTATATAAGTCTAGAGATTATGTCTTAGTATATGATACTGAACAAGACATAAAAAACATTAAAATAAACAGGCAAATTTTTGACCAAATAAATCTAGATACAGGTGGGGTAATTTTTACCTCTAAAGGGAGTAACTGTGATTTTGTTTCACGGTTTTTTACTCCACAAGCATCTATTCTAGAAGACCCTGTTACCGGTTCTGCTCATTGTTCTCTAATTCCTTTTTGGGCAAAGAAGCTTCATAAAAAAGAACTCTCTGCAATGCAACTTTCCAAAAGAAAAGGTATACTAAATTGCGTAGAAAAAAACGACAGGGTTATTATAAGTGGTCAAGCAAGAACCTACTCTATTGGTAAATTATGGATTGAATAAACTAGGAGTCTAACTATATTTTACTTTTCTAAAAACACGAAGTGCTTCTTTATATTTTATGTAAGTGGTTTTATCTTCTATACTTTTAATATATTCTTTTGCTTTTTTTAATTGCTGAACTGAATCTAAGTATCCGTATAAAAAACAAAGTAAATAGTTTTTTGGTAACCTTAGCACATCTTCGTGTTCTAATACTGAAAGCGGTGTTCCTGATTCAATTTTAGAAATAATTACATTATTATTATGATAGATATGCTGAATCATAATATCATCAAACGACGGAGACTTAAATAAGAACTCGGTAACAATGTCATGTTTCCCATTTTCCTTAAAATTAATAATCGTTTTTTCTAAAGGATAATATTTTTCCTCCTTGTCTAATCCAAGAGAAATATATTCTGTAATGATAAATGAATTTTTATTATAACTAATTTGAACCTCATCTAGCGATGAAAAAAATAATCGAACTTGTTCGTTTATTAATTCAATGTCTACACGTGTGAAAAACTCTTTTCCATCTAAAAGTTTTTTCTCTCCTGCCCAACACAAAACAAATTGCTCATTAAAAACTTTGTATTGGGGATTATATTCTGGCTTATGGTTATTAAAAAAATCAAAAACCCCATCTAAGGTTAACTCTATATTGTTATTTGCATTTTTTTCTATTGAGTCTACGGTTATTTTATTAGTATCTCTTAATTCGAAATTTTTAGACGCAGGCATAGAATTACTTCCTCTTCTATAAAAAATAGTGTCTTTTCTATATTTCCATGCGTTTTTTAATAATGATGTAATATTGCTATTGCAGTGAATAGTTACTAAACCAATTACTTTATGTCTTGGCAAGCTAGGAAAAGGAACGTTCTCATAGGTTATTTTAGGTGGGTTTTTTAAGTACGCATTTACAAGGTTCTGTATCTTGCTATCATCAAAAAAATCTACACCAACAATCTTATTTTCTTCATCTTCTATTCCAATTATGATATAAGAATTATTAGCTGGATTTGAATTTGAAAGGGCACAAATGTGCTTTAAGAATTTACCTTTACCTTCTTTACTTGTAAAGGATAACCTCATCTTTTTATCATAAAAACTATTCTCATCATTATGACTGAGTAAATTCTTGATTAAAAGACGTTTATTAATCATTATTAGGGAACTTTATGACCTTGACACTCTACCAGTAAGGTAAACCAATCTTCAAGCTCTAGATTAATGTTTAAGGCTTTTGTTGCATTTTCTAGTCTTACTTTTGAAGTTGTTCCAACCACAGGTAAAACTCCTGAGGGATGCTGTAAAATCCAGGCTAATAATAATTGATCTTCAGATGCATTGTATTTTTTTGTTAACACATCCAATACTTTTTTTATTCGTTTGTTTGCTGCATTTGATTCTTTAAAATAAGATCCCAAAGGACTCCAGGACATTGGTATTATATTTTTTTGAAATAATTGATCTAGGGTTCCATTATGCATTGCAGAATGTTCTGTTAACGAAAATTCTATTTGATTTACAGATATACTTGTTTTATTATCTAATAAACTAAGTTGTGAAGGGGTGAAATTTGAAACTCCAAAATTAATAATTTTGCCGCTGTCTTTTAGTTTAGAGACAGCAGCTGCAATCTCATTTGGATGCATTAATGGGCTTGGTCGATGTAATAATAATAAATCTATATAATCTGTTTGTAAATCTTTTAATGACTTTTCTACACTCCAGATTATATATTCTTTTGAGTAATTGTAATGTTTTATTTTATTGTCTCTTGTCCCTCCATCGTGTTGAATTCCACATTTAGAAATGAGTTGAATTTTTTCTCTCTCTACGTTACTTTTTAAAAAAGCTTTGCCAAACTCATACTCCGTTGTATATTCTCCATAAATGTCTGCGTGGTCAAAAGTGGTAATACCTGATTCTAAGGTAATATTTATTTGGGAAATCATTTCTTGAGTAGAAAATTGTCTTCCCCATGCTCCCCAGGACATGCATCCTGCTATAATTTTTGAATACCTACTCATTTATTTTTTATTTATCATCGTTGCACTAACTTGAGCAGAAGGATATACAACCAAATCTTCAATATTAATATGATAAGGTCTGGTGATTACAAAATGGATAATTTCGGCAATGTCTTCTGGCTGTAGTGCTTTATATCCCTGATATACTTTTTTTGCTCTTTCTGTATCCCCTTTAAAACGAACATCTGAAAATGCCGTTTCTACAAGCCCAGGATGTATGGCGCTAACACGAATGTTATAGTTGTTTAAGTCCATTCTCATTCCTTTATTAATGGCTTCTACTGCAGACTTAGATGCACAATAAACATTACCGTTAGGATATACTTCTTTTCCTGCTGTTGAGCCAATATTAACAATAAATCCAGTGTTTCTTTGAATCATTGTTGGCAAGATTGCTCTTGAAACGTATAGCAGCCCTTTTACATTAATATCTAGCATGGCATCCCAATCATCTGTATCACCATCTTGTATGAAACTTAATCCGTGCGCATTCCCTGCGTTATTTATTAATACATCAATATTTCTAAAATTCTCGGGTAGATTTTCTATAGTGTTAAAGACATCATTTTTATTTCTAACATCAAATTGGAGTGCAATTACATCGGTTAGTTTCCCTAAAGATTTTTCTAAATTTTGTAATTGCTCCTTGTTTCTGCCACAAAGAATTAATCTATAATTGTGTTGTGCTAAAAATATTGCAGTTGCTTTTCCTATTCCTGAGGTAGCTCCTGTGATGAACACCGTTAAATTCATAAAATTCATTTTTTTAAAGATAATTGATTTTCATGATATATAACACATGAAAAATGTTATAGTATTTTATAAGACATGAAAAAACCGCTCTACCTCTAGAGCGGCTTCCCTCTTGTTGATTATAAAGTATAATCAACTAAGAATCAACTAACCAAAACGTTATTATGAATTAAATTTCTTTTTCTTTTTTCTTATAATCTTAGTACGTTTTCTATCTTTATTATTTATCTCTAATTTGGATTTATCACCATTTCTCAAAAACTGAATAAAGCCTCTTCCTGTAAACTCATATGTTGTTTGAGAACTAATATGAAATAGATTAACTACTTGGTCATTAACAACAGTTAGTTCAAATTCTTCAAAATCTCCAAACTCATAATTAAGTGTTAGGATTTTTAAATTATCAAAACCATCAACGTCAAACACCTCATAACTCCCGGAAAAATCCCATATTAAATTATCAACATTTGTGCCAAACGAATCTTGAGATGAATAAAATGTAGTATTATTTTCTTGTGTGAATTGTAAATAATGCTCTTCATCAAATGGGTTTGGAGTGCCTGTTAGACTAATGTCTGTCCTTTCCCAGGCAGTATATTCTTGCATAAAATACTCTATATTATCATAAAACAACATATCATAATCAAATTCATCTCGTTGATAACCAACAAGTAAGTAACTAACATTTTGTTGTGTGTCATAAATTCTAACTTCATTCATAGATAATTGAAGTACATCAAAAATATATCTTCCGTCTAGATCATGAATTGTTTCAAGATAAATTCCAAAACTATCATAATTACCTACTGAAATACCAAGACCGTTACCGGTAAAACCAATATCTGCAATATTATTGTTAGCATAAATATTGCCATTATTAAATGACAAAGTAAAGGCCTTAGAAACAAAAGGGACATCTCCATTTCCCATAGTTTGGTGAATGTCTACGTACCATAAATCATAGCTAGACATCAATTCTCCTAAAGTAATTGAACCTTCTAAAGGCTCTTCTTGAGAACAAGAACTTAAAAAAACAGTGCTTACTAGGATCGCTAAAAATAGTTTGAAGGTTTTCATGAGTAATATGTTGTTAGTTATTCTTAAAATTTATTTCAAATTGTATGCCAAAATTAGAAAAAAATAAAAAAATAAAAAAGCGCATCATATAGATGCGCTTTTTTATACTGAAATATTGTATTTAATTTTTCAAGGCTTCTGCTCCTCCAACGATCTCTAAAATTTCATTAGTAATAGCTGCTTGTCTTGCTTTGTTATATGTTAACTTTAATTCGTCACGTAATTCCGTAGCGTTATCTGTTGCTTTGTGCATTGCGGTCATTCTAGCCCCATGTTCTGCGGCGAAACTGTCTCTAACAGCCTTATACAATTGGGTCTTTAAAGACTTAGGAATCAATTCCAAAACAATCTTTTCCTTGGACGGTTCAAAGATATAATCAGCAGATGCATTGGCGTCTCCTTCTACTGGTTTAATAGGCAAGAATTGCTCTACTTGAGGAATTTGAGTCGCTGCATTTTTAAATCTGTTGTAAATAATTTCTATTTTGTCATAGGTTCCATCTGCATACAACTTCATGATTTTTTCAGCAACTTCTGCAACGAAATCAAACGTAAGGTTGTCAAAGATGTCATTTCTAGCATCAATGACTGAATATGATTTTGATAAAATATCATTTCCTTTTTTACCAATAGTCAATAAATCTACATCAACGTCTTGGTAATTGGCTGCAATGTTTTGAGTAGTCTCTTTAATTACAGAAGAATTAAATCCACCACACAATCCTCTATTTGAAGTTACAACAACCAATAGTACTTTAGAAACTTCTCTTTGCTTAGAATACGCACCACCAGCATCACTATCTAATGTTGCGCTCAAATTTTGTAATAGCTCTGTTAGTTTTGAAGAATAAGGGCGCATCGCTGTGATGGCATCTTGTGCCTTTTTTAACTTTGCAGCAGAAACCATTTTCATGGCACTGGTAATCTGCATCGTAGACCCGATGGACGCTATTCTATTACGTATTTCTTTTAAGTTTGCCATTTCTAAATCTTTAAGCGTTTAGTATTTAAGCAAATTTTGCTGTGATTTCTTTTGCTGCACTTTCTAGTGTTGCAATTACTTTGTCTGTTAACTTTCCTGATTTTAAAACCTCTAAAGCGTCTCTATGCTTTGCATTTAAATAATCTATGTAATCTCTTTCAAATTCTTTCACTTTCTTTACAGGAACATCCTTTAACAAGTTCTTAGAACCTGCATAAATAATAGCTACTTGATCTTCTACTGTGTAAGGATCATTCTGTGCTTGCTTTAAAATTTCAACATTACGTTGTCCTTTAGAAATTACACTCATTGTTGCAGCATCTAAATCTGATCCAAACTTTGCGAAAGCTTCTAATTCACGAAACTGTGCTTGATCTAATTTTAATGTTCCAGATACTTTTTTCATTGATTTAATCTGAGCATTTCCACCAACACGAGATACAGAAATACCTACATTAATTGCTGGACGAACACCTGAGTTAAATAAATCTCCATCTAAGAAGATTTGGCCATCTGTAATAGAAATTACATTGGTTGGAATATAAGCTGATACATCTCCTGCTTGAGTTTCAATGATAGGTAATGCTGTTAAAGAACCCCCACCTTTTACAATTGACTTTAAGGTGTCTGGTAAATCGTTCATTTCGCTAGCAATCTTATCATCATTGATCACTTTTGCCGCTCTTTCTAATAATCTAGAGTGAAGGTAAAAAACGTCTCCTGGATATGCTTCACGTCCTGGAGGTCTTCTTAATAATAAAGAAATTTCACGATACGCAACTGCTTGCTTAGATAGATCATCATAAATGATTAGCGCTGGTCTACCAGTATCTCTAAAATATTCTCCAATTGCTGCTCCTGCAAATGGTGCATATACTTGCATTGCTGCAGGATCTGAAGCGTTTGCGGCAACTATTGTTGTGTAAGCTAAAGCGCCTCTTTCTTCTAACATGTTTGCAATTCCTGCAACAGTAGATGCTTTTTGACCAATAGCCACATAGATACAGTACACTGGCTGTCCTGCATCATAAAATTCTTTTTGATTTAAGATGGTGTCTAACGCTACAGTAGATTTTCCTGTTTGACGGTCTCCAATGATTAACTCACGCTGACCTCTTCCAACCGGAATCATAGCATCGATAGATTTAATCCCTGTTTGTAATGGCTCTGTTACTGGCTCACGATAAATAACCCCTGGAGCTCTTCGCTCTAATGGCATTTCGTATGTCTTACCTTCGATAGGCCCTTTACCATCGATTGGATTTCCTAAAGTATCAACAACTCTTCCAACAATTCCTTCACCTGCTCTTAAAGACGCAATTCTTTCAGTACGCTTTACTGTTGATCCTTCTTTAATAGAAGTTGAAGCTCCTAGTAAAACAACTCCAACATTGTCTTCTTCAAGGTTTAATACAATTCCTTCTAGTCCGTTTTCAAACTCAACTAATTCACCATATTGAACATTAGATAACCCGTAAACACGAGCAATACCATCTCCAACCTGTAGAACACTTCCTACTTCCGCTAATGATGCATTTGCGTCAAAATTTGTTAATTGTTGTTTTAAAATTGCTGAAACTTCAGCTGGTTTAATTGCTGCCATCTTTTAGATTTTGATGTAGATTTAAATTTTTGGAATATAATGACTGTTGTCAAATTCCTTTCTTAATTCATTTAAGTGATTAGAGATACTTGCGTCATATTGCACATCTCCAACCCGTAAAATAAACCCCCCTAAAATAGATGGATTTACAATATTTTCTAAGCTAGCTTTATTATTAGTTAGTTCAACAATTTTTTCCATTACCTTAGTTTCTAATTCTGTTGTTAATGGAATTGCTGTAGTAACTTTTGCTACCTGGATACTCTTTGAATAGTCATATATGATTGAATATTGTTTGGCTATAGATAGCAACATACTCATTCGTTTATTTTCTTGTAACAAATCAAAAATTCCTAAAGAAATAGCATGTATTTTATTAGAAAATATTTTGATTAGAGCATTTTTCTTGTCAGAAGACTTGATTACTGGGCTTTTTAGCATAATTCCCAAATCAAGATTTTCAGAAATAGTGGATGCAATTAACTGCATATCTGCATGTACTTCTGTCTCAGCCGATTTCTCTTTGGCTAAATTCAAAATGGCTTTTGCGTAACGTAATGCGGGTCTTGCGTCTTTCATTCTTTTACTTTAAAGTAACTTCTTTTAAAATCCCTTCAACTAATTTTAGTTGATCTTCTTTGGAAGTTAATTCTTTTTTAATCACTGTTTCTGCTATACCTATAGACAATTCAGCAACTTGCTTTTTTAATTCTGCTAATGCCGCTTGTTTCTCTTGTTCTATAGATGCTTGTGCGTTTTCAATGAGCTTAGAGGTTACTTCTTTTGCCTCTTCTTTTGCATCAGAAATCATTTTATCTTTAATCTCTCGTGCATCTTTCATTAATGCATCTCTCTCTGCTCTAGCATCTTTTAATAATTGCTCGTTGCTAGCATTTAAGTTTTGCATTTCTTTTTTAGCATCCTCTGCTGATGCTAAAGCATTTTTAATTCCGTCTTCTCTTTCATTAACAGAATCAAGTATTGGTTTCCAAGCAAACTTTTTTAATAAAAGAACCAATCCTACAAAAAGAACCAGTTGCCAGAAAAACAATCCAACAGAAAAATCTCCGATTAATTTATCCATAATATCTAATGTATACTGTTTTTAAATATTTTTGTTTAATGTGAGTAAAAAGTCATAGCCAACCGCTATGACGTTTTACTCTAAAATGTTAGCTTATACTGCAAATAATGCAGCAAATCCAATACCTTCAATTAAAGCCGCTGCAATAAGCATCGCTGTTTGGATCTTCCCAGTCGCTTCTGGCTGACGAGCAATTGCTTCCATTGCTTTACCTCCAATTTGACCAATACCGATTCCAGCTCCGATTACTACTAATCCTGCTCCGATAAAATTTAAACCTGTCATAATATATATTTAAAATTAAAAAATTCTTTTTGATGATCTCAACTTAATGATGATCGTGTTCTTCTACTGCCGACCCAAAATAAAGGGCAGACAACATTGTGAAAATATAGGCTTGCAAAGCCGCTACTAATAATTCTAATATTCCTAACACCATGGCCAATAAAAATGACAATGACCCGCCCAACCAATTTTGAGCAATAAAAATCATTCCTAAAATACTCATCAATACGATGTGACCTGCGGTAATGTTTGCATACAAACGAATCATTAAAGAAAATGGCTTGATAAAAGTTCCTAACAATTCAATTGGCATTAAGATAAATTTCATAGGTGTAGGAACTCCTGGCATCCAAAAAATATGTTTCCAATAATCTTTTTTAGCCGTGGCAGTTGTAATGATGTAGGTAATGATTGCCAAACAAAATGTAATGGCTATGTTGTTGGTAACATTTATACCCAAAGGTGTTAAGCCTAAAAGGTTAATGATCCATATAAAGAAAAACACCGTTAGCAAATAACTCATGTATCTCTTATAATGCTTTTCTCCAATATTTGGTCTAGCGATATCGTCTCGAATGTAAATCACTAATGGTTCTAATAAACGACCCATTCCTTTAGGCATAGACTCGTTGTTTTTGTAAGCCTTCGCCATACGACTAAACATAAAAAACATGAGTAAGCCAACCATCATCACTGTAAAGACATTTTTTGTGATAGAAAAGTCTAAGGGCTTACTATTTGTTGCGTGATGATCTGCATCATAGGTTATGGTTCCTGCAGCATCTGTTTTATAAATTTTACCGTGATCTAACTTGTAATAATTTTCTCCAGATTTTGCAATGGTTTCACCGTGGTGAAACTTTGAAGACATAAAAACGTTTAATCCATTATCCCATAAAATAACCGGCAAAGGAAATCCAAAATAAACATGCTCACCATCATCGCTTGTGTAAGAAAACAAGCTAAAATCATGTGAATCTAATAGGTGATGAGGAATGTACTCTTCTACTTCTTTTTCTCTTTGCTCTTTTGTTTTTTCAGTCAAATGAGCTTTTTCTTCTTCTGATTTATCTATTGCAAAAGATGCAATTGAAAATAAAAAGAATACTAGGGTTAACGCTTTTACTGTTATTTTTCTATGCATTTCACTCTTAATAATAGTGGCTTAAAAATCGATGCAAATGTAAGTCTTTATCCTAAAAAGAAAAACTATTTTAAAATTTATTTTAATAGGGTTTATCTCAGATTCAATAGGGGGCTGTTATTCAATTTTGTTTAGCCATTTTGATAAACTAAAAATCTCTATTGTATGCGTAAAAAAGTAGGGAATAAAGAAAGTAAAAAATTCTGATTTAGAAATTATTCCATCTGCATAAAATGGCCTGTATAATACTAAAAGAAAGAGTCCAAATTTAATAACACTTCCAAATAAAAATATAAACCCTAATTGATTTGTGAATTTATGTCTTAAAACAAATAACAATAAAAAAATTATGATTGCCGACACTGTATTAATGGTGTAAGAGAGCACAATGTTATCGTTCAGAATAGGGTACTCAAGAAAATTTAAAACAAACAAATGTCCAATGAAAACAATCGTTGTAATTACAAGCAATCTAATTAAAAAGTTTAAAAGTATGGGGCTCATTAAGAATTAATCCTATTCAATTGTTTAATTATAAGGTATAAAGAGACTCCAACACCTGCTAGAGTGCTTACAATAGTATAAAATCTATTCCCATCATTATAGGTACCATCTAGCCATTTTCCTAAAAAAACAAAAAGGTAGATAGTTGCTCCCATTTGAAAAGCAGCGCCAGTGAGAATTAATGCGTTTTTAAGCGGTTTTTTCGGAGAGTTGTTGTTGCTCATTTTGGTTGAGTTCTTTTATTGCGCCTTTCATAGAACAAGATGCATTAAATGTTGCCCCTGGTTCTACAGATAATTTTCCAATAATCACATCTCCTGAAATGTTTGCTGTTGCTTTGATGGTAAGTGTTTCCTGAACAAATAAATCTCCTGAAAACTTACCTTCAATATCAGAATTTACAGCGTTAATCTTCCCTTTAACAGAACCTTCTACGCCAATAATTACACGGCCTTTAGTTTTTATATTACCCTCTAAAGTTCCGTCAATTCTGAAGTCTCCCTCAGAAGTAATATTTCCGATAATAGCGGTATTTTTTGCAACTACATTTATTTCCATGACCTTCGGTTTTTGTATTTTTTCTTTAGTGCTGAACATAGACATTTTTATTTTAGTCTTTTCATAATTTCCAAAGCTTTTTTTCCTTGCTCTGTTTGCGGATAACCTACCGCAACTTTCTCTAGTGCAGCAATATACGAATCTTTATTTTGATATTTACCAATAGCATATGCTTTTAGTAGTTCAAATTTAGAGACTAAAATAGATCCTTCTATGAGGGTTGGAATTGTCATGTCTATAAAACAAATTGCATCTTCAAAAAAATCATCTTTGTATAGTTTATACGCTATTTCATATACTTCAGAATCTTCATCAACTTCCTTCTCTTTTGAAAGCTCAATCTCTGGGTTTAAAATAATTTTTGAAAAAGGGGAGTCTGGATATGAATTTAAAATAAAATCTTTATACTGAGTAGCTTTAGTGTTTCCAGTCAATAAATAAAGTTGATACAAATGATAATTTGCTGGCAGAATTAATTCTTTATCAGGGTTAGATACCAATAATCTTTCTAAATTTCTAGTGGCTTTTGGAGGGTTTTTAAACTGTTCTTTATAAATTAATCCTAATTCAAACAATGCAGTATTTCTATCAAAGGTCAGAGAATCTAATTCTTTAGCCGATGAAGGAACTGTTTCTAAATAGGTAGAGATTTCATAACGTGGGTTTTTAATGTTTGTAACAAGATCTTTATCTTCATTAGATGCATTAACTATAATGGATTTATCTGATATTCTCCAATTGTCTTCCAGGGGTCTGCTTCCCCAAACACGCTTAAACTCACTTTTGCCAAAACCTAAAGATTGTGTATTATAAAAATACCATTTTCCTTTTGCCTTTGTGGATTGTAGCCCTCCGCCAAAAGAACTTCCAAAAGAAATTTGATTCAGTTTTTTTTGAGCTAATTCTTCATCTTCTTTTTTAATTTTATCAATATACTCTTGAAAATACTGCTCTAATTGTTCTTTTGGTAAGGCTGCAAGAGTTAAAATACTGTCATTTTTTTGAAGGTTTTTTTCATATTTAACAAGTGATGATAAATTCTTGGCCCTTCTCTCAAATCTTTTAATTCTCAATGTGTTTTTATTATTGGCAACCTGAAGTATGCTATCATAATAAGCTCCCGAAGTAACATAATCTAGATCTTTAAAATAGATTTTTGCAAGCTGTTCATAGCTGTACGTTTTTTGTTTAGCTCCTCCATTTTTTGCGCGTAATGATTTATTATAATTAAGAACAGCCTCGTTAAGGCTATCTCTTTCTTGCTCTAAAACAGCCACTTGATAATAAATCGCATCTAAATAAGGTCTATTGTCTCTGTTTTTTATTAATTTTTTATACCGTTCTAAAATGGCCAATGAAGAGGAGTCTGAAACAGCGTTTTTAGCCAATTCTATCTCGGCGTGAATTCTAAACTTGTAAGGAGCTTGTTTGAAATTAATAAGTTTTTTAAAAACCATTGATGCTGTGTCTTTGATTTTGTCTAAACTATATAATTGCCCTAAAACAAATAGGTTTCTAGCTCTTTGAGTCTTATTCTTTGATGTTTTAGTTGCTTCCCATAGATAGTTTCGTACTGTATTTACACTGTCTAGCTTCGCATACGCCATAGCTAACGCAGTATTAGCATCTTCCCTAATAAAATCTGGTAAATCTGGTTTTCTTAAAAGAATCTCTAGGGTTTCTATTGCCAACTCCTCATTTTCTATTCTAATATGAGCTTTTGCTCTCCAAATTTTTGTTTCATTAATTAAACTCGCGTTTGGATAATTTGCAATAATATAATTGTAGGCATCAATTGCAGGAATGAATCGCTCTGTGTAATATCTAGATTTTCCCAATAAAAGATAGGCATCGTCAATTTTTTTATTGCGCTCTTTCCCATTAATGTTCATGGAATGTTTTTGAATTGCTTTTACTGCTTTTTGTTCTGCAATATCAAAAGGAGTTAAGGCTTCTTCAGGTTCTTCTGTTTTTTTTACATCAAACCCTATTCCTGGTTCTTTAGCACCAGTTGATAAGATTGGAATTCTAAATTTAATATTTTCAAAAGATAAAGGCTCTATAGGGAGTAATTCAAAAAAATCGTCTTCATAGTTTAAATTAATTTCATTTAACCCTTGATCAAAAGCTACACCTCCATTATATAAGATATTATACTGTGTTGTGAGTGCATTGTAGTTTCTGTTTAAAAATGCATCTTTCTTTGTACTACAAGAAACGATAAACAAAAGCACGCTTAAAAAACCTATTTTTTGACTATTTTTCATGGATTATAACACTGATTATTACAACAGATAATCGATAAATATATTGCAATACAGTGTGTAAAAATAGGAATTAGTTTCTTAAACAGAAAAATAACGCTCTAGCTCTTTTAAGGTTTCTTGAGAAGTTTCAATGTCTTTTACCAAATGACCTTTATCTAGCACAACAATTCGCTCACAAACCTCAGTTACATGGCTTAAATCATGGCTAGAGACAAGAACGGTAACCGCTTTGTTATCGGTGAGCGTTTTTAAAATTTTCTTTAATCGTATTTGTGTTGTAGGATCTAAATTTGCGAAGGGTTCGTCTAAGATTACTACTTTTGGGCTTCCCATCATGGCAGCTATAATCCCAGCCTTTTTTTGATTTCCTTTACTTAGGGCTCTTAAATACTTTTTCTTACCTAGAACTTCGTCATTAAAAAACTCTCCAAACTGAGTTAAAAACACTTTCACATCGGCTTTATTCATACCCCTTAAATCTCCTATAAAATCAAAATATTCATCTGGTGTTAAATACCCAATTAAAAAAGATTCGTCAATAAAAGAACCTGTAAAATTTTTCCAATCTTCACTTTGGTTTACAACAATGTCGTGATTAGTTATTGCACCTGTAGTGGGTCTAATTAAATCTAACAACATATTAAAATATGTGGTTTTACCAGCACCATTGTTACCAACCAACCCAAAGCTTTGACCTGTTGGGATTTCTAAAGATTCTATATTTAATACTTCTGCTTTTCCGTATTTTTTTGAAAGTTGAGTAGTCTGTATCATCGTTTTTTTAATTTTCTTGATTAAATGCGTGAATCATTACGTATTTATTGGTAATGTATTTTTTTGTGATGGTAGCCATCAACTTTTTATGTAGAGCAATCCCAACAAAGCCCATAACCGCTATAGTTACAGTAGCAATTTCAAAACCAATTAGCCAGTTAATTAAGCCAAAAATTGCCATTGGTAAAATCATTAAAGGGATACCAATAATCCATTGAACAGCTCCCGTACCCTGAAAGTTAAAGGCTGCTTTTTCATCTAGATTTATTCTTTTTCTATTAAAAGTTCCTCCATATAGAATTACATGTGTATTAACACCTACATTATAAATCATTGCCGCAAAATGAACTAATAATACCTTCCACCCAAAATAAACATATGGAATTCCAAGAACAAAAAGCGCCACAACACTAATTGTCATGATGGTAAATTTTGATTTTAAATAGCGTTCGTATTTAAAGTTTTGACTCATTAACATATTATAATAACCACTATCCCAAGCAGGAATAAACTGGCCGAAATTAATTAATAGTGTCCCTGTGGAAAAGATTCCCACCAGTACATATATAAACTCCATATCTGCATACATTGGATTAGGATAGAAAAAAAGACCGTATAATAACCCCATGGCAATCATCCATACAGAAGATTTTGTTCGCTTATTTCTCCACATTAAACGTAAATCATTTTTTATAAACGGCGCTAGGTCTCCTAGCCTTTCAAGAAATGACAAGTCTGCTGAATTTATTTCTTTCGTTTGCTCTGAAATCAAAGCATCTAAGTAAACCTCACTTCTTAATTGTTTAAAGTTAACCATGTATAAGCCTATTACCATACATAAAAACAAAAGAGAAAGAATTGGAGATTGATAAACAGCATCAAACCCTTGTCCTATAAAACCAGGTAAGTCAAACCAATTGAAATATTGAATGAGGTAACCAAAAATCAACAATAGCAATAAGGCAACTAAAACACTATTGTTTTTATTGACAAGAAAATTAAAGAAATTAATAGATTGAATAATTAAAATCATAGAAGCTAACCACCCTAAAACCCCTTCAAGACTATAACCCTCTGTTATTAAAACTACAGAAAATGGAACATAAAAAAACAATCCCATAATGTTGAAAAAAGATAATGATGATTTTATTAAAATAAAATGTACAATTTTACTTTTTTGAATTGGTAAAACCAGTAGGGGTTTAATGTTCATAACTGGCAACTTTTGCATAAGGTATCTGAACATTAAATCAGCAACTATAACATACATTAAAAATGAGTTTACCAACACTAAAGGGTCTTGTTCAGGAAATTGTTTTTTTAAAATCCAATACCCTCCAATACCTATTAGCAAAAAACCAGCCGTAAAGTATAAGGCAAAAAAACCAATTAAAATTTTAGCTCCTACAGATTTGCTGAAAGAAGATGAACGAAAAAATTGTTTCCATTCTAGTGAAAGAAAGTGTGAGATCATAAAATTGTTAGTTTTGTAATTAATAAGAGTCTTTGTGAGGCGATTTGTTACAAAAAAAATTAAATTTCAGCTTTTAACACTTCTTTTATCAGTTTTTGCAATTCTTGTTTTGGCAAAGCGCCATTAGCCATTTGAGGTTTTTCATTCATTGGAATGAATAACATTGAAGGAATACTTCGAATCGCAAAAGCAGCAGCTAACTCTTGCTCTGCTTCTGTATCTACTTTGTAAATGTTTATTTTACCCGCATACGCATCACTTAACTCCTCTAAAACAGGGGCGATCATCTTGCAGGGGCCACACCAATCTGCATAGAAATCTATAATAGCAGGAAGTTTTCCCTCATAAACCCAGTCTTTATTTTTCTCATAATTAAACACCTTTTCTAGAAAAGTGGTTTTTGTAAGGTTTTCAGTCATAATAATTTTTTTATACTACAAAAGTAATCGTTTTAATTTCATAAAAAAATATCATAATTTAGAGGTCACTAATATTACTCACCTATGAAAAACCCAATTACTCTTATTATTTGTTTTGCTATGATGTTAAACGCGTGTAAAGAAAATTCTTCAGAGAGAGACCATCTTTTAAATTATCCTGAAACTGTAAAAAAACCTGTTGCAGAAAACTATTTTGAAACCGAAGTAATAGACAACTATCGTTGGCTAGAAGATGACAGAAGTAAAGAAACGGAAGCCTGGGTAAAAGCAGAAAATGAAGTTACTTTTGATTATCTTTCTAACATCCCTTACAGAAAACAATTAAAAGATCGATTATCTGAACTGTGGAATTATGAGAAAATTAGCGCTCCTTTTACCGAAGGAGATTACACTTATTATTACAAAAACAATGGTTTACAAAACCAATATGTAGTGTATAGAAAAAAAGATGACGCTAATGAAGAAGTTTTTTTAGACCCCAATACCTTTTCTGAAGATGCAACCACATCCCTAAGCGGATTAACTTTTTCTAAAGATGGAAAAACGGCTGCCTATTCCATTTCAGAGGGAGGAAGCGATTGGCGTAAAATTATAGTTATTGATGTTGATTCAAAAAAAGTTAAAGAAGATACCCTTATTGATGTGAAGTTTTCGGGTATTTCTTGGAAAGGAAATGAAGGCTTTTATTACTCAAGCTATGACAAGCCTGAAGGAAGTGAGCTTTCTGCTAAAACAGATCAACATAAATTATATTATCACAAACTTGGAACCTCTCAAAAAAATGATGCGGTAATTTTTGGGGCAACTACAGCGCAAAAACACAGATATGTTGGTGGTTCATTAACTGAGGATGACCGATATTTAATCATTTCAGCCTCAACCTCTACTTCTGGAAACAAACTTTTTATACAAGATTTAACAAAGAAAAATAGTGCTTTAATTCCTATTGTAAACAATTTTGATAGTGATACCTATGTAATTGACAACCGAGGGACTACTTTATATTTAGTGACCAATCTTAATGCGCCTAATCAAAAAATTGTAACTGTAGATGCGGCTAACCCTGCTTCTAAAAATTGGAAAGATTTTATCCCAGAGACAGCACATGTATTAAGTGCTTCTTCTGGAGGTGGTTATTTTTTTACTGAATACATGGTAGATGCTGTTTCTAAAGTCTTGCAATATGATTTTAACGGAAATAAAATTCGTGAAATAGCATTGCCTGGTGTTGGAAATGCAGGTGGTTTTGGTGGTAAAAAAGATGCTCTTATAGATTATTTTTCATTTACCAATTACAACACTCCCTCTAGTATATATACCTTAGATATAAAAACAGGAGAAACTAAATTATATTGGAGCCCTGATATTGATTTCAACCCTAATGATTATGAGAGTAATCAAGTATTTTATCCCTCTAAAGACGGCACTAAAATTCCAATGATTATTACGCATAAAAAAGGAATGAAACTGGATGGAAAAAACCCAACGATATTATATGGGTATGGTGGATTTAATATCAGCTTAAACCCTGGTTTTAGTATTGCTAATTCCATATGGATGGAGCAGGGAGGTGTCTACGCTGTTCCAAACCTAAGAGGTGGCGGAGAATATGGTAAAAAATGGCATGACGCAGGAACTCAAATGAAAAAACAAAATGTGTTTGATGATTTTATTACAGCTGCAGAATATTTAATAGAAAACAACTATACTTCTTCAGAATACTTAGCAATTAGAGGAGGTTCAAATGGTGGTTTATTGGTTGGAGCAACCATGACACAAAGACCAGATCTAATGCGCGTAGCTTTGCCCGCTGTTGGTGTTTTAGACATGCTACGGTATCATACGTTTACAGCTGGTGCTGGTTGGGCTTACGATTATGGAACCGCCGAACAAAGTGATGAAATGTTTAAGTATTTAAAAGGGTATTCTCCAGTACATAATGTCAAAAAAGGAACGGCTTACCCAGCAACACTTGTAACCACTGGAGATCATGATGACAGAGTGGTTCCTGCACATAGTTTTAAGTTTGCCGCAGAATTGCAAGACAAACAGGCTGGTAATAATCCAGTATTGATACGAATTGAAACAAATGCTGGTCACGGCGCAGGAACTCCTGTAGCAAAAACCATTGAGCAATATGCTGATATATTTGGGTTTACTTTATACAATATGGGTTTTGATAAATTGCCAAATCCTCCAAAAGCTAAACTTAAAAGCTAACTGATACTTTTTTCAGTATTTTTACACCGCAAAACAAGTTAAATTGTTTGCGGTTTTTTTTATGCTAAAAGTCTCTAACATTTCATTTCAATATGCTCCTAAAAAAGAGATATTGTCTGCTATTTCTTTCACTTTAGAAGAAGGGCAACACCTCTGTGTTATGGGGGAAAGTGGCTCGGGAAAATCTACTTTATTAAAAGCAATTTACGGTTTGCTAGACTTAAAAAAGGGATCAATTTATTGGAAAAATCAAGAAGTTTTAGGTCCTGCTTTTCATTTGGTTCCGGGCATGAGCTTCTTTAAGTATGTGGCGCAAGATTTTGATTTAATGCCCTATACAACAGTTGCTGAAAATATTGGAAAATTTTTGTCGCGGTTTTATCCGGAAGAGAAAGCACAAAGAACCAATGAATTATTAGACGTTATAGAGATGTCTAACTTTGCAAATGAGAAAGTAAAAACCCTAAGTGGAGGACAACAACAACGCGTGGCGATTGCAAGAGCCTTGGCAAAAGAACCCGAACTTATTTTGTTAGATGAGCCTTTTGGGCAAATAGATAATTTTAAAAAAAACTCACTCCGAAGAAAGCTTTTTAGTTATCTAAAAGAGAAAAATATTTCATGTATTGTGGCAACACATGATGGAGATGACGCACTTTCTTTTGCAGACCAAATGATGGTGATTAAAAACAAAAAAGTGATTGCATTGGATTCTCCAAGAAACTTATATAAAAACCCATCTGAACATTATGTCGCGGCTTTATTTGATGATGTAAATGAACTTTATATAGACGGAGAGAAAAAACTGATCTATCCGCATCAAATTCAAGTTTCTAAAGATTCTTCACATAAGGCTATTGTAAAAAAAGCATTCTTCAAAGGGTCTTTTTGGTTGATTGAGGCAACATTTAATTCTCAGGTTATTTTCTTTCAAAATCCTGAAAATATCGTTTTGGGGAAAGAGATCAGTCTTTCCTTTATAGACTAAATAATGAAGGTACTATAAGACATGATCTATTGTAATTTCTTTTCCGTTCCAAGTAAAGGTGTCTTCAGCTTTTTTACCTACCAATAATTTGCCTATTGGCGAAGAGGAAGAAATGGCAAAATATACAGTTTCTTTATCTTTTAACTTTCCTGCAGAAATACTCAAAAAATAACATGTTGATGAGGTTTTTATAACAGACCCTAAAGCAATGTTTGCTGAGGATGATAGGGTGTTAATTTTAGCTAGTGTTTGTTGCATTTGTTGAACAGCAGCTAATTGTTGCCCTGCTTTTTCCATTTCTAATTGTAACATTGCTCTGCCTGTTTCATGCTTATCTCCTGCAGAACTTTTAGTTTCTGAGCTCAATGCCTTTTGATGAGAAGAAATAATTGTCTGTATGGTTTGAAGACGTGTATTTACAAAATCTTCACACTGTTGAAAAAGGGATTCTTTTAACGTTAACATTATTTAAGCCTGTAAAAATGAATACGCACCAAACCTGCCATGGTGTGTAATTGAGCATGATGAGGTAAGAAGTGTTGTTTTATAATAATAACTAGGGGCCCCATTTTTTGATTTTTTTTGTTGAATTTCTGAAATTTGTAATGCTGTTAATTCGTTAAGCTTGTTCTTAATCATTGTGTCAATTTGACCTGGAGATACCATTTCTGAATACGGACTCTTTTTATTTTCAAGAACTGCAGTAGTAAAAACACAATCCTGATTTAGTGTTGTTCTTGTGTAAAAGTTTTGACCCTTGAAACTAACCACACCCTTGGAACCTCGTGTCAATTTACATTCAAATTTTTTTGGAGCAAAAAACCGAATTTCATGGTGTTGTGTATAAATTTTGTAAGCAGCTTCCTTCATGCTCCAGAGCCTCCATACCATTTCAAAAGAATTTGATGCCTCTAGGATAAGTTGTTGCTCATCATTTGAAAACAGCTTTTCTAAAAACCCTTTTCGCTGCCAATTGCTTTGTGTTTTAGCAAGAGATAAATCTATAATATCGTTACCAATCAAGAGCTAGATAATTTTGTTTCAATAATGTCTAGGGCTGCTTTTACTGAAAGCATTTTTTCCATGGAATCATTATCAATTTCAATATCAAATTCATCTTCTACATCTAAAATAACATCTACCAAATTCGCAGAATTGATTTTTAAATCGTTAATAAAATCTGTCTCTTCAGACAGGTTGTTAAATGCTTCTTCATCTTGAATATAAGGTTTTACAATTTTTTGTAGTGAGGCAATTAATTCTTCTCTAGTCATATATCCTTTAATTTAATATTTTTTAAAAATAACACATCCATTTACATCTCCAAAGCCAAAACTTGCTTTTGCAATGATCTTTATTTTTTTTGATGTGTATTTCGTTGGTATTTTTTCTTTTGAAATTAATTTTAAAATGTCTGGATGCACTTCTTCGCAATTAATATTTGGAAAGATAAATTGGTGTTTTAATTGCAATATTGTTGCCACATTTTCTATGGCTCCCGCAGCTGCAAGACAATGCCCAACCATAGATTTTAAAGAATTTATCATTGGAAAATTTTGCCCAGTTCTCCCTAAAGCTTTTGTCCAATTTTCTATTTCTACAGGATCTTTTATAGTAGCAGTTAGATGCCCATTAATTGCATCTATTTCTGAAGCTGCTATGTTTGCATTTTTTATTGCATCTACAATACATTTTTGTACGGCTTCAGAATTTGGTGCTGTCATCGTTCCGCCGTTTCGTTGTCCTCCAGAATTAATGTTTCCACCCAATACCTCGGCATAAATAGTTGCTTTTCTTTCCAAAGCACTCTCTAATGTTTCTAATACCATCGCACCAGCACCACTGCCAGGCACAAACCCTGATGCATCTGAACTCATGGGTCTAGACCCTTTTTCTGGGTTTTCGTTGTGTTTATAGGTCATCACTCGCATTGCATCAAATCCGCCCCATATATAGGCTCCATCATCACTACAACTTCCAACTAGCATTCTTTTTGCCTTTCCTGCCTGAACACGCTCAAAGCCCATGAGTAAAGCTTCTGTGCCAGTTGTACAAGCAGATGAGTTTGTGGTGACTTGATTTCCTACTCCTAGAATACCGCCCAAGTAAGCACTAATACCGCTTGCCATTGTTTGAACAACAACAGTGCTGCCTAATCTTTTTACTTTTTGATCGTCTAATTTATATACAGCCTCTCTAAATTTTTCTACTCCCGAGGTACCTGCCCCAAAGACCAATCCTGAGTCATAATCTACGGGTAAGCTTTTATCAATGTCAAAGCCTGCATCTTTCCATGCGTCTATGCCTGCAATACATCCATATAAAATTCCGGCACTATCAAATCCACGCAATTGTAGCGGTGTTAAATAGTTGTTTTTCATCTCTTCTGATACTGAAGGAATTCCTCCAATACAACAAGAAAATTTTAAATCTTGAAGTTTTTGATGAAATGTAATTCCAGATCTTCCTTCTTGAATTGCTGCTAAAAAATTATCTAAGCCAACTGCATTTGGTGCTACAACTCCCATCCCTGTAATGACAACTCTATGTTTCATTATGCATTGATTTTAACATTCCTGAAATAGTTCCTCTACAAACCAGCTCATTTTTTTCATTAAACAATTCGACCTTACATTTTAGTTTATTAAATCTAAAATAAACTTTTTCTGAAATTACTTTTACACGTTCTTGGGGGTAAACAGGTAAAAAGAAATCAATATGATTTGAGGTTAATGCAATTTGTGGTTTTTTTGTAGTAGAAATTTCATCTCTTAATAAGTATATTCCTAAACAAACCACCCCAATTTGGGCCATTACTTCGGTTAAAATGACTCCAGGGGTTATTGGATTCTCTTTAAAATGACCTTGATAAAAATACTCGTCTTCTTTAAAGGTGTAATATCCCTCGACACCGTGTTCTGATAGAGATATTACTTCATCTACAAACAAGAAGGGTGTTTGATAGGGTAAGAGCTGTATGATTTTTTTATGGTTCAAGTTGTTTAGCTTATGTGTTCTCCTCCATCTACAGGAATAATTGTACCATTAATCCAAGATGCTTCGTCTTTAGATAAAAGATAAACAACATTGGCAACGTCTTCTGGTACTGTTAATTTATGAAATGGATTGCGTAATAAAGAATGTTTTTTTATTTCATCGCTGCCAGGAATCATTCTTAAAGAAG
Organism: uncultured Flavobacteriaceae bacterium; assembly: GCA_943789455.1. GTDB lineage: Bacteria > Bacteroidota > Bacteroidia > Flavobacteriales > Flavobacteriaceae > Polaribacter. The sequence continues at coordinate 31,692 of CALSUE010000008.1, forward strand.
CCGTGTCTGTAACTCCTGCTTGAATGCAATTTGCTCTAATTCCGAAGGGTGCATACTCTAAAGCAATATTTCTTGTAATTGCTTCTAGCGTTACTTTTGCTGCTGAAACAGCAGCATAATTTTTCCATGCTTTCGAGTTTCCTTCACTAGTAAAGCTGATTACTCGCGCATCATCTGAAAATAATTTAGCTTCAAAAACAGCTTTGGTCCAATCATACAAACTAACGCCCATTGCTTGTATTGTTAATTGGAAATCATCTGTCTGTAGTGTTGGAGTAGTTTTTGAAATCATGGGTTTTAAATTTCCCTTAGCTACGCTGTGTACAAGTGTTTTTATAGCGCCACCATTTAGTTCTTTTTCTAAATCTTCTATCAATGCAGCTCTCTTTTCTGAATGAAAAGCATCTGTGTTATACCTAATAAAATCTACCCCTTCTTTAGTAATTTTTTTAAATTCTTTTTCTATTTCTGCTTGTTGTGATCTAGAATTTCTATGTACAATACAAATATTCATTCCATGACGAGCTAACTTTTTCGCTGTTGCTAGACCTAAGCCGCTAGAGCCTCCTAAAATTAGAGCCCATTCATTTTTATCTTTAAATTCTTTTACCATTCTAATAGTATTCTTTGTGCAGAAAAGCCTGGCCCAAAACTTAGCATCAGTCCTTTTTCTCCAGGTTGTCTATCTCCATCCATAAATCGCTCTAAAACATATAGTACGGTTGCACTAGACATATTTCCATACAATCGTAAAACCTCTTTTGTGTCATCAATATTCTTCCCTAAAGATCCAAATAAATCTTCTACTGTTTGAACAATCTTCTTGCCTCCAGGGTGAAAAATTAAATGATTTATGTCTTCAATTGTTAAATTATTCCGTTCTAAAAAAGGGTGAACTATCATTGGAAAATGATTTGATATGGTTTCTGGAACTGATTTATCTAATATCATTTGTAAGCCTGAATTTACCAATTTAAACCCCATCATATGGGTTGAATTATAAAAATGATACATCGCTTCATCTATAATTTTTGGTCCTTTATCTTCTTCGTAAGATGATAAAATAACACTTGCTGCACCGTCACCAAAAATTGCAGCACTCACAATATTTACCATGGAAAAATCTTCTAGCTGAAATGTTGCTGTTGGAGATTCTACTGCAACCACTGCCGCTCTTTTATTTGGGTTGGCTTTTAAAAAGTTTTTTGCATAAATAATCCCTGAAACTCCAGCTGCACAACCCATTTCTGTAACTGGAAGCCTCACAACATCTTGTTTCATTTGCAAACTATTAATTAAATAAGCGTCTACAGAAGGGATCATAATTCCCGTACAGCTGACAGTTATTATATAGTCAATATCTGTGGGTTGTAAACTTGCTTTTTCTAAAGACTTTTTTAATGATTGTTCTGCCAAGGCTGTTACCTCTCTAGCATAGATATTGTTTTTTTCTTCAAAAGACGAATTTAAAAAAACCTCTTCTGCATCCATAATAGAATACCGCCTATCTACACCAGCCCCTTCAAAAAGTTTTAATACTTTTCGTTGAAACCTTTTTTCCTGACCTTGCATCCATAATTTCACAAATGGAATAATGTCTTTAGTTTCTCTAGTATGTTTTGGTAGCTGTTTCGCTACAGATAATATTTTTACATTCATATTATGAACTTTATAAGCAAAAATTCTTTTAATAAATCGTTTCTTTTTTCAACAGCCACAAGTAGCGAAAGGCCCATTTCCATTGAATTGAAAAACTTACATCTGCTTTTGTTAAGATCGTTTCTAATTCTTTTCTTTTAAAGGCTCTCAAAACAGAAGTTAAGCCGTCTTCTCTTACCATCTTGTTTTTAATAAATAATCCAATCAGTCTAAAAAGATAATACGCCATTTTATGCCTGTGTAAATCATTCACAACAACACCAATTGATGCTTTTTGAACCGTCGATTTTAAAAAGGGTATCAAATCGTCGGTTTTAAAATGATGTAAAAACAAAGTGCATAAAACCACGTCAAAATTTTGCTTTTTAAAATCTTGAGAAAAAATATCTATTGTGTCAAAACTTAATTCTGAATAGTCTTTAGAAAGCTCTCTAGCATACTCTATGGCAGCAGGATTTGCATCAACCCCTAATAAGTTAAACTTATACTTATTTTTTCTACCAAACTTTGCAACATCTCTTAGGATATCTCCATGACCGCAGCCTAAATCTATAATTGTAATTGTCTTCGTTTTTGTCTGTGTATCTAATAATTTTTTTAACCCTTTTATAGTTACTGAATTGCCCCCTAATAACCTGTTAATAATCTCCAATTTGTCTAATGTGTCTCTAAAATCAACTCCTTTAAGACTAAAGTCATCCATCATCTCTGTAGCTGAAGAACGGTGAGAAGTATCAACTAAAAAACTCATAGTGGTTGTAACTGTTTTCCATGGGTAAATTTGATCATTTTAGGCAATAATGAAGGTATTCTTTTTAAAATTGAATATGCTATTTGAGAAAGCATTTGATTTCTAAACAACCAAGCAACAAAATGACCTGTTTTTAACCGTATTTTAAATTCTTTATTCCAATCTCTAATATACTGTTTTTCTAGAGCTGCTCTGGTTTTTATTTCGCCATTTAAGAATTGAAGTATTCGTATACTTGCCAATCGAGCGCTAGAAATAGCCATACCCATACCATTTCCACACAAGGGATGTATCATTCCGGCAGTATCTCCACACATGATAATGTGATCTTCCACTGGGGTTTTTGTTTGAAAAGATATTTGGCTAATGGATAACGGTTGTTTAAAAATTGGGGTTGTTTCTTTAAATAATTTTCTAAGATATTCATTTTTAAAAACAACTTGATTTTGAAAATCTGTAATCGTTTTATGTTTTTTAAACAAACGGTATTCTGTAATATAACACAGGTTAATGGCGTTATTTTCAACTTTAGACACCCCGCAGTAGCCACCTTCAAAGTTATGTAAAGCAACTAAATCTTCCGGAAAGACTCCTTTTACATGAATTTTTACGGCCAAATACGGTGATTTTTTTTGAAAAAATTTTCGGTTCATTTTTTTATCTAGTGAAGATCTTTTTCCAAAAGCACCAACTACAACCTTGCTTTGAAATACCTTGGCGTTTTTTGTTGTAATTGTAAAAGCATCTTCTTTAAAATGAATAGCCTCTACCGAATCTTTTAAAACCTGAACACCATTCAAGCGGGCTTTGTTCACTAACAGATCATCTAAAAAATAGCGACTCATTCCAAAACCTCCTAAGGGTAATTCTCCTTTTATTAGATTACTTTTTATAGTACTTATATGAACTTTAGTGATTTTTTTAGCACCATAATTTATTGGGTGGATGCCTAATGAATTTAAATAGGGCAATACTTCGTTAGAAATGTACTCTCCACATACTTTATGTTTTGGATATTCGTTCTTTTCAACTAATAAAACCTGTTTGTTCTGTTTAGATAAATGAATAGCGCTTGTTAGCCCTGCCAAACCTCCTCCTACTATAATTACATCAAATGCTCGTCTTTTTTTCAATTGTTATTTAGTAGCAGAATACTCTACTTGAATTTTTACATTATTAGACAAAATAAAACTTCTATTTCCAATATCAAAGTTTTTACGATTTATCAGCATTGAAGCTTTTAATATTAGTCTTGAATTGTCTTCAAAAACTTCTAAGGGAATCTCCTCCTTCTTGGTAATTCCTTTGATACTTAACTCTGCAAAAAGAGTAATGTTACCATTCGTGTCCTTTGTAAGTTTAGAGGATTTAAGTGTGATTTTTTCATGATTTAAAGCATCAAAATAATCTGTTTCTAATACGTGGTTATCTCTTGCTTCTATGCCTGTAAAAATAGAATTTACCATAATAGTCGCATTCAAATAGCTATTAGATAAATCTTTGGTGTCTAGATTTGTGTTTACATCTATGGTTTTAAAGCCACCATCTACAGTGAGTCCGAAATTTTTAATTTTAAATGAAACACGGGTTTGTTCTTTATCTTGAATCCATTCTTGAGAGAATAGGTTCATGGTAATTAAAATCAATAATAGGGGTAGTTTTTTGAACATTTCTTAAAGTAATTTTAATTTAATCAAGCAAATCCGCTAACTCTTTTCCGACTAATGAACCGATAGCAACACCCATGCCACCCAAACGGATTCCGCAGTAAGTATGCTCTGATAGTTGTTTTACAATAGGTTTTTTCTGATTTCCAACTCCCATAATTCCACTCCAGCGGTGTGTAATTTCAAACTCATTATTTGGTAAAATAATTGTTTTTAAAAGTGATTCTAACTTATTTTGAATACGGTTGGTTTGACCAAATTGAGTAGTTTCTTCTGTTTTAAAATCTAAATTCCTTCCACCTCCTAATAATATTCTATTGTCAATATTTCTAAAATAGTAATAGCCTTCATCTAAGTGAAACGTTCCTTTAATGTGTAAATCTTTTATGGGGGAAGTAATCAATACTTGAGCTCTTGCTGGAGCTATATTTTCGTCTAGAAGTTTTTTTGAAAAACCATTGGTTGCAAAAAATAATTTAGATGCTGAAACCTCCCCTTGATTTGTTGTAATGTTTATTTGATTGGCCTCTTCAGAAAAGTCTAAAACAGTCGTGTTATTTATGACCTTGACCCCCTTTTCATATGCTGTTTTTAACAGCTGTGAAATCATTTTACCTGCATCTATCTGAGCTTCAAATTTATTAACCAGGTAGGATGGAACCGTATTTTGAAAATTAAATTTATTTTGAGCCGTAGAAAACACATTAGCATTAAAAAGAGGAAATAATAATTGATTTAACTCCTCTGTTTTGTTTTTGCATGCTTCAAATAAAGTTTCATTAAAAAACAATTCGTATCCACCGTGTTGTTGGTAATCAATATTCTTATCTCCTAATAGGTTTCTAAGAATTTGTAAGCCCTCCCATCTCTTTTTTACCAACTGAAAAACCTCTTGCTTTGAGTGAGTCTTTAGATCGCTTAATAGTTCTGAGGTACTGCCAAAACAAGCAAAACCAGCGTTTTTTGTACTTGCGCCTTGTGGCAATAAACCCTTTTCTAAAACTAAAACTTTTGATTTTGGAAAACGTTCTTTTAAATGAATTGCACAACTTAAACCAACTATTCCACTTCCAACAACAACAAAATCATTGTTAGCAAACCACTCTTTATATTCCCAATAACTGTAATTCATTATATTAATTTTTCAAAGCAATTACTGTCATCCATTTGGGCATACTGACCGTAATTTGGAATGCTTTTATATCCAGATTTTTTATAAAAGTTTATTGCTGCTACTTGGTTATTTCCTGTCTCTAAGATACATTTTATAAATCCTTTTTCTGAGGCCCAATCTTCAAGGGAGTTTAAAATAGAACTGGCAATTTTAGTGCCTCTGTGTTCTTTTTTTACATACATCCTTTTTACTTCAACAGTATTTACATCAAACGCTCTAAAAGCTCCACAACCAATAGCATTTTTTCCTTGGTAAGCAATTACTACATTTTTTATTTTTTCCAAAGTATTGAACTGGTTGTAAAACTCATGATCATCTCCATCTGTTATCTTTAAATAAGCATCTAACTCAAATATTAATCCTCTGAAATCAGTATTCTTACTATTTGTTCTGATGATATTTATCATGTAACATGTTTATAGGTTTTGCCGTTTAATGAAAACCAAAAGTACATTGGTCTTTAAAACTCTAACTTTAACTGAACCCAAACAGGGTCTTTTTTTTCTGTGTCTAAGTTAGAAAAAGATATGCCTAATAACCTCACAGAGTTTTTAAACTTTTCTTGGTATACTAGCTCTTTTATATTATGCATGATTTCGTCTTTAGTTTGCATAAAGCTTTGAACAGTTTTACTTCTTGTTTGCTGAGTAAAATCACTGTATTTTATTTTTAAAGTGATTGTTTTCCCTTTTGTTTTTAATATCATCATCCGCTTTTCTAATTCTTCGGCTATTTTATCTAACCTCTCTAACATAAATACTTCTGAGGAAATATTTTTGGAAAAGGTTCTTTCTGCGGCAATTGACTTTCTAATTCGATTTGGTTTTACAGGACTATTATGAACACCTCTCACAATATTGTAATAAAAATTTCCTGACTTTCCAAAGAGTTTTGTTAACTCCTCTAAAGATTTATTCTTTAAATCTAATCCTTTAAAGATGCCTAGGTTGTTCATTTTTGCTGCAGTCACCTTTCCAACGCCGTAAAATTTATTAACCGATAATTCTTCTAAAAAAAGAATTACTTCTTCGGGGTTAATTGTTTTTTGACCGTTGGGTTTATTAATGTCTGAAGCTACTTTAGCAATAAACTTATTAATAGATATCCCTGCGGAAGCTCTCAAGTTTAATTCATTAAAAATGCGATCTCTAATTTCTTGGGCAATTAAACTTGCTGATAGATTTCCTTTTTTATTTTCAGTAACATCTAAATAAGCTTCGTCTAATGAGAGCGGTTCCACTAAATCTGTATAGTCATTAAAAATTTGCCTGATTTTTACTGAAATTTCTTTGTATCTAGAAAATCTTGGTTTTACAAAGATTAGATTGGGGCATTTCTTTTTTGCTAAAACACCACTCATCGCAGATCTTACGCCAAACTTTCTAGCCTCATAACTTGCTGCTGCAACAACACCTCTTTCACTACTACCGCCAACTGCAACTGGTTTTCCTATTAACTCTTTATTGTCTAGTTGCTCAACTGATGCATAAAAAGCATCCATATCTACATGAATTATTTTTCTTAGTTTCGGTTTAGTTTCCACATAATAAAGTTACAAAAAATTGATTTTCTGAAGCAGAAAATAATGTAACTAAACAATAAACGATGCCTTTAAAATAAAAAAAGCGCCACATATGGCGCTTTTAATACTTTTAAAATTTAAATGCTAAACGATACCCTGAGCTAGCATAGCATCTGCAACTTTTACAAAACCAGCAATGTTTGCTCCTTTTATATAATCAACGGTTCCGTCTTCGTTTTTACCATAAACAACACACGATTCATGAATGTCTTTCATAATCTGCTTTAATTTTTCATCTACCTCTTCTCTAGTCCAACTTAAACGTAAAGAGTTTTGACTCATCTCTAAACCAGATGTTGCCACACCTCCAGCATTTGAAGCTTTTCCGGGAGCAAATAATATTTTTGCTTTTTGAAATTCATAAATTGCTTCTGGTGTAGAAGGCATATTTGCTCCTTCTGCCACACAAATACATCCATTATCTACTAATTGTTTTGCATGTTCTCCATTTAATTCATTCTGTGTTGCACAGGGTAAAGCAACATCACATGATACGGCCCATGGTGTTTCTCCTTTAAAAAACTTAGCATTGGGATACGCTTTTACATACTCGCTAATCCTTCCTCTTTTCACATTTTTTAAATCCATTACATATGCTAATTTATCTGAGTCTATTCCTTCTGTATCTAAAATATACCCTGATGAATCAGAAAGAGTTACCACTTTTGCTCCTAGCTGAGTTGCTTTCTCAGTAGCGTATTGGGCAACATTTCCAGAACCTGAAACTACCACTGTTTTTCCTTTAAAAGAATCTCCTTTTGTTTGCAGCATATTTTCTGCAAAATATACATCTCCATATCCTGTAGCTTCTGGTCTAATCATAGAACCTCCCCAAGAAGCACCTTTACCCGTTAAAACACCAGTAAAAGAGTTCTTAAGTTTTTTATACATTCCAAACATAAATCCAATTTCTCTCCCACCAACTCCGATATCTCCTGCAGGAACATCTGTGTTATGACCTATATGTCTAAAAAGCTCACTCATAAAAGCGTGGCAAAATCGCATAATTTCATTATCAGATTTACCTTTAGGATCAAAGTCTGAACCTCCTTTTCCTCCACCCATTGGCAGTGTTGTTAATGAGTTTTTGAATACTTGTTCGAAGGCTAAAAACTTTAAAATACTTGCATTAACTGTTGGGTGAAATCTAAGCCCACCTTTGTAGGGTCCTATAGCTGAATTCATTTGAACTCGATACCCTCTATTGACTTGAATCTCTCCTGAATCATCTACCCATGAAACCCTAAAAGATATTAATCTTTCTGGCTCTACCATTCTAAGTAAGATGTTTTTCCCGTGATAGATATCGTTCTTAACTATATAAGGGATAACTGTTTCTGCAACTTCTTGAACTGCTTGTAAAAATTCTGGTTCATGATGGTTTCTCAGCTTCACCAAGTCCATAAAAGCATTAATTTTTGCCTGCATATTTTTGTTTTTGATTTGTTTTAACTGTTCAATTTTGCGACAAAGATATATATTTTAAGACATCTTAATCATAGTTTTTTAGTTTTGTTTTTATCTGTAACATCAGTATTCAATCGATTTCGTGTTGATTTTTGTTTTCGACAGGAAAATGAAACACTTTCTTTATAAAAAATGTAAATTTGTACAATATTTATCTGATAATAAAATATGTTAGACAAGGTTAAAGAACTTATTGAAGAAGTTCATTTATTTAATACAACTTCAAAAACAGACATAGAGGCTTTTAGAATTAAATATCTAGGAAGTAAAGGGCTGTTAAAAGGGTTGTTTTCTGAATTTAAAAATGTTGATGCTGAATTGCGGAAAGAATTTGGACAAGCTTTAAATAATCTTAAAAAAGCTGCGGAAGATAAAGTTGTTTTTTTAAATAACACCCTGGAAGATTCTAATGGTGTAAAAAGTTTTTATGGAGACTTAACTAGGCCTTCTGAGCCAATACAATTAGGCTCAAGGCACCCAATCTCTTTGGTAAAAAACCAAATCATTGAGGTTTTTAATAGAATCGGTTTCACAGCTTCAGAGGGTCCAGAGATAGAGGACGATTGGCATAACTTTACAGCACTTAACCTTCCTGAATATCATCCCGCAAGAGATATGCAGGATACTTTTTTTATTGACAAAAACCCTGACACTTTATTAAGAACACACACATCATCTGTTCAGGTTCGTTATATGGAAAATAACAAACCTCCAATAAGAACAATTTCTCCCGGAAGAGTGTTTAGAAATGAAGACATTTCTGCAAGAGCACATTGTATATTCCATCAAGTAGAGGGCTTATATATAGATACAGATGTTTCTTTTGCTGATTTAAAGCAGACATTATTATACTTTACTAAAGAAATGTTTGGAAAATCTAAAATTCGTTTACGTCCATCTTATTTTCCATTTACAGAACCTAGCGCAGAAGTTGACATTTACTGGGGGCTAGAAACTGAAACAGATTATAAAATTACAAAAGGTACTGGTTGGTTAGAAATTATGGGTTGTGGAATGGTAGACCCTAATGTGCTTAAAAATTGTAATATAGATCCATCTATTTACAGTGGATATGCTTTTGGAATGGGGATAGAAAGAATTGCTATGTTACTATATCAGATTCCAGATATTAGAATGTTTTATGAAAATGATGTTCGTTTTCTTGAGCAATTTAAATCTGTACTTTAATTCATTTTTTGTCATACAATTCATAAAGTCAGCTCGATAACCCCAATTAATTCTATGAAAAAAGACATTATAATTCCTGAAATTTCTGGTGTTGAGATGGCGATTGTGTATGAACACAACAGTGTTTATAATACAAACGATTGGCATGTTTATCTTGTAAATAATAACGTTACTCGTCTAGAAATGGTGGTAATCGTTTCTAAAGGGTTTGGTGATAAAAAAATAAGCTCAGTCATGCGTAAAAAAATTGATGTTTTAGACGCACATTCATTTGCTAAAGTTGAGTGGATACAGCCTGATTTATTTAAGCTTACGAATCAATTTCAAGTAACTTTTTTTGTTAAAGATTGTTTATATGACAAAACGTTTACTTTCAAAGAAAATACAATAAAAGAAGGGGCTTTAAGAATGATTCCTGAACTTAAAAAGAGAGGAATCTTCGCTAAACAAGAGTAAAACTTACCTTCTTGGTTAATAATTGACAAAAAAATAATATATTTAGTTGAACCTTATTTAATTGTTCTCCTCCTCGGAAGGTGCTTTTAAACTATCTCAATTGGAAGACATTATGAACCGTTTTTCTTTTTTTAACAGAGAGAATACCATAAATGAATTAAAATCAAGTGAGTTTGATTTGTTGGTTGTTGGAGGTGGTATCACGGGTGCGGGTATTGCTTTAGATGCTGCCTCTAGAGGAATGAAAGTGGCACTTGTAGAAAAAAACGATTTTGCTTCTGGAACTAGTAGTAAGTCTACAAAATTAATTCACGGAGGATTAAGATACTTAAAACAATTTGATTTTTGGTTGGTTAAAGAAGTGGGTATGGAGCGTGCAATTGTGCATAAATTAGCACCACACCTTGTTGTCCCTGAAAAAATGATATTACCTCTTGTTGATGGAGGAACTTACGGCTCTTGGTTAACATCTGTTGGCTTAAAAGTATACGATGTTTTAGCTGCTGTTGAGGGCGAAGACAAGCGTAAAATGCTAGATCAAAAAGAAGCTTTAATAAAAGAGCCTCTTCTTCCTAAAGACATTTTAAAAGGTGCAGGTTACTATGCAGAATATCGAACAGATGATGCCCGTCTTACGTTAGAGCTTATTAAAACAGCTTTAAATTATGATGCAAAACCTATTAACTATTCAGAAGTTTTAGAATTCATATACGAAGAGAAAAGAATTGTTGGCGCAACAATAAAAGATGTCTTGGCCAATACAATTTTTAATATTAAATCAAAATATGTTATTAATGCTACCGGCCCATGGGTAGACAGTTTGCGTTTAAAAAATCAAATAAACACCAACAAAAAACTACGATTGTCTAAAGGGGTTCACCTAGTGGTCAATTTCGATAAACTACCCGTAAAGCAATCGGTATATTTTGATATTCCTGATGGGCGAATGATGTTTGCAATACCTAGAGGTAAAAGCACATACTTTGGAACAACAGATACAAATTATCAGGGTAATAAAGATGAAGTTAAAACAGATTTGGTAGACGCCATGTATCTTATCGCTGCAGTGAATAATATGTTTCCTGATGTATCGATCTCTATTGATGATATAAAATCTTCTTGGGCAGGTCTTCGGCCTCTAATTCATGAAGAGGGTAAACCCGCTTCTGAATTGTCAAGAAAGGATGAAATCTTTGTAGCTAAGTCTGAATTAATTTCTATTGCTGGTGGTAAGCTAACGGGGTATCGTAAAATGGCAGAACGAATAGTTGACTTAGTTGCCAAAAAACACCTTAGACGATTCTCTAGGGAGTTTAAAAAAACACAAACAGAACACATCGTGCTTTCTGGTGGTAAATTTGAAAATTTTGATGATGTAAAACGTTATATTAACCTAATTAATAAGAGAATTTTTAAGGATAATTTTAGTGAAAAAGACGCCCAGTATCTTGTCTATAACTATGGAAAGCAAACTGATGTCATTCTCAAAAAATACAATGAATTAAAGAAAGGAACACCACAAGAAAAAATGATAAAAGCAGAAGTTTGGTACACAATTCATTATGAAATGACCTGTTCTCTTACAGACTTTTTTATACGAAGAACCGGAAGAGCATACTTTAATATAGAAAGTGTTTATAAGAACCTAACTCTTGTTTTAGATGAATTTGCTAAACATCTTTCTTGGAAAAAAGAGATCCTTAATAAAAAGAAAGAAGAGCTAAACAAGGCACTGGAATTCATTACTTCTTTTAATTAATTTACTCGCTTTCTTCATGTTCTTCTAAATCTTTAGTAAGATCGAGGTTTCTTAGAGTTGGGTTTAAAATCCCGGTTGTTACTACTGTTAGTAATGTCATGCTTCCGCCAAAAACAACAGCGGTAACTGTTCCCATTAATTTTGCTGTTAGCCCACTTTCAAAAGCTCCAAGCTCGTTAGATGATCCAACAAACATTGAGTTCACAGAAGAAACTCTTCCTCGCATTTCATCTGGGGTTTTAAGTTGAAGAATCGTTTGTCTTATCACCATAGAAACACCATCTGTTACACCGCTAAAAAACAAGGCAACAACGGAGATCCAAAATACAGAAGAAACTCCAAAAACAATGATGCAAACACCAAAACCAAAAATTGCAACTAATAGTTTTTTGCCTGCAGCTTTACTAATTGGAATATAAGCTGTTACTAACATGGTTAAAAATGAGCCAACAGATGGTGCTGCTACTAAGATTCCAAATCCTTGTGGCCCTACTTTCAAAATATCTTCAGCAAAAACAGCTAATAAGGCTATTGCTCCTCCAAATAAAACAGAAAACATGTCTAAAGTTAACGCACCTAAGATTGCTTTTGTCTTAAATACAAAATGAACACCTTCTTTTAAACTTTGAAAAATTGGTTCTCCAATCTTTGGATTCAAGACGGGTTTTCTTTTTATTTTAAACAATACAAAAAAAGAAAAAGTAACTAAGAAAAAAATAATGCTGAGAGACCAATGAACACCAATCCAATTAATGGAAAAACCGGCAAAAGAGACTCCTAAAACACGTGCCATCTGCCACAAAGAACTGTTCCATGTTGCTGCGTTTGGATATATTTTTTTAGGAACTATTAAGGCTACTAGAGAAAAAATAATGGGGCCAAAAAAAGCGCGCAAAAAACCACCAAAAAAAACAAATGCATATATAATGTATAAAATTATCTCTGTAGAAAGCGTGTTGCTTATTGCGTCTGATGTAATCCAAAAAAGGCCAAAACTTATTAAAGAAAAAGCAGCAATACATAATGCCAATAAATTCCTTTTTTCTTTTTGATCTACAATATGACCTGCAAATAAGGCAGTTGATAAAGCGGGAATTATTTCCATTAAGCCAATAAGCCCAAGATATATAGGATCTCCTGTGAGTTCATAAACCTTCCACTCAATTACTATAAACTGCATAGACCATCCGAAAACTAAAGCAAAACGAACTAATAAAAAAACTGTAAACTCTTTTATTCTTAAAGCGGCATAGGGATCGTTTTTTCTTTTTTGGACCATATAAAGTGAATTCGATATAAATGTAAATAAAAATGAGGCTACTATGTAGCCTCATTTTAACGTTTATAAAAACATTTGTCTTTTAAAAGAGTTACTTCGAAAAAATAATTCTCTTCGTTGTACTTTTGTTTCCTTGTGACACATTTAATACATATATACCGCTGGCTAGTTTTCCTGTAGCTATTGGTTCATCGAATAACGATTGATTACTTGTGTGATTAGAGCGATAAACTCTTCTACCTTGTAAATCAAATAATTCTATTTTTACGTTATCGTTTGATGTTGTCTCAAAACGAACATTGATTATACCATTCGAAGGGTTTGGATATATAGACACATTAGATAAAGAGTAAGAATTTGTACTTAATGTGGTTGCTTCTATACTAACCTCTTGATTTGGTAACCAACCATTTAATGAGTTGGTGATATCTACCTTAAATGAATCAGAAAATAATATGGTTTGCGTGTTTGAATATGCAATAACCCCTGCATCTACATCAGCTTGCGTAAAAGTTCCACCAATAGATAAATCTGTGCCATTTTTAGTAATTACACCCATAGTTGGCACCATAACAATAGTATAAACTTGCTGAGAAGCCGTCTCTGAGGCTGTGGTTGCTGACATGTCAGAGGTTGTAAACACAGTGCTTTGGTTTGCGCTAACTGATACGGGATTAGATGAAAACTCTGGAAGAGATGAATTTGCTTCAGCTATACAAACCGTTATGGTTGCTCCATCTAAACTTCCTGTTGTAAATGTTCCTCCATTCTGGAAAGTTTCATCATTTGCAATTAACAACCAAGTACCTAAGGCACTTTTTCCTGCAGAATTAGCTAAACTTTGTGCGGGTTTTATGTTTCCTGAAATTGCAGGGTCTGCTGTTCCGCACACCAAATCTTCACCGTTGTCATCAAATACAGCACCTGTAACATTGGCAACTTGATCGCATACGTTTTCTAAAAGAACCGTTGTGTTAGCCCCTAAAGCTTCTGGTTCTTGAATTAGCACTTCTAGCTCTCCAATAGCAACGTGAGAAATATCTACATTAACTTTTAATCTACTTATTGTTAGATTATCTGTAATTTCTATTGGTAATGAAGCTGAAACAGAACCCCCACCACCTAAACGATCGTTATCAAAGTCTGTTGCAGTATATGTATTTGTACAATCTTCTGACCCAGCTGTTTGAAAACTATAAATTACAGGTGAAACAGCTAAACCACATTGATTTGTTGGGTTTACTCTCCAGTAGTAAATACTATTTTCAACAAGACCTGTAGCTGTAAATTTTATATCAGTTTGAGTCGATGTTGCTATAATGTTAGTAAATGATGGATTATCAGACAATTCTATGGTATACGATTCTGCATTTATGTTTTCATTCCAAGCTAACTCAATCTCAGGGAATAAAACACCTGCTTCCTCGTTCGAGGGTGATGATAAACTCATTGGGTTATCTATAAAGTCTGGATGCACCACCCTTAACTCTACTTTTTTAGATTGTGTTTCATCACCGTTACTTGCTGTTACGCTTAATTCATACGAACCAGCGGCAACACTTTCTAAATTTGATACAGTCATAACAACGTCACCATTTTGACTTATTGAGGATGGTGAAAAAGTTGCTGTTGCTCCTGCAGGTAAATTATCAGCTGTTATCGTTGTTGTTGTAGCAATTTGTTGCGTATAATTAAAATTAAATTCTGCATCCGTTGTTGAACATTGAATAACTTCAGGATTAACACTAGATAAATTAATATCAGAAAGTGATCCTGTTACTATAAGTGAGTAGTTTTGAGAATCATTCACTAATGCTCCTTTGTGAGAAACTGTAATTATATACTCACCCGAAGCATCAGCAATCTCTATTTTTTCAAATGGATCAACTAAATTATCTCCTTGTTCATTCGTGTTTACAGAGGTTAATCTCCAAGGTAAATATTCTGTTGTTTCACCATCTATAACTTGTGAAACTCGAATATCTAAATCATTAACTAAAGCAGGAGTTGCATCATTTACGGTATTATTTTGTTCTCCAGCAACATCTGTCCATGAAATTGAAGCCACTAATGGATTTTCTCCGTCTGACTTAATATTCATGGTAAAGGTGTCTTCATTGTCTAAAGTTTTTTCTTTTATAACACTCTGAAAACCAACTTTATCAATGGTCTCTACAGCAGACTTTACATTTAATAAACCCCAACCTGTAGTAGCATCTGGTCCAATAAGTGTTTGAGATGAAGCGTTCGAGTTATCAGGTGTAATATCATCAGCCGTGTGAAGCGCTAGGCCTTTTAGTGTAGCACCTAACATAAAAGAACCATTTACATTGCTGTAGTGTTGTTGAACCAACAATAATGAACCCATTACATTTGGTCCAGACATAGAAGTTCCTGAATAATTTCCGTAGCCATTACTACTACCCACTGAAGAGATAACGCCCGATCCGTTTCCGGTAATATCTGGCTTCACTCTTAAATCATCTGTTGGGCCTTCAGAACTCCCATTATTTCTATTCATAGAAATTAAGTTTCCGTCAGCATCGATTACAGCATCTTGACCATTAGCAACAGATAAATTATTTTTAGCCGTATTCATTCCAGTTAACTTGTCAAACTGTGAATTTCCTTCTAGAGGATCTGTGTTTGATGAATTATTTCCACCATCATTTCCGGCTGAAACCACCTGAAGATAATAGGGTGCATTGTACATGATGGCATCAAACTCTTTTGCATCAAAACCGTATATACCCGCACCATTTTGAACGTTACTTAGAGGATACCCATAAGAGTGGTTAGAAAGCAACATTCCGTCTGAAGCTGCTGCTGCACCTTCAGGAATATCTTGACTCCAACGATAAGACACCCCTTTTGCTTGTGGCGCCATTCCTTTTGCTTCAGGATTAACACCTGAGGCTAAAATAGTACCTGTAACATGAGTTCCGTGGTCACTGAATTGATTTTCATCATCCCCTATAATAACTCTATCATCACCTCCAGGCCCGTCAAACTCTTGGTGTTCGGTGTATACCCAGCCACCATCCCAAACATAAGCTGTCATGTTTTGACCTTCTAGTTCTAAACCTAAACTACCTCCAATATTAAGGTGGTTAACTCTAGTTGAAATTGCTGCGTTTTGATTAAAAGTTTTGTAATAGATAGGCCTGTTATCTTCAGAAACCTTCATTAATTCATATAAAGATCCATTTTCAATATATGTTATCGCCCAACCCTTAAGAGACGCCATCTCTAAAGCTTTCTCTTTTGCCTCTACTTGAATTAACCTTGAAGATTCTTCAATGTTTTTTAATTCTTGTGTGTTGTTTGCTTTTTTAATTTCTACTATTTGTTCTTCTGTTTGAGAAAAAACAAAGTTAGCTGATAACAATAAGGAAAAAACTGCTAATTTTTTTAAGTAATTTTTTTTCATTTCTTTTAAGTTTTTTATCAATTCACTTTTAAATTATTAGTTGCTAAATGCAACTAACTAGGGGTGAGCACATTATCTTTTTTTTTGAGTAGCGAATATAACACTTTGATTCCTATTATTTTAATTTTTAACATTTCAGCTTTATTTCTTCATATCCATTAGAATAGCAAATGTTTGATTAATATCTTCCTCTTTTACAACAATTGTCATTTCATTTGTTGTTGATATTATTTCTTGAAGTGAGATATCTGCCCACGCTAATTGTTTTAAAATAAAATAATAGAAACCTGATTGCTCCAAGTTACCTTCTGGTAATTTTATCGTTATAGATGCAAGGTTTTCTACATTGTGAATTAATCTCTCATGAGTAAAAAAATCTTTAATGAAGGGCTTTAGGCGTTGGCTTATTACAATATTTGTTTCAAAAATACCTGTTGAAACAGTGATAAAAGAATCATTATTATCTGCTGCAACTGTTAAAATTTTAGCAATTTCCTTTAAAAGTGATTTTGTGTTTTTATACGTATAATCACTAAGATCTGACCGAACAATAAAATCTCCTAAAGAATGTGTAAATTTTCTGATATTCTTTCGTATTCTTAGTTCGCTTGCAGGTGAAATTCTGTTAATTGCCATCATTACTGCTCCAACTTTGACCTGTTTTTTTAACATTTTATCTACTTCAGGTAGTATAATTCTAGCTAAAGAAGAAACGTTTATTAACTTTTCATTAAGTGCCTCCTCAATAAAAGGTGTTTTTCGAATAATACTTTCAACCGATTCCTGTATTGTTTTCATAAATGTTGTATTTGCAACAAATTGTTGTATTTGCAACAAAGGTAATAAATTAAAGGTGTAATGTTACTAAGTTTCCGAAGAAGAAAATCGTGTTAATCTAAGAGCTCTGTTAACTTTGTAAAGATTGTTTTAGCGTCTTTACCTTGATAAAGAACAGCGTATACAGCGTCAATTATAGGGGTTGTTGTCCCGTTTTGTTCTTTTATTTTGTAGGCGCTTTCTGAAGCATAATAACCCTCTGCCACCATGCTCATTTCAAACATTGCAGACTTCACAGTGTAACCTTTACCAATCATGTTACCAAACATTCTATTTCTACTAAAAGTAGAATACCCTGTTACTAATAAATCCCCTAAATAAGCAGAATTATTAATGTTTCGATTCATTTGATGAACTTTACGAATAAAACGATTCATTTCACGTATGGAGTTGCTCATTAAAACAGACTGAAAGTTATCACCATAACCCAAGCCGTGTGATATACCAGCGGCTATTGCAAAAATATTTTTTAACATTGCGGCATATTCTGTGCCTATAATGTCATCTGATATTTTTGTTCTAATGTATCTACTTTTTAAAAAACTTCCTATTTGAGTTGCTTTATCCTCATCTTGACACGCTATTGTTAAGTATGAAAGTCGTTCCATAGCCACCTCTTCCGCATGGCAAGGACCTGTTATTACTCCAATATTTTTGTATGGAATATTGTGTTTTTCGTAAAAATGCTCCCCTACAATCAAACCTGATTCTGGAACGATTCCTTTAATTGCTGAAAAAATTATTTTATGCTCTAAACTCTGTGTTAACTTTTCAAGCTCTAAGGTTAAAAAAGCGGAAGGAATTGCAAAAATTAATATATCATAATTAGACACAACCTCATTAATATCGTTTGAGAGATCTAATTGAGATGGATGAAGTTCAGCAGAACTCAAATAGTTAGGGTTGTGTTTATTTAATTTAATATGTTCTGAGGCGTAGACACTTCGCATATACCAACCTACAGTTACTAAGTTTTCAGAAAGCATTTTAACAATGGCTGTTGCCCAGCTACCCCCTCCTAAAACTGCAATTTTTGGTTGATCTTTCATTATTATAAACATTTTAAAACCCAAAAGTAATAATTCTAAAATCTAATATGAAAGCTGTAGTGATTTATTATATTTGTTTATAACAATATAAAATAATGGAAGTTCACATCATAAATAAATCTAAACACGAATTGCCTTCATATGAAACCCTTCTTTCTGCAGGGATGGATATTAGAGCAAACATAAGTGAATCTATAATTTTAAACCCTTTAGAAAGAGCAATTATAAAAACAGGTTTGTTTATGTCGTTGCCTAGGGGTTTAGAGGCTCAAGTAAGACCACGAAGTGGTCTTGCTGCTAAAAAAGGAATTACTGTTTTGAATAGTCCTGGAACAATAGATGCTGATTATAGAGGTGAGGTTGGTGTTATATTAATAAACTTATCTCAGGATTGTTTTACAGTAAATAATGGTGATCGCATTGCGCAGTTAGTAATTGCAAGACATGAACAAATTAAATGGACAGAAGTAACTGTATTAGATGAAACTGACCGTGGTGAAGGAGGGTTTGGAAGTACTGGTGTTTGAAGACAAAAACCCATTAGTAAACTAACGGGTTTCTGTGAATAAAAAAACACTTTTTATAGCTATTGGTTATCTATAGCTTCTTTAATTTTTCCTTCTAATTCTTCTGCTAAATCAGGGTTGTCTTTTATTAAAGACTTAACCGCATCTCTTCCTTGACCTAATTTAGTTTCACCATAACTAAACCAAGAACCGCTTTTCTTTACAATCCCTAATTCAACACCAATATCAAGAACCTCTCCAACTTTGGAAATCCCTTCACCATACATAATATCAAATTCAGCAATTTGAAAAGGTGGTGCAACCTTATTCTTAACTACTTTAACTTTTGTTTGATTTCCAATGACTCTATCACCATCTTTTATTTGTGTTCTTCTTCTAATATCTAATCGAACAGAGGCGTAAAACTTTAAGGCATTACCTCCGGTTGTTGTTTCTGGGTTCCCAAACATTACACCTATTTTTTCACGTAATTGATTGATAAAAATAACGGTACATTTAGTTTTACTAATTGTTCCTGTTAATTTACGTAGTGCTTGAGACATTAGACGCGCATGAAGTCCCATTTTTGAGTCTCCCATCTCTCCTTCAATTTCAGACTTTGGAGTTAAAGCAGCTACTGAATCTATAACAACAATATCAATAGCTCCTGAGCGAATTAAATTATCTGCAATTTCTAACGCTTGCTCTCCGTGATCTGGCTGTGATATTATTAGATTATCAATATCTATACCAAGATTTGCGGCATAAAAACGATCAAAAGCGTGCTCAGCATCTATAAAAGCAGCAATACCTCCTGCTTTTTGTGCTTCAGCAATTGCATGAAGAGTAAGTGTAGTCTTACCTGAAGATTCCGGACCATAAATTTCTATAACCCTCCCTCTTGGATATCCTCCAACACCGAGCGCTAAATCTAAACCCAAAGAACCAGACGAAATTGCTTCTACTTCTTCTACAACACTATCTCCCATTTTCATAACAGATCCTTTTCCATAGGTTTTATCTAACTTATCTAAGGTTAACTGAAGGGCTTTAAGTTTTGCTTGTTTTTCTTTATCTGCTGCCATAAATACTGATTATTTAATTTTTAAAAAGTACGACAAGGTACAAAATTTGATTAGCAATTATAAATGAAAAAAGATTATTTTTGGATGATTTTATAGCCTCTTTTTTTATGGACATCCACCAACATTTTATTTTTCATAAACCTTACGGAACAATATCACAATTTGTAAATCCTCACAAAAGACAAAAAAAATTATTAGGAGCATTTTTTAATTTTCCTGATAAAACAATGGCAATTGGTAGACTGGATGTAAACTCTGAAGGACTTCTTTTATTAACAACTAACGGTAAGGTAAGTGAAGAAATAAGAAGTAAAAAAGTAGAAAAAGAATATTATGTTCAACTAGATGGTTGTATTACACAAGAAGATATTAATATTTTAAAAAGTGGTGTAATTATTGGATTTAAAGGGGAGAAATATACGACTAAGCCCTGTAAATCTTCTTTAATACCTGTTCCAAATTTTAAAGATAGAACACAAAAAATTAGAGATGAAAGGCATGGGCCAACAAGCTGGATCTCTATTACTTTAAAAGAAGGTAAATTTAGACAAGTAAGAAAAATGACAGCAGCTGTTGGTTTTCCTACATTACGATTAATAAGAATCAGAGTAGGATCTATTCTATTAAAAAATTTAAAACTTGGTGAAGTTAAAGAAGTACCTAGTTTCTTTTAAGTTTTAAGCATTTTAATATGAGGAATACCGTCTTCTAAATATTCTTCTCCTACTCGAATAAAGCCTAATGAATTATAAAATTTAGTAAGATATGATTGTGCAGAGATAAGAATAGTGTTTTGTTGGAAATTATTTTCTATAAATTGTATAGAATTTACAACTAACTTATATCCATATTGAAATTTTCTAAATTCTTTTTTTACAACGATTCTTCCAATACTTGATTCTAAAAAATAATCACCGGGTTTAAATATTCTTGCATATGCTACTATTTTAGTATCTAAAACACCTAACACATGATACGCATCTAAGTCTTTATTATCAAGATCTTGATAAACACAATCTTGCTCTACTACAAAAACTTCAGCTCTAAGTTGTAAGATGACATACAACTCCTGGATTGATAATTCATTAAACCTTTTAATAGTAAAGATCATATTTAACAAGCTGGTATTTTATTAACCCTATTTTGATGTCTTCCTCCTTCAAAATCTGTTTCTAAAAATGTTTCTACCATTTTTAATGCTTGAGGAATTGATGTATATCTTGCTGGGATACATAAAATATTAGCATTATTATGTTGTCTAATTAAGGCCACAATTTCTTTAGACCAACATAAACCTGCTCTTACTTCTTTGTATTTATTTGCGGTCATAGCAACACCATTAGCGCTCCCACATAATAATATTCCATAGTGTGCTTTATTTAAAACAACATCTTTTGCTACCGGATGTACAAAATCTGGATAATCTACACTATCGTGAGAATCAGTACCATAATTTTTAACAACTATACCTTTCGATTCTAACAATTTAATAATCTCAAATTTATATGCTGTAGCAGCATGATCATTCCCTATAGAAATATTCATAATAAGTTGGTTTTTATGCTTTTAATAGCAACAAAAATACAAATACATATGGTTATCAACAGGTTTAAAAAGTAATTTTATATTTTAATTAATAACTACTTATTTATTAGTTAGTTAACATCATTTTTATAATTGTTTAAAAGTATAGGTAAGTTTTAAAAAATAGATTTGATTTATCCATTTTTATTTACAATACATATTCATTTATCACATACACAATAAAAACTATTATTTTTTAATTACTTCTTATAAACATTATTTACCTATAATTTTTATACTTATTAACTTTTATTTAATTAAAAAAAAGCTGTTTATAGTTGTTTATAAGTAGTGTTAATAAATAGTATTTTTCTTTATTTTAAAGGAAAAAATATATAATAAAATGTGTATTATTTTTAATAAATAACAAATCAAAAAAAAAAACAAGTTTTCTCTATTAACTATTCACATGCTATTATAACTAACAAATGTTTTAATTTTAAATTAAAAAAAAAGTAATTATAATATAGATTGTTAATAAAGTTATCTTCAATTAATTACAAATTGAATTGCTTCTTGAAAAATAGTTACTTTTAAAGAACCATACCCTATTATTTCACCATCTGCTTCAATAATTGATTCACAATTATTTGTAATTGTTATTTCTTTAGTTTTATAAGTAACTACTTTTTTATGATATACAATGTTTCCATTATATAATTTAGGAAGATTAAAAAGTAAATCTAGAATTGAAAAATTTTTAACAATAGTAATATCTAGTAAACCATCTATTGGATTTGGTTTTTTTGTAATTCTTAAACCTCCTCCTGAATATTTACAGATTCCAAATACAATCATTAAACATTGCTCATGAATTGTTTCTGATTTACTAGTAATACTGTATTTTTTTGTATTGTAAGAGAATAAACTATATAATCCACTTAATAAAAATGCTATAGATCCTACCTTTTTTAAATACTTTAAGTTTTTAACAACATAACCGTCGTATCCTATTCCTGCTAGATTATTAAAATATTCTTTCTTTCCATTTAATAATGTTATACAGCCTATATCTTGTAAAATTGTAGTATTTTTTTTAATTATTTCAATTGATTTTTCAATAGAATTAGGAATATTATATGTTTTTATCCAATCATTACCTGTGCCTATCGGAATTATACCAAGTTTAATTTTAGATGTTTTTATATATTTTTGCATCATTATTCCGTTTACAATATGATGTAAAGTTCCATCACCTCCAACAGAAATAATATTTCTATACCCTTTTTTTATACCCTCTTTAGTAAGTATAACTTCATGTTTCGTATATTCAGTAAAAGCATAAGAATATTGAATATTATTTAATTTTAGTAAATATTGAATTTTATTCCACGATTTTTTAAAATTCTTATTTCCAGCGAAAGGGTTAATAATTAAATACCATTTATGTATCTCAACAGGTTGGTTCAAATCATACATAAAAATTAAATTAATAAGCTATTAAAATGATAAAAAATAAGTACTTTACTAAATATAATAAAATAAAGAAAGTAGTATGAGTAGAAAGAAAAAAATCTACAAGAAGAAAGGTAGTGTTATTAAAAATTTAACAAGAGATATTTTTAAAATATTTAATAATGATAGCTCTAAATATTATAATTATAAACAAATCGCTAGTAAACTAGGAGTTACAAATCCAGATGGTAAAACACAGATACTTAAAAAACTAGCCGAATTAAAAGAAACAAAAAAAATAAAGGAAGTTGATAGAGGAAAATATCAAATTATTATCGATAAAAAATATCACATTGGTACTTTAGATATTACTTCAAATGGTAATGGATATTTTATATCAGATGATTTTGAAAAAGATATTTTTATTCCTTCTAATAATTTAGGAAAAGGCTTACAGAATGATACAGTAAAAGCTTATGTATATAAAAGAAATCGTAGCAATAAACTAGAGGCAGACATCATAGAAATTATAGAAAGAGATAAAACTACTTTTGTAGGTGTACTTCAAATGAGTAAAAACTTTGGTTTTGTATTATGTGATAATCAAAAAATGTATGCAGATATTTTTATTTCTAAAGCAAGAGTAAATGGTGCTGAACACGGAGATAAAGTTCAAGTAAATATAACCGATTGGCCAGAAAACTCAAAAAATCCTTTTGGTAAAATAACACAAGTTTTAGGTAAGCCAGGAGATCATAATACTGAAATACATTCTATTTTATTAGAATATGGTTTACCTTATAAATTTGATCAAGAAGTTGAAAAAGATGCAGGTAGTTTGTCATTAGAAATTACAAAAGAAGAGATTTCTAAAAGAAGAGATATGCGGGCGGATTTAACCTTTACAATTGATCCTAAAGATGCTAAAGATTTTGATGATGCTTTATCTTTTACGAAGTTAGAAAACGGAAATTATGAAATAGGTATTCATATTGCTGATGTTTCTCATTATGTTCAACCAAATACTATTTTAGATAAAGAAGCATATAATAGAGCAACATCTGTATATTTAGTAGATAGAGTTGTTCCTATGTTACCTGAAATCTTATCTAATGGTGCATGTTCTTTGAGACCTAATGAAGAAAAACTAACTTTTTCAGCTGTTTTTGAGATTAATGAAAATGCTCAGATTTTAAATGAATGGTTTGGAAGAACGGTTACTTATTCTGATAAACGATTTGCTTATGAAGAAGCACAGGTTATTATAGAAACAGAGAAAAATTTTATACCTGACAATACTTCTATAACAAATGAATCTTATTATGTTCCTGATACTATAGTTGAAGCTACACTAAAGTTGAATGCATTAGCAAAAATTCTTAGAAAGAAAAGGATGAAAGAAGGGGCAATATCTTTTGATAGAGTTGAGGTTAAGTTTAATTTAGATGAGAATGCAAATCCAACAGGTGTATTTTTTAAAGAATCAAAAGACGCTAATAAGTTAATAGAAGAGTTTATGCTATTAGCAAATAGAAAAGTTGCTGAATTTATAGGTAAAGAAAAAAGTAAACCAACCAATAAAACTTTTATATATAGAGTTCATGATGAGCCAGACATAGAAAAACTAGCAGCTTTACAAAATATAGTTTATAATTTTGGTTATAAGATGAACACACTTACTAGAGAGAGTACAACAGAAAGTTTAAATAAATTATTAAATGATGTTCATGGTAAGCCAGAGTCTAATATGATAGAAACCTTAGCAATTAGAACAATGAGTAAAGCTGTTTATACAACCAATAATATTGGTCATTATGGATTAGCTTTTGATTATTATTCTCATTTTACATCTCCAATTCGTCGTTATCCAGATGTTATGACACATCGTTTATTACAGTATTATTTAGAGGGAGGTAAATCTCCAAATCAAGATGATTATGAAACTAAATGTAAACACTCATCTAAACAAGAGGAATTAGCATCTAAAGCTGAAAGACAGTCTATAAAGTATATGCAAGTAAAATATATGCAAGATCATAAAGATGAAGAATTTTCTGGAGTTATATCAGGTGTTACAGAATGGGGAATTTATGTTGAAATTACTTCAAATAAATGTGAAGGTATGGTAAGAATAAGAGATATAAAAAGTGATTATTATATTTTCGATGAAAAACAATTTGCTATTATTGGTCAATCTACTAAGCACGTCTATCAGTTAGGAGATTTTGTTACGGTAAAAGTTAAACATACAGATTTAGAAAGAAAACATTTAGATTTTACTCTTATAGAGCAATAGAATTATTTTTTTTTAGTTATTTAATTAAGTAAAATTTTTAAAAATTGTAATAATTTATATCTTGTAGCTAAAAAATGAAAAATAGTATAATTACATTTCTTTTAATTACGAGCATTTCTTCGTTTTCTCAAAAAATCATCACAAAAAAAATAGAAGATTTTTATAAAATTAAAGTTTACAATGGAATACGCCTTGAATTACTTCAATCTAATGAAAGTAAATTAGAAATTTCAGGAGACAAAGCAGATAAAATTAAAATTAAGAATACAGAGGGTATCTTAAGAATTAGTTTGCGTTTTCCTGAGTTACTAGCGGGCGATAAAGTTAATGTTAAGTTGTTTTACAATAAAGACATTCAAACTATAGATGGAAATGAGGGTTCAAAAATAATAGGAAAAGCAATTAATCAAACACATTTAGAGGTAAAGGCTCAAGAAGGAGCCTCTATAAAGTTAGATATTAAAACAAAACACTTAAAAGTTAAATCAGTAACGGGTGGTGTTATAGATCTTACGGGTACATCAAAAAATCAAGATATTGAACTTGATTTATATGGGGTATATCATGGATACAATCTTTTTACTTCAAACAGTAGTACAGTAAAAGCGGGAACAGGTTCAAAAGCAGAGGTCTATGCTGGTGAAACCTTATTCGCGAAAGTTAGCTTCGGTGGCTCAATTCTATATAAAGGAAAGCCAGAAGTTATCAAAAATAAAAAGATGGCAGGAGGAATTATAAAACAAATGAATTAATTCATTGAAACGTTTTTGTATATTTGTATATCAAAATTTAAATAAATGACTTTAAATATTTTTTTATTAGGAATGCCAAGCCCTCTTTCTATGGCTCTTATTGTTGGGGCATTATTACTTTTATTTGGAGGAAAAAAAATACCTGAATTAATGAAAGGTATTGGTGGCGGTATTAAAGAGTTTAAAAAAGCTTCAAAGGACGATAAAAAGAACGAAGAAAAAATAGAAGAAAAGAAATAAAATATAAAAAAAACCTAAGTTATTTACTTAGGTTTTTTTTATAGCTTTACTGCAGTTCCAGAAGCAGTTACCATTAACATTCCTCCTCTATTACCAACAGTTTCGTAATCTAAATCAATACCTATAACAGCATCTGCATTTAACTTCTCGGCATTTTCTGTCATCTCTTTTAAAGCAGTGTTTTTTGCCTCTCTAAGAACTTTTTCATAAGAACTTGATCGCCCTCCAACAATATCTCTTATACTTGCAAACACATCTTTAACAATATTAGCACCTATAATTGTTTCACCAGTAACAATTCCTAAATAGTCTTTTACAGGTTTACCATCAACATTGTTTGTTGTAGATAATATCATTTATTTATCTAATTTTTTCTTATTGTTTTTCATTGCTTCACCAATTTGATTACTCGCTGTAAAACTAGCAACCATATCATTTAACATTTGACTTCCTGCTTGAGGAGAGTTGGGTAGAAGTATTAAGTTACTATTAGTTTCTTGACCAATAGATTGAAGCGTATCATAATGTTGTGTTACTACAATTAAAGCTGAGGCTTCTTGTGAGTTGATTCCTACTTTATTTAGTACCTCAACAGACTCTTCTAACCCTCTAGCGATCTCTCTTCTCTGGTCTGCTATACCTTGCCCTTGAAGTCTTTTACTTTCTGCTTCTGCCTTTGCTTTTTCAACAATTAAAATACGAGCAGCATCTCCTTCATATTGTGCTGCTGTTTTTTCTCTGTCTGCAGCATTAATTCTATTCATAGCCGCTTTAACTTGTGCATCAGGGTCTATATCTGTTACTAGTGTTTTTATAATATCGTATCCGTACTCAACCATTGCATCATTTAGCTCTGCCTTTACAGCAATAGCTACGTCGTCTTTTTTTACAAATACATCGTCTAATTTCATTTTAGGAACTTCAGCTCTAACCACATCAAAAACGTAAGATGTTATTTGATCATGAGGATAATCTAACTTATAGAAAGCATCACTTACTTTGTCTTTAATCACCTTAAATTGAACAGAAACTTTAAGTTTCACAAAAACATTATCAAGTGTTTTTGTTTCAATAATAACATCAAGTTGTTGAATTTTTAAACTTAATCTTCCTGAAATTCTTTGAACAATAGGAATTTTTACTTGTAAACCAGACTGTTTAACACTACTAAAGCGACCAAAAGTCTCAATAATAGCAGCAGTTTGTTGTTTTACAATAAAGAAAGCTCCATAAATTAGAATAAAAATTAATCCTAAAACAATTGGTAGAAATAAGTTCATAATTTTTTTTTAATAGTTAATAAAATAAATAAACACTGAGTTTAGTTTGTAATAATATGACGTAAAAACCTGTAAAATGTTACAACAGTTTACTTTCTCTTAAGGTTTTCCTTATACTTTACCCACTTTTTTTGTTGTTTTTCTGATAAGAATTCTTTTAAATCAAGATCTAATTTTTTCTCTTTATCCTCAATAACCTTTATAATAGGTTTGAAAGACTCTGTAACTTCTTTATTCGCTTTTTGAAGCGCGCTGTAATCTCTACTTTTAATCGTTTCTTTTTGAGCAGCCTCCATTTTAGATTTTCCCTCAGAAAATAAAAACGTATTGATTCTTTTAATTTGCTTTAATTCCTTGTTAAATAAATTAAAAATAGAAGTTATTTTTATAAACGCGTCAGATGATTTTTTAACGCCTATTTTTTTACTCACTTTTTCTGTATTGTAAAAAACTAAACCAACAGCTTTTTCAACATCAATTTCAGGAACTCTTGACTGTTGCGCAGCCCTTGGTTGTCTTGGCTGCATGCTTTGCCTTCTATTGTATTGAGACCCGTAACGAGACCCGTATTGAGCTTCAGCAGTGATTGAAAATAATAGAACTACAATTAAAAGTGTTTTTTTGATCATGATATTTTTTTTATAATTGTTTTCATGCGTAAAATAGCCTCCTCTTTACCAATCATATGAATGATATCAAATAAATGAGGTCCTTTCATTTCACCAACAATAGCCAACCTAAGAGGTTGCATAACTTTACCGAACCCAATTTCTTTTGAAGAAATCCATTTTTTTGTTCTCTTTTCAACAGCTTCTGAGGAGAAATCATCTATTGACTTAAGGATTATTATTAATTCATTTATTAAGGCGCTAGTACCCTCTTTCCATTGCTTTTTCACTGCTTTTTCGTTATACTCTTCAGGGCGTTCAAAGAAATAACTACTTAACCCCCAAAAATCTTTTACAAACACAGCTCTTTCTTTTATTAACGAAACTACACTTTTTATGTAATCTATTGATGGTAAACGTTGTATGTTTTTGGTTTTTAGCACGGTTAGGTATAATTCCGCCAATTGTTTATCCGTCTTTTTTTGGAGATATTGTTGATTAAACCATTTTGTTTTATCTAGGCTAAATTTTGCACCTGACTTACTTACTCTTGAAAGATCGAAAGAAGAAATTAAGCCCTCTAGGGTAAAAAGCTCTTGTTCTGTTCCGGGATTCCATCCTAATAATGAAAGCATGTTTATCAAAGCATCAGGAAAATAACCACTTTCTCTGTAACCAGTAGAAACTTCCCCTGTTTCTTCGTTTGTATATTCTAAAGGAAACACAGGAAAGCCTAATTTATCTCCATCTCTTTTACTAAGTTTTCCTTTACCTTCAGGTTTTAATATAAGAGGAAGATGGGCAAACTTTGGTGTTTCCCAGCCAAAAGCATTATATAACAAAACATGTAATGGCATTGATGGCAACCATTCTTCACCACGAATTACATGACTAATTTTCATAAGGTGATCATCCACAATATTTGCCAAATGGTACGTTGGCATCCCATCTGATTTAAAAAGAACCTTATCGTCAAGCGTATTTGAGTCTATAGTAATAACGCCTCTAATTTCATCATTTAACACTAATGTTTCATCTTGAGGGGATTTGAAACGAATTACATAATTGCTACCCTCTTCTATCTTTTTTTTAGTTTCTTCTTTTGTTAAAACCAAAGAGTTTTTTAATCTACCCTTCTCCCTATTGTGCCAGTTATAAATAAAAGTTTTACCAGCGGCTTCGTGTTGTTTTCTGTGAGTGTTTAATTCTTCAGAGGTGTCAAAAGCATAATATGCTTTCTCTTTTTCAATTAAAATATCTACATATTGTTTGTATAATTCTTTTCTTACAGATTGTCTGTAGGGTCCAAACTTTTCATTTTTACCAGGACCTTCGTCAAAAGGAATATTACACCAGTCCAAGGCATTGGTTATATATTCTTCAGCATTGCTAACATATCTAGATTGGTCAGTATCTTCTATTCTTAAAATAAAAACACCATTGTTTCTTTTCGCAAATAAATAATTATATAGAGCGGTTCTTAGCCCACCAATATGGAGAGGGCCTGTTGGACTTGGGGCAAAACGAACACGAATATTAGACTTCATTAACATATATATTTAAAGCACAAATATACCTTACTAATATTAGATAAAAAAAGCAAAATGTTTTAGACTTGGGTTAAAAAAATCTTTAACATAAAATACTTCTACAGCTCTTTTTATTATCTTATTTTTATGTATTGATGAACGCTTTTTTAAACATTGAACAAAAACTATCTTTTTTCTATAAAAAGTACTATACAAATGAACTTATTAAAGGGGGTATTTTGTTTAGTTTATTTGGTGTTTTATACCTTATCTTAACGTTGTGTATAGAGTATTTTTTATGGTTAAAACCAAACTATAGAATTCTTTTACTATCGATATTTATAGCGATTGAGTTTTTTCTTTTTTTTAAATTTATCATTATTCCAATCACCCATTTAATAAAGTTAAAAAAAGGCATCAATGAGATAGAATCTTCAAAGATTATTGGCGCCTATTTTCCTGAGGTCCAAGATAAATTATTAAATATATTACAATTAAAAAACGAACAAAAAGAATCAGATCTTATTCTTGCTAGTATTCAACAAAAATCAATAGATCTTCAACCTATCAAGTTCTCTAACGCAATAAATTTTAAGGAAAATTTTATTTATTTAAAGTATTTACTATTTCCAATACTGCTCTGGTTTATATTCTTTTTAACCGGAATTGATACGGGCCTGTATAATAGTTTACAACGAGTTGCCAACCCAAAAATCGTATATACTCCTCCGGCCTTATTTTCATTTCATATGGAAACAAAAAATTTGACTGTAATTGAGGGAAGCTCACATACTGTTTCTATTTCTACTAAAGGAGGGTTTATTCCTAAAGAAGTTAAAATTATTTATGGAGAAGAAACCTATTTTATGCAGGAAACCACAAAAGGTGTGTTTTCTTTCACGTTTACAAACGTAACAACACCTCTTTTCTTTCAGTGTTATTCAGAAAATATTTTTTCAAAAACATATGCTTTAAATCTTATAAAAACACCCTTAATTCAAAACTTAGATATTGATCTAGATTATCCGACCTACACGAAAAAAAAGGACGAAAAGATTATAAACACAGGAAATCTTATTGTCCCTGTCGGTACAAAAATAAAATGGAATGTTAATACATATGAATCAGATAGTGTTGCTTTTACAGAAAATAAACAACGAGATTATTTTACAAGAATCTCAAAAAACAAATTCAAGTATAAAAAGGTGGCGGTTAATAATTTCGATTATCAAATAAGTGCTTCAAATAAGGAATTGCAGGATTTTGAAAAGATTTTGTATCGTTTAAAGGTTGTTAAAGACGAGTATCCGTCCATAATTACCCAATCCAATATTGATAGCGTGAGTGATGAAAACGCTCAGTTTGCAGGTCAGATTTCTGATGATTATGGAATTAAATTATTAGAAATTATTTATTATCCGCAGGATTTCCCCGCTCAAAAAAGCAGTATTTCATTGGGGGTTACTAATGCAACCACTCAAACCTTTTATTATCGATTCTCGGAAGAAACTAATTTTAAAAAAGGAGTTGATTACGAGCTCTTTTTTCAAGTCACAGATAATGACGCTATTAATGGAAATAAAACAACAAAAAGCAATACCTATAGTTATCGGCAAAAAACAAAAGAAGAGTATGCTCAAGACCAATTAGACGGGCAAAAAGAAACAATTAATAATTTAGAAACTACCATCCAAAATCAAACCCAACAAAGTCAAACGTTTTTAAAAATTCAAGAAGAAATTAAAAAGAAAAAAGCGTTTAATTGGAGTGATAAGAAAAAAGTTGACGAGTTTATTCGTATGCAGAAGCAACATCAACAAATGATGGAAAGACAAACAGAAAAACTACAGCAGTCTTTAGAGCAGAACAAAGGAGATAAGCAAGCGTTTAAGAATAAAAAGCAACAGCTTCAAAAACGAATAGAAGAGCTTTTAGCACTAAATAAAGAAAAAAAATTATTGGATGAACTTCAAAAAATAGCAGAAAAACTTGATAAAGAAGCATTGATTAAAAAAACGAAAGCGCTAGCCGAAAAAAACAAACAGCAAGAAAGAAGTTTAGAGAGAATATTAGAATTAACCAAGCGTTTTTATGTTGAAGAAAAAACACTTCAAATAGCAAATAAATTAAAAACATTATCTAAAAGGCAAGACACCATTAACAATAAAGATGCTAAGGTGTTAAATGAACAGCAAAAAATTGCCGAAAAATTTGATAATATCTCTAAAGAACTAAAAAACTTAACGAATGATAATAAACAGTTAAAAAGCCCCCTAGAATTACCCACAATGTCTAAGGAAATAGAGGAGGTAAAAGCGTCTTTGATGAAAGCTAAGGAAAAGTTAAGTAATAATCAAAAACAAGATGCAAAGAAGCTTCAAAAGAAAGCATCAAAACAAATGCAACAGATGAGTCTGCTTATGCAAAAGACAATAGCGGATTTTCAACAAAACTCTATAGATGAAAATATAGATGATTTAAGAAAGATATTAGAAAACCTTATTACCTTTTCATTTAAACAAGAAGACTTACTTGTTAAGTTTAATGAGATCTCTGTTGCTCATCCTGATTTTGGAAATGAACTTAAAAACCAAAACGAATTAAAAACTTATTTTGAACACATTGACGACAGTTTGTTTGTGTTGTCTATGAGAGTTCCTCAATTAACAGCAAAAATCCAAACAGAGTTATCGAACGCTCATTTTAACCTAGATGAATCATTAGGGAATTTATCAGAAAATAAATTTGACCTTGCAGGCTCTAACCAACAGTACGTAATGACATCGGCTAATAATTTAGCAGATTTATTAAGCAGTCTCTTAAACGACATGCAAAACAACATGGGCTCCTCGGGTAAAAAAGGAAAAGGAAGCTCATTTAGTTTACCTACATTAATTGAAAAGCAGAAAGGGCTTTCGGAACAATTAAAAGAAGGGTTAAAAAGAAAGAATGCATCTCAAAATAATAAAAAAGGAAGTGGGGGCAAGAAAGGTGGCGGAGAAGCTGAAGAGCAATCTAGTGGAGAATTGTATAAAATTTACCAACAACAAAGCCAGTTAAAAAAACAACTTGAAGAAGTATTAAATCGGACGGGTTCAGGTGATACTAAAATTAACAAAGTTTTAAAAACCATGGAGCAGTTGGAGCGTGATATTCTTGAAAAAGGGTTTAATTTAGAAACTATTCAAAGGATGCAGCAATTAGAATATCAATTATTAAAGCTAGACACCGCTTTTTTCAAGCAAGGAAAAGATACTAAAAGAAAATCTAATACAGGCGACTTACCTTCCAAAAGGAAACAATTAAAAGAACTACAATTCAAAAAACGGTTTTACAATCAAATTGAGATATTAAATAGACAATCATTACCTTTGCACAAGGATTTTGAAAAGAAAGTACAAAAGTATTTTTTAAAAAAAAGTAAAGCTTGATCACATTTAATTACGAAACACCTTTTAACCTTAAAGACGAGCTCAAAACCGGGTCATGGATTGAACAAATAGTTGTTTCAGAAGGGTTTGTGCTTGGAGAGATTAATTATGTTTTTTGTGACGATTTGTTTCTTAACCAGATCAACAAAGAGTTTCTAAAGCATGATTCTTTAACTGATATTATAAGTTTTGATTATTGTCTTGGTAAACAAGTTAATGGAGAGATATACATATCAACTGAACGAGTTATAGAAAACGCCCAACTATTTCATGCTTCGTTTGAAAATGAACTCAACAGGGTTATGATTCATGGTGTTTTGCATTATTTAGGTTATAAAGACAAGACAATTGAGGAAAAAAAGATAATGAGGCTTAAAGAAAATGCTTGTTTAAAAGAGTTAATGGTCTAATTATGAGTATTTTAACTAAACGTTTCACGTGGAACCACAATGAGTTTATTTAACACAACATACGATGTAATAGTAATTGGTGGAGGTCATGCAGGTAGTGAAGCTGCCGCCGCAAGCGCTAATATGGGCGCATCAACGTTGCTTATTACAATGAATCTTCAAAATATTGCTCAAATGAGTTGTAATCCAGCTATGGGTGGAATTGCAAAAGGGCAAATTATTCGTGAAATAGATGCGTTAGGAGGATATAGTGGAATTGTTACTGATAAAACCGCTATTCAGTTTAAAATGCTTAATAAATCAAAAGGTCCTGCTATGTGGAGTCCACGAGCTCAATCTGATAGAATGATGTTTGCGGAAACCTGGAGAACCATGTTAGAAAATACAAGCAACCTTGACTTTTATCAAGATTCAGTTAACGGCTTGCTTTTTGAGGGGTCCAAAATTGTTGGAGTCAAAACAGTTCTTGGTCTTCATATTAAAGCCAAGTCAGTTATTGTTACTGCAGGCACTTTTTTAAACGGCCTTATTCATATTGGTGAAAAAACTTTTGGCGGTGGAAGAGCTGGAGAAGGCTCTTCAACAGGTATAACAGAAGACCTTGTAAAAAAAGGTTTTGAATCAGGAAGAATGAAAACTGGCACTCCGCCAAGGGTAGATGGTCGGTCTTTAGATTATTCAAAAATGGAAGAGCAGCCAGGAGACGAACACACTGAAACATTCTCTTATTTAGACACTCAACCCTTAGTTAAACAGCGACCTTGTTATCTAACCCACACAAATCCAAAAGTACATGATGTGCTAAGGGGCGCTTTTGATAGGTCTCCTATGTTTAATGGCCGAATACAATCCACAGGCCCTAGATATTGCCCCTCTATAGAGGACAAAATTGATAGATTCGCCACAAAAGACAGGCATCAAGTTTTTGTAGAACCTGAAGGCTGGACAACAGTTGAAATTTATGTTAATGGCTTTTCAACCTCCATGCCTGAAGACATTCAAGATAAGGCAATTCGATTTATTCCAGGATTTGAAAATGTGAAGTTTTTTAGATATGGATATGCAATTGAATATGATTATTTCCCTCCAACACAGTTAAAACATTCATTAGAAACCAAACTTGTTGATAATCTCTTCTTTGCCGGTCAAATTAATGGTACAACTGGCTATGAAGAAGCTGCTGCACAGGGGTTAATGGCTGGCGTCAACGCTGCTCATAAGGTTCAAGGTAAAGCCCCTTTTATACTAAAAAGAAATGAAGCTTATATTGGAGTTCTAATTGATGATTTAATAACTAAAGGAACAGAGGAGCCTTACAGGATGTTTACATCAAGAGCAGAATATCGTACTCTTTTAAGACAAGATAATGCAGATATAAGATTAACCCCCCTTGGTTTCAAAATTGGGTTAGCTTCTAAGGATCGGTTAGAAAAAGTAAATTTAAAAATCCAAAAAACAGAAAAATTAATCAAGTTTCTACAACAAACTAGTGTTACTCAACACCAAATTAACCCTATTTTAACCCGTAATAAGTTATCTTTAATTAACCAATCCGTGAAACTTTATAAGATTGCTTCACGCCCACAACTTTCATTAACAGATTTCCAAGAGCTAGACGCTCTTCAAACTTTTTTTCAGGAAGAAGGTATAGATAAAACAATTCTAGAACAAGTAGAAATTCATTTAAAATACTCTGGATATATTGACAAAGAACGATCTAATGCAGACAAGTTAAATAAGCTTGAAAACGTCATTATACCTCAATCCTTTAATTATAGCAAAGTCAACTCCTTATCTCATGAAGCGAAAGAAAAGCTAAGTAAGATTCAACCAACAACAATTTCACAAGCTAGTAGAATAAGCGGTGTTTCGCCAAGTGACATTTCTGTTCTATTGGTTTATATGGGGCGGTAGTTTTTAAAAAAATCAAATGTTCCCCGTGGAACACTATAATTTATATGTCACAACAAACAGACTTCTTTAAAAATTTAAAACCGTATTTGAATTGTAAAGATTATACTGTTTCAGGTGAAGAATATAGCGTTATGTTTAACGAAGAGTATAAAATGTTGGTAACAACTCCGGTTCCTAAAAACCTATTTAATTATTATAAGAGTGAGGATTATATCTCTCATACGGATTCTAAAAAAACTTTTTTTGACAAAGCATACCAAGCTGTAAAAAGCATTACTCTTAAACGTAAATTACGATTAATTAATAAAACTTCACGCCAACAAAATAGCTTATCTAGGCCAGAAAAGAGCATTTTAGACGTTGGTGCCGGGACAGGAGAGTTTTTAAAAGTTTGTGAAAATAACTCTTGGAATGTTTTTGGAACAGAGCCAAATAATGATGCTAGAAATATTGCCGCAAAAAAAGGAATTATACTTGAGGAAGATATATCAAAATTTTCAAACCAAAAATTTGAAATAATAACGCTTTGGCATGTACTAGAACATATAGAAAACTTATCAGAGTATATTTCAACTCTAAACACTATGCTTTCTGATTTCGGAAGACTGATTATAGCAGTACCAAATTTTAAGAGTGAGGACGCAAAGTATTATAAAGAATTCTGGGCAGCATATGACGTTCCTAGACATTTGTGGCATTTTTCTCAGCAATCAATTCATCGTCTTTTTTTAAAGGAGCAGATGCTGGTCGAAAAAACGATTCCTATGAAATTTGATTCTTATTATGTTTCTCTTTTAAGCGAAAAATATAAAAAAGGAAAGATCAACTATATGAGTGCTTTTTACAGGGGTTTCGTTTCAAATTGGAAAGCAAGGTCCTCTTCTGAGTATTCCTCTTTGATTTATGTTATAAAAAAGCAAAAATAGCGTCAATAGGGTGTCTTAAGCAATCTTTTTATTTTGTTTATGGCTAAGGTGTTTAAAAAAAACAAAACCTCTTAAAACAGAGGTTTTGAGTCGTTTTACAATCAGGTTTTCTTATGCCTTTTCTTTCTTGTATCAGTTTTAACTATGCAATAGAAAAACCCCAAAAAGAGTAATGATAAAATAAACTGCCAGGGTCATCGCTCCTGCATAATCTTTTGCCAAGCGCTGACCAACAAGTAAGAAAATTAAAGCAATAGCAGAAAGCTCTACGCCTATTAACGCAATTTCTTTGAGCCCAGAAGTGTAAATCTGATAAGTACCAATCATCATAAAAATTCCCGCAACTATTTCAATGGTTAAAATAACACCGAGTAAAAAAGGCACATTATTCCTTAAAGGAGAATCCTTAAAATGAGATTTTATAAACCCAAGATTTCCTTTCCAGTCTGTTATTTTATCAATTCCAGATTGCATAAAAGTAACAATTAAAAAAAGTAAGATTAATATTTCTGTTGGATGGTTTGATAGAATTTTCATTTGCTATGTTTCGTTAGGTTTCTGTTGGCTAATTTAATGTCTTTTATTGTAACTATGAATTGTTTATAATTTGGATATTCTTTTGATAGTTTCTTTTGAGTAATAAACATAAAACCCTGAAAATAAGTATTTTAAATTTTATTTGCAGAAAATTTTATTTTAATTTTAGCAACAATTGTTTGCGCTAACTTTTCCTTACTTTCCTGGGTCCATCCCCCTACATGAGGCGATAGCAAAACGTTTTCAGCTGTAATCAAATATTTAAACGCATCCGGCATTAGGTTTTTTGAAAATAGATTTTCGAATGAGGATTTCTCATATTCTAAGACATCCAATCCTGCACCCAGTATTTTCCCAGATTTTAATCCCAAAACCAAATCTTTTGTTACCACAGATCTCCCTCGAGCTGTATTGATTAACCAAAAATTCTTTGTAAAACTATTGATAAAAGAAGTATTTATCATTTTTTCTGTACGTGCTGTTTGTGGAGCATGAAGGCTTAAAACGTCTGCCTTTTCTTTCAGCTCCCCTAAAGAAACTTGTTTGCAGTTTTCATCACCAACAGAAGGTTTAATATCGTAACATAAAACCTCAACATCAAAACCACGAAGTTTTTTAGCAAAAGACTTCCCCATATTTCCATAGCCAATTATCCCGATTGTTTTCCCATCCAATTCTACCCCCCTGTTTTCCTCTCTAAGCCAGACCCCCTTTTTAACCTCTTTATCTGTTTTGTTAAGCTTATTAAAAAGTGAGAGTAGCATCCCTAATGTGTGTTCTCCCACAGCATTTCTGTTTCCTTCAGGAGCAGCGATAAGTTCAATATTTTTAGATTTGGCAATTCTGCAATCTATATTTTCAAGGCCTGCCCCAACCCTGCCAATAAACTTAAGTTTGTTTGCTTGTTGCAAAAAGTGTTTATCAATAGAAAATCTACTTCTAATTATAATGCCGTCATAATTGTGAATTATCTTTTCAATTTCAATTTTAGAAGAAGTATAATCTTCATGATTTTCAAAACCAGCTGCATTAAGCTGTTCTAGTAAAGTAGGGTGATTTGTGTCTAAATGAAGAATTTTCACAATCCTAATATTGTTCTTTTTCGCTAGGGAAATCTTTACTTTTTACATCAGTAATATAGCTTTCAAAAGCAGTAGTCATTTCTGAGTATAAATCTAGGTATCTTCTTAAAAATCTAGGGTGAAATTCATGAGTCATTCCTAGCATATCATGGGTTACTAATACCTGTCCATCAACACCACCTCCGGCGCCAATTCCAATGACAGGAATAGTAATTGATTTCGCGACTCTTTCAGCTAAAGTAGCAGGAACTTTTTCTAAAACTAAAGCAAAACAGCCTAATCTTTCGAGCATTAAGGCATCTTCTAGTAATTTTTCCGCCTCTTCTTCTTCTTTAGCCCTAACGGTATATGTTCCAAACTTATAGATAGATTGAGGTGTTAATCCTAAATGACCCATAACAGGAATACCTGCATTAAGAATCCGTTTAATAGATTCTTTAATTTCTTTTCCTCCTTCAACTTTTATTGAGTGCCCTCCACTTTCTTTCATGATTCTAATTGCAGAACGAAGGGCTTCTTTAGGGTCAGATTGATAGCTACCAAAAGGCAAATCTACAACCACTAAAGAACGCTCAACCGCTCTTACTACCGAGCTAGCATGATAAATCATTTCATTCAAAGTAATAGGTAAGGTTGTTTCGTGACCAGCCATTACATTTGAAGCTGAGTCTCCAACTAGAATTACATCTATTCCAGCACCATCAACAATTTTTGCCATGGTATAATCATATGCTGTTAACATAGAAATTTTTTCTCCGTTTGCTTTCATCTCTACCAGAGATTTGGTAGTTATTCTCTTATATTGTTTTTTAGCTACAGACATAATGGTATTAATTAGGTTTTGTAAAAGTACTAAATATCATCAGATATAAATCTAGTTTAATTTAGGCATAAAAGATCATATATTTAATTTTATAAAATGAGGGCCGTTACTAGCTGTTCAATTAACCGTTAAGGGCTATAATTAATAGAGAGGTATAAAAATAATGTATATTTGATTTTTAGAAAAAACGCTTAAAACATGAATTTTTTACCGGAAAAAATAGATGATTATTCAGTTAATCATTCTCAAATAGAGCCGTTAATATTGCAAGAGTTAACTAAAGAGACTTGGCAAAAAATAATCAATCCAAGAATGTTAAGTGGTGCCTTTCAAGGCCGTGTTCTTTCAATGATTTCTAAGCTAGTACAACCAAAAAACATTCTAGAAATTGGCACCTATACCGGATATTCAGCAATTTGTATTGCAGAAGGCTTAACCGATGCTGGAAACATAGACACTATTGATAAAAATGAAGAGTTAGTGGATCTACAAAACAAGTATTTTGAAAAATCTGGATATCGAAGTAAAATTTCTCAACACGTAGGCTCTGCATTAGAAATTATTCCAACTTTAAATAAAAATTTTGATTTAGTTTTTATTGATGCTGATAAATCTAATTACAGTAATTATTTTCATTTAATTATTGATAAAATGAATAAAGGAGGGGTTATTTTATCTGATAATGTTTTATGGAGCGGAAAAGTTGTAGAGAAATTAGATCCAAAAGATCAAGATACTAAAGCCCTTTTAGAATATAATAGATTGTTAAATACTGATAGCAGAGTTGAAACCGTTTTATTGCCGATAAGAGACGGGCTTACCATTAGCAGGGTGTGTTAAAAAAAGCAATCCATTAGAAAGGTAAGTGAGTTTTTAACGAACTTTATTTTAAAAAATTAAAAAAAACTATTTAAAATTTCGTTTAATCGGACCAGTCATTTCGTCAAGACTTTCTTTTGCGTTACTAATTTCTTTTTTGATTCCCTTAGCTAAGTCGGTATCTATTCCTTGGTCTTTTGCACTTTCGTTTATTTCCTTTTTAATATCATTTGTGGCATCTTTTACTTGACGCATACCTTTACCTAGACCTTTTGCTATTTCAGGAATTTTATCGGCACCAAATACCATAACCACAATAAGAATGATAATAAAAATTTCTGGACCACCAATAAATAGAAAACTTCCTAACATAAGACCACAAATATAATAAAGATTGAATATAAAAGAACAGAATAATTATAGAACAGTTATTGCATTTATTTTTTTGTTAACATGCGCTTTATTTCGTTCAATTTCATGAGTGCTTCAATAGGGGTTAGGGCATCTAAATTGGTTGTCAATATTTCTTCACGTAAGTCTTCAAGTAAAGGATCGTCTAATTGAAAGAAACTTAGTTGCATATTATCATCTTGAACATTTCTTAAGGTGTCTTTTACCTCTTCACTTGTTTGTTTTTTTTCTAATTGCTTAAGTATTTTAGAAGCTCTGTGAATTACTTGATTTGGCATTCCAGCCAATTTAGCAACATGAATTCCAAAACTGTGATTGCTTCCGCCAGCAACAAGTTTTCTTAAGAAAATAATAGTGTCTTTCAATTCTTTAACAGAAACATTATAGTTTTTAATGCGCTTAAAAGTAGTTGTCATTTCATTCAACTCATGATAATGTGTTGCAAAAAGTGTTTTTGCCTTAGAAGGGTGTTCGTGTAAATATTCTGCAATAGCCCAAGCTATTGAAATTCCATCATAGGTTGAAGTTCCACGCCCAATTTCATCTAATAAAACTAAACTTCTTTCAGAAATATTATTAAGAATAGAGGCGGTTTCATTCATTTCTACCATAAAAGTAGATTCTCCCATAGAAATATTATCACTTGCGCCTACTCTTGTAAAGATTTTATCAACTACGCCAATTTTTGCGTTTTGAGCAGGAACATAACTACCCATTTGAGCTAATAGAACAATTAATGCTGTTTGTCTAAGAATAGCAGATTTACCAGACATATTTGGTCCAGTAATCATAATAATTTGTTGCTGATTCCTGCTTAATACAAGATCGTTTGCAATATATTCTTCACCAATTGGGAGTTGTTTTTCTATGACAGGATGACGACCATTTTTAATTTCTATATCGGTACTTTCATCAACTACTGGACAAACATAATTATTTGAAACAGCTAAAACCGCAAAAGACAACAAACAATCTATTTTAGCAATTGTTTTTGCATTGTGTTGAATGGGCTGAACAAATTGTATAATATATTGTACTAAATCTGTAAAAAGCTGTTGCTCTAATTCTTTTATTTTTTCTTCTGCGCCTAGAATTTTTGTTTCATATTCTTTAAGCTCTTCAGTAATATACCTTTCTGCATTAACTAGGGTTTGTTTTCGAACCCATTCGTCAGGAACTTTATCCTTATGTGTATTTCTAACCTCAATATAATACCCAAAAACATTATTAAAAGCAATTTTTAAACTTGGAATTGCTGTCCTCTCACTTTCTCTAGCAAGCATACGATCTAGATACTCCTTTCCCGAACTAGAAATTGCTCGTAAATCGTCTAATTCTTGAGAGACCCCATTAGCAATAGCCCCTCCTTTATTTATATTTACCGGGGCATTGTCAAATAAAACGGCATCTATTTTTGAAATTATGTTAGAACAATCTAAAAATTGATTACCAAGGTTTATAATGGATTTATTTTTACTTGCTAAAGCTTTTTCCTTTATTGGTAAAACAGCGTTTAAAGAATCTTTTAATAAAACCGTTTCTCGCGGGGAAACTTTACCCGTTGCCACTTTTGAAATTAAGCGCTCTATGTCACTGATTTGTTGTAATTGATATTGAATTGTCTCAAGGAAATCGTCATTTTCTATGCAATATTTTACCAACTCATGTCTGTAATGA
Source organism: uncultured Flavobacteriaceae bacterium (assembly GCA_943789455.1). Taxonomy (GTDB): domain Bacteria; phylum Bacteroidota; class Bacteroidia; order Flavobacteriales; family Flavobacteriaceae; genus Polaribacter. The sequence goes on from CALSUE010000008.1 coordinate 73,295, forward strand.
ATTTTGTCTACATCCTTTAAAGGTAGCGCTAACCAACGTTTTAACAATCTCCCTCCCATAGGAGATATTGTTTTGTCGATAACATTGAGTAAAGTAACAGCGTTTAAAGAATTTGGATGATACAGTTCTAAATTTCGAATCGTAAAACGGTCCATCCAAACATAATTATCTTCAGCAATTCTACTAATATTTTGAATGTGTTTTAACTTGTTGTGTTGTGTTTCTGACAAATAATATAAAACCGCCCCAGCGGCTATAATTCCTTCGGGCAATTCTTGAACGCCAAATCCTTTTAAAGAGTTGACATCAAAATGAGTATTCAAAGTTTCGAATCCATACTCTTTTTGAAACACCCAATCCTCTAGGTAAAATGTATAAAAACGATCTTCAAAGAGCTCTTTAAACTTTTGTTTGTATTGTTTTTGAACCAATACTTCAGATGGACTAAAATTCTGAAGTAGCTTATCGATATACTCCTCGTTTCCCTGAGCTAACAAATATTCTCCTGTAGAAACATCTAAGAAAGAAACGCCTAGTAGTCGTTTTCCAAAATGAACAGCTGCTAAAAAATTATTAGATTTTGATTGTAGTACTTCATCATTTAATGAAACCCCCGGAGTTATTAATTCTGTAACACCACGTTTTACAATGGTTTTTGTCATTTTTGGATTCTCCAATTGATCACATATAGCTACACGCATTCCAGCTTTTACTAATTTTGGTAAATAGGTGTTCAAAGAATGATGTGGAAATCCCGCTAAAGCTGTTTCAGTTTCACTACCAGCACCTCTTTTGGTGAGAATAATTCCTAAAACACCAGCTGCTTTTACAGCATCGTCACCAAAAGTTTCATAAAAGTCACCAACACGAAAAAGTAACATTGCATCTGGATACTTTCCTTTGATCGCATTGTATTGTTTCATTAAAGGCGTTACCTTTTTGGTGGTAGATTTTGCCAAATTTTAGAATTTTTCAGTTAGTTTTACTGTTGTTTGCAATAAGTGTTTAAAGATAGAACTTTTTATGAGAAAACTAAGAAATAACGAACTAGGACGAATCTCCGTTTCTACGTTTAAAAAGACGACTAAAACACCCATTATTGTAGTCCTTGATAATATTAGAAGTTTAAATAATATTGGTTCTGTTTTTAGAACAAGCGATGCATTCTTGGTTGAGAAAATTTATCTATGTGGAATAACTGCGAAACCTCCGCATAGAGATATTCATAAAACAGCTCTAGGAGCAACTGAATCTGTTGATTGGGAGCATAAAGAGGATACATTAACTCTTGTAAAAGAATTAAGAGCTAAAGGAATTGAAGTAGCCGCGATAGAACAAGTAGAAAATAGTGTAATGTTAGACGAGTTTACTCCACGCCCCAATAACAAAATTGCCGTTGTGTTTGGAAACGAGGTAAAAGGAGTGCAACAGGAAGTTGTTTCTGCTGCAGATTATTGTGTTGAAATTCCTCAGAAAGGAACTAAACATTCTTTAAATATTTCTGTGAGTTGTGGAGTGGTTCTTTGGGATTTATTCCAAAAGTTACAGTAATTTTTATATTCCTAGAATACTCTTAGCAATCATAAAATAAATTAAAATTCCAAAAATATCATTACTTGTTGTAATAAATGGACCTGTAGCAATTGCGGGATCTATTCCTCTTTTGTCTAGAAATAATGGCACAAAAGTTCCTATTAATCCAGCAACAATAATAACCGCTACAAGAGAGACTGAAATGGCTAAAGCAGTATTCACTTTACCTTCACACAACCAAACAAAACCAAATAAAAATATGGCTAGCACAATTCCGTTAAGAGCCGCCAATAACATTTCTTTTATTAATCGGCTATTAATACTTCCTTTAACATCGTCATTTGCTAATCCTTGAACAATAATTGCCGATGATTGCACACCCACATTTCCAGCCATTGCAGCAATTAAAGGTGTAAAAAAGAATAAAACTGCATTTTCTTCAAAAGTATTTTCAAACATTTGCATAATTAAAAAGGCACCTACCCCTCCTAAAAGCCCTAAAAACAACCAAGGCAATCGCGCTTTGGTTAGCTGTAAAATACTATCGTCGGCTTCAACATCTTGCGTTAAACCTGCAGCTAATTGATAATCTTTGTCTGCCTCTTCTTTAATAATGTCTACGATATCATCAATTGTAATTCTTCCCAATAAAACACCATTGTTATCTACAACAGGAATTGCCTCTAAATCATATTTTCGCATTTTATTAGAGACTTCATCTAGGTTGTCATGAACATTTACAAAATCAACTTTAGGGATATAAACCTCTGAAATAGCTGTTTTTGTTGAGGTTATTAGTAAGTCTTTTAAAGATAATCGCCCTTTTAACTTCTCATTATCATCTACAACATATATAGAATGAACTCTTGTTACCTCTTCCGCCTGTAATCGCATCTCTCTGACACATTTAAGAACGTTCCAGTTTTCATTAACCTTTACCAACTCTTTTGCCATTAACCCACCGGCAGAATCTTCGTCATAGGTAAGTAGTTCCTCAATTTCTTTTACATGTTCTTCATCTTCAATTTGAGACATTACCGCCTCTTGTCTTTCCTCTGATAGTTCTCCAATAATATCCGCTGCATCATCAGAATCAAGCTCTTCAACTTCTTCGGCGATTTCTTTGGCAGAGAGCTTTTGAAGAATCTTTTCACGAATATCCTCATCAAGTTCCATAAGAACAGCAGAAGTTTTTTCGCTATCAATAAGTTTTATAATGTAGATAACATCATCAAAAGTAAGTTCATCTAAAATTTCGGCAACATCAGCGTAGTGCATCTCCTCAAACAAAGCAATAATTGGCTTGTCATTAGAGGCTTCTATATAAGAAGTAATGTTTGCTAAAAGTTCGTTTGTGATTTCAAATGACATCAGTTGTTATTTTATGCGTGAGTTTAATAAACTCGTTTACAGACAATTGTTCAGGTCGCATCGCAAATATAGTATCTTCTTTTAAGGTATCCGAAAGTTTGAAAGACTTTAAACTACTTCTCAGCATTTTTCTTCGTTGATTAAAAGCTGTTTTTACGACTCTAAAAAACAACTTCTCATCTACAGGTAGAGAAAAATCTTTTTTTCTAATAAGCCGTATAACACCAGAATCTACTTTTGGCGGAGGATTAAAAACGGATGGCGGAACAGTAAACAAATACTCTACATCGTAAAAAGCTTGTGTTAGTACAGATATTATTCCATACACCTTACTTCCCTCCTTTTCTGCAATTCTTTTAGCAACTTCTTTTTGAAACATGCCAGATAGTTCGGGAATGTATTCTCGATTTTCAATGGCTTTAAATATAATTTGAGAAGAAATATTATAGGGGTAATTCCCGATAACAGCAACTTGCTTTTTATTAAAAAAAGTTGGGATATCTTGTTTTAAAAAGTCTCCTTCAATGATTTTAAATTTAGTATTTGACGTGTCTAGGTTTACATGCTCATTTTTAAAATCATTATTTAAGTATGCAACCGAATCCCTGTCAATTTCTATAACATTAATTTGTGCCTCACTATCTAATAAATACTTTGTTAAAACACCCATTCCTGGACCAATTTCTAGAACAGTGTCATATCCAACCCCTGACAAAGAATTTGCAATATTTTTTGCAGTGTCTTCATCATTTAAAAAGTGCTGGCCTAAATGTTTTTTTGCTCTTACAGTCATTTCTTTTTTTTATAAATAGCAGAAAACAACAATAGACTAAGCCCTGTTCCACAAAGGAAGCCTCCAAATGATTCTTGTGGCTCTATACCAAAGTATAAATACCCCGTAAATCCTCCAGAGACAAGAAGTATGACTCCCGTATAAATAACGAAACGCCTTGAAGATGGTGTTTTAAATTTCATAATTAATTATGTGAGCTCGTTGGATAAAATTCTTTGACAACCCTTAATTCTGTTCTAAACGAGATCATTTTATCTGCAAATCTTTTCATGCTTTCACCTCTTAATTTTGGGGCATAAAGAGTATAGTAATCATTTAAATTCTCTTTAGTATTTGCTGTATATTGGATAGAGTAAGTAAGCCCACCCATTTCTTCTTCTACCAGAACTTGTGTTAATTTTGCGGCAATAAAACTTCCAGTAGCTAATACGTCTTGTATGTGATTTTGAATCCAAGAAAGCCACTCTTTATGAACGCTTTCGTCTATATTTACTGTGACATTATATATGTACATAGGCTTTTAAAATGGTAAAAATTAAGAAGTTGATTTAATTAATCACATCTCCTCTTAGTTCTCGGTATTTTTTTCTGGCATTAACTAAGTAAATACTAGAAGGTTTTTCAAAGATAATTTTTTGATAGTATTCTGATGCTTTTTGATAGTCTTTTATATTATTTTTATAGATTTCGGCCAAAAGATAATAGGAATCGTCTACTAATATTCCATCAACATTAATAGAAATAATTTTTAAAAGATTTCCAATAGCCTTAGTGTATTGTTTTTCTTTGAGATAAACGGAAGCTTGATTAAACATAGCTTCATCTTCAATAGTTTGTCCCTGATACTTTTCTAAGATTTTGTTGTATGTTAATATAGCTTCAATATTTTTATTTTGATAGGCTAATAAGTCAGCTTTCGCAAAATCGATTAACCCAGAAGGAATAGAATCTTTAGGCTCATTATCTGAAATAATTAAAAATAAATCAACAGCGTCATTAGCAATAAGCTGTGTTGTGGATCCTTTAAGAATTTTTAACTGAGATTTTGCCCATTTAAAGTCACCCTTAAAATAGGATGTTTGTGCTACTTTAAATCGTGCTTCTTGAGCTAGTGGGTGGTTTTTTAATTGTATTTGTACCTGAGAAAAATAGAGAAGTGCTTTATTAAACCTTCCAGTAAACACTAGTACTTCTCCTAGTTTTAATTTAATTTTAGCAGTTTTAAACTTTGAAGAAGAAAGGGTTATGGCCTTCTCTAGTACTTTTATAGCCTCAACAGGATTGTTTTTTTTGAAAGTTAAATAGTTTGCGAATTCTAATTGAATTTCTAGAGTATTTCTGTTTACACCATATTTTTGAAGTACCTTTTCAAAAAAGAAACTGTACTCTTTTTCTGCATTTTTTGTCATTATTTTTAAAAGAAATAATTCTGCAGTTAATTTCTCTTCAATAAAGTTAGTTTTTTCAAGAATAAATTCAAAACACTCTTTTGAAATCTTAGTATTGTTATTTTCAAAAGCAATTTTCCCCAATCTAAACATAGTTTCGATATAATTAGGATCTCTGTTAAAAAGTGCTTTTTCTTGAATAAAAGCTTTTTTGTATTCTTTTTGCTTGGTGAAAAGCCAGCTCAATAATTCGTTCCAGGCATTTTTAGGGTTACTTATAGACTTTTTTAATAACGCTTTTTTAAAGGCAATATTATTATTACTTAAGGCATCGTTACTTATATACTTACTAACGTATCGTTGAACACCATTCAGATAACTTTCATTTTTATCTATAAGTGCTATATAAAATTCAAACATTTTTTCAAACGCTCCTTTTTCCCCATAAATTTGAGCTATCTGAAATTCATAACTCGCGTTTTTATCAAGTTTCATTGTTTTAGAATATGCAGCAACAGCATAATCAAGTAGATTGTTTTGCTGGAACATTCTTCCCATAATTCCACCTAAACTAGGGTTTAAGTCTATAGCTTTAATAGCAAAATCATACTCTTTTTTTGCTAGGATAGGTTTTTTTTGACGCTCAAGATTATAGCCAATTTCTATCCTTAAATACTGTTGGGAAGGATTATCAAGTAACTTTTTTTGAAGATGCTCTGCCGCTTTGTTATAGTTATTCGTTTCTTGATAACAAGTAATTAAGCGCTTCAGATACCTAGTATTAAAAGGATTGTTTTTTTCTAGAGTTTCAAATAGCTGAGAAGCTTTTTCATACGCTCCCTCTCGGAAATAACTTTCGGCCAAAGAGGAATTATTTTGGCCATGAGCACAATATGTCAAAAACAGTATTATTGTGAGAAAAAGGTTTTTCATCTCTATCAAAGATAATCATCTCAAATGTTAAATTTTATTAAACTTTTCTATTTTAGAAAGCTATTCTAAAATTTTGGCATACTTCTTGAAATTATAGTTAACATATGTTAATCTAGTGCCTAAATTTATGTAATAAATTTTAAGATGAGATAGAAAAAACAACGATATAACCCCAAAATAAGAACAAGAATGAATGAACTAACTAAAAAACACGAAACCGCGAAACAAAACTCAATAGACTTTATGAGAACAGGTCAAATAAGTAATTATTTCAATGCACTTTTAGAAATGAAAAAGTACAGAAGGCTACTTAATGCCGTCATTGCTAATTAATAGTTGAAAAACCTGTATAAGGGACTAAAACTTCAGGTATTTGAATACCTTTCTCTGTTTGGCAATTTTCTAAAATTGCCGCTAAAACTCTAGGCAAGGCTAGAGAGCTGCCATTTAATGTGTGTGCAAGTTGATTTTTACCATCGCTACTTTTAAAACGTAGTTTTAATCTATTTGCTTGAAATGTTTCAAAATTTGAAGCAGAACTGATTTCTAACCATCTATCTTGCGCAGTAGAAAACACCTCAAAATCAAAGGTTAAAGCAGCCGTAAATCCGGTATCCCCTCCACATAATCGCAGTATACGATAGGGTAGGTTTAATTCTTTTAAAATTTCTTTAATATGTGTTACCATACCATCTAACGCTTTATAAGAATTATCAGGGTGCTCTACTCTAACAATTTCAACTTTATCAAATTGGTGTAAACGATTTAAACCTCTAACATGGGCACCATAACTTCCTGCTTCACGACGAAAACAAGGGGTGTATCCCGTAGCCATAATTGGCAAATCACCTTCATTTACCAAGTTTCCACGAAACATATTCGTAATAGGCACTTCTCCTGTTGGGATTAGATATAAATCATCAACACCTACATGGTACATTTGACCTTCTTTATCTGGCAGCTGTCCAGTACCTATTCCTGATGCTTCATTAATGACATGAGGCACTTGATATTCAGTATAACCAGCAGCAGTATTCTTGTCCAAAAAATAGCTAATTAAAGCCCTTTGAAGCCTTGCTCCTTTTCCTTTGTAAACGGGAAAACCAGCACCTGTAATTTTTGTACCTAGTTCAAAATCTATAATGTCATATTTTTTAACTAATTCCCAATGCGGCAGAGCCTTTTTGTGAAGTTCAGGAATTGATCCCGCTCTAAAAATTTCTTCATTATCTTCTTCAGTTTGTCCTGAAGGTACAGATGCATGAGGAATATTTGGAATTTGAAATAATAATTCTTGAAGCTCTTTTGAACACGTATTTAATTGATCTGTAAAGTTTTTAGATTGATCTTTTAGTTTTTTGGACTTTTCTTTAGCAAGCGCTGCTTTTTGGACTTGTCCTGTTTTAAATAATAGGCCAATTTCTTTAGATATTGCGTTAGATTCCGCTAAGGTATTGTCTAAAGAAGCTTGAATATTTCTTCTCGTTTCATCTGTTTCCAAAACACGCCCAATAATTTCTTTGGCATTAACAAAATTTCTTTTAGCCAAGCCTTCTAAAACTAATTCTTGATTGTTTCTAATAAACGGAACCTGTAACATAATTTGTTTTAATTATAAGATTTCAAAGATATAGTAAGTGAGTCAATATCACAAAGTGTTACATGCGATTGTTTGACAGGTAAGAAACCGCATTTTTTTTATCAATATTTAATTGATCTACCAGCTCTTCAACCGAATTAAACTTTTGCTCTTCTCTCAGAAAATGAATTAACGCAATAGTAATTTTTTTACCATAAAGGTCATCATTAAAATCAAATAAATGTGCCTCAATAGTTTGATGCTTTCCAAGAACGGTTGGATTAAAACCAATATTCATTATTCCATATAACACAACACTATTAATTTGTGTTTTGATGATATAGACTCCTGTACTTGGTATTAACTTATAGGATTCTTTAACCTCTATATTGGCCGTTGGAAAACCAATCGTTCCTCCTAGTTGTTTGCCGCTTACAACAATACCGCTAAGCATATATTGATACCCAAGGTAAGTATTCGCTGTTTTTAAACTCCCTTTCTTTAGGGCAGTTCTTATTTTTGTGGAACTTACAGAAACATCGTCAATATCTTGAGCAGGAATTTCTTCGATATCAAAATCATATAATGAACTATACTCTCTTAATTGATGAATATTACCCTCTCTATTTTTACCAAAATGGTGATCATAACCAATAATTAATTTAGAAGTATTCAGCTTATTTACTAAGATGTCTCTTACAAAATCGAGAGCAGTAAGTCTAGAAAACTCCTTACTAAAAGGGTGTATAATTAAATAATCTAAGCCCATTTTTTCTAGAAGCATAGATTTTTCATCTAAAGTGTTTAACAACAGAATAGCTTTATCTTTCTGTAACACCATTCGTGGATGAGGGAAAAAAGTTAAAAGTACAGACTTCTTACCTTCTTTATTTGCTGTAGATATAAGGTTTTTTAAAATTTTTTTATGACCAATATGAATTCCATCAAAAGTACCAATGGTAACAATTGTTTTTTCTGAAGAATTAAAAGCAGCAATAGATCGAATAATTTTCAATAGAAGAATAATTAAAACACAAAGTTACAACTCATTAATCAATATTACTGAAGTCTAGAACAAAATAAGATTATCTTAAAAAAACAGCCTTAGACTATGTAATTACTCAAAAATATTACAAAAATATTACAAAAATCAAAAAAAATCGTACATTCGTCTTTGTTAATAAACAATTTATATCATGATAAAAAAGACAATTTTCTTTGCATTTGTTATGCTTGCTAGTGCAACAATGCTAGCACAAACCACCATTACCGGTGTTGTTAAAGACGCACAAACAGGTGAAACACTTTTAGGAGCTAATGTTAAAGTTTCTGGAAAAGCAATAGGAACAACAACAGACTTTGATGGTAAATTTTCACTCAAAGTAGCTGATGCTCCTCCATTTACAGTTGAAATCTCTATGCTTGGCTTTAAGGCAGTAAATGTAGAAATTACAAAAAACAATCAAACCGTAAATGTTAGTCTTCAAGAAGATGCAACATCTTTAGAAGAAATTGTGTTTTCTGCCTCAAGAAGAAAACAAAAAGTACAAGAAGCACCAGCTTCTGTATCTATTATTACGCCAAAAGATATCTTAAATTCAGCAGCTGCGGTTGACCCTGTGATGAATTTAGCAAATATTGCTGGAGTTCAGATGCAACAACAATCTGCTAATACTATTAATATAGAAATGCGTGCAGGTTCGGGAGTATTTGGAACGTCTACATTTCCAATATTAGATTATCGTTACCTAGTTACACCTTCAGCAGGAACTTTTCAAAGTTACCAGTCAGGTATGTCAAATATAGACATCCAAAGAGTTGAGGTTGTTAGAGGAGCTGCTTCGGCCTTGTATGGTCCTGGAGTTACTTCAGGGGTAGTTCATTTTATGTCTAAAAGTCCAATAGACCACCCTGGTACTACTGTAGAAATGCTAGGAGGTACGTTAAGTACAACTGGTATGACTGTTAGACATGCTTTTAAAAATGATAACGATAAATTTGGGTTTAAAGTTAACGTAAGATACATGAAAGGAAAAGACTTTGAATTAGATCCAGTGGCAGACGCTGATTTTATTTCAGGTTTACAAACTACTATTTCTCAGCCAGCTATTGTAAATGGTAGAGTTGACCCAACTCAACCTGGAGAACAATTATTATCGCTTTCAGATTTAGATGATAATGGAGATGGAAACCCTTTAGCAACAGAATATAGTAATTATTCAGCTAACGTTCATTTAGAATTCAGACCTACAGATGAAACTACAGCTTTTATTTCAGGAGGATTTGCTCAAGGAGGTGGATTATTCTTTAATTCACAAGGAGCAGGATATCAACAAGGAAAAGACTACTGGGTTCAAGGTAGAATTCAATCAGGAGGTTTATTCGCTCAAGTATATTACAACTATAATAATGGTGGTGACGAAGAAAACCCAACTTTTTTATACCAAACAGGTTTAAGACAAGTTGCTGAGAGAAACTCTTTAGAGGCTCAGCTTCAATATAACTTTGACATCCCAAAATTTTTAAACTCAAACTTTACCATAGGTTCTGACTATAGAAACTCTAAATCTATGACAGCAAACACATTGTATGGTATTAATGAGGATAGAGATGATTATATTATTACCGGAGCTTATCTTCAAGGAACTTCAAAGATTAGTGATCAACTAGAGATAACTTATGCAGGAAGATACGATAAGTTTAACTTCATTGACGAAGGAGCGTTTGCACCAAGAGTTGCTATAGTTTATAAAGCAAATGACAATCATACGTTTAGAGCTTCATTTAACAGAGCAAACACTGGGCCATCTGCACTTCAGCAGAACATAGATTTCCCTGTGTCTGTTATAGCACCTGGAATAGCAGATGTATGGTTATCTGGGCAGTATGCACCACAAGTATTTCCAGACAACCCAACAATTGACTTATCAATTCCTGGGTTACCTGACCTTCCTTACGGAACAACACAATTTCCTTTAGCTTATGCTTATGGGGCAGTAGCTGCACCTACATTAGGAGCATTATATAATGGTTTAGCTGGAAATCCTTTCTTAGGAGTGGTTCAAAACTTTTTCAACACATATGCTGGAGGTACAGGAGGTACTGGACAATTAGTTGGTTATAATTTATTTAATGGAGAGCCAATGAATGAATTAACGCCTACAGGACGATCTGCAGTAGAAACGTTAAATTCTTTTGAGATAGGATATAAAGGGTTAATCGCAAATAAATTGTCTTTAGCTATAGATGTATATACTTACGAAAGAAAAGGATTTACACAATTTACAGCTATCGGTCCAACATATAACTTGGTAGGAGCTGATTTTGCAAATGATTTAGGGGCTCAAGTTGCAGCAGATTTTGCTTCAAGCCCAGGAGTAATTGCAGATATGGAGGCATTTTACGCTTCACAAGGATGGCCATTAACAGGTATTCCTGCCTTTGGTATTCCTTCATCATCTGACGCTATTGCTGGTTTAGCAGGAGCTGCAGGAGGAGCTTTTGCTCAAGGAGGAGCAGGTTTTGATGCACAAATAGCTCCATTATATCCAATAATTGGAACTGTAGAAACAACAGCTGTGCCTCAAGGGGATGGCTTAATGCATATACCTGCAGGATACCGTCGTTTTGATGGAGCTACAAGAAGTCATGTAGGTGCTGATATGTCAATGGAATACTTTTTAAATGATAACGTAACGTTATGGTTAAATAGTTCTTGGTTAAGTCAGAATGAATGGATTCCTGGAGAATCTAATGATGACGATCTTCCATTTTCATCTTACTTAAATGCTCCAAAATTCAAATACAGAGCAGGTGTTCAATATTCAAAAGATAAAGTAAGAGGTTCACTCGCATTTCAACATGACGATTCTTTCAACTCTAACCAAGGATTTTTCTCTGGTGAGGTTCAAGAGAAGAACTTATTCGATATTAATGTAGGATATAATGTTTCAAAAAATTTAAAATTAGATTTATCTGCAACAAATGTTTTAGATCAGAAATATAGAGCGTTTCCAACGATGCCAGTAATAGGTCGTAGAACTGTTCTTAAATTAACTTTTGATTATTAAAAACAAAAGATTTTAAATAAAAAGGCGACCATATGGTCGCCTTTTTTATTTAATTAACGTTAGCAAATAATTGATAAGGGGGGTTAATTCTTTTGGTGGATTATCATCATCAAAACCAGTACTAGTATATTTTTTTCCATTTAAAATTACAGCTACAGTAGTATACATAGCACCATCAAATTGGTATTTATTCGATGGAGCTTTTAGTTGGTTAATTGTATTTAGATTAATTTTTTTAATCAAGGTATTCAAAGCGTCTTTAACCTCTTTTGCAAGTGTTAAAGAACGACTTTCTTTAGCGTTTTTAAAATACTTTAGGGTATTGTCTTGTAAAAGAATCTCTGTTGAATATCCACGAGTAATTGCTTTGTAGTTTATTTTTTGAAAGCCAGTTTCCTGCTGAATTGACGAGCAACTTACTACTAAAGAGAAACAAATGAGAAGTATTTTTTTCATGTCAGTGTTTTCGTAAAGGTAAAGAAAACAACATTTTTAATTGTAATAAGAGTTTTGTAAGGCAATTAGCTCAACATTAGTATTGCTTTTTGTAAGCCCTTAATAAAAACATCAATTTCTTCTTTAGTATTGTAAAACGCAAAAGAGGCTCTTACGGTTCCAGGAATTTTATAAAACTCCATAATGGGCTGAGCACAATGATGCCCCGTTCTGACGGCAATCCCTAATTTATCTAAAATAGAACCAATATCATATGGGTGAATGTTAGCGACATTAAATGAAATAACGGCTGTTTTGTTAGCGGTTCCATAAATTTTAACGCCACTAATTTTTAATAATTCTTGGGTTCCATATTTAAGGAGTTCTTGCTCGTATTTATTAATGGCATCAAAACCAATGGAATTCATATACTCTACTGCAACCCCAAAAGCAATACCTCCACAGATATTTGGAGTTCCTGCTTCAAATTTATGCGGTAACCCTGCATAGGTGGTTTTTTCGAAAGAAACAGTCTCAATCATCTCTCCACCCCCTTGATATGGTGGTAATTTTTCTAGCCATTCTTTTTTACCGTACAATAGACCAATCCCGGTAGGACCACAGATTTTATGCGCAGAAGTTACATAAAAATCAACGTCTAATTTTTGAAAATCAACTTTCATATGGGGTGTAGATTGAGCCCCATCAATTAAGACAGCCGCTCCAACATGGTGAGCTTTCTCAATAATTTCTTTTACAGGATTTATGGTTCCTAATGCATTTGAAATATGATTGCAAAATACTAGCTTTGTCTTTTCAGACAACAAATTATCATATGCACTCATAATTAATGAACCTTCTTCGTTCATAGGAATAACCTTTAACTCAGCGCCTGTTTTTTCACATAACATTTGCCATGGAACAATATTAGAGTGGTGTTCTAAAGCTGATACAATAATTTCGTCTCCAGTTTTAAGTAGATTAGAGAAGCCTGAGGCAATCATATTAATGCCAAACGTAGTTCCGGGAGTAAAAAGCATTTCATAGGCATGTTTGGCATTAAAATGCTTTTGAAGCACAATTCTTGCTTGCTCATACAAATCTGTTGCCTCTTGACTTAGGGTATGAACACCTCTGTGAATATTTGCATTATAATTGGTATAATAATTCACTATGGCATCTATCACAACTTTAGGTGTTTGAGATGTGGCTGCATTGTCAAAATACACTAACGGTTTTCCATTAACAGTTCTTTTTAGTATTGGAAAATCTTCACGAATTTTTTCTATTGGAAACATTCTATTGCTATTGAGACACAAAGGTAGAACATCAAAGATAAAACTTTTAATAAACCTGTTATTTTATTCTTATGTTTGTGTAGATCCAAATTTTTTATACAATGAAAATAGTAAAACGAATTTTCTTATTCATAGTAGTTATACTATTACTTACCGTAATTATCAATTATCCAAAATTGAATATTATAGCTGGTTATTCGGCAAAAAATACCGCTTCTTCTGTATTTCTTGGCAGTAGAAGTTTATCTTTTACAGATTCAACAGATAATAATTTTTCACCTGTTGATTTAGCGCATACTACTATTAATAAAAAAACAAAGGCAGCAATTTCCTCTGTTTTTGGCTTGCTTACACGAAAAGCAATTATAAGAGATGGCTTGGGATCTGTTTTAACTTTAAACCAACAAGACGAAAAGAGTACATACTTGACTCCAAAAAGGATACAAACAATAAATGACATAAAACCCTATCCTTATGGTAATGCTCCTCATAAAGATTCAGTTTTTGACACTATAGATTATGATAAATTAAATGAAACTGTAGCCTCCATTTTTGGCGAAAGAAAGACAAGGGCGCTTTTAATTCTTCATAAAGACAAAATTATTTCAGAAAAATACGCCAAGGGGTTTACCAAAGATTCCCGCATTTTGGGGTGGTCTATGACAAAAAGTATTATGAGTACTGTTTTTGGAGTTCTTCAACATCAAAAAAAAATAAATATTTACGATAAAGCGCCCATTAAATCTTGGCAAAATGATGCAAGGAAAGAGATTACAATTCATAATTTATTACAAATGAATTCTGGTTTAGAATGGGATGAAAATTACGATGAAATTTCAGACGCTACGAAAATGCTTTTTTTAGAACGGGATATGACGAAAAGTCAAGAAGAAAAAAAAGTAGTTGGGAATCCAAATGAAACATGGAATTATTCTTCAGGAACTTCGAATTTATTATCAGGAATTATAAGAACGCAGTTTAAAAATCATCAAGAATATTTAGACTTTTGGTACACTGATTTAATCGATAAAATAGGCATGAATTCTATGATTTTAGAAAGTGACTTAGCTGGCAATTACGTAGCTTCTTCATATTCATGGGCAACAACTAGAGATTGGGCTAAATTAGGATTGTTATATTTACATAATGGAGTTTGGAATGGTGAAACATTATTTTCAAAAGATTGGGTAGATTATGTAACAACACCTACACCAACTTCAAATGGAATATACGGAGCTCAGTTTTGGTTAAACACAGAGAAACAATTAAAGGATGTTTCCGAGAATATGTTCTTTGCCGACGGATATCAAGGGCAACGAGTTTATATTCTTCCACAGGAAGATTTAGTTATCGTTCGTTTTGGTTTATCTTGGTTTGAAGAAAATGAGTTTTTAAAAGGAGTTTTACAATCTATACATTAAATACATATTCAAATGAAAAAAACAATTATTTTAAGTTTAATGCTTTGCATTACAGGAATTGCTTTTGGTCAAAAAAACGATAACAAAATAAAGATGTTATCTGATGAAATAGAAGAGAAAGTTATAGAATGGAGAAGGCACATTCATCAAAACCCTGAATTATCAAATAGAGAATTCAAAACCGCTAAGTATATAGAAACTCACCTTAGAGATTTAGGCATGTCTGTTCAAACAGGCGTTGCTAAAACAGGAGTTGTTGGAATACTTAAGGGTGAAAAGCCAGGAAAAGTTGTTGCACTTCGGGCAGATATTGACGCTCTTCCTGTTACAGAAAGAAACGATTTACCTTTCAAATCTAATATAACCTCAACATATAATGGTAAAGAAACAGGGGTTATGCATGCCTGTGGACATGATTCTCATGTAGCGATATTAATGGGTGTTGCAGAGGTCTTATCTCAGATGAAAAGTGATCTTCAGGGGACAGTTAAATTTATATTTCAACCTGCTGAGGAGGGAGCGCCAAAAGGTGAAGAAGGTGGCGCAGAATTGATGGTTAAAGAAGGTGTATTGAAAAACCCTGATGTAGACGCGATCTTTGGATTGCACATTGCAGCAGGTCTAGATGCCGGAAAAATAACCTACAAACCAGGAGGTATTATGGCTGCATCTCAATCGTATCAAATTGACGTTAAGGGAAAGCAAGCACACGGGTCTAGACCCTGGGCAAGTGTTGATCCTATAATGGCTTCTACTCAAATAATTAGTGGATTACAGACAATTATAAGTAGAGAATCTGAGTTAACTAAAGAGGGTGCTGTTATTACTGTTGGAATGATTAATGCAGGAATACGAAGTAACATTATTCCTGAAAAAGCTACAATAGTAGGGACCATTAGAACCTTAGACTATGGAATGCAAGATTTTATTAATAAAAGAATGAAAGAAATGGTTCCAGACATTGCAAAAGCATATAGAGCGGAAGCCACTATAGAGATTGAAAAAGGATATCCAATAACGTTTAATCATATTGGTTTAACCAGTCAGATGTTACCTACACTAGAAAGAATAGCTTCTAAAGAAAATGTAATTGAAGTAGATGCGATTACCGGTGCTGAAGATTTTTCTTTTTTTCAACAAAAAGTTCCTGGGTTATATTTCTTTCTCGGAGGAAAAGCATTAGATGTAAAGCCAGAGGATGCAGCAGGGCACCATACACCAGATTTTCTTTTGGATGAAAGCGGTTTTGTATTAGGCGTTAAAACGTTGTCAGCTCTAGCAATAGATTATTTAGATAACTAAGATATAAAAAACATAAAACAGGCTCGCTGGCCTGTTTTATGTTTTTTAATTAAATATTAAATCCAATATTAACGTTTAATTTATTGGCGATTAATTTTGTTATTCTACTCTTAACTTCAGGAATTTTAACGCTTTCAAGAACAGTATTGGCAAAAGCATACATTAACAAAGCTCTAGCTTCTTTTATTCCAATTCCACGTTGTTGCATGTAAAATAAAGCTTCCTCGTCTAACTGACCAATAGTACATCCGTGAGAGCATTTTACGTCATCTGCAAAAATTTCTAGTTGAGGCTTAGCATTAATTGTAGATTTATCGCTTACCAGAATATTATTGTTTTTTTGGTATGCATTCGTTTTTTGTGCTTCTTTTTCAACAATAACTTTCCCATTAAAAACACCTGTAGAGCGTTCGTCAAAAATACCTTTATAATCTTGATGGCTTTCACAGTTCGGTTCTATATGATGAACGAGAGTGTGGTGGTCTACATGTTGTTTTCCCTCAATTATGGTAATCCCTTTTAAAATAGAATCTATATGCTCACCTTTTTGATAAAAGTTTAAATTATTTCTTGTAATATTTCCACCAAAAGAAAAGGTATGAACAGAGACAATACTTTCTGATTGTTGTTCTATAAAGGTATTGTCTACCAGTGAAGCAGATATATGATCATTTTGAATTTTGTAAAAATCTACAGTTGAATGTCTGTCTGCATAGATTTCTGTTACAACATTTGTAAATACTGCATTTTCTGTTAAGCTTTGATGACGTTCAATAATTTGAACATGCGCATTTTGCTCAACTACAATTAAATTTCTTGGCTGTAACATCGTTGCAGCTTCTGTACCTGTTGTGAAGTTGATAATTTGTATAGGCTTTTCAACCTCAGTATTCTTAGGAATGTGTATGTAGGCACCTTCTTTAGAAAAGGCAGTATTCAATGAGGTTAAATTGTCTTGTTTTGCAATCTTGTTAAAATAATTTTCAATTACAGGTTTGTACTTGGCCTTAGTTAAGGCAGATGACATTAAGCAAACATCTATACTATCATGTGTTGTTTCAGACAAAAAAGAACTGTACTTCCCGTCAATAAAGATGACTTTATAAGTGTCTATATCATGAATAAAGTATTGTTTAACGTCTGCAAGGTTAATAGACTTTTCTTTGTCTGGAAAAATGCTATAATCTTCTTTTAAAATTGTATTTAAAGAGGTGTATTTCCAGGCCTCTAATTTTTTTGAAGGAAATCCAAGTTTTTCAAATTGTTGAAAGGCATCTGTTCTAATTTCATGAATATCAGAGTTGATATTTACGCCATCTTCAAAAGCGACATACGAGGAAACTATTTTTTCTTTTAAATCCATAGTACTGATTTATGATATCATTTCTTCCTTAATCCAGTCATAGCCTTTAGCCTCAAGTTCTAGTGCTAAAGAAGCATCTCCTGTTTTAACTATTTTACCATCATGAAGTACATGAACAAAATCTGGAACAATATAGTCTAAAAGTCTTTGATAGTGTGTAATAACGATAACAGCATTATCTTTGGACTTTAATTTATTAACCCCATTTGCAACAATTCGTAAAGCATCTATATCTAAACCAGAGTCTGTTTCATCTAGAATTGCCAACTTAGGTTCAAGCATTGCCATTTGAAAAATTTCATTACGCTTTTTTTCCCCACCAGAGAATCCTTCATTTAAAGAACGTGATAAGAATTTACGATCAATTTCTAAGAGTTCTGATTTTTCACGAATCATTTTTAGCATATTTTTCGCAGGCATTTCTTCTAAACCTTTCGCTTTCCGATTCTCGTTGATGGCTGTTTTGATGAAGTTAGTAACAGAAACACCAGGAATTTCTACCGGATATTGAAATGATAGAAACACACCAATATGAGCTCTTTCCTCAGGTGCTAATTCACTAATATCTTCTCCATTTAACTCTATAGTTCCATGATCAACCTCATACTCTTCTTTACCCGCAATGATATTTGCTAGCGTACTTTTACCAGCTCCATTTGGCCCCATAATTGCGTGTACCTCACCTGCATTAACCTCTAAATTCAATCCTTTTAGAATTGATTTATTATCTACGCTTGCTTTTAAATTTTCTATTTTTAACATGTTCTTTATACTATTTGCTTGTGATTTTAAGTACAAGTATTAATTTTAATTTATCCAACAGAACCTTCTAGGCTAATTTCTAGTAATTTTTGAGCTTCAACAGCAAACTCCATTGGGAGTTTATTTAGCACTTCTTTACTAAACCCATTTACTATCAAAGCAATGGCTTTTTCAGTATCAATACCCCTTTGATTACAATAAAATAATTGTTCTTCACCTATTTTACTTGTTGTCGCTTCGTGTTCTACTTGTGCAGTTTTATTTTTTACCTCAATGTAAGGGAAGGTGTGGGCACCACATTTGTTTCCCATTAATAAACTATCGCATTGTGAGAAGTTTCTTGCATTTTCGGCTCTTGAATTTATTTGAACTAAGCCACGATAACTATTTTGAGATTTCCCTGCAGATATTCCTTTGGAAATAATAGTTGATTTTGTGTTTTTTCCCAAATGAATCATTTTAGTACCAGTATCTGCTTGTTGATAATTATTTGTTACAGCGATGGAATAAAATTCTCCAACTGAATTATTACCTTTTAAAATACAGCTTGGGTACTTCCAAGTAATCGCAGAACCAGTTTCTACCTGAGTCCAAGATATTTTTGCATTGGTTTCACACAAACCTCTTTTGGTTACAAAATTATATACACCACCTTTTCCTTCGCTATTTCCTGGATACCAATTTTGAACAGTAGAGTATTTAATTTCTGCATCATCCAAAGCGATTAATTCAACAACCGCAGCATGTAATTGATTCTCATCTCTACTAGGTGCTGTACACCCTTCTAGATAGCTAACAAAGCTTCCTTTATCTGCAACAACAAGTGTTCTTTCAAACTGACCTGTACCACCTTCATTGATTCTAAAATAAGTAGATAATTCCATGGGGCAACGAACCCCTTTTGGGATATAACAAAATGAACCATCTGAAAAAACAGCTGAGTTTAAAGCGGCATAAAAATTATCTGATGTTGGAACAACAGTTCCAAGATACTTTTTTACCAATTCAGGATGTTCTTGTATTGCCTCGGATATAGGCATAAATATAATCCCTTTTTCGCCAAGTGTTTTTTTGAAGGTAGTGGCAACAGAAACAGAATCTATTACAATATCTACAGCGACATTTGCTAATCTTTTTTGCTCTTCTAGAGAAATACCTAGTTTTTCAAAAGTAGCAAGTAAGTCTGGATCAACTTCATCAATACTATTTAGTTTAGGCTTTTGTTTTGGAGCAGAATAATAAGCAATTTCTTGAAATTCTGGTTTTTTATAGCTTACGTTTGCCCATTCAGGTTCTTCCATTTTAGACCAAACTCTGAAAGCCTCTAAACGCCAATCTGTCATCCATTTTGGTTCGTTTTTCTTTTTAGAAATTGCACGAACCACATCTTCATTCAATCCTTTAGCAAAGGTTTCACTTTCTATATCAGTATAAAAACCATATTCATATTCTTTGGTTTCTAACTCTTCTCTTAAATCGTCTTCTGTATACTTACTCATTTTAATTATGAATTATAATGAAAAACTTTCTCCGCAACCACAAGTTCTGTTGGCATTAGGGTTGTTAAATATAAACCCTTTTCCGTTTAAGCCTCCTGAAAATTCTAAAGTTGTTCCTACCAAATACAAGAAACTCTTTTTATCAACAACAATTTTAACATCATTATCT
Source organism: uncultured Flavobacteriaceae bacterium (assembly GCA_943789455.1). GTDB lineage: Bacteria > Bacteroidota > Bacteroidia > Flavobacteriales > Flavobacteriaceae > Polaribacter. The sequence continues at coordinate 93,211 of CALSUE010000008.1, forward strand.
TCAAAAATTTTATCATTTTCTTGCTGCTTATTGTCAAAGTCTAAATCGTAGGATAAGCCAGAACATCCTCCGCTTTTTACACCAACTCTAACGAAGTCTGTTTTAGCGTTAAAGCCGTCATCTGTCATTAATTGAATTACCTTATCTCTGGCAGTGTCTGAAACCTTTATCATAACTTTAAATAGATTAACTCTAAATTGTGCGTGCAAAGATACGACATAAGTATAAAAAGTCTAGTGTTGCCTTAATTATATTGATTTATACAAAAATCAATTAATTTTATCAATCACGAAAATCTGGGTTGTTAATAAATTCAAAATCTGTCAATGTCAGTAAAAAAGCTTTTAAAGCTATTTTTTCTTCAGCTGAGAGCTGAACTCCTCCTTGACTTACTTTTTTCATTAAAGGGTCTATAGTGGGAGAAAATTGTAACCCTTCACTGTAGTGGTTTATAACTTCCTCTAAGGTAGCAAACCTACCGTCGTGCATATAAGGAGCACTAAAAGTAAGGTTTCTTAGGGTAGGTGATCTAAACTTTCCATTGTCATTAGGGTCTCCCGTAACAGTACCTAATCCCAAATCATTAAAATTGGCATCTAAACCATTGTTGTGGAACTTATTATCTGTCCATAAAGGGTTGTTATCACTTCCATGGCAATGGAAACAATCTCCTTTTTCTTCATCCATAAAAACAGCAAAACCGTTCAGTTCTTGCAAACTTAATGTAGCGTTACCAAGAAGATATTGATCAAATTTTGAGTTTCCAGAGATCAAAATTCTTTCAAACTGAGCTATTGCTTTTGCAACCAGCGTAGAATCTATTGAGGTAGTGCCAAAAGCTCTAGAAAAAAGGATGGGATATTCAGGGTCTTGTTCAAGCCTAGTAACTACGTTATTCCAATTATTATGCATTTCTATAGGGTTTATAACAGGCTCTAAAGCTTGTCTTTCAAGGCCTAGCTCTTTTCCATCCCAAGCAAACCTATCACTAAAATTCCAAGCTAAATTTATGAGCGGCATTGAATTTCTAACACCAAAAACACCCTCAATTCCGTCGCTAAAACGAGTGTCGTCCGTAAACGAATTTTGTGGCTTATGACATGTTGCACAAGCTTGTGTATTGTTCCCAGAAAGTTTTTTATCAAAAAATAATTTTCTACCTAATGCAACCCCTTCCTCAGTTAAAGGATTATTATTTGGAATTAATGGATCTATTAATTTTTGTTGAAAAAGTTCGGGAACTTTGAGTGAAAAAGGCACTGGGATATATTCTTCCTCTAAATCTGTGTCTTGGTTTGAACAAGACATAAAAACCAAGATTAAAAAAAATAAAAGAAGATTTTTTACATTCATTTTATTGAGTAATGGAAACTAAATCAAATACAGATGAACCGTTTTGATTCATTAATAGCTGCACATCATAATTTCCCATTAAATTTATATCATATTCATTTAAATCCCAAATATTTGGGTTTTTAAACCATTCTGAAACCTCCATTTGTATAGTAATATTTGTGTTGCTGCCAACAGTTACTCTTCCAACATTAAGGGTAAAAGAGGTGTCTACAGCATCATTTATATTTGTTGGGTCTATGGCGCTAATGACATGATAATTAAAAGGTGCTTCCGCAGAGGCTGTGTTTATATATTTTCCATCAAATTGCATAAAATGATAGCCCCCCCCTAAAGGAGCAGGCACATTAAAGTTAGCTGTATTTAAATCTGGGTAAGCCCCATCTGTGTTATCTGCTCTTTTTAAACCAAACCTAAAAGTAACGGCACTATATTCTCCAGGTAAAATACCTTCAGAGGTCCTAAAGGACATACCTTCGTTATTTGTAAGATCCACTAAATTATAATCATTAAGAACCGTCACTTCACCACTTTCATGAGTTAATGAGACTTCAGAGACTACATACCTCAAGCGTTCTATACTAAGCATTTGATCATTTTCATTTGTAAACTTTAGTTGTCCAAAGTCGGCATTTGTAATTTCTGTTCCATTCCAAGAATGATTAAAGTTAAGTGTAATTGCAACAGGGTTTAGAATAATGTCTTTATCTTCACTACAACTAGTTATAACAATAGAGAAACAAATAATTGCTAATATTTTCTTCTTCATTTTTAATTTATTTTTATGATTAAAAGGTCTGTAAACCCCTTGTTAACCAAAATGTCTCCATTAAAGCTACTTGTTTCCCCTACAGCAATAATAGTTCCATTTGTTAATTGAACGGCATCATAAGCAAAATCGATTTCTGCACCTCCAACTGTTGTTTCCCAGATGAGTTGACCTGAATTGTTTATTTTAGTTACCCAAGCATCGTTTTGCCCCTGATTTTTATTCACATCTCCATTTGAACTTCTAGAACTTCCTGCAATTATAAATCCACTATCAAAAGTTGAGCTTATAGATTTAGCTACATCAAAATTAGACCCTCCATATGATTTTTCCCATATAGTATCTCCATTATCAGATATTCTCAAAACCCAAAGGTCTGCTCCTCCATTATTAAAAGATACATCTTGTTCTTCGCTTCTAGTATCACCAACAATAATATGATCTCCATTATCAGTAGAAATTACTCCTCTAGCTTCATCGATTTCTGAGCCACCATATGATTTCTCCCATATGATATCACCAGAAGCATTAGATTTTATTACCCAAAAATCATAGGCCCCTTTATTATTTGAAATATCAACATCATTACTGTCAGAGCCGCCAACCGTTATTAAATCGCTATTAGTATTCTCAATAATTCCCGCAGGGTTATCTGTAAAAGATCCACCATAAAAACGAGACCATACCGTACCTCCGGAAGCATTAATTTTTATAGACCAATAATCTCCTCCTGCATGTCTTGGCGAATACCTTCCAGTATTTCCATCTCCTCCTGAGGCCGTAACATCTAAAACTCCAGAAAGCATAAAATGATTATCTGACGTTTCTAGTATCGATACACCTTCATCAACTCCGCTATAACCAAAAGATTTTTCCCAAGTGATAGCGCCTGTAGCATTAATTTTAATCACCCAGAAATCTCTATTACCATTATTAATTGTAACATCTCCATCTGAACTATCTGAATATCCTATTAGTGCATACCCCCCGTCTGAGGTTTGAATTAGCTGGCTTCCCCTGTCGTCACCTGAACCCCCATAGGTTTTATTCCACTCTAACAGCGTCTCTGAATTAAATTTGAGCATCCAATAATCATAATTTTCACTACTCTTTCCGGTAACATCTCCATCCATACTTTGGGTATAGCCTAGAACAGCAAAACCCCCATCCGAAGTTGCAATTACAGATTTTGCAACATCATTTTTTGACCCTCCAAAAGTTTTTGCCAGCTCCAGAGAACCATTAGAAATTGGAATTATTGTGTTAAGATCTTTGTCTGTGTTGCAAGAACCGATAAAAATTAGGACGGTAAAAAAAAGCAGAAATTTTCTCATTGATTTAATTTCTTTTCCTCACAATATAAAAACCGGTATTAATATCACTTATAATAATGTTTCCACTAGCGAAATAGGGATATACATTCCATACTCCATTAAAAGAAGCATTGTCATTTGAAGGGTAGGTGTCAAAAAACCCCGTTTCTGTCATAGTTCCGTTACTAATATTGCTAACATCTACTATTCGAATTCCAGCAGAATAATTAGCGAGGTAATAATCAGTTCCTTTAACATATCCGTTATGATCTATAGCTGTTGTAGGGCCAAAATAATTCATATGAATAGAAGGAGCGTCTAAATCGGTAAAATCAAAAACAATGTTTTTTGTATTTCCTCCAAAGTTTCGTTCATCCAATTCGTCACCTAAAATAAAGTAGTTTAAATCTTGTGTAAACCAACCCTGGTGAGTATATCCAATATTAGGATAATTTATGGCTGAAATTTGTGTTGGATTCGCTTTATCTGTTACATCAACTATTACCACTTCGTTTTGATTACTTCCTATTAAAATTTCTCTCCCTGTATAATCATTGTCAGGACCATTGTAGGTGACAACTTGTGCATCATGAGAATAGGCGTCTTCTCCATATCCGCCAGCAGCTACTGGGTTTAACGGATTAGATATGTCTACAAAATGCGGCCCACCACTGTACGTGTTTGTGCCAACAGCATAGGCATATCCTTGAGTATCATTGATAACGATGTTGTGTGCATCTCCAAAACCATCATAATGTGCGTCTGATGTAAAAGTTTCGGGAGGTTGGTTGGCAGAAACATTCCCTAATTTTGTAAGATCAAAAACCTGCATTCCATGACCAGGTGCCTCGCTCACAATAAAAGCATAGTTCCCATAGGTTTTAATATCTCTCCAAGAACTATTTGTTGTATGTGTTGGTAAAAACCCAACAATTCTTGGGAATTCTAGGTTAGAAATGTCAATAAAAGAAGTTCCCGTATTCAGACCCATTAATGCATATTCTTTTCCAGTAGATGGATCTGTCCAGCCCCAACAATCATTTCCAGAACTTCCACCTAAAGTGGTTAAATCTATGTGCCCAATTAAATCATAGTTGTTGCATGGGTAAATTCCTGCAAATCCATTTTCACAATAATTAAGAACAAATTGAGGAGTTTCGTCTACGTCAATAATTGAAAATGTAACAGTCTTTATTTCGCTAATATTTCCTACAGCATCATTAGCAGTTACTTCAAAACTGTAGCTAGATTTCATTTCAAAATCAGGGTTAGCATCTAGGCTTACAACACCATTGTTTAGAGACAACAAGTCTGCATCTTGACCCTCTAAAGAATATCCAGTTATCTCAATATTATCAGTAGCCACAATTACATAAACTGTTTGTCCTGCCCCGGTATTTTCAATTAAGTCTATTCCAGTATCCCCAGATATTATTTGAGGAAGTGTTATTTCCAGAAGTACAGATCTATCGCATGAGTAGGTTATTATTCCTAAAAATAATAAAAGCATGACATGTTTTTTCATAGTGGTAAAGGTGTTAATATAAAATTATTTTTTTGTAAATGAGATTATTTACTTTGACAATATACATTCCTTTTAAGTTTTTTTCTAAAGGGAGAACGAATTCTTTATCATTTATATTATGCTTAGAGAAAACTTGAAAAATAATAAAGAGAAGTTTATATTTCATTATTCACAGCATTCTATAACCCAAAGGTAACAGATTTAAAGGGATACAGCATTAAAAACATCATAGTATAAATAAAGGAGGTTTATTTTCTAGATGTGTATATCTTTGCAAGATGTTAGAAGATAAAAATCAATCGAGAACGTCGTTGGCTGAACTGGGAGAGTTTGGTTTAATTAATCATATCACAAAACACTTTAAGATTTCTCATAAAACAACTGTAAAAGCGGTTGGTGATGATGCTGCCGTTCTAGAGAGTTCAAAAAACCAAACATTAATAACTACAGATTTGTTAATTGAGGGCGTACATTTTGATTTAAGCTATATGCCACTTAAACATCTGGGATATAAGGCCGTGGTAGTTAACCTTTCTGATGTTTTTGCAATGAATGGGGTGGCAGAGCAAATTACGGTATCTATTGCAGTATCAAATCGTTTTCCTCTGGAAGCAATTGAAGAACTCTATGCTGGTATTCAGTTAGCCTGTGAAACCTATACTGTTGATTTAATTGGTGGTGATACCACATCATCTACAAAAGGGATATTAATATCTGTTACGGCTATTGGTAAAGCACCAAAAGAAGAGATTGTTTATAGAAATGGCGCTAAAGAGACTGATTTAATTGTAGTTTCAGGAGATTTGGGGGCAGCGTATCTTGGATTACAGGTTTTGGAAAGGGAAAAACAGGTGTTTAAGGTAAATCCAAAAAATCAGCCAGATTTAGATAATTACACCTATTTAATTGAGCGTCAATTAAAACCTGAAGCAAGAAAAGACATTCCTGTACTTTTAAAAGAAATGGATGTACAACCTACATCTATGATTGATATTTCTGACGGATTATCTTCTGAAATTATGCATATATGTTCACAAAGTGAGGTTGGTTGTAAAATTTACGAAGATAAAATTCCTTTAGACCCTCAAGTAATTTCTGCTTGTGAAGAGTTCGATATAGATAGCACTATGGTAGCTTTGAGTGGAGGTGAAGATTATGAATTGTTATTTACGGTGCCTATAGCAGATTTTGAGAAAGTTAAAGGAAATCCTCACCTTTCTATTATAGGTCATATTACGGATAAATCAGCTGGGTTAAATTTAGTAACAAGAGCAGGTCAAGAATTAGAATTGAAGGCACAAGGATGGAATGCTCTTGAAAATAAACAAGGTTAACCTAAAGAGGAAAGAGATTGTCTAATAAATGTATTCAAGATTCTAGTTAATTCGTCTGAGTTTTCAATGTGACTCATATGACCTCCAGACAAAACAACTGTCTCAGACTGTGTTTCTTCGGCTTCTTTTATTCCTTTATTTACAGGTAATACAGGGTCTTTTTTTCCGAGAATAAACAATTTTTTAAAATGATTATTTTTTAAAACAGACAACCTGTTTGGTCGTATTCTCATTCCTTCTTGACTCGCACTATAGCCTTGTAAAGAAGTTTGTAAAGCTTCGGACAAGGCAAGTTGTATCTCAGGATTAAATATCTCTTTACTCCTCTCACTAAACAAATTAATAAAAGACATTCTTACAATATTAGTTAAATTAATCTGTGCCATTTTATTAGCTCTTTCTCTTAACTTTTTTCTCGAAGTATCATCAGAGGCTGCTGTAGCATTTAATAAACACAACCCCCTAATCATTTCTGGATTTTTTTCTGATAATGCTAGCGAAACATAACCACCCATGGAATGGCCAATAAGTGTAATTTTTCGAATTCGTAAGGTTTTTAAAACTGCAGCAACCGCATCGGCCATTAACTCCATAGGGTGAATATAACCAAGGCATTCTGTATGCCCATGACCCAATAAATCTATTGCCAGCACCCTTTTGTTTTTAGAAATTTCAGGGATAATTTCATTCCACATGTGCTTGTTTTCTAAAAAACCGTGTAATAACACCACTACGGCTCCTTTTCCAGAATCTGTATATGAAATTTTAGTATTTTTAAACGACAGCCATTTTTCCATAGTACAAAAATATGTATCTTTCCTACTTGTCACAGAATTTTTTTCATGTTTTCATCACTTTTTGTAAGATTTATTGATAAACAAGAATTAAGATAAAAATTTGCCTTAATTTTAAGAATATTTATAGTATAACGGTGCAATATTTAGACGTGTTTTTGGTAAACAAAAGTTCTTTTCAGAATATGGTTTTGATCATTTTTGTCAAAAGTACGTTTTGTTTGATTTTCACCTTTTTTGACCCTTTTTTGAAGATTTTTGCCCTTTTTTTACAAAAAAACAACAATAATGATTAAAAAAAGAGAAGTTTGGATTACCAGTTTTGCTCTCTTTGCTCTTTTTTTTGGAGCTGGAAATCTTATTCTACCTCCTTTTTTAGGCGCTAATTCAGGAGAGCAATGGGGGTTGGTTTTTTTAGGGTTTACCATAACAGCTGTTTTTATTCCTATTTTAGGAATATTAGCTCATGCAAAAGTACAAGGAACCATGTATGATCTAGCAAGTAAAGTTGCTCCTTGGTTTAGTTCTTTGTATTGTGTTATCATGTACTTAATAGCAATTACAATTCCAGCTCCTAGAACTGCTTCAGTTGCACACGAGATGGCTATTCACCCTTTTTTTGGCACTAGCTCATTACTTACAAGTAGTATTTATTTTCTATTGATTTTTGTTTTTGTGATGAACCGCTCAAGGGTATTGAGTTTAATTGGAAAGTTTTTAACTCCAATTATTCTTGTTATACTGATGGCTATCATACTATTGGCCATAACAGGTAATCCAAAAACAATGAAATTAAATGTATATGAGGTGCCTTTTGTAAGTGGAATATTGGAAGGGTATCAAACATTTGATGCTATTGGGGGTGTTTTAATAGGTGCAGTTATAATTATTTCATTGGGAAACAGGGGGGTAACATCATATGATGACAAAAAAAGTCTAATTACTAAAGCTGGTTTGATTGCAGGATCTGGCTTAATTCTAGTTTATGGAGGGTTAATTTTTAGTGGAGCTACATTAAGCACTCTTTTGCCTGTAAGTGGAACAAGAACTGAAGTTCTAACAAGTTTAAGTTCGCAAACACTTGGTGCAATTGGAACTTCTTTTTTAAGTGTTTTAGTGGCATTGGCTTGTTTTACAACTGCCGTTGGTATTGTTACAGGAACCTCAGATTATGTTAAAGAAATGTTTAAAAATTCACAAAAAGCATATGTTATAACCGCTTTTATAAGTTGTGTGTTAGGAATTCTTATTGGTCATTTTCAAGTAAGTTTCATTATCAAAGCAGCCATTCCTGCATTAATGTTTATTTATCCAATAACTATTGTGTTGATTTTACTGAATGTAGTTCCAAAGCGATTAACTTCTTCTCTTGTGTTCAAAGGAGTAGTAATAACAACATTAGTCTTTAGTATTCCAGATTTTTTAGGATCACTAAACCTAGGACATTTATTAGATCCCATTACTCAATGGATTCCGTTTTCAACCCAAAGTTTAGGATGGGTTTTTCCAGCATTTATAGCTTTCATTTTTTTAAATGTTTATAGTCAAAGAATTAAAATGAGTAATTCATAAGCCTTTTAATCCTAGAAAATAAAAGTATATTTGCATTAAATACTATGCTAAATCACTATACTTATTTAAATGAAAACACCTCAAAGTGGGTAAGCTTTGTTCATGGTGCAGGTGGGAGTAGCTCTATTTGGTTTAGGCAAATAAGAGCATTTAAAAAAGAATTTAACGTGTTGGTTTTAGATCTTAGAGGCCATGGTAATACGAACCCTACTTTTAAAGACACCTTTAATAATGAGTATACGTTTAACGCCATAACAGAAGATATTTTAGAGGTTTTAACGTACTTAAAAATTAAAAAATCGCATTTTATTGGGATCTCTTTAGGGACAATTCTTATTAGAAATTTAGCAGAAAAGAGACCAGATCTAGTAGAAAGCATGGTTCTTGGAGGGGCTATTTTAAAATTAAATTTTCGCTCTCAAGTTTTAATGCGTGTTGGAAATCTATTTAAATCTGTTGTTCCCTATATGATGTTGTACAAATTGTTTGCTTTCATTATTATGCCAAGGAAAAATCATAAAGAGTCTAGACTTCTTTTTGTCAATGAAGCAAAAAAATTATATCAGAAAGAATTTATTAGATGGTTTAAACTCACGGCAGAAATTAACCCTTTATTGCGTTTTTTTAGAGCCAAAGACATAAAAATACCTACTTTATATGTTATGGGAGAACAAGATCATTTATTTTTACCATCTATAAAAAGAGTTGTTAAAGAACACATTGAATCCTCATTATATGTGGTAAAAAATTGTGGTCATGTTGTAAACGTGGAGCAACCAGATGATTTTAATACAAAAACAATAGGGTTTCTAAATAGCCTTTCTTCATAAAACATAGGAATTAGCTTTTATTCATCAAAGCCTCAATTTCATCTGCTTCAATAGGTATATTACCCATTAAATTAAAAGGTTCTCCAGATTTTTGAACTACTACATCATCCTCTAAACGAACTCCAAAACCTTCTTCGGGAATATAAATACCAGGCTCTACAGTAAAAACCATATTTTCTTCTATTGGTAAATGTAACAATCCATAATCATGAGTATCTAATCCGATATGATGAGATGTCCCATGCATAAAATATTTTTTATAAGCGGGCCAATCTTTATCCTCACTTTGAATATCAGCCTTATCTAACAAGCCTAAACCTAACAACTCTGAAGTCATTAGTTTTCCAACCTCGATGTGATATTGTTCCCAATAAGTACCAGGAACTAATAATTTTGTGGCTTCTTTTTTAACAGCATTTACAGCATTATAAACTGCTTTTTGTCTGTCTGTAAATTTTCCAGAAACAGGCACAGTTCTTGTTAAATCGCTTTTATAGTTCGCATACTCTGCAGCAACATCTAATAATATTAAATCACCAGCTTTACATTGTTGATTGTTTTCAATATAGTGTAAAACATTAGCGTTATTTCCAGAGGCAATAATTGGGGTATATGCAAATCCTTTAGATCTGTTTTTGATAAACTCGTGAACCAATTCAGCTTCAATTTCATATTCCCACACATTTGGTTTTATGAAATTTAAAATTCTGCGAAATCCTTTTTCAGTAATATCGCAAGCCTTTTGCATAAGAGCTAACTCT
>CALSUE010000009.1 GCA_943789455.1 uncultured Flavobacteriaceae bacterium
TGTCTTATTATTAGGGTGGTTATTTCTCCCTTTTTATATAAGAAGTGGTGCTTTTACAATGCCTGAGTTTTTAGAAAAAACGATTTGATGCTAAATCTAGATGGTTTCTGTCGTTATTTTCATTGTTAGCTTATGTCTTAACTAAAGTGTCAGTTACAATATACGCTGGAGGTATTGTTGTTTCAGAATTGATTGGAATTCCTTTTTGGTACGGTGCTATAGGCATTGTAATCTTTTACAGGAATTTATACTGTTATAGGAGGTTTAAAAGCAGTAATCTATACAGAAACATTACAGACAATCATATTAATTTTAGGCTCTTTAATTATCACTTATTTGGGATTACAAGAAGTTGGTGGTTGGAATCAACTTAGAGAGACAGTTACATCTGTAAGTCCAGATCATTTTAACATGTGGAGGCCTATGAACGATCCTAAATTTCCTTGGACCGGTCTTTTATTTGGCGGAACAATAGTTGGAATATGGTATTGGTGTACAGACCAATATATTGTTCAAAGAACACTTGCAGCAAATAATATTAAAATTGGAAGAAGAGGTGCTATTTTTGGAGCTTATTTGAAATTATTGCCCATTTTAATTTTTTTAATTCCAGGAATTATTGCATTTGCATTAACAATTCAAAATCCAGAAATATTTTCTATTGAAAAAGCAGATCGTGCCTTTCCAATGTTGGTTAAAACATTACTGCCTGTTGGATTAAAAGGCTTAGTTGCTGGGGGTTTAATGGCTGCTCTAATGAGTTCACTTGCTTCAGTTTTTAATTCTTGTTCTACCATATTCACGATTGATATTTATAAGAAATTGAAACCAAATGCATCTGAAAAAACGCTTATCAACACAGGTAAAATCGCCACAGGGTTTATTGTTGTTTTAGGGATTATATGGATTCCAATCATGGAAAAAATTGGAGGAGGAGTTATGTATCAATATCTTCAAAATGTACAATCTTACATTGCACCCCCAGTAACAGCCGTATTTCTTCTTGGTATTATATGGAAACGTGTCAATTCAGAAGCTGCAATTACAACTTTATTAATGGGTCTTGGCCTTTTGATTTTAAGGTTAGGTTCAGAAATTTATTATCAAAAAGAAATTTTGTCAGGGGAAAATATAGATAATTTAGTTTATGCTTTTGCCACAATAAATTTTGCACATATGGCTATTTTTATGTTTTTATTTTCTGTTGTAATTTGTATTACAGTTAGTTTAGCATTCAGCCCACCAGATTATAAAAGAATTATTGGCTTATCGTTTGGAACACTAACCGAGGAGCAAAAAGCAGAACATAAGAATAGTTATGATACAATTGATATACTATTATCTATAGTTCTTATCATTTTAGTAATTGGAATTTTAGCATATTTCACCTAATTTTAGTCAAATCGATTACTTTTTTTGTAAATAATTTTAAATTTTATGAATTTGAAAATTAATTTTAAACTGTTTATTTTTTCATTGTTAATTAATGCTTATGCATGTGATCAAGGTATTGATTCAATGAATAATATAGACCCAGATCCTGTTGTTGTTCCATTATCAACAAAAACGATTACTATTTCTCAGGTTATCGATGGTCTTGAACAAATAAGGCCCGTAATTATTCAAGCACCTAGTGTTATTAACCCCGCAAAAAATTACCCTATTGTTTTCGCTTTTCATGGAAATGGAGGAACTAATGGAAGTTGGGTAAACAGACTCAGTAGTTATACGAATAGTGGTGAGTTTGTTGGCATATATCCTCAAGGATTTCTTCAATCATGGAATTTAGGACAAGAAGCGTCTAATGCAGACGATGTTGCTTTTGTAGATTTAATTATCGAGGAATTACAAAATTATAATAATTTAGATTTTGATAAAATGTATGCAATTGGAACCTCAAATGGTTCAGGGATGGTAAATAAATTGGGGATTGAAACGCCTTATTTTAAGGCAATTGCTCCTGTAGTTTCTCAATTAATGGAAAGTAGTCCTTTGTTATCAAATACTCAGCCTATTTCTGTATTCCAAATTAATGGGGCAGCAGATTCAGTAATACCAATTGAGGGAGGCCCAAGGTTTGGACATTTATTTTTAGATGCCCTTGAGAGTGCTGAATTGTGGTCCAATCATTTTAGTTGTAACTCAACACCAGATGTAGAAAATATAGGAGAAGACACTTTGTATATTTTTAAAGATTGCAACAATGGAAAAGAAATTAGATATCTGAGGGTTGAAAATGGTGGACATGGACTATTAAACCCTCAAATGATTAATGATATTTGGCTATTCTTTCAAAGATTTTAGAAATTTATAAGTTGAATAAATTTAGTTTTTTTTATAAGACATCTTGAGAAAATTACATTGACGATACAAAAAGAAATATACGCTCAATTTAACAATGGTAAAATTATCTATTCTTTTACACTAAAAAATAAAAGAGGTGTTGAAGTGAAAATTTTGAATTTCGGTGGAATTATTACTTCTATAAAAACACCAGACAAGAGAGGATGTATAGAAAATATTACTTTAGGATATGATTCACTTCAACACTATATTGATGATAATTCCTATCTAGGGGCTATTATTGGGCGCTATGGGAATCGAATCGCTAACGGAAAATTTATCTTAGGGGATACCTTGTACACTTTAGCTAAAAACAATCCTCCTAATCATCTACATGGTGGTGATAGGGGTTTAATAAGAAGATATGGAAGGCTACCTCAAAAATCAATAAAGATTCTGTTTCTTTAGTACTTAATTACTTTAGTAAAGATATGGAGGAGGGTTTTCCAGGAAATCTTCTTACTAAAGTTAGCTATTCCTTAACTTCAGACAATAGCTTAGAAATTGTTTATGAGGCAAAAACAGATAAAAAAACCATTATAAATCTAACAAACCACGCTTACTTTAACTTATCTGGAAGTTTCAGTAATGATATATTAGACCACCATTTACAAATTAATGCAAACAAAATCTTACCTGTTAATAAGTTTTTGATTCCAACAGGAGAAATGGATCTAGTTGAAAATACACCATTTGATTTTAGAACTTTTAAACCTATTGGAAAAGATATTTACGCCGATAATAAACAACTAAAATTAGGTTTAGGATATGATCATTGTTGGTGCTTAAATTACCCAGATAAAGGAGTAAGAAAGATTGCTTCTGCATACCATAAAAAAAGCGGTAGACTTTTAGAGGTATTTTCTGATCAGCCGGGAGTTCAATTCTATTCGGGGAATCATTTAAATGGAGACTATCAAAAAAGGACAGGGTTTTGTTTAGAAACACAGCACTATCCAGACTCGCCTAATCAAAAAAATTTCCTTCTGTTGTTCTATGTCCAGGTGAGATTTATTCTTCAAAAACATCCTACAAATTTTTAATACAATAGTTTCAGTTAAATGTTTACTGAATTGTATTTTCTTTTTTAGCCATACGGATTAATTGTTTCAATAGTTCCGTCCTCTCTATACTTAATTTCAGTCATTTTAATAGATCGTAAATGAGTGACTCCTTTTGATAGAGAGGAGTCATGATAAAATAAATAATCTTTTTCTTTAATTGAACAGATTGAGTGGTGAGAAGTCCAACCAACAACAGGATTTAAAATTTTACCCTTGTAAGTATAAGGTCCGTAAGGATTATCTCCTACGGCATAACAGATAAAATGAGTATCTCCTGTAGAATATGAAAAATAATATTTTCCTTTACGTTTGTGTAACCATGCAGCTTCAAAAAAACGGCGATTATGGTCTCCTGCTAAGATTAAATTACCGTCCTCATCTAGAATTTTAATTTCTTTTGGTGCTTCGGCAAATTCAAATAAATCAGCAGCCATTTTAGCAACAAAGGGAAGTAAAGCAGGTTCATTATCTTTTGGGATATGTGCCGTTGGACTATTGGGCTCGTTATTGTTAAATACTCCTTCCCTCCATCGTTGTAATTGACCTCCCCAAAGTCCTCCAAAATACATATAATATTCTCCATCATCATCTTTAAAAACTGCAGGATCTATGGAGAAACTATTTTCAATGGGCTTTGGTCTTGCTTTGAAAGGACCTGTAGGAGATTCACTTGTGGCGACCCCTATTCTAAAAACTCCCTTATAATCTTTTGCTGGAAAAAATAAGTAATAGGTTCCATTTTTTTCATTCGCATCGGGTGCCCACATTTGTTGTTTTGCCCACGCAACATCATCAACATGCAAAGCAACACCATGATCTTTAGTTTCACCCGCTATATCTTCCATAGAAAAAACATGATAGTCTTCCATGGCAAAATGACTTCCAAGATCGTCAAATGCTTCACCAGCATCAATATCATGAGATGGATATATGTAAATTTTACCATTAAAAACATGAGCAGAGGGGTCAGCAGTGAAGATATGGTCTACTAATGGTTTAGAAATGGCTCTATTATTTAAATCTTCAAAATTGATATGTTCTATACTATCTTCAGGCATTTTATTATATTTTTAGTTTCTTCTAGCTTTTAAATCGGATTCAATTTGCAATTCCATTTTTTTATTAATTTCATAGAAGAATAACAAGGAAACTCCAATTAAAAAAGGTATTGCAGGGTATATACTGATTAGCATTTTTGTTCCTTGTATTGCAAATTCTGTTTGTATATTTTCACTACCAGGAATATAACCATATACGCTTAGAATTTTAGCAACCAAAGAACTTCCTATGGTAAGTCCTAGTTTTAAACCCACCATCATCGCTGAGAAAATAATAGCAGTGGCTCTACGATTATTTTTCCATTCAGAATAGTCAGCTACATCAGCAATCATAGCCCACAATAAAGGAATTGTGATTCCGTAAAAGAAACCATGTAGAAATTTGAGCAGCAAACATAAGTTGAACAGAGGTTTTATCTAGGAAATTAAATAAAATTATAAAAAGTGTAGAGATAAATAAAAAGAAGCCAAAGACGTTTCGCTTTCCATATTTATCTGCAAGATTTTTTGATAAACCAATACCAAAAATCATAAAAATAATACCTCCTGCATTAAATAATCCAAATCCTGCAGATATAGGGTCATTTCCAAAAAAGTTAATACCTACAGAGGATAAGAAATCTAATATTGGACTTATAAAGTTTGTAAGGTGATTTTCATCTACAAAATTTTCAAAATAATAAATATAAGACCCTCCTTTCATGGCCAGAGTTATAAATGTTAATGTTGTTAGAATTAACATAATTACCCATGGTTTATTTTTTACTAAATCTAATAAATCTTCTTTTATGCTTGACTTTTGCTCAGGTTTTGGAACAATTCGTTCTTTCGTTGTTATAAAGGTAATGAGTAACATAATAGTTCCTATAACAGCCAGCCACGTCATTACAATTTCTATTCCAATTGCCTTGTCTCCATCACCAGCATAAATAATTATTGGTAGCATAAAAACTTGCACAAAAAATTGTGCAAACATAACCGCAACAAATCGATAAGAAGAAATACTATTTCTTTCTTTCATGTTGCCAGTAATAACTCCACTAAGAGCAGAGTAGGGTAGGTTACTTCCTGCATATAACAATAGTAATAATGTGTAAGTAATTACAGCATAAATTACTTTGCCTTGATACTCAAAATTTGGTGTACTGAATGCTAAAACAGAAATAATGCCTAAAGGTATTGCTGTCCACAATATCCAAGGTCTAAATTTTCCCCATTTAGAATTTGTTCTATCCGCAATAGCTCCTACAATAGGATTAAACCCAAATGCAGCAATTGTTCCAACAGCAAACATTATGGCAGTTGCATCATTAGCTTCTAAGCCATAGATATCGGTGTAGAAATAAGCGAGATAGGTCATTAATGTCTGAAACACTAGATTTGCAGCTAAATCTCCAAGACTGTAACCAACTTTTTCTCTGATAGATAATTTTTGCGAATATGAAGTCATAATTGAAAGGTATTGTATTTAATTGTTTGGCATAGTTAAGTTCATAATTCGATGATATGCTTTTTTTTCTTTATAATTTCTATCAAATAATAATGGATAATTTGTGCGCCCTTTAATTGGCCAATCATTTAACCAAGAAAATTTATCTGTTACGCCCCAAAAGGTTACTCGACTTATTTTTTCTTTGTGTTTTGTAAATAATTTAAAAATATCTTCATAGCGTTCTGCTAACTTTATTTTCATAGAATTTGGTAGATTTTTTGGGAATGGATTCATTTTTTTGTCTCCTTCAAAATTTTTGAAATTCTGAGAAACCTCTGCTCCATTTTGATCCCATGGACTTGGGAGAACTGAAATATCAAGTTCTGTAAACATAACTTTTACACCCAGTTCCGAAAAAGCAAGAATACTAGTTTCAATTTCTTCAAGAGAAGGACTTGTTAATTGCCAGTGAGCTTGAATTCCCACACTATTAATTTTTGCTCCATTTTTTTGAAGCGATTTTATCAGTTTAATAGCTCCTTTTCTCTTTTTAGGTTCACACAAATTATAATCATTGTACGCTAAATCGGCATTTGAATCATGTTTTTCAGCCAATTTATAAACAGTTTCCAAATAATTTTCTCCTAAAACCTTTAGAAATATAGATTCTCTCAATGTTCCATCTTCATTTAAAGCCTCGTTGACAACATCCCAGGTATCTACCTTTCCTTTATAGCGATTGACTATGGTACTAATGTGATTAGAAACATGCTCCATCATTATAGTACTATCTTTAATAGAATTCATAAAGTCAGCAATTTGCGAATGCCATATTAATGCATGACCTACAATGTGCATGTTATTATCCAATCCAAATTGTACATATTTATCTGAATCATCAAAATAAAATGTATTCGGTTTTGGTTGGATAAACATCCACTTCATTACATTCTCTGGAGACAAAGTATTGAAGTTTTCTTTAATAATTGAGATTGATTTTTCGTCCTTTTGAAGAATTTGATTCTTATTAATAGCAGCACCCACAAAAAAATAGTTTTTAAACTTCTCACTTAATGAGCTTTTTTTAAAACTGGTTTTTGATATTTTAATTAGATTTCCATTACTAAATAGACATAGAATTATAATTAGGCTTATTATTTTACTCAATTTTTTTATTTTATTAACAAAAATCATTCTTTAAAAAATTTTATTGATTTAATACTTTTTTCATTTATAATTTTTATGAAATAAAGCCCACTAGAAAGGCTACTTATGTCAATATTGGTTGAGGAATTAAAATTATTCATAAGTTTTATTGGATAGTTTTTACCTAATAAATCAAATAGTATAAGTTGATCTTTACCGAATTCTTCTGAAAGTGTAATTTCATTTGTAGCTGGATTTGGATAAACTTTAACAAGAGGGTTTATTGAAGAATTTGAATCATCTAAAGATAGCGTAGATGAAAATTCATAAGCTCCTATATCAACTACATCACTTATATCATTAAAGTTTACCGGGGGTGAGCCTTGAGGGACCAAAGAAAAGTCATCGATGTAAAAATCTCCACCGCCTTGAGCTTGAGTTGGACCCTTAATGTACACAAATATCTGATCAGAGCCAGTATATGTAAAATCTCCACTAAGTTGTGTCCAATTTTCACTTGACACCTGAAGCGGTGGGTCATATAAATTAGTATAAGTATCATCCCCATTTAAGGTATTTTTGATAGTAATATTAGATGTACCTGAAACTCCAGTGGCCAATTTTACATTTGCATAAAAGGTATAGGTATTATCCACTGTCAATAAACCATCAAGAAAAAGCCTTGGGCTTGAATAATCATATTGTCTATTACTAGTAAAAAGACTATTATTTCCTGTCACTGATTCATCAGGCGTTATTTCTATTGATGCACCAAATTGTGTCCATCCATCTGTCGAATTTTCAAAACTGCTGTATGAAATTGCATCTGTAATATTTGCTGGTCTTGGAACTCCATCGAAATCTGTAATAGGAGAATAATTTGGGTTTCCTGCATCAATGGCTGGTGAGCTTTCTGATAATTTAAAATTTGTTTCATCGATGTTTATTGCTCCATTTACTTCAATTGGTGCACTAATAAACTCAGGATTTATATTAATTAAATTTGCAGGTTCTTGATTTCCCGGATAGGCAACGGTTCCATTAAGGAAAATATTATTTGTTGCTACTTTTATTCCATCGTTCGTAGGTTCTTCAGTATTAGGTTATCAATGTTATTCAAGCTTAATGCAGAAAACTCATTATCTCTAGTGACTACAATATTGTTTACAACAGTAGCATTTTGAACTTTATTTGCTTTAATCCCCCCAACTTTTTGACCACGGTGAGCAGGGTTACCCTCTGCTACAGATAAATCTTGAATAATTTCATGAACTCCGTTATAGTAAAGTGTATTATTTTGATATATAGCTGATGCTCCCAGAGAATTGTCAAAATTAATTCCATTTTTTCCATTGTTTACACAAACATTATTTTCGAATAAAAAGGTTCCAATATAACTGTCATCACTTCTGGTAACATATAATCCTTGACCATCTAAAATATTGTTATAATCAGCGGTTCCATAGTTGGGATTTGTATTTCCGGAATTATCAGGTAATTGAGTAACATAAAAAGGAATTCGATTCCAATTATTATACACTAGATTTCCGCGCATGATCATCTTAACATCTGTAGTGTTATCTCCATCCTCAGCAATTGTCTCTGCGTAAACAATTGCACTAGATGCTGATGATGTCCACCAAGTACAATTGTAAACCTCATTATTTTCAATAGTTATATGGTCAGAATCATTAAATCGGATTCCTGAACCCGTGCAATTGTAGACTTTATTATTTCTAATAATTATATTATTGTGTGCTTTGTAGCCTCCCCATATTCCTTTCCCAGAAAAATAGGTATGGTTATAGGTAATATTATCATTTTCATCAGATGCTGCTAATACTTTATATTCTCTATCGGCAATAGCTTGATCATAGGTGATGTTAGCAGCTGGCCCTTCAACTTCAAAACCTTCTATTATGATGTAGTTCATATAGTCTGATATAACAATGCCACCTCTTCCGTCAAATTCTATTTTTGGTTCATGTCCTTCTAAGTTTCTAATTGTAATATATGCACCCTCTGATCCTGATTTGTTAATGGTAGCTACATGAGGATTATTCATGTTGGTATTTGTAGAGGGGTCAACTGAACCATAGCCTACATTTCGATATGTTCCATTCATTACATAAACAGTACCCCCTTCTGAAACCTCAGAAATACCTTTGTTAATAGTTAAAAAAGGAGAGGATTCAGAAAGACCATCATTAGAGTTAGATCCATTAGTAGATGAAACATAATAATTATTCTGAGAATATACTATACTCGTAAAAAACAAGAAAAAAATCAATTCTATTTTTTTAGGTGTTCGAGAAGTATGAAATATTTTCATGTTTACCATAATTGTTTTTATTTATGTCCATGAAAAGGATCTAGATTCACTTTTTCACGCATTACTTTTAACTTTTCTTTATATTTTTTTACGACTGATTTGTTTGACGGTAATTTAGAAATATCTGTATTCTGTTTATAATCATTAAGATTATCATATAGCATATTCCCTAAATATTTTTCACCTTCATAAAATTCTGTGTAAGAAAAATCTTTATCTATAACTGCCTCACCTTGTTTGTAGCGCGTATAAACTTCTGTTTTAAGAATGGTTGAAGGATTTTCTAAAACAGGAATTAAACTTTCACCTTGAAGATAAGAAGGAGCTTTTATGTTTGCGATATCGCACAATGTTGGATATACGTCAACTAATTCAGTGAAAGATACTGTAGTTTTATTTTTTATATGATTAGGTGAAGAAATAATAAAGGGTATTTTAACCGCTTCTTCGAAGGTACTATGCTTACACCAAAAACCGTGTTCACCTAAAAAATAACCATGATCACTCCAAAATACAATGGTTGTGTTTTCTCTTAAACCTAAATCATCTAACCCTTTTATTAACTCTCCAATTAATGCATCCATATAGGTCACACTTGCATAATAACCATGAATTAGATTACGTGCAAGACTATCATCTAGTTTTCCATTTTCTGGAATATCCAAATAATTTTTTCTCATTTCAGCAGAGTTATGTTGTG
This sequence comes from uncultured Flavobacteriaceae bacterium, assembly GCA_943789455.1. GTDB lineage: Bacteria > Bacteroidota > Bacteroidia > Flavobacteriales > Flavobacteriaceae > Polaribacter. Next base: position 10,076 of record CALSUE010000009.1, read on the forward strand.
CCTCAATGGCTATGTCTGGTGAATTTTTAGGTTGAAATGAATTATCCGCTAATTTGATAGCATCATGGTCATACATATCCCAGTATTTTTTGGGTTGAATGAATGGTAAATGAGGAGATACATAACCTATTGCCATAAAGAAAGGTTTATTTTCATTTTTTAAAGCTTTTAATTTATTGATAGCTCTTCTTGTAATTTTTCCATCATTATATGCATAATCATCGACATCAGGATATTCAAATGTTGGTTGTTTTTTGCCATATTCTCCTCTTTCTGCACTTTCTATTCTAGCGATTGATTTGGGGTCTTGAAAGTCTGATTGTATTTGCCCTCCATCTTTTTCAGTCCAATATTCTTGAAAATCATCTTTATGATGATAAATTTTACCATATGAGATCGTTTCATATCCATTCTCTTTAAAAATACGATTTAATGGAATGGCATTTGGAGTGTCTACTGATGCTCTTGTTGAAAAATCGTTAAACCTTTTTTCACTTGGACGTATTCCAGTCATAATACTTGCTCGACTGGCACCACAAACTGCAATATTTGTATAGGCATTGTTAAATTGAAGGCCTTCTGAGGCTAGTTTATCAATATTGGGAGTAATCATTTTTGTTTCTCCATAAGAACTAATTTTTGGTCTAAAATCATCAATAGAAATAAAAAGAATATTTTGTTTTTTAAGAGACAAATTAGCGTCTGAGGTATCACTTTCTTTATTTTTACACCCTGTTATTGTAAGTGCTATAAAAAGAGTCCATAGTCCTAGTTTATTAAAAATTGATATGTTCATTTGTATTAATTTAATATGATGTTATTTCTGATGCTTGATAACCTATTCTGATAGCTCTCGCAATAATCTTTTGATTTTTATCTATCGCTATGGGTTTGTAATATAGATTCCAATGATTTGTTCCAATGTCATCTCCAATTTGGTAACCAATAGAGGCACCAGCTGTTGAAGATTTCAATTTTAAAGTTCCTGTTTTGTCTTTTTCAAAAGTTACATTTTGTGTAATAGGCTGTTTCATCTCTGGCCAAAAGGATTCAATTAAATCATGTTCTGGAATAAAGCCTTTATCGCCAATTTCTAATTGCCAGTCATTAAGCGCTAGTCTATATTCTTCAATTTTTTTTGAATATTTTGGATCTTCAGCAAGATTATAAACTTCATAAGGGTCGTTTTTTAAATCATAAAATTCCTCTTGAGGTTTGCTATTCATAAATATGTATGAAGCATTCCCTTCTAATTTTTTTTCTTGATTTAATGCAATTAATTTTGCATTCATTGGAATTTGTTCTCTGTATTTATTTCTGTAGATTAAAGGAAGCTCAGGCATGAAATTTTTGATATATACGTAACGTCCATCTAAAACAGAACGCTGCATATCAGTAGATTCATCAAACCGATCAGCAGATCCAAAAATTAATTTTCTTGGAGCCTCTTCATATTTACCTGCAAAAGCTTTTCCATCTAAATGCTTTGGTGGTGCTATTCCTAAAAGTGACATCACAGTAGGCCCTAAGTCCATTAAAGACACTAAACGATCATCTACTTCTCCAGCACGGTAACCATTTGGATAACGAATTAAAAGGGGAACATGTAAACCACTATTACCAACAGCTCTTTTTTGTCTCAAGAGATTTCCACCATGATCACTCCAAAAGAAAATTATAGAATTATCTAGAACTCCATCGGTCTCTAGTTGCTTTAGTAATTCACCAACTTCTTTATCTAGAGCTTCAATATTTGAATATTTTCGAGCAATATCTCTTCTTACTACTGGAATATCGGGATAATAATCAGGGATGGGTACTTGAGAGGGACTTACAGTCATAGGTTTGTCTTTTCGTAGCCAAATTCTTGATTCATGGGTTGTGTAAAAATTTTTCACATAAAAGAATGGAGCCCCTTTTGGAGCATTTTTGTAGGATCCACCCCCAAAAACATCATCCCAAGTTGTAAATGGTGTATTAAATTGGTAGTCACATTTATTGTCGTTTACACAATAATAATTTTCTGCTCTTAGGTACTCTGGAAAAAGTTTTACATAGGATGGAGTTACAACCTCATATTCTGGAACATTTTTTCCAGATTTATCTAAAATTCCTTTGTCGAGTTTATGAAAAACATCTTCAGGTGATTTGTAATTATTATGATTTCCTGTTCTCATGTTGTGAGCTCCCAATCTAGCAGGGTACATTCCTGTAATAATAGAAAATCGGCTTGGTGCACATACACCTACTGTAGAAAAAGCATTGGTGTATTTTACACCCTCAGCAGCTATTCGATCTATGTTAGGTGTATTAATCACTTCATTTCCATAGGTGCTAAGGATTGGGCCAATATCTTCACAGCTAATCCAAATAATATTTAATGGTTTTTCAGTTTCCTCTTGAGCCTCAATTGAAAGGAAACAAAAAAGCATAAATAGAAGGTGTATATTTTTCATTCTTATGTTTTTAATAATGAATAGATTTATAATCCTTCGAGGTTAATTTTCCTTGTAATTTTTTACTAACATTATTCCATTTTGATAGTCTGTCTAATGGATGAAGTGTGGGCTTTATCAATGGCATTTTATCTGTAATTAAAAAATCATTTTGTGATATCATCCAATTTTGCAACTCTTTAGACAAAAGTTCCTTTTGTTTTGCATACTTTTTGTCATTTGCAAGATTGTTGGATTGGTAAGGATCGTTCTTTAAATCATATAACTCCTCATAAGGTGTATTTGGAAATGATTGAGCTCCTATCTTAATAAATTGATTTATAATTTCATTCTCACCCAAATTCGATTCCATTACTTCAAGTGCATTGTAGTTTCTTATCAGTTTATATCTTTCTCCTCTAACCATTCTTGAAGGAAAAACAGTACAAGCGCGAATATTTTGCTTAGTTGCAACTCCATATATGTATTGATGTACATCCTTTTCATTGCCTTTTAAAGTCTTGTAAAAACTCTTGCCATCTAATTTTTTTGGAATTGAAGAACCTGAGGCTTCTAACAAAGTTGGTAAAACGTCTACAAATGTTAGTAGTGTATTTGATGTAGTATTGGGTTGAATATGATTAGGCCATCTAACAATAAAAGGAACTTTAAGACCTTGTTCCGTAAGTCCCCATTTACCAGACATACCATGATCTGATGCATAAATAAACATTGAGTTATTCCTTAGTCCATAGGTGTCAATCATTTTTAAAATTTTTCCTAATTGAATATTATCATCTTCTATATTTTTGTAATATCCTGGCATATGATTTTTAACATTTCCTTTATGATAAGGAAGCTTATAAATATCTTTTTTAGAATATTTTATAGTTTTAGGATAAGGGCCGTGAGGATAATCTGAAGTAATAAATAAACAAAAAGGTTTTTTTGAGTTTTTCAAATAATCATCGATTTTCTCTAGAGGTAAATAGCGATGCTTAATTGAACCAAAATAGTGAGTCCAATTAAAAACAGAATTTGGTTTCACATGACTTTTACCCGCTAGAACAACTTCATAGCCGGCATCTTTTAGATGGTCTGTTACACTTTTCAAATCTGGTTTTACACCAATATGATTTGCCATACATCCATTTTTCACAGGGTACATTCCTGTAAAAATTTGAGAACGACTAGGAGCACAAATAGCTTGAGCTGTATGAAAGTTAGTAAACCTCATTCCTTCTTTTGCAAGTTGATCTACATTAGAAGTACTTACTTTAGGATTTCCATAACAACCATAATCTAACTGATCTTGATCATCGGCTAAATAAAAAATAAAATTAGGATTTTCAGATACTTTTTTTAGTTCACTAGTTTTTACTGAAATATTATCATTGCTGTGTTTAACAGAAAAAGAAGTAAAAAATAATACGATAATAAAACTGTATGTTAATAATCTTTTCATTTGTGTTATTTTTTTATAAACTTAACCACCGTATTTGATGATTTTGTTTTGGACTGAATTTTTACGAGGTAAACTCCATCTGACAACCCTGAAGTTTTTAAATCATATGTTTTTTTATTATTTACTAATGTTTCATATATTTTTATTCCATTAGGATAAAATAATGCCTTTGTGCTTCCTGGAATAAGATTATCAGTTGATATAGAAAAGATGGCATTCCCTCCATTGTTAGCTTGTGTTTGCCAATTAGAAAAAAAGCCATTCTCAGTAGCTTCCATCTCACCATTCTGAATCGGAAGTTGATTTTGAGATATCAACTGGAAAACACATATGAGATTAATCAATAAAAAAGTTTTTAATTTTTTTTTCACGCGACCTACCTTAAGTTTAATAGCTTGATTTCTATTCAATCAAATTTACATTTTGATACATGTGTTTAATATTATTTTTGAGGAAATAAGTATTAAATTTGAAGCTAAGACAATGCTTCATAATCAACAAACCATAATCTTGAAGATTATGGTTTGTTTTTTATAAATTATTAAGTTTAGTAGAAATTAATTATCCATTAATTAATTCATTAGTATTAATTTCTATTTGAGGAATTGGCAGACTCATTGTTTCTGTTGGGTCTGTACTCAAAAGAATGTCAACTGAAGGCTTAAAACCAGGATTTGAATTATTATTATGGATTAAAATAGTATTGTTTAAAAAATAATCAAATCCTCTTCTCCTGTTGTTGTGAGAATCTTCACCCTCTCCGATCAATTCAAATCGATATTCATTCATTATGGCTTTTCTGAAATCATCTTGGGAACCATAAAAGCCAACTTGAGGTGTCATACCAACTCTATTTAAAACTTCGGTTACAAATCCTAATTGTTGACCATTTTGTAATTCATTAGAAATTTCAGCCAACATAAGAAGTAAATCAGCATATCTGTAAACAACTATATTTTGACTGTTAAATTGATTACTATGTGTTTTATCTTTTTCAGCAAATTTGAAAAGAAATGGGTGGGCTGCTCTAACATTTCTTCGATGAGTAATCGCAGGATATGTTCGTTGAGGGGCTCCTGTTCTTCCATGGGTATAATCATACATGTATGTAGCATCTATTCTAGGATCATTTGGATACATGGTTCTATGAATTTCAAAAACATCAGCACTAACTCTGAACCAACCAAAATTTTGAGACATTTTATAGTTGAGTGGAGTATAATTTCTTCCCATTTGAGAATTACTGGCATCTTGACTTGTTTGAAGTTCAAAAATAGACTCCGAATTATTTTCATTAGAATCTGTAAATATGCTGCTATAATCTGAAACTAATGAATATTGGCCATAAACCTTATTCGCTTCGTCATATGCCTTTTGCCAATAATCCATTTCAGACATAGATTCGTTTCTTAATTCAGCATTGGTAGCCAATGTCATGTATATTTTTGCTAACAACATATTTGGGGCATATTGTTTTGGATAACCTAATCCAGTTGCACCATTAATTAAACTAGCAGCCATTTCAGCATCACTAATAATTTGAGCATATACTTCTTTCGATAATGATTTTGCTTTATTAAGATTGTCTTGATCAGAAAGTTCTGTCCATACAGGTATATCTTTAAAAAGTCTAGTTAAATCAAAATATGCCCAAGCACGAACGAAGAAAGCTTGTCCAGCAATATCGTTAAAAAGTAATTCATCGCTTGTAGTTGGATTTTCAATTATTGCAATATTTTTAATAGCTGCATTTGCCTGTGCGATTGCAGCATAAATACCTCTCCAAAATCGTTCAGAATCTAAGTCCTGAACCGGTTTTAATGCCATTAAATTACGATTATGAGGATTGTTAACATTATTACCCTGTCTGTGAGTAACAAAAAGGCCTGAAAAACCGTTATTAATCCAATAACGTCTCTCCATCGAATCATACGAAGTAAGTTTTTCATAAATACCATCTAAAGCAGCTTTTGCACTTTGAGGATTATCATACATTGTTTCATCAAGAAATATTGGATCTTCATCTAAGTTGCATGAATTCGTTAGAATACCAAAAACAATTACTATTATAAATTTTAAATTTTTCATGTGTTTATTTTTTATTTTTTATAAATCAATGGTGCTTAGAAATTAATATTTAACCCTAATAAAAATGTCTTTGCATTTGGAGCACCATTCCAATCTACACCGTTAATAAGTCCGTTGTATATGAAACTTGAAACTTCTGGATTATATCCACTGTAGCTTGTCCAAGTTACTAAATTCTGACCTGCCACGTATATATTAAATCGTTCAAGCATCTTAATTTTATCTACAGGAATATCATAGCTTAAGGTAACATTATTTAATCTTAAAAAGCTACCATCTTCTATAATACGATCTGATACTGCTAAGGATTGATTTGGGATTACTTCATAACCTATCCTGGGGTATTGATTTGTTTGGGCATCTGGCCTCCACGCGTTATTGTATGCATTTGGGCTAATATTGGTTTGTAAGCCTTCAGCATTGTTAAGTTTAATTAAATTTCCGTTGGCAATATCATTTCCGTAAACACCATTAAAAAGTAAGTTGGTAGTAAATCGTTTATATTTGAAATTTAGGTTAAAACCATAAACAAAATCTGGATTTGGGTTTCCAATTAAGGTTCTATCTAAAATGTCAATAACGCCATCTTCATTTTGATCTACAAATCTAACATCTCCAGGTTGAGCTCCATCTACAATATCTGTATCATCGGTTTGATAGATACCGTTGGTTTCTAAACCATAAAAAAGACTGGTTTCTTCACCCTCTATAAATACATTAGCTGGAGTTCTGAAATATTGCCCTCTACTTATTTGTGCACCAAAATAATATGAACGTTGCTCTGCAACACCATCAATATAAAAATCCTTCAGAGGAATTCCTAATTCTTCTATCCTAGTTTTGTTAAAAGCAATATTTCCTCCAATATTTATATCAAAATCATCGGTAGAAATAGGATTAAAATTCAATGCAACTTCTACTCCTTTGTTAGACATTGATCCTCTATTGATAAGAATATTACTGAACCCTGAAGAAGTTGGAATTGGAGTATTTTGTAATAAATTCTTTGTTGTTTTATCATAAAGATCTATACTACCCGAAACTCTATTATTTTTGCTTTCAAAATCTAGTCCTAAATTTATTTGCTCAGTTGTTTCCCAAGTTAAATTGGGGTTTGCAATATTGTTTAGTGTTAAAACCACACTGGTTCCATTTCCTGGAGTTCCGTAAAGTTGCCCATTTATACCGTAATCAGAAAGAGTTCCATATGCTCTGACTCCATGGTTTCCAATTTGCCCCCAACCAGCTCTAAGTTTTAAGTTTTCAAAAATATTCAAATCTTTAATAAAGTTTTCATTATCCATTCTCCAGGCTAATGCAAAGGACGGAAAGAATCCAAATCTATTATTTTTTGCAAATTTAGAAACACCGTCTCTTCGAAATGACGCCGTAAGAATGTATTTATTATTGTAGGTATAATTTAATCGACCTAACACAGAAAAAATCTGTTGATCTGACTTCAAAAACCTTAAAGGTTGAGTAATAACTGCAGCTAGAAAAGGTTGTTGAATTGTAAGTTCAGTTGTAACAAAATCTTCAACAGCATAAATACTATTTTCTACATTTCTAACATCATATGTTATACCTGCAGTTGCATTAATTCTATGTTTTCTGTTAAAAGTTCTATTAAATCTTAAAAAATTATTAATTTGATAAGATTTCGCGTTTAAAGTTGATATCTGTAAAGCTCCGTTACCTAAAGCTCCTTGCCATGTTGTTAATCCATAAAAACGTCTTCGATCTTTTGTTCTAATATTTCCTCCTGCTTTTATTTGATACGTTAACCCTTTAAGAGGAAGTTTATAAGTAAGTCCAATGGATGCAATATATCTTTTCTCTTTAGACACATCCAAAAAATCGTTTACCCAAGAGTAAGGATTTCCAGATTCTAAATCATCTCCAAAGTCTTCAATTTCTCCCGTAAGTACGGGTCTAAATAAGATGGAGTTTCTAACAAAACTTTGGTTAGCACCTATTAAATCTCCAGATTCAGCAAAGTTAGTATCATTGAAAGAAGCACTAACTCTTGCTCTTAATTTCAATTTATCTGAAAGGTCTTGATTTAAATTTATTCTAACATCAGTGCTTTTGAGACTAGAGTTACTTACAATACCTTTTTGATCATCAAATCCAGCTGAAATATAATAATTACCATTATCGCTTCCACCAGAAGCTGTGAAACCTACTTTAGTACTAAAACTTTGGCGGTAAAGTTCATCTTGCCAATTTAAGATTTGAGCGGGTGTGTCTGATACAGTTGGATTTCCAGCAGGATCATAGGTTACTCCAAATACTCCAGAAGCTCCAACATCAAATCTTGGATTATTGCCATTAAGTAATGCTAATTCGTTTTGGTAATTGGCGTAACCAACTCCATCTAAAACATCGTATGTTTTATCAATAGATCTAATAGAATTTGTGATAAAGCTACTCATTTTCACTTTTCCTTTTTCTCCTTTCTTTGTAGTTATTAAAACTACTCCATTAGCTCCTCTAGATCCATAAATTGCTGTAGCTGACGCATCTTTTAAGATTTGAATGCTTTCAATATCTCGAGGGTTTATTCCATTTAATCCATTTTGATTTTCTTGCCCAGAATTTCCAACACCTCCTGCTGCAAGAACATCTTCACCAGCAGATGATATAATAACACCATCAATAACATATAAAGGTTCATTATTACCTCTTAAACTATTAGTCCCTCTAATTTTTACGCTTATACCTGATCCTGGAGAACCGGCATTTTGTGTTACTTGAACACCAGCTGCTCTTCCCTGCAATAATTGATCTACAGAAAAAGATTGATTTGCAACATTGTCTTTAACTTTAACAGAGACCAATGCACCAGTAACATCTTTTTTCAGAATTGATCCATAACCAACAACAACAACTTCATCTAGTTGTGTTGCATCTGTTTCAAGTTGTATTTTTAAAAATGAACTATTAGAAACATTAATTTCTTGTCTTTTAAACCCTAAATATGAAAAAATTAAAACTTTCTCATCCTCTGGACTGAGAGTAATTTTAAAATTACCATCAAAATCTGTTAACGCACCGCTTTTGGGTGAATTTTTAATTTGGATTGTTACTCCAGGTAAACCTTCACCAGTATCATCAGTAACATTTCCAGTAATTACTTTAGATTGTGATAGTAGTATTGTGGGTAACATAAAAAAAATAAAAAAAAGTTTTTTCATAAGTTTTTATATTTATTGTTTTAAGTTTAAATTAAGATGGGTAGGGGTGTTTCATCTTGTAACAAATATAGGATTATAAGCATTTTACTGTTTGTAACTTATGAAGAAATAAATAACACATTTGAAGCAAAACTATTTATTATGTGAAGTAGTTCCTATTAATCAATTATATTTATAAATAATTCATAAAAATTTAATTGGTGCCGTTAATATTAAAAATAATGTGAAAAATATGAATTTACGAAAGTTTATTTCTCTCTTGTCTTTCTCTTTAATTTTAGCTTTTAACTCATTATTTGGGCAATCAAATACTAATGAGTATAACTTTGTTTCTATAAATGAAGACATAACTCAAAGTGCCATAACTTCTATATACAAAGATTCAGAGGGTTTTATTTGGATTACTACCTATGGTGATGGAATTCTAAGATATAACAGTGTAGATTTTAAGAGTTATAATCAGGGTCAAAATTCAGATAAAAAATCTTTAAACAGTTCTATAGTTTTTTCAATATTTCAGGATACTCAGAAAAATATTTGGGTTGGAACTGAATTAGGGTTAAATATTTATAACAATAAACTAGATAAGTTTGAAAATATAGATTTAGATGGTAAAAAACAAAAATTTCCCATACATGCTATTACAGAATATGATGAAAACACCTTGCTTCTTGGTACTCACGAAAATGGATTGTATAAGCTAGATAAGAATACACTAAAATCAAAATTAATAAAATATCAAGAAAAAAAACCATTAAAGAATCTTCAAATCAATACAATTATCAAATCTTCTAATGGTCGTTTTTTAATTGGAACTAATCATGGTTTATTGACATTTGATCCTTATGACGAAATTCTTCAGTTAGCTAAGTTTAATACAGAAAAAGGATATGGAACTATAGAAAAATCTATAGAATCTATGGTTTTAGGAAAAGATAATTCTCTTTGGATAGGAACTTCTTCATCCGGACTTTATAAAATAACTAATAATGATGATCTCTATTTTATTGAAAAGTTTTCTATAACTAGAAAAAGAATATTGTCTATAGCTGAAAAAACAAATGGAAATATTTTATGTGGAACAGAAAATGATGGTCTTTTTGAAATTAATTACAAAACAAAAAAAATCATAAACTACCAACAAGATAAGCTAAATGTAAAAGGAATTAAATCTAACTCTATTTGGACGGTATTTACAGATGATAAAAATAGAATATGGCTTGGTTATTATAATCAAGGAATAGATGTACATGACGATAATTATAAAAAGTTTTATACTATTCAAAGCTCATTAAATTTCACTAATTCACTAAATAAGAATTCTGTTACTGGTATTGTAAAGGATGAAAAAGGTAGATTTTGGATAAGTATGTTTGATGGAGGTGTTGATGTTTATGATCAAGAAGCAAAAGTTTTTGTCAGTTTATTTGATCAAAAAAATGGGATTTCCAAAGGATTAGATCGTTTAGCGATTCCAACTATTTTTATAGATAGTAATAACAATGTTTGGGTTGGAACTTGGGAATCTGGTTTGTTTTTATTAAAAAACAACAGCAATAAGTTTGTAAATATAAATATGTCTTCTGAAAATAGCGTACTTAAATCCAACAGAATAATGAGTTTTGATGAAGACTCAAAAGGAACCATTTGGATTGGTTCTTTTTTAGGTGGACTGTATTCATACGATCCAAACAAAGGAATTTTCAAACATCATGATTCATCAGAATTTAAAAAATATAATATTGATACAAGTAATATTAGAAAAGTATTAGTAGATCATGAAGATAATATTTGGCTTGGAACAAGGGCAGGATTATTTAAAGTTGAATTGTCTTCGAATAACACGTTTAAAGTTAGATCTTTAAATAAAGAAATGAATGCCAACTTTGAAATAAATTTTAATAATTCAATAATACCTAGTATTGTATTTAGCTTATTTGAGGATTCAAAGAATAATTTATGGATTGGCACATTGGGCGATGGACTTTCTAAATATAATATTGAAAAGAAATCATTTAAAAGGTATGATAAAAACACAGGTCTAATTCATGAAACTGTTTTTTCAATTACTGAAGATCATAATGGAACTATTTGGATTGGTGGTAATAAAGGTCTTACAAAATTAAATACAGAAAAAAATACCTTTACAGATTTTAGTAAAAAGGATGGGTTATTATCCAATAGTTTTAATTATAATGCTGTTTATAATGATAAAAACAATGTATTATATTTTGGTTCTTCTAGGGGAATAAATTACTTTAATCCTGACGAGATTAGCTATAATCAGGAAAAACCAATAGTCTATTTGTCTAACTTAAGGATATATAATGATCTGATTAAACCAGATAAAGATCAGAGTCCGCTTAAAGAGGTTATTTCTAAAACGAAAGAATTAGCCTTGAATCACAGCCAAAGAGTTTTTACAATTGATTATGTTGGGATCAGCTATACTCGAAGTGAAAATAACCAATATGCTTATTTTTTAGAGGGTTATGATAATGAATGGAATTATGTCGAAACCACTAGAAGCGCTACCTATAAAAATATTCCAGCGGGTGACTATACTTTTATGGTTAAATCCTCAAATAATGACGGTGTTTGGAATAATATACCTACTACATTAAAAATTAAAATTCAACCAGCTTGGTGGTCAACTAAAACAGCAATTACCAGTTACTTTTTATTATTAGTATTGTTAGGGTATTTTATCTACAAGTTTCTAGTTACTAGAATAGAAGAAAAAAGAATTTTACAGTTAGAAAGACAAGAATACAAGCAGTTTGAGGCTCTAAATGCAAAAAAAATACATTTTTTCACAAATATTTCTCATGAATTCAGAACTCCTTTAACCCTAATTTTAACTCCGTTAGAAGATATTATTCAAAATACAAAGAATAAATTTCCTAAAGAAATTAATGAAAAACACAATATAATTTTTAAAAATGCAAAGCGTCTTTCAAGACTTATTAATGAGCTTATGGACTTTAGGAAGCTTCAATTTAACAAAATGACTATTAATGCTTCTCAAATTAATATTATACCTTTTATTCAGGAGGTAGTTAGTCATTTTGAAGAAGAAGCATTTCTTAAAAATATTATGTTATCTGTTGATTATGATCAGGATGATCTCATGATATGGTCTGACCCATCTATGTTAGAAAAAATAATTTTCAACTTATTATCAAATGCATTCAAAGCAACACCAATAGGGGGGTTAATTACAGTTCATGTAAATAAATCTCCAGAATTAATAGAGCTTCCTTTAGTTAATAAAAATAAAGCTATTGAAGCTTTAGAAATTATCATAAGAGATACTGGTCTTGGTATCAAAGAAGAAAATTTAACCAAGGTTTTTGATCGTTTTTATCAGGCTGATGAAATGAATGAGCAATATTATGGCGGAACAGGAATTGGTTTGGAATTAGTTAAGAATTTTGTAAATCTACATAAAGGTAAAATTGTCTTAACTAGTAAAGAAAATATTGGAACTCAATTTAAAATTTATTTTCCGTTAGGGTATCACCATCTAAAAATAGCTGAGATCAATAAAGAAGAGAATAAGGTTATTAATCAATACTCTGAATCTCAAAATAAAAATTTAGAGGAGTTTGAGCCATTATTAGAGGAGGAGTATACTAGTAAAAAAATAGTTTTAATTGTTGAAGATAATGCGGAGTTGAGATCATACATGAAAAATGAATTGATTTCTGAATATAGTATTAAAGAAGCAGAAAATGGTTTAGAGGGCATTGAAAAAGCAAACAAATACATGCCAGATATTATTATTACGGATGTTATGATGCCAGTAATGGACGGTTTTGAATTATGCTTGAGAGTTAAAAGTGATATTAAAACTAGTCATATTCCTATTTTAATGGTTACAGCAAAAGGAATGCAAATAGATAAAGTAAAAGGAATAGATTCTGGTGCTGATGTATATTTAAATAAGCCTTTTAATATGAAGGTTTTAAAATCTCATTTAAACCAATTAATTACCAGTAGGCAAGTCTTATTTGATAAATATTTTAATAGTGTCAGTACAACAATAAACTCAGATCACACTACATCCTTAGATAAGGAATTTATGAATAATGTTCTCAATTATATTAATGAAAACATAAACGATGAAAAATTAAATGTAGAAAACCTTGCTGGCGAATTACTGTTAAGTAGAAGTAAATTATATCGAAAAATTAAGGCATTAACTGGAGATACAGCAAATGAGTTTATTAGAAAAGTTCGTTTGGAAAAGGCTAAACATATCATTGAAACTACAGAATATACGATAAGTGAAGTCTGTTACAAGGTAGGTTTTTCGTCTCCATCATATTTTACAAAATGTTTTAAAGATTATTTTGAGTTTTTACCGACGGAGGTTAGGGATAACGTTAAATAATTGTACAAAATTTTAAAATTTTACAAAATGTACTAAATTTGTACTAAAATATAATTAACTTTAATTTATTTTTAGAACTACATATTTAAATATACTCCCCATTATAAGGTTATTACCCCTCAGTTTTTTCTACCCCAAAACAATACTACCCCAGTAATATTTATACCCCGCTAAATTAATTTTTATTTTTTTTAAATTCATGTAGTGTGAATATTTATCAACTAATTAACTAAAACCTAAAAACAAACATCATGAAAAAAACAGTATTAATTTTATTATTGGTTATCCCTAGTTTACTATTGGCTCAACAAAAAAAAGGATTTGTGCGAAGTTCTCTTCACATGCATTTAGTTGATGATTTTAGTTTTGACAATGGAGACAAAGTGTTAGATTCTTACAACAAGTTTCAATTCCCTCAAAATTACAATGACCATCGTATAAATTTAAACAAGATTAAGTTATCTGAATATGAACTAACCGATGAGGAAAAAGCTACTTCAGGAAAGAAAAAAAGTTTATTAGGTGCTGCTATCTCAGATGCTGCATCAGGAGCTGTTGAAGGAAGTACAGGTGGGCTAGTTAAAGCTCAAGACAATTCTATGGTTAAGTTGCAACTGAATAAGTATAACAAATCTAATCAGATAGCTCACGAGCTTATCAAAAAGTGGTTTAACATAAAAGAGGATGGTTCATATAATATGGGGACAGTTACTCTGAGAGGATTACAAACTAAAACTATGGCAATGGGTGCCTTAGCTGATGCATCCGGAACTGGTGCTATTGATCAAGTAAACTCATTAATTAACAATACATTCGTTGTGTACACTCGATTAAATTATGTAAGTAATGCTATTGCCGCTGCAGTAATTAAAGAAGTTGCTTACGCGCAAGTTGCAAAGCTCCCTGCTCTTTTGCAAGCTAAAGGGTATAAAGTAGCTGATAAAATATATGAAAAAACTTCTGAAGGATTTTCTGTTTGGACTACAGCTTGGTTGTATAGATTAAAATGGGACCAAGATGTATTTAATTTATTTATTTCTACCATAGATCAAGAAAAGCAAGCAATTGACTTAGAAAAATTTGCTGCTGCTAATTTTGAATTGGAGTTTATAAGTCAACAAAAAGCTACTTCATTGGTTACTTTTTCATTAAAAAAAGAAGACAAAGGTAGAACAGAACAAGATGTATTTGATTTGTCTACCATAAGAAATATGGATAAGGTTTTAGTTAAATTACAAAAGAAAAATGATATATTTAAACCTATATTTCCCTTACGTGACGGCTTTTCATTAGCTGCCGGTAAAAAAGAAGGAATAGATGGTGGAGAAACTTTTGAGGTTTTAGAAACAAGAAATGGAGAATATAAAAGAATAGGAACCATGAAGGTTGATAAAAAAAGAGTTTGGGACAATACTTGGACTGGAGAAGATATTGAACCTGGATTAACCTATTTTAAGAAGGGTAGTAAAAAATATGTACCTGGAAATCACTTTGTAAGACTAATAAAATAATAACATATGAAATTTTTAAAAATCTGTATCGTAGCCTTATTAATAGTACCTATTAATTCTTTATTTTCTCAAACAAACAGTAATAGAAAAGTTACTGAGGAGAGAACAAGGAATTGGCAATATGAATCTGAATGTTTTGAATCTGGAGGAGCAGGAAGTTCTTACTTAATTCAAGTTACTTCTTATGTTGGAGATGTTCGATTGGCACTCAATCAAGCCAAAAAAAATGCCATCCATGCTGTTTTGTTTAAGGGAGTTGCCGGAAATGATTTAGGCTGTACAGCTAAAGAGCCATTAATTAAAAATGGAGTATACAATGATAATTTTGAATACTTCGAAGATTTTTTTTACAATACGAGACAATACAACCAGTTTGCTACATTACCCTCTGGATCTGCTGAGTCTACTGAAAAGCTAAAAAGAAAAATGTATAAAGCAACATACGCTATTTCAGTAAATGTAGATGATTTAAGAAAAAAACTAGAATACGATAAAATTATTGAACCTATGGGTGCTGCCCTAGGTGGTGGCAGTGGTATGAAGCCTACAATCATGATTTTTCCAAGTGATGGTTGGTTAATGGATAATGGATTTGCAAAGTTTGTAGATAATCAAGGAGTTAAAACTTTAATTCCAGATTATACTTCAGCTCTTTTAGATAAAAACTTAAATATAGCCATTAGTACTTTAGATAAAATGGTGTCAGAAAGAGGATATCCCACAGTTAGGTTGGCTGAAACCTTGAAAAGTATAAATCAAGGAAGTGCCATGGATATTGCAGTGGAGGGAAGAGATGGTGGATCTGGAGAAACTCTATCGATGCTCGATGATTTATTGAATACTGCTAAAGCAGATATCACATGGAAAGTTTCATGGACTGTTGAGACCAATGGTATTCAAAAATGGGTCTCGTATGGAATAGATGCTTTAGATTCATATACAATGAAATCAATTGGTGTTGCAAATGATGACGGACCAAAGTCTATGGGTGCTTCAGTAGGCGCATTACTTAGACAAGCCGTAACAGATAAAATGGATGGTTTTCTAGCAAGACATCAAGATTATTTCAAAAACATAGCTGAAAATGGAAGAGAGATTGCTTTAGACCTTAGAAGGTTTGATAGTTTTGAGTATTATTTTAATGACGATGTAGAGTTTAAAGGTAGAGAAATGGAATTGTCTTCATTAATTAGAGGTTTTGTTGGGTCTATTGCTAAAGACAGAAATTTCTCGTATAATCCAGGTGAGAGTAAAATTGGAATTACGCAATTAAGAATAGAGATGAATGAAGAGGTAGAGGATTTATTTGGAGGTGGAGATCCTATTATAGAACCTATGAATGCTGAAAAATTTGCTAAGAAAATTTCTAGTTTTATAAAAAAACAATTTGGGTATCCATCTAAAGTAACAACCTTAGGATTAGGAAAGGCTAGAATAACAATAGGAGAAAAATAAATATTATGAGAAAAAGTTTAATAGTAGTTTTTTTATTATCATTATCACTATCCATTCATTCACAGAATGATTTAGGAAAGAGTGATGACGCAGCAAGAATAGTATTGAATACATTTGTACCAGATGATATTCTTGAAAACGCACCCAGTGCTCGAAAATTATTTGTTACTAAATTAGGGCAAATTGCCAGTAGAAATGGTATGGGTGGAGGTGGAGCTTCTGGAAATAACAGATTTATTATTTCTGGAGATATTAATATTTTAACCAAAGATATTACGGCAACTGCACCAACTAAATATATAGTTACCATAGAAACCACTCTTGCAGTTGGTGATGGTATAGATGGAAAAGCATTTAGCTCAGAATTTATTGAATTTAAAGGAATTGGTATTTCTGAAGACAAAGCTTTTATTTCTGCCATAAGAAAGATTAATCCAAGACATAAATTGATTAAACAAGCCATTACAGAAGGAAAAGAAAAAATAATTGAATACTACAATTCTAGGTGTGATTTTATTTTAAAAGAAGCCTCTGCTCTGGCTGATTCCAGAAAGTTTGATGAAGCTGTTTTTTTACTAAATCAGGTACCTGAAGTAACTAAAGAGTGTTATGATAAATCTATGGATTTAGCGGTAGAAATAATTAAGAGAAAGTTTGAATTTGAATGCCAATCAAAGATTGCTGAGGCTAAAGCATTAATTGCCAATGAAGATTTTTCAGGAGCATCTCAAATCTTGAATTTTTTCACTCAAGATATGGACTGTTATAGTGATGTAGAAGCTTTGTTGAAGCAAATTAATGTAGGTCTTTGTTCCAAATATTTAGGAGAGGCAAGAGGGCATTGGGCAAATAGAAATTCTACTTCTGCTGCAAATGCATTAGCAAAAATTAATGCCAGCTCTCCATGTTATCAAGAAAGTCTTCAAGTAGCTCAAGAAATATCTAGTTTGTTAGACGAGAGAGAACAACGAGACTGGGATTTAAATTATGAGAAATATAAAGACGGTCAAGCCATTAAGAACAGAAAATTAGACAATGCAGCTTCCATGATTCAAGCAGCAAGAGATGTAGGAGTTGCTTATGGGAAAAACCAACCCAAAACAGTAACGTATACTCGTATTATCAAATAATAATTTATAGGATTTATTGCTTTTAAGAGCCGCCTTTTAGGTGGCTCTTATTAGTTTAATCGAATATTTTTACCTACTCAGTTTAAATCGTATTTTTCGAACACCATGATCTGTGTCCCATTGTTTCACCTCCTTGAAATGAAAGCTTGTGTATAATTTTGATGCAGGAATATTTTTAAGACCAGTTTCAACCGTAAAAACTTTAGAAGAAAAGTTTTGTAAGATATAATCCATTAATTCCCTTCCTATACCTTGTCTAAAAAAATGAGGAGATACCACCAAACTATCAATGTGTGTTGTTTGTTCTTTGGAACTAACTTCTATAATAGCAACGATTTCGTCTTTGATATGGTATCCAAAAAAAGTAGTCTTACTTTTTGTATAATTTTTTAGAGGTCTTTGTAAAGGTGGAAAATTTACAGCATTCAGTAATTTAGCTTCTACAGCATATGATTCTTGAAAAACAACACGCATTTTTGTAGCTATCGCTAGGTTAGTATGGTCTAGTTTTTTAATCATTTATTTATTTCTATGAATGTAGTAAACGAATATAGGGAATCTAATTAAAAGCCATCATTCAAAAACAACTGTAATTTTATAATAAAATGTGTGCCTAATTATAGTAATTTTACTTAAATTATTTTTAGTAAAGTATGTCTCAAAAAGATTTTAAAATTTACATTGTTGGAGCAGGAGTAAGTGGTTTGGTAGCTGCACAGGTATTGGAAAAAAAAGGATATCATCCAATTATTATTGAAGCATCAGACAGAGCAGGAGGGAGAGTAAAAACAGATATCAAAAAAGGGTTTCAATTAGATCATGGGTTTCAAGTGTTACTATCTTCGTATCCGGCAGCTCAAAAATATTTAGATTTTAAAGCGCTTAAACTTGAAGAATTAAAACCTGGTGCCGTTATTTTTAAAAATGGAAAACAACAAATTATTGGAGACCCTTTAAGAGATATTTCTACACTTTTTTCAACACTCTTTTCAGGAATAGGAACTCTCTCAGATAAGTTTAAAATTTTCCAATTGAATTTGAAACTAAAAAATAAATCTATAGAGGCTATTTTTTCATCTGATGAAATAAGTACCAAAGCGTATTTGCAAGAGTTTGGGTTTTCATCTCAAATCATAACTCAGTTTTTTACTCCTTTTTTTACAGGAATATTTTTAGAAAATGAGCTAACAACCTCTAGTAGAATGTTTGAATTTGTTTTTAAAATGTTTGGAGAAGGATTGGCGGTAATTCCTAAAGGAGGTATGGAAGAAATTTCAAAACAGTTAGTAGCCAACCTTAGCAACACAACTTTTCAATATAACACCCAAGTAACCTCGGTTTCCGATAAGGAAATTATACTACATACAGAAGATAAGTTAACAAGTACTGCTACAATTATTGCTACAGATGCTAGTAAACTGGTAAGCAATGCACCATCAAAAAATCTTATCTGGAAATCTTGTCAAACCCTTTATTTTACGGCTAAACAAAGGATGATAAATAAACCTATGATTGGTTTATTGTCTAATGCACACGGTCTGGTTAATAATATTTTTTATCATACGAGTGTAGCTACTAATACAAATAATACTGAAGAATTATTGTCTGTAACCGTAGTTAAAGCGCACCAGTTGTCTGAAAAACAATTAATAGCTGCCGTTATCAAACAATTAAAAGAGGAGTGCACTATAGACCAACTTACTTTCTTGGCTATTTATCACATAAAAAGAGCTTTGCCAGATTTAAAAGATATTAAATATGAAGTTTCACCCTCAGAAACACAGTTATCTTCGGGTATTTATTTAGCAGGTGATGTACAACTAAATGGCTCTCTAAATGCGGCTATGATCGCAGGAGAAAAAGCTGCATTACAAGTTATAGCATCTCTTAAATAAGAAAGTTTCTTTTAAACAGCAGCATATTGTTGCAATAATTCTAATGAAGCATACTGTAATGATTTTTGATGGGTAGCCTCTAAAACAATAGGCGGTGCTTTCCCTACTTTTTCAGCTTCTAGCCATCTAGAAATACACAAACACCATTTGTCTCCTGGTTGTAGACCTGGAAAGTTCCAATGAGGTATAGGAGTCATTAAATCATTTCCTCTAGAAGCAGAGTATGCCAAAAACCCCTCAGTTACTACTGCACAAACCGTATGGGTGCCGGTATCTTCTGAAATGGTTCTACAAAAGCCATCTCTAAAATATCCGGTCATTGGATTGGTGCAACACGGAATAATTGGGTCTCCAAAAATATTAAGTTCCATAGCATTATAAATTTTATAACATCTCTTTGGTAATAAATTTACGAATTAAAAAGCATATCCAAGACCAACACTAAAGATGCCCAAAACACCAGCTTTAACCTTAATAATTAAGCCTCCCTCAGGTTTTTGATATCTGTATCCTACATCTAACAAAGGCAGTATAAAAGGATCGTTATTATCTTTACCAGAAAAAATTCCAAGGTTAAATTCCATGTGAGAATTTCCTTTTCCAGTAAGTAGGGTAGCCGCACCTAATACACCACCACCTCCGTCACCCATAATCATTCCGGCATAACCAAAACCTAATCTACCATACAATGAAATGTTATCTGACTCATGAACTTTTCGTTCATAATTCATAAAAACATGGGCACCAGGAAAAATTCCTGTATCAAAATAAACATTGTTTTTTGTGGGAATAGAGATCATGTCAGAATTGGTTTGCGCAGATATATTTATACACAAACACATAAGAATTGTGAACGTTATTATTTTAAAAATGGAGCTGGTTGTTTCTTTTTCTAATTTTTTCATTTGGGGTTATTAAGTTTTCAAATAAATATAACACTTAAAATTCTATTTTTTTAGAGTAGATTTCTAATAATTTTTCTTATACGTTGTTGCACAACAATTTATGAATCGTATCAAGTTTTTAAAAAAGATCATAGCTAACTCTAAAAGAAATTCTATTTAAATTTATTTAGGTTCTAAAATAAGAGTAACTTTATTAAAATCTGCTGCGCTATTAATCACAGTTCTGTAGGCTTCAAATATTTCTGGTGCTACAAAAGTTTCTCTGTAATGTTCATCTGCAGTAACGGTTAATACATCTCCTTCCAAAGTATAATAAGAGTCAAAAATAAAGAGTTCTTTGTCCTTTGTAGCATAACTATTTTTTATGATAATGTCTTCTAAATTTGAAATTTGATACCCTTCAGGTATATGTATTTTTATCGTTCGATAATAACTTCTGTTAAACTCTGCTTCCAAAGGTAAAATTCTTTTTTTCTCTTGTTGCATTTCCATTTGAGGACCTATTAAATCTCCAAGTTTAAAAAGGTATTTATCACCTGTTTTTTCTACAAAATACTCTGAGCTAATATCAAATTTTACCACAAAGGGTTTTACTCCAAAAAGACTTGGATCCTCATTAATAAATTCTCTTTTTAATACTTTGGCATTTTTGTCACTATTCTGAACAAAATATTGGTCTATTACTTCATTAATACGGTTTGGCTGAATAAGATTCATAAAAGGGTGTAAGTTCATGGCATAATATCCATTTAATTTTCTTTCTAATGCTATCGTATTTTTAGTTAAATCTTTAGTATTAAAATTTACCTCTATTAACATTTCATCACTAGATAAGCTTGCAGGAATACCTTCTATAAATTTCACTTCTGAAAAAGCTTTTCTTTTGCCATTGATATCATATCCAGTTATAAAAAGGCCAAAATTATTCATGAAGTAAGGGGGTGGAAAACCAAATCTAGTGCCAAATTTACTAGGAGATAGATATTTTTTTGATGCAGGGAAGTAAAATAAAAATTCTTGTAAAAAATTGGTAGCCTCAAAATCTTTATCAAATTTTAATAGTAATCTGTTGCTAGTGAGAACCATTTCATGCGTAACATTAAATTTTTCAAATAAGGCAATATATAGTTTTATTACGCCTGTTTCATTTGCAGTTTTAGTTTTTAATACATTTGTTAAGTTTTCAGAATCATTTTCTGAGATGTATATATTTTCTTTAATAAATAAATCTATAATTCTTGCTTTATTTTCATCTTTTAAATCATCATCAAATTTGAAATTTTTAGCAAATTTATGTATGAGTTTTTTTTCTAATTCGCTATGTGTTGAATAATAGAAATCAAATAAATTTTGAGCTACATTATTATAAGAAGTAATAATAGTATTGTTGGCGGTATTTTCATGTAATTTATACATAATAAAACCAATTGCAGCGTTGTAAGGAGCCTTCTCTTCTTTGATTACAGCCTTGATGTCTTTAGCCGAGAACTTCCAATGTGTTTTTTCTTTAAAACTTTCAATTTCTTTTACAGTAGTTTCTAAATTAAAACTTTTGAAGCTAAAGCGTAGATTGCTAGGTGCATATAAATCAAACTCTATAGTTTGTTTGTCGTAGTCACTCTCAATATCCACCATCGCACCTTGAAATTTTGGACGTCTTTTTATTACATAATAATATTCAATTATACTCCCTTTCTCAACATCATCTATAGAAAAATAATTAAAACTCCTCCCAGATTCATCATCTTCAGACCGTAAAATTCTTGATTTATCTAATACAATAATCTCTCCTGTTTTTTTAATAATACGAACATTTATGACCACTTGAGATGCATCGTTAGCAATCGGTAAATAAACTTTAGTATACTCTTCAATTCTATCATCAGAATTTAACCACAATACTTTATGTTCTAGGTAGTATTCTATTAAATTTTGGTCTTCAAAGATAAATTCAGTTACCACTTTATCTTTTATAGCAATCATATCTTTATCTGATGACTCTATAGTATACTTTGGGTTTAGTTCCCAATGATAACTTTTAAAAAAGGGTACAGTTTGGGCTAAACTTGTGGAAGTAATAAATAGAAATAAAATGAAGCTGTTAATCGGTTTCATATGGGTGTTTATTTTTCTTTAAAATAATTTATTTTGAAGCTTTTCAGTTTTTTTTACTTCTTGAGTTTAGCGGTATACACCATAGTAAAATTAAGAAAGAGTTGCCTCTTTTTACAAAAACAAATAAAGACAAAATTCTGCAATTTAATACATAACAAATTCATAATACTGTTATTTTTCCAATAGTTTTTTTCAACTCTTGTTTATTAAAATGCCAATAAAATGCATCTTAAATTATTAATTTCGTATTTATTTAAAAATCAGGACACTATTATTTGTTTATGTAAATTTAATACTTAGATTTGTCCATTATAAAATAAAAAACAACTATGCAATACGTTTGGAACAGTTTCTTTTTCTACTTCTACTTTTTTAGTAAGAGTTGAGACTCCATGTATATTGTAAAAAAACTATATAACAGAAAGTCTCGAATCTAATTCGAGATTTTTTTTTGATATAAATGAATAAAATTATTGCCATACAAGGAGCAGAGGGCTCCAATCATCATAAAGTAGCTAGAGACTTTTATGGAGACAACATTGAATTAAAAGAGTGTATGTCTTTTGATGCCATAGTAGCTCATTTATTAGAGGGTTCAGCAACTGATGGAGTAATGGCAATAGAAAATACGATTGCAGGCTCCATAATACCAAATTACGCACTTATAGATTCAAATAATTTACATATTGTAGGTGAAGAATATCTAAACATTCACCATCATTTAATGGCATTACCCGATCAAACTATAAATAGTATTAATGAGGTTTGGTCTCATCCTATGGCCCTATTGCAATGTAAAGAGTTTTTTAAAAAACATCCTCACATTAAATTGGTTGAGGATGTAGATACTGCAGAAGTTGCGAAAAGAATTGCAAAAGAAAATATAAAAGGGATTGCTGCAATTGCTCCAAAAATTGCTGCTGAAATTTTTGGCTTACAAGTACTAGAGGATGATATACAGACTATTAAAGACAATTCTACAAGATTTGTAATTGTTCAAACACAGTTGCCAGCTCATTCAATTGAGGGTATTAATAAAGCATCATTAAAATTTGAATTAAGTCATAAAAGAGGAAGTTTAGCTGCAGTTTTAAATGTATTGAGTGATTGTAAAATGAACTTAACTAAAATTCAATCTTTGCCTGTCATAGAAACTCCATGGAAATATTCCTTCTTTGTAGATGTAACTTTTGATGAGTATACAGAGTACCAAAAATTGGTAAAAATAATTGAGATTATGGCCGAAGATTTCAAAATTTTAGGAACCTACAAAAACGGTAGAAAATGATTAAATCAGCCAATAGATTAAATACCGTTCAAGAGTACTATTTTTCTAAGAAACTTAGAGAGGTTCGAGCATTGTCAACTCAAGGGAAGCCCATTATAAATATGGGTATTGGAAGTCCAGATTTACAGCCTCCTTCCAAAGTAATTGAAGCGATTCAACAGGCGGTAGTTACTGAAGGAGCTCATAAGTACCAGAGTTATCAAGGATTGCCCGAATTTAGAGAAGCTGTGGCAGGGTTTTATAAAAATAACTATAATGTTGACCTAAGCCCAGATAACGAAATCCTTCCACTTATGGGAAGTAAGGAAGGAATTTTACATATTTCCATGGCATTTTT
This sequence comes from uncultured Flavobacteriaceae bacterium, assembly GCA_943789455.1. Taxonomy (GTDB): domain Bacteria; phylum Bacteroidota; class Bacteroidia; order Flavobacteriales; family Flavobacteriaceae; genus Polaribacter. Next base: position 34,293 of record CALSUE010000009.1, read on the forward strand.
GAACAAAGGAGATAAGGTGTTAATTCCTAATCCAGGGTATCCAACATATACGTCTGTTACCAATTTAGTTGAGGCTACCCCTGTATTTTATGAGTTAACATCAGAAAATAATTGGGAGCCAGATTTCGAGCAACTAGCGCAAGAAGATGTTTCTAATATAAAAATGATGTGGGTTAATTATCCTCATATGCCAACAGGGGCAAAAGCAACCCAAATACTATTTGAAAAATTAATAGCTTTTGGTAAAAAACACCAAATTTTAATTATAAATGACAACCCCTACAGTTTTGTTTTAAACAATAATCCACTAAGTATTTTAGGTGTAAACGGAGCAAAAGAAACTGCCATAGAATTAAATTCTTTGAGCAAGTCTTTTAATATGGCTGGCTGGAGAGTAGGAATGCTGTTAGGAGCTAAGCCTATTTTAGAAGAGGTTTTAAAGGTGAAGACACAAATGGATTCTGGAATGTTTTATGGAATTCAACAAGGAGCTATTGCTGCATTAAAAGTTAGCTCATCTTGGTTTTCTGAAATGAATGATGTATACGAAAAAAGAAGAAAACTGGTCTGGGAAATAGCTGATGCTTTAGAATGCAGTTACGATAAAAATACTTCTGGTATGTTTGTTTGGGCTAAGACTCCTGAGGGAGTAAAAGCGGAAAGCATGGTAGATCATTTATTGTATAACAAAGATATTTTTATAGCACCTGGCTCTATTTTTGGGAGTAGTGGAGAAGGATATATCCGATTTTCATTATGTGTGTCAGAAGAAAAAATTAAGGAAGCATTAGAAAGATTATAACATGAAGGTTTTTATCATAGGAACAGGGTTAATTGGGGGAAGTTTTGCATTAGATATTCAGCAAGAATATTCAGAGGCTGTTATCTATGGAATAGATACTAATAAAAATCATATCACTGAAGCTCTTGAATATGGTGTTATACATGAAGAAGCTAGTTTTGAAGATTTACACAGCGCAGATCTAGTATTTGTAACTATTCCTGTTGATGTTACCTTAAAGGTATTACCTAAAGTATTAGATATTATTCACGATAATTCATTGGTTATAGATGTTGGTTCTACTAAAAAACGTATTTGTGAGGTTGTTAAAAACCATCCGAAAAGAAGAAACTTTTTAGCAGCTCACCCAATTGCTGGGACAGAATTTTCAGGGCCAAAATCAGCTTTGAAAGGATTATTTAAAGAAAAAACAAATATCATTTGTGAGGTAGAGAAGACGGCTTTTAAATTACAAGAAAAGGCTTTAGAGATTTTCTCTAAAATAGGGATGAGAATTCGATATATGGATGCTGTTTCCCATGACAAACATATTGCATATGTATCTCACTTATCTCACATTAGTTCTTTTATGTTGGGTAAAACAGTGATAGATAAAGAAAAAAATGAACGTGATATTTTTGATATGGCAGGAAGTGGATTTGAATCTACGGTAAGATTGGCCAAGAGTTCTCCCGCAATGTGGACCCCTATTTTCGAACAAAATAAAGACAATATAGTTGAGACTCTGGAGGAATATATTGGAAATTTAAAACAATTTAAAAAATTGATGGAAGAGCATAAATTTGATCAAGTTTTTGATGAGATGCAAAAAACAAATCATATTGCAACAATACTTAAGGGAATTAAATAACACCTATGAATTTAGGGATACTAAATATTAAAAACAAAAAGCAAAATTTAATAAGTAAAGATGAAGAATACAAAAGAATTAAGAACATGGTTGGATGATTTAAGTTTAGATCACCCACTCGTAGTAGCAGGGCCTTGTAGTGCAGAAACAGAAGATCAAGTATTAAAGATCGCGCACGAACTAAAAGATTCTGATGTAAACTATTTTAGGGCTGGAATTTGGAAGCCAAGAACACGTCCAGGGAATTTTGAAGGCGTAGGAGCTTTAGGTTTAAAGTGGCTTCAAAAAGTAAAAGCAGAAACAGGAATGAAGACTGCAACAGAGGTAGCTAACGCTGCTCATGTGAAGTTAGCTTTGGAACATGATATAGATTTATTATGGATTGGTGCAAGATCTACAGTAAGTCCTTTTATTGTTCAAGAAATTGCAGATGCTTTAAAAGGTACAGATAAGATAGTATTAGTAAAGAATCCAGTAAATCCAGATTTAGCTCTTTGGCTTGGAGGAATAGAAAGATTATATTCCGCTGATATTAAAAATTTAGGAGTAATCCACAGAGGTTTTTCTACCTACGAGAAAACAAGATACCGTAACAATCCAGAATGGCAAATTGCCATTGAATTACAAAATCGTTTTCCAGATTTACCACTAATATGTGATCCATCTCATATTACAGGAAAAAGAGATATGATTTTTGAAGTGTCACAAACAGCTTTAGATTTAAACTTTAATGGTTTAATGATTGAAACCCATGTAGATCCAGATAATGCGTGGAGTGATGCAGCCCAGCAAGTAACGCCAGATACTCTTATTCAAATGATGGAAGATTTAAAAATTAGAAAAGAAACTGATACAGAGGCTGAATATAGAAATTCATTAAATACACTAAGAACTCAGATTGATGTGATTGATCATCAATTGATAGATATTTTAGGGAAACGTATGAAAATAGCTGACACCATTGGAGCGCTTAAAAAAGATAAGAATGTTGCGGTACTTCAATCTAAGAGATGGAATGAGATTTTAGGGAAAATGATTCTTGAAGGAGAGCAGAACAAGCTAAGCGAGGAATTTATTCTAAGAGTGTTTAAAGCCATTCACCAAGAATCGATTAATCATCAAGAAAAAATAATGAATGGATAATAAAAAAGCGGCTATTAGCCGCTTTTTTATTTTTATTATTCTTTCAACTTTTTAAAGATATATCGTGTAATAAAGATTCCTTTACCGTCATTTTTTCCTGCATCACTTTCAACTGCACTAGAAACAAAAGCCAATTCCCACCCGCTTGAAGACATGGTATTAATTTTTGAGGTTATTACTGCATCATTTGCTGCAATATTTTGAAAACGAATTCCAGCTATATTGAAGAAATTTAGCAATTTCGTTTCTTCAAAATTCTTAATTCTAATATCTGAGCGATCAGATTTATTTCTTTTATCTTTTACATTTTTTCCATCTGTTCTCTGAGAGGTAAAGTCTTGGTAGTTACGTGCTTCATTGGTGCTAATCAATCTAGACCTACCTGTACCACTAGGAATAATAGATTCTACACTGGTAATAACTTGGTATTCATAAGATTGAGCTTCACTAACAAACACAAAGCTTAACATCGCAATAAATAAATAAATTTTTTTCATAATTAAATTTGTTTTAAAATTGACTTTGAATCTACAAAATTTTAAATAAGAATTGATTTACTTTGCTAAATGACAGGAACTGTTTATAAATCTACTGGAAGTTGGTATTTTGTTAAGTCTGAAAGTGGCTTGTTTTATCGCTGTAGAATAAAAGGAAAGTTTAGGTTAAAGGGTATTAAAAGTACTAACCCTATAGCCGTAGGTGATGAAGTGGAATTTGATATTGAAACTAAAGGTGATGAAGAAGTAGGGGTTATTAAATTAATTCATGAAAGAAAAAACTACATAGTTCGTAAATCAGTAAATTTATCTAAACAAACACAAATAATTGCTTCAAATATAGATTTAGCATTTTTATTGATTACCATAAATAACCCACCAACGCTATCCACATTTATAGACCGTTTTCTTGTTACTGCACAAGCGTATTCTATTGAAGTAATTTTAGTGTTTAATAAAATTGACACCTATCAATTAGAACAGCAATCAGAGATATCATATTTAAAAGATATTTACGAGCCCATTGGCTATACTTGTGTGGAGGTTTCAGCAAAAGAAAACACCAATATTGAAGTCATTAAAAGTTTGATGAAACAAAAGACAAGTATGTTTTCTGGTCATTCTGGTGTTGGAAAGACAACTTTATTAAATGCTATTGAGCCAGGTTTAAATTTAAAAACAAAACAAATATCAGATCAACATCAGCAAGGGCAGCATACCACTACTTTTGCGGAAATGTTTGATTTAAGTTTTGATGCAAAAATTATTGATACACCAGGAATTAAAGGATTTGGTGTTGTAGCCATAGAAAAGGAGGAGCTAGGAGATTATTTCACTGAGTTTTTTGCTTTGAAGAGTGGTTGTAAGTTTCATAATTGTATTCACGTAAACGAACCCCAATGTGCCGTAAAGGATGCTTTAGAGGATGAAAAAATATCTTGGTCTCGATATAAAAGTTATCTTCAAATCTTAGAAGGTGAGGAGGAAAATTATAGAACTGATATCTGGGAATAGCTGTTTATATACCTTTAAAAATAAAAATTTAATGAAAGTCGTAATTCAGCGAGTATCTAAAGCCAGTGTATCTGTAGATAATAAAATTATAGCTTCTATTCAGCAAGGGGTTTTAATTCTACTTGGTATTGAAGCCCAGGATACACAAGTTGATATTGATTGGCTTTCAAATAAAATAATTAATCTTAGAATTTTTGATGATCAAAATGGGGTCATGAATGATTCCCTACTCAAAGTAAATGGAGATGTAATTGTGGTTAGTCAATTTACACTGCATGCATCTACTAAAAAAGGGAATAGACCCAGTTATATAAAATCAGCTAAGCCAACTCTAGCTTTTCCTTTGTATCAAAAGTTTATCTCTACTTTAGAATCTAAACTGAGTAAAAAAGTTCAAACAGGAGAGTTTGGCGCTCATATGTCTTTAGAGATTCATAATGATGGCCCAGTAACAATTACTTTAGATACAAAAAATAAATTTTAACATTTTTTTAGTTTCCATGGAAACTATATTAGTATATTTTTGTTGAAAACAAATTAATTTAATATACTAATGAAAAAAATACTATCATTATCGATTATTGCTCTTGCTTTACTTTTTTCTTGTAAAGGAGAAAAGAAAGAAAAAATTGTTGTTAAGGAAGAAGTTAAGGTTGAAGAAACTATTATGGTAAATAATGTAGATTTAACTACTTCTGTAATGACATGGAAAGGAACAAAACCAACGGGTTCTCATGATGGAATAGTTTCTTTTTCGAGTGGAGGTATGATTGTTGAAAATGGTGTTTTAAAAGAAGGTGAATTTGTAATAGACATGAGCACCATAAAAAACCTTGACATGGAGGGAAGTGATGGTGCAGGAAAAATTGAAAAACATTTAAAAGCAGCAGATTTTTTTGATGTTGAAATGTATCCAACTTCTAAATTTGTAATAACATCGGTGCTAGATGTTGAAGGTAACACGGCAGTTACAGGAAACTTAACTATCAAAGATGTAACAAAAAGTATCACAATACCTGCCACTGTATCAACAACAGATGGCATAACAACCTTTAAAAGTGAATTATTCAATATAGACCGTGCAGATTTTAATGTAAAGTACGGTTCTAAAAGATGGATAGAAGGGTTGAAGGACAAGTTTATTGACGATCTCGTAGAGATGTCTTTTGTAGTAATTTCAAAATAACCATTTAAATTTATATAGTATGAAAAATCTTAAAATTGAGAGACCAAAATGTGGATGTGGAAACACATCAGATTCACAAGGATTTTGTGACGGATCACATTCAAACAAGTAAGAAAAAAAGCTCAAAACAATGTTTTGAGCTTTCTTTTTATAATTGAATTTCTGTAGTATTCTTAACTTGTGCTATACTAAAAGTACTATGCGTACTTCCAATGTGTTTAATAGTAGTTAGTTTAGTAACCATAAACTCTCTATAGGCTTTCATATCAGACACATGAATTTTTATGATATAATCATAATCACCACTTACGTGAAAACATTCAGAAACTTCATCTAGTTTTAAAATTTCTTTCTCAAAATTAGACAAGAACTCTTTAGAATGCTGCAATAGTTTTATATGGCAAAAAATAAGAAATGATTTGTTAATTTTTTCCTTATCTATTATAGCCACATATTTTTTTATGACACCTTCTTTTTCTAATTTTTTTATTCTTTCATATACAGCTGTTACCGATAAATTTAATTGTAAAGAAAGCTGTTTACTAGTTTGTTTACTGTCATTTTGAAGTAGACTAATTAATTTTTTATCGATATGATCTAATTTCATTTGTATGTCTTTTTATTAGATTTTATTTTAAAAATTATAAAGCGAAAAATTTTCTAAAATTTTTAATTAAAATGTAAAAATAAAGATTTATAGTTTATAATTTATGTATTTAAATTAAAAATAAACTGTTATTGTGTGTGATAGTTGATAAATTATCTATTTATAATTAAATTTGATAAAAATACTTCAGATATGAGTTTCAATCCAGCAGACAATATTCAAGATCTTCAAAATTTTGGAGAATTTGGAGGTGTAAACCCTTCAATATCAGATTCATCAACCTATACTTTTATGGCAGCCAAAACCATGGCTGATACTTTTGAGGGAAATACAGATGGTTGTCATTTATATTCTCGTCACACCACACCAAGTAATTTATGTTTAGGGGATGCACTAGCTGCTATGGAAGGAACAGAAACAGCCAATGTGTCTGCATCAGGAATGGGAGCTATTACCCCCGTATTATTACAATTATGTGGCGCAGGTGATCATATTGTATCTAGTAGAACAATTTACGGAGGTACCTATGCATTTTTAAAGAACTTTACACCTAGGTTAGCCATTCAAACTTCTTTTGTTGATATCACAAATTTAGAAATCGTGGAGGCAGCAATCACTGAGAATACCAAGGTTTTATATTGTGAATCTGTGAGTAATCCTTTGTTAGAGGTTGCAGATATTAAAGGATTAGCAGTTTTAGCAAAAAAGCATAAGTTAACCTTAGTAGTAGACAATACATTTTCACCATTATCCATTTCTCCAATTCAATTGGGAGCAGATGTTGTGGTGCATAGTCTAACTAAATTTATTAATGGTTCTTCAGACGCAGTAGGTGGTGTTGTTTGTGGAAGTCAAGAATTTATAGATCAATTAAGAAGTGTCATAGATGGTGCTTGTATGCTTTTGGGATCTACCATGGATAGCCTTCGTGCTTCCTCAATTTTAAAGAATTTAAGAACACTTCATATTCGTATGAAGCAGCACAGTTATAATGCTTCTTATTTAGCCAATAAGTTTGAAGCTGATGGTATAAAAACAGTATATCCTGGTCTAGAATCGCATCCATCGCATCAATTATTTACTTCTATGATGAATACTGAGTATGGATATGGAGGCATGTTAACAATAGATGCAGGTTCTCTAGAAAAAGCCAATGCACTCATGGAAGCTATGCAACAAAATAATGTTGGTTATTTAGCAGTAAGTTTAGGTTTTTATAAAACATTATTTTCTGCTCCAGGAACGTCAACTTCTTCAGAAATTCCTGAAGAAGAACAAGTAGAAATGGGTTTATCTGATGGCTTAATTCGTTTTTCTATTGGGTTAGATAATAATATTGAAAGAACGTATCAGACCATAAAAACGTGCATGAAAGAAGTGGGCGTATTAACGAGTGAATCTTTCGTTTCAAATTAAAAATCTCTAAAAGCTCTGTAGAATAAATCTTTTGATAATTCTTTCATGTTGCTATCTTTAAATCTTTCCTCTGAAAGGCTTTTGGTATTCCATCTTTTTCCTTCCTGGATTAATTCAAAACTAAATAAAGAAGAAGTTGAATCTCTTAGATCTAATAATGGGTAGCGTAAATCTTTATAAATAATTTTATTGTCTAGAATACTTAATGTGTAAAATTCATTACTAAACCAACGTAATGTTCTTATGTCTGGATGATTAACATCCACAAGAGTATGGTTCTTAGGAATATTTATAAAGTTAATAGGTGAAGTATTGTTATCAAAAATTGAATAAAAAGCTACTCTATAGTTTTTATCAGTTTCTGCAACTGCGTACCATAAAACATTGTTTAAAATTGTGGGTTGTGCGCTAAATTTTGAATAGTTAATATTAGCTTTCTGAAAAGACTTTTTAAAAGTTTGATCTACATAAATTTTATTACCAATGGTAAAGATCATATATGCAGAGCTAAGATAAAGGCCAGCTTTTGTCCATCTTCTTCGTATAGGGTTTTTCCGATTAAAAAACATGGCAATACTTATACAAAGTAGAAAGGGAAGGGTGTATAGTAGATCTGCTACAGCGATGTTGTTAAAAGCAACTCTGTAATCCGAGAAGGGTAAAAATAATTGTGTTCCATAAGGAGTGAAACTATCGAGAATTGGGTGGGTAAAAATAGATAAAAAGAACAACCAGATCCAATCTTTTAAATTCGTAGTCCCTTTTCTTTTAGGCCCATAATCGTAGGCTTTTGAACTTATGAAGCCAAAGATAAAGGCTCCTAAAATTGCAAATATAATAGAATGCATAAACCCTCTATGAAATGCCAAACTGTCTATTTCATTAGAATAATACAGACTCCCAATAAGTACATCAAGATCCGGAATTGTACCTCCAATAGCACCGAAGAGAATGGCTTTATTTCCTATTTTTTTTCCTAAAGCTATTTCGCCACAAGCAGCTCCCAAAACAATTTGAGTAATTGAATCCATGGGTGCAAATGTAACCAACTCATTTCACTTGCATAGCTTCTTCTAAAATCGTAACATTACAAAACAAAAATTGAAAATATGCAAGACCAAGAAAATCTTTCAGAGATAAAAATACAAGACCAAAAAATCATGGAGAATAGTGAGCTTTCAATTTTTGAGGCTAGTATTCCTATCATCATTTTAGTAGGGCTGTTAGCCTATAATGTTTTTATTTTTGGAGATGATTCATTAAGTGGTTCAAATCAGTTTATACTATTAATAGGTGGAGCTTTTGCTGCAATAATAGGTTTTAGAAATAAGGTTTCCTTTTCAAGGATGATGGATGAGGTTGCAGAGAATGTCAAGTCTACCTCTAGTGCTATATTTATTTTATTAATGGTAGGAGCATTAGCAGGTACCTGGTTAGTCAGTGGAATTATACCAACAATGATCTATTATGGATTACAGATTCTTAATCCCACAATATTCTTACCCGCGTGTTTAATTATTTGTGCGGTTATTTCTGTTGCTACCGGTAGTTCCTGGACTACGTCAGCAACCGTAGGAATTGCGTTAATTGGAATTGCAGGAGCTTTAGATATTTCTTTAGGAATGACAGCAGGAGCTGTTTTATCTGGTGCTTATTTTGGAGATAAAATGTCACCAATGTCAGATACAACGAACTTAGCCCCAGCAATGGCAGGAACAGATTTATTCACACATATAAAGTATATGTCTTACACAACAGTTCCTACATTTATAGTCACTCTTATTATTTTTATTATCATAGGACTCACACTTTCTGTTAATGGTGATGCAGATACTTCAGCGATGCTGGCAGATATTGATAAGGCTTTTAATATTAATCCTTGGTTATTTTTAGTACCAGTAATGGTAATTGCTCTTATCATAAAAAAAACACCTCCCTTAATAGCTTTACTAGCAGGAACGCTTTTAGCGGCAATTTTTGCCTTATTTTTTCAGCCACAAATTATTATGAATATTGCAGGTGCTACTGAATTAACATTTAACTCAGCCTACAAAGGATTGATGACTGCAATAACAGTTGATACTGCTATAGCAACAGATAACGAAATTTTAGCAAAGTTGTTTACGGCTGGAGGTATGGCAAAAATGATGGGAACGATATGGCTTATTTTATGTGCTATGGTTTTTGGAGGAATTATGGATGCCATTGGAGCCTTAGCTAAGATTAGTAGCTTTATGTTACAACTTTTTGATTCTGTTTTTGGGTTGTTTGCCAGTACAGTATTTACATGTATTGGATTAAATTTTACCGCTTCAGATCAATATTTGGCTATAGTTGTGCCAGGTAAAATGTATTCTAAAGCTTTTAAAGAAAAAGGTTTGGCTCCTGAAAACTTAAGTAGAACTCTAGAAGATTCAGGAACAGTTACTTCAGTATTAATTCCTTGGAATACCTGCGGGGCTTATCATTCTGGTGTACTAGGAGTAAGCGTTGGAGAGTATTTTATCTATGCAATATTTAATTGGTTATCACCATTTACTACGTTGTTGTTTGCTGCATTCAGAATTAAAATTAGACAGTTAGCAGCTAAATAATAGTTAAATAAACCAATTCCAAACCAGTCCAAATCTTATGGTGAAATCTCTGTAAGGATAATTTGGAGCAGAGAAATAATTTCTAGCCCCAAAATCAGAAAGTGCGTTGTCTACTCTAAAAAAAATTCGAGTTCTTCTAATTTGTGCATTAAAAAAGATATCTACTGAAGGAAATCCAATTTCTTCAGTATTTTGAAGCGTAAATTCCGATAATAAAGGATTATAGGCGTTAGCTTTGTAAGCACTAAAATAGTTTAACGTAGCACCAATTTGAACCTGCATAGGTTTTCCTTTAAACCAATAGTCTGAATAGTATAGTGTATTTCTTGCAATAAGTTCAGGAACTCTAAAAACAGCGGACCCTCCACTCACATTTTGGTACATAACAGTATTCTCTAGTGCAAATTTTTTGTAGGTAAATTCTCTTGATGCCTTTACTTTTAAATACGTAACGTTTTCTGAGTATTGTTGAGGTTTATTGTCTTCACCAAAATAAGTGTAGTTTTCAATATTGGTTAAATTTACAACTGCATTTAACCATCTAGAATCTATCTGAAATCCTAGATTTTGAGTTCTTATATTTTCAAAATCATTCTTCCAGTTGTAGGCATCATAAATACTTTGATGAAGAAGGTAATTAAAATTCGGCGATTTAGAATTTAATAAAACACTAGCTTTTATGTCAAATAAACTATCTTTTTTATACGATAAATTACCTTGAAGATTTGTTCCTGCTAGTCGCGCTGATCCTGGAGTGATTTCTCCAGTAGCATCTAATTGAAATTTACTCACTTTAGCCTTCCAGTCTGCCCCAAAAGAGATTGCACTTCCTTTTAACTTTCTGGTGTTAATATCACTAGTTTGATTAATAATTTTGTCGTACCCATAAGAATAACTCATAATACTTGACTTTGCTTTGAATGTTCCCAAAACATATTTTGAATTAAATTCTAAAAAAAACTGATTTTTTAAAAATGTGTAGTTAACATCATCCTTAATATTCCCAGAAAAATTTGTGGTTCCTATAAAATTACTAGGTGAGTTTTGACTAAATTCATAGGCTTTTTTATTACTTACAAGTACATGACCAACTTTTAAATTGGTGAAGTCTTTTTGATTGGCTGAATCTTTAGAGGATAGAAGTTGATAATCTTGTTCTAGATATACTCGAGAAGCTTTGAGGGAATTTTCTGTATCTTCCAAATTAACATCAAGTCTTGCTCTGTCTGAAAAATTAGGATCATTATCTATAAAAGCTAGTAAAGATTCTGGAGTGAGACCACCACTTTCCTCGTTTAAAATATCCTGGGTTGCTATATGTCCTCTAACATGATATTGATTATTTTTAGTCTCATAATGAAACGTAGTTCTAAAGTTACCTTGACTCACTAAAGCCGATCTGAATTTACCTAGAGAACGTAAGCCTGTATATGCAATTGATACATTGAGTCTTCTAGAAAAATTTAAGGTAAAAAAAGAATCCAAAAACCTTCCTTGTTCTAGTGTAGTTAAAAACATAATCTCTGAAGTAGGGGTAGGAACTTCATAATAATTAATATCTCTTATAGTATTAAAAGAAAACTGTTTGGCTGTAAAACCGATATCAGGAACTCTATTAATTTTATCAAAATCATAAGTAAGTCGGTTAAAAGTTTGACCAATGTTGTGAAAAGGTAACAAGCCAAAGTTATCTTTTCTTAAAAAATTAAACTTGTAATGTTTTTTTATATTAAGAGTAGTGTCTACGTAAGAGGTATCTTTTAGGAACGAAAAAATTTTGTAATCTGTATACTTTGTTGCTGCACTTAAATTAATCTTCTTAGTTCCACTATTGTCTTGAACAATACTGTCATTAAATGTAAAATTACTCATCTCCTTCATTTTTTTTTGTTTGTTGAAGGGTCTGTTTTTTTGACCATACACAAAAGTGGTTGAGAAACACATTAAAAAAATGAAGTAAATGATTCTTTTCATTAGAGAAGATTGTGAAAACAAAAGTAAACTTTTAAAGGAGAAGAATTCAAATAATTCTCTTCAAAAAATGTTAATTTGCGGTATGTTAAAAAATAATTATAGTGGATATGAGTTTGAGGCGGGAACTGATGAGGCAGGGAGAGGCTGTCTTTCTGGACCTGTTGTTGCTGCAGCTGTAATATTGCCATTCAATTATCATAATGATTTACTAAATGATTCTAAACAGCTTTCAGAAGCTAAAAGAAAAATACTTAGACCTATCATAGAAAAAGATGCTTTAGCATTTGGTGTTTCTTTCATAGATGAAAAGGAAGTTGATCAATTAAATGTTTTACAGGCATCAATAACTGGGATGCAGCGTTCTATTTCACTCATGTCAATACCTCCAGAATATATTATTGTAGATGGAAATAAATTTAAATCCTATAAGGATATTCCTTTCAAAACCATTGTTAAAGGTGATGCTAAATTTATGAGTATTGCAGCAGCATCAATATTAGCAAAAACATATCGAGATGATTTTATGGAAAAAATTCATAAAGAATTTCCAGTTTACAATTGGAAGAAAAATAAGGGATACCCTACAAAGGAGCATAGAAAAGCAATACAAGAACACGGAATTACAAAGTATCACAGGAAAACATTTAAACTGTTGCCCTCTCAATTAAAATTAGAGATTTAACTCAAATTTTTCAACTTCAAAGAGTGCTTTAAAATGAATAAGTATTTTTTCCTTTACTTCACTTAATTCAATTTTTCTTCCAAGCTCAACTTCTAAAGAAGTGACTGCTTTTCCTCTAATGCCACAGGGTATAATGTGGTCAAAATATCCAAGATTAGTATTAACATTTAGGGCAAAGCCATGCATAGTTACCCAGCGACTACTTCTAATTCCCATAGCACAAATTTTTCTTGCAAATGGCGTTCCTGTATCAATCCAAACTCCAGTTTCTCCATCACTTCTCTCTCCTTTAACTCCATACTCGGCAAGCGTTTTAATAATTACTTCTTCAAGAAGCCTCAGGTATTTATGTATATCTGTAAAAAAATTTTCAAGATCTAAGATTGGATATCCTACGATCTGACCAGGCCCATGATAGGTAATATCTCCACCTCGATTTATTTTGTAGTAGGTGGCCTCTTTTTCTTTTAATTGTTGTTCGTTAATCAATAGATTGCTAAGGTTACCACTTTTACCTAAAGTATATACATTAGGATGCTCAACAAAAAGAAAATAATTTTTTGTAGGATTTTTGGTGCTGTTTTTTCTGTTTTGTCTTTTAATATCGATGATACGGTTTAATAAGGAAGTTTGATATTCCCAGATATCTTTGTAATCCTTTAGTCCAAGGTCTTTTAAGAGTATTTTTTTATTAATTTTCATTGCTTGTAAAGATAATTATTTAATTATCTTTGAAACGATCTTCTCTCGATTTTAAAATATTAATTATATGAAAAAAATAACGTTAACTTTATTTTTATCCATGATTTGCTTTGTGTGCTATTCACAAACTAATCTTTGGAGAAAAATAAAATTAAATCCTTCTGAGGCTAAATCTTATGTAAAAAACTTACACAAAGATAAATATCAAATATTCTCTTTAGATTACAATACATTAAAATCTAAGTTGGTAGATGCTCCATTAAGAACAGATCCTACTTCAAAATTTTCAGTAGTAGTTAACTTTCCTGATGCAAAAGGAAATATGGAGCGTTTTAATATTTTTGAAACTTCAGTCTTGGCTCCAGCTATAGCAGTTAAACATCCAAATATTAAAACATATATAGGCTTTAGTTTAGACAATCCTGGAGCTAGAATTCGTTTTAGTGTAACTCCACAGGGAGTAAAAACAATGACCTCTTATTTAAACAAACCAACACTTTTTACTGTTCCCTCAGAAAAAGGAAATGCAACAGAATACATCACTTATCACAGGGGGGTTAGAATAACTACAAAAAAAGATTTTGAATGTTTAACAGAGAATGAACTTGTTCCTATTAAGGAAATAAACTCGTCTTCGAGAGACGCTAACGATCAAATTTTACGAACACTAAGAATAGCAATTTCAACAACAGGTGAGTATACAAATTTTTGGGATGATGGAGATGATACAAATGGAGACGCTCAAGCAGATGCATTAGCGGCTTTAGTATCTACATTAAATAGATCAAATGAAGTTTTTGAGGTTGATATGGCTGTTACATTCCAACTCGTGTCCGGAATAGAAATTATTTATCCCTCAGCGTCTTCAGATCCTTATACAGGGAGTTATAACAGTCAACTACAGTCAACGTTAACCTCTGAAATTGGCGAATCAAATTATGATATTGGACATTTATTTAATTATGGTGGAAATAATGGAAACGCTGGCTGTATTGGATGCGTATGTGTAGACGGACAAAAAGGAAGCGGGTTTTCATCTCACTCATTTACAGATAATGATGGTGGTCCAAATATGGATGATTTTTTTGATATAGATTATGTTCCACATGAAATTGGTCATCAAATGGGAGGTAATCATACTTTTTCTCAAAGTAGTGAAGGTACTGGCGTGAATTATGAACCAGGAAGTGGAACAACTATTATGGGTTATGCAGGTATTACTGGCTCAAATGATGTTCAGGACCATAGTGACCCCTATTTTCATTATGGAACTATCAATCAAGTTTTGAATAATTTAGACAATAGAACGTGTTGGACTTCCACAATTATTTCAAACAATCCACCACTAGCTAATGCTGGAGATAATTACACTATTCCTCAAGGAACTGCTTTTAAATTAGTAGGTTCAGCTACCGATTCAGATGAAGGAGATGTTTTAACATATACTTGGGAACAAGTAGATTCAGGAACAACTACTAGTAGTTCTTTTGGACCTACAAAAACATCAGGTGCAGTATGGAGATCAAGACCACCTAGTACAAATCCAACAAGATATATGCCCATAAGGTCTCGAGTTTTGTCTGGGCAATTAACAGAAACAAATCCTGTAGAAACAGTTGATAACAGTTCATGGGAAACGGTGTCAACAGTAGGGAGATCTTTAAATTTTGCTCTAACTGTTCGGGATAGATCCGAGGCTAACGGCACAGGGCAATTTCCACAATCAGATTTTGATTTCATGACCGTAACAGTAGATGGAAGTTCTGGACCTTTTTCAGTAACTTCTCAAACTACAAATGAAACATGGAATGTAGGTGAAAGCCAAACGGTAACATGGGATGTATCAGGAACTGATGCAGGTACTGTAAATACTCCCACAGTTAATATTTATATTTCAACTGATGGAGGATTAACATTCCCTTTTTTAGCTGCAAGTAATGTAGCAAATGATGGGAGTCATACTTTCTCGGTACCTCCAGCTGATGGAGATTCTAACGAACTGAGGATTATGGTAGAAGGGAATGATAATATTTTTTACGCAGTAAATTCAACAAATTTAACATTACAAGAATCAGAATTTTCAATCTCAATAGCTGAACCTTCTGTTGATGTATGCGCTCCTGACAATGTCACTTATGATTTCGTCTACAATACATTTCTTGGTTTTACAGGGACTACAATTTTCTCTACTAGTGGACTGCCAACTAGTGTAAATGCGTCTTTCAGTTCAAATACCGCAAATCAAGACGGATCAAACGTGTCATTAACTCTAAGTAATATTGGTTCTTTAGATGTAGAAACCTACAACTTTCAAATTATAGGTACATCAGGAACTATTGTTAAGAATGCTGATGCAAATTTCTCAGTATTTTTAAATTTAACTGAAATCCCTTCATTAGCATCTCCAAGTGATAGTGCTAGTGGAGTAGATTTATCTCCTACCTTTTCATGGGATGTAATTTCAAATGCAAGTTCTTATGATATTGAAATTGCTACAGATTCTGACTTTAGTTCAATTGTAGCTAGTGAAAATAGTGCAACAAATTCATACACTGGAGTAAATTTAAATCAATCTACTACATATTATTGGAGAGTGAAAGCTAAAAATAGTTGTGGCGATGGAAACTTTTCTTCGGTAAACTCTTTTATTACACAAAATTGTTCTGTTTGTGAATCTACTGGAAATACTGCTTATGTTACCAGTACAACAAGAGTTGTTTTCAATACTATTGATAATCCCTCAGATAAGCCAGGAGCTTACAGTGATTATACAGATATTAGTACCAGTGTAAAACCTGATGAGGTTCATGATTTAACTGTTCAAGTAAATACAGATGGTAACTATACTGTTCACACTTTGGTTTGGATTGATTGGAATCAAGATTGTGATTTTGATGATGAGAATGAAGAATATGACTTGGGAACTGCAAACAATCAACCAGATATTGCAACAACATTAAGTCCCTTATCTGTGACAATCCCTTCAGATGCTTTATTGGGTTCAACAACCATGAGAGTATCTACTAAATACAACTCTGATCCAACTTCTTGTATGACCGGAGAAGATGCTGAAGTTGAGGACTACACTATAGAGGTAATAGATGAAACTGCTTCACTGGATAATGATGCTTTTGAAGGATTTAATTTATATCCTAATCCTTCCAACGGTAATTTCAATTTGCAATTTGACACAACATCAACAGATCGTATTGAGCTTCAGTTATTTGATATTACAGGAAGATTAGTCAGAGAACTGTTATTTACAAATGTAGCTACAAGGTTTTCTGAAAGTATTTCATTTGAAAATACAGCGAAAGGAGTGTATTTATTGAAAATTAAAAACGGAAACAAACAAACCACAAAAAAATTAGTGATTGAATAAAATTTTATAAGCGCTAAAGGGTTGTCTGAAGAGGCAACCTTTTTTTTGAACTTTTGTTAAAGGGTTGATGTTATTAAATTAAATAAATTACTTTTGTTCTATGTCTATAGAAGTGTTATCTGTTTCAAAATCTTATGAAACCCAGTTGGCGTTAAATGAAATTAGTTTCTCAGCTAAAAAAGGAGAAATTATTGGATTTTTAGGTCCAAATGGTGCGGGAAAATCCACCATGATGAAGATTCTGACAGGCTACATTTCACCCACTAAAGGAACTGTTTTTGTGTCTGGTATTGATGTAGCTAAAAAATCCAATAGCCGCTAAGGCTAAAATCGGGTATCTTCCAGAACAGAACCCTTTGTATCAGGAGATGTATGTGAGAGAATATTTGCAATTTCAGGCCTCAATTTTTAAGGTTTCAAAAGAAACTATTGCCACTGTTGTAGAAGATGTAGGTTTAATCCCGGAGGTACACAAAAAAATCAGTCAACTTTCAAAAGGGTACCAACAAAGGGTTGGATTAGCAGCAGCTTTAATTCACAATCCAGATGTATTAATTTTAGATGAACCTACTACAGGATTAGATCCAAACCAGTTACAGGAAATAAGAACTTTACTTAAAAAACTGGGCAAAGAAAAAACAATTTTATTTTCCACCCACATCATGCAAGAAGTAGAAGCAGTATGTGATCGCGTTATTATTATAAAAAAAGGAGAGTTACTTGTAGATACATCTATCGAGGAGTTAAAAGATAGTAATGAACAAATTATAGAAGTTACTTTTGATTACAAGATTGAAGAACAGTTCATTCAGAGGTTACCAAATATCATATCTTATAAAAATAATTTTGATAATACTTGGTATATAACCTTTAATTCATCTGAAGATATGAGAGGTGTGATTTTTGATTTTGCACAAGAAAATGGATTAAAGATTTTAGAATTAAATTCTAAGAATCAAAGCTTAGAAACACTTTTCACTAAACTAACATCTTAGTTTAATTTGAAATTAATATGCTGATCCTCAAGTGTTTTTAAAAGTTCACTACTAATTTTAATTTTAGTATTTCTACTAGGAACCTCTAATTCTATTTCTTCCTGTACGTCATAAATTACAAACTTTAGTGATTGTTTTCCTTTGTGTTCATTAAATAAGGTATTAAAACTCTGTATTGATTTTTCGTGAATGTCCTCTATGGGGATTTTAATGGTTACTTTTTTACATAAATCATCCATTACATCATGTAACAATTTAAATTCAGTGAATTTAAGTCTAGCTTCCCCCTCAACACCTTCTTTATTTGTCCATCCTTTTTGAATTGTAGTTCTTACAAATAAGAAAGAATTAGAAACTAAAAAATGTTTAAATTTTAAGTAATCTTCTCCAAAAATTCTGAACTCAAAACTATCTAAATAATCCTCTATAAAGAAAGAAGCCCATCCTTTTCCAGCCTTTGAGACTTTGTGTTGAACTTCGGTTATAATACCTGCAAACACTAAATTAGAGCCTACATATTTTTGTAAATCATTTTTAAAATGACCAACACTTGCATTGCAAAATTTTAATTCGTTGGTAAAATCATCTAATGGGTGGGCAGAGATATATATTCCTACAACTTCTTTCTCTTTAGCAAGTTCTTCCATGTTCCCCCAGGCCTCGCAGTCTGGAATATCTGGTTCAGGAAATTGTATGTCTGAAGCTTCTCCAAATAAAGATACTTGAGCCGAATTTAAGTTTTCTTGATATTTACTTCCATACCGAATTGCTTTCTCAATAAAGGTTTGTCCTTTCTCATCTTCAGCAAAATATTGTGCTCTATGTGCACTCGAAAAAGAATCAAAACCTCCAGCTAATATTAAGCCATCAAAAGCTTTTTTATTGGCTGCTCGTAAATCTATTCTTTTAGTCACATCAAAAATTGATGTAAAATGTCCATTTTCTTTTCTTTCTTTAATAATAGCTTTTACAGCTGAACTACCAACACCTTTAATAGCACCCATACCAAAACGAACTGCACCTTGTTTATTTACAGAAAATTTTAGATAGGATTCATTAATGTCTGGACCTAAAACTTCTAAACCCATAGATTTACATTCTTCCATGAAGAATGAAACAGATTTGATATCATTCATATTGTTAGACAGAACAGATGCCATATATTCTGCTGGGTAATGGGCTTTTAGATAGGCTGTTTGATAGGCTATCCATGCATAGCAAGTAGAGTGAGATTTGTTGAAAGCATAAGATGCAAAAGCCTCCCAATCTTTCCAAATTTTTTCTAGTTTTTCAGATTCATGTCCATTCTCTCTCGCTTGGTCGATAAATTTAGGTTTCATTTTTGCCAAGACAGCAGCTTGTTTCTTTCCCATTGCTTTTCTTAAAACATCGGCCTCACCTTTTGTGAAGTTGGCAAGTTTTTGAGAGAGTAACATTACCTGTTCTTGATATACCGTAATTCCGTAGGTTTCAGCTAAATACTCTTCCATTGCAGGGAGGTCATATTGAATATCTTCTTTACCATGCTTTCTGTTAATAAAGGAGGGAATATATTCCATTGGTCCTGGTCTGTATAGGGCATTCATTGCAATTAAATCTCCAAAAACAGTAGGTTTGAGAGAACGCATGTGCTTTTGCATACCCGGTGATTCATACTGGAATATTCCAATGGTTTCACCTCGCTGAAATAATTCATAGGTTTTTTCATCATCTAGCGGAAAATTTTCTGGATCAAGCAGAACACCATGTCTGGCTTTTACAATTTTTACAGTATCTTTTATAAGGGTTAATGTCTTTAATCCTAAAAAATCCATTTTTAATAAGCCTGCGCTTTCAACAACAGAATTATCAAACTGAGTAACATACATGTCTGAATCTTTTGCTAAAGCTACTGGGACAAAATTGGTAATGTCTGAAGGTGTGATAATAACCCCACAGGCATGGATTCCTGTATTTCTAACAGAGCCCTCAAGGATAGTAGCTTTGTTAATGGTTTCAGATTCTATTCCATCACCCTCCGAAATGGCTTTTAATTCATTAACCATGTCTTTTTCTTCAGAACGTAATGCAGCAATTTTTCCTTTGCTTTTTTCATCTGTTCCAAAAATATTTTTCAGTTTAACGTTTGGGATTAATTTGGCAATTCTATCTGCCTCAAATAGTGGTAAATCAAGTACTCTTGCCGTATCACGTATGGAGGATTTTGCAGCCATGGTTCCATAGGTGATGATTTGAGCAACCTGATTAGCACCATATTTATTAATTACATAGTTCATTACCCTTCCTCTTCCTTCATCATCAAAATCAATATCAATATCAGGCATGGATACCCGCTCTGGATTTAAGAAACGCTCAAAAAGTAAGTCATATTTAATGGGATCTATATTGGTAATCCAAAGACAGTAGGCTACTACAGAACCAGCAGCTGATCCTCTACCTGGGCCCACAGAAACATCCATTTTCCTGGCTTCTCTAATAAAGTCCTCTACAATTAAAAAATACCCTGGATATCCAGTGTTTTCAATTACTTCTAATTCAAAATCTAAACGTTCTTTAATAGCTTCTGTAATCTCTCCATAGCGTTTTTTTGCTCCAATAAAAGTGATGTGTTTCAGATAATTATTTTCTCCTCTTTTCCCACCATCTTCTTGGTCTTCTTTTGACTGAAATTCAGCTGGAATATCAAATGCTGGTAAAAGAACATCTCTAGCTAGCGAGAAAACTTCAATCTTGTCTACAATTTCCTGAATGTTAGCTATTGCCTCAGGAATGTCTGCAAACAATTCTTTCATTTCATTACTAGACTTAAAATAATATTCGTCATTAGGCAGCCCATAACGATAGCCTCTTCCTTTTCCTTTAGGAGTAGCTTGTTTTTCTCCTTCTTTTACACACAATAAAATATCGTGTGCATTTGCATCTTCTTTGTTTAAATAAAATATATTATTGGTTGCAACAACTTTAACCTCATGAGTTTTTAGCAAACTTTAGAAGTGTTTCATTTACAATACGCTCATCCTCTTGATTGTGTCGCATCAATTCGATATACAAATCGTCACCAAATTGTTGTTTCCACCAGATGAGGGCTTCTTCAGCCTGTTTTTCTCCTACATTTAATATTTTATTTGGTACTTCTCCATAGGTATTACCAGTTAATACGATAACATCTTCTTTGTATTGCTCAATAATTTTACGATCAATTCGGGGAACATAGTAAAATCCATTGATGAAAGCAATAGAAGACATTTTTGCAAGATTATGATATCCTTTTTTAGTTTTAGCTAGTAAGACAATCTGATATCCATTATCTTTTCTTTTTTTATCTAAATGATCTTCACAAACATTAAATTCACATCCAAGAATTGGTTTTAAAATTGTTTCAGTTGGAGTTTCTCCATTTTCTTCTGAGATCTCATTTTTAGCAAATGCTTGTTTGTTATGTTTTAAAATGGCACTCACAAAATGAAAAGAAGCCATCATGTTTCCAGTATCGGTTAATGCAATTGCAGACATATTATCTTTTGCTGCAGCTTTTACAATATTTCCAATTTGAATGGTAGATTGTAAAACTGAAAACTGAGTATGATTATGAAGGTGGGCAAATTGAATATTTTCTAATTGAGATAGTCCAGCTGATGTATTAGATGTTGTTTCGTTTTCTTTTAGAGCAGCTAAACGTTTTCTAATTTTTTCACTTTCTTTCTTAAGGTTAATGTGTTTTAAGCCTAGTACCTGAATGGGTTTTGGATTAGCCTCTGAAAAGTTTTTAAAATAATTTTCGTCAACATCTAATTTTTCTTTTGAAAATTCCCTTAAACGAATTAATTCTAAGAAACATCTGGTTGTAGCCTCAACATCTGCTGTGGCATTGTGAGCTTCTCCAAAATTTACACCAAATAAATGGTTATGGAGTTCAGTTAGGGTAGGGAGTTTAAACTTTCCCCCGCGTCCACCAGGAATTTTACATAATTGTGCAGTATGTTCTGTACAAGTGTCTAGAACAGGGAGTTTGTTTAGGCTGTTAGAAATCCCCAAACGGTGAAATTCACAACCCATAATATTTAAGTCAAAATTTACATTTTGACCAACAATAAATGTAGTTTTTTCTAGAACTTCGTTAAATGAGACTAAGCATTCTTTTAAAGGAATTCCTTGTTCTTGAGCTAAATCAGTAGAAATACCGTGTATTTGTTCTGCATCATATGGTATGTTAAATCCATCGGGTTGAAGCAGGAAATTATTGTGTTCTAGCACATTCCCCATATTGTCATGCAGCTGCCATGCTATTTGTATGCATCTTGGCCAATTGTCAGTATCGGTAATAGGAGCATTCCAGCTCTTTGGTAACCCAGTGGTTTCCGTATCAAAAATCAAGTACATAGTTGCGGATTTCTTACCTAGAAATTAGAAAAATAAAAATACTAAAAAGTGATAGAAAAACACCTGAAGAGTTATTCGGTTTTATTAACAATTAAGGGTTGGTAATAAATGCTATTGTTTTTTCTACAACAAACCTAAAATCTATCGGAAGCTTTGTTTTTGTCCATGGTTGAGATGCGCCAAAGACATGATTAGATTCTGGAACAACAATGAGTTTACTGGATAGATTCCAATTGTGGAGGTTTTGTGCATGACAAAAGGTACAGATAAATCCTTATCTCCATGAACTATTAGATGTGGGATCATCATTTTTTTTACTGCATTTTTAACACTTAAGCGTTTTTTATTTTTTATAAAATTATCATAGAATTGAATGTAGTGTGGCATTTTTTGTTTGGTTCTTCCATTTAAAATATACAAGACACCATCCTCTTTCCATTTATCTAATTCGGCACCCTCATGAAACATAGTTCTATTAAGATCACATACTGCAGCCCAAGTAACTAGTTTTTTTATTCTTGAATCCTCTGCTGCCTTTATGATAGCTATTGCACCACCTCTCGAGTGACCAATTAGTGAAATATTATTGGTATCTATCTCATTTTTAAATTTTGTAGTAGTGCAAATCCAATTGATAATACTTTCTAAATCATCTAATTCTTTTGTGTAGTTATTGTTTCCAAAGGCATCTAGATCAGGAAAATCAATGGGTTGATCTGGAGTGCAACCATTGTGAGAAAAATTAAATTTTAGCAAAGCCAGCCCAGCTTTTAAAAAGTTGGAAACCATTAGGTCAAATGCTCCCCAATCTTTATATCCTTTGTATCCGTGACAGAAGATAACCAATGGTTTTTGTTTGTTAGTTTGATTAAAATACAAATCTGTACTAATGGATTTTTTGTTTTTACCTTTAAGTGGAAAGTTTTTTAGAATTTTCATAAAGCATATAAAAATAATTAAAGTTTATAATACCATGTGATTTTTTTGTAACAATTATGTAAATTAGACGTCTTAACATTGTAATAACTAAAAAAAAACTTTAAAATGAAAAAATTTTTATTATTAGTACTAGCGATATCTGCAAGTATTTCTGTCAACTCCCAAACAGCTGAAGAAGTCATAGCAAATTATTTTGAAAATACAGGAGGGATAGAAAACTGGGCAAAGTTAGAAGGAATTAAGATGAGTGCAAAAGTGAATCAGGGTGGTATGGAAATTCCACTAGAAATCACTCAGTTGAAAAATGGTAGCCAAATGACCGTAATTAATTTTCAGGGTATAGAGCTTAAACAAGGAGTTTTTGACGGTGAGGTACTGTGGAGCACTAATTTTCAGACACAAAAAGCAGAAAAAAGTGATCAAGAGTCTACAGATAATATGAAAATTCAGGCACAAGATTTTCCTGACGCTTTTTACAATTATAAAGAGAAAGGATATACAATAGAGTTGTTAGGTAAAGAAGATTTAGAAGGAACAGAAACCTTTAAAATTAAATTGACTAAAAAACCAATGACTGTAGACGGTAAAGCGGTAGAAAATTCAAGTATCTATTTTTTTGATGCTGAAAATTTTGTTCCTATTGTTGTACATTCTGAAATAAGAATGGGTCCTGGTAAAGGAATGGTAAGTGAAATTAAATTTAGTGATTATCAAGAAGTCGAGGGCTTGTATTTTCCGTTTTCTATGACTCAAGGTGTTAAAGATGGTGGTGGCCAACCAATCACCATGGATAAAATTGAATTAAATCCAACTGTAGATCAAAGTGCTTTCAAATTTCCAGAAGAAATTACAGTAGAAGAAAATAAAAAATAATTATAGCAGTAAAAAAAAGTCTGTGTAAATTTATGCAGGCTCTTTTTTTTACCAATCAATCATAAAATCTTATAGACATGAAAAAACTAATAATCTTAGTTTTGGGTATGGCCTTGCTGCCTTTTAGTAGTGGCGCCCAAAACTCATCTTCTATTAACTTGAAAAATTTATTTGGAGATTTAAGAGCACGACATATAGGACCCGCTTTAATGAGTGGTCGAATAAATGATATGGAAATCCATCCAACTAACAATCAAATTATTTATGCTGGAACAGCTGGTGGAGGTGTCTGGAAATCGAATGATGCAGGGACTACTTTTAATCCAATATTTGACGATCATAGCCAATCTATTGGAGCTGTGGCCATAGATCCTAATGATCCAGATAACGTAATTTACGTTGGAACAGGTGAAACTTGGACTAGAAATAGTGTTTCTTACGGAGATGGGCTATACAAATCAACAGACGGTGGTTCTAATTGGAAAAAACTTGGTTTTGATAAATCAGAACGCATTGCAAATATTATTGTAAATCCAAAGAATTCTAAAGAGGTATATGTTGCAGTCTTAGGAGCCTTATGGTCAGATAGTGATGAACGAGGAGTTTTTAAATCTTCTGATGGTGGTGAAACTTGGAACAAAATATTATATGTTGACGAAAAAACTGGAGCTGCAGATATGACCATAGATCCTAAAGACCCTTCGATTCTATATGTTTCAATGTGGGAATTTAGAAGAACAGCCTGGTCTTTCTCATCTGGTGGTGATAACAGTGCATTGTATAAATCTACAGATGCTGGAAAAACGTGGAATAAAATCCATAATGGATTTCCTGATGGACAACTAGGGAGATTAGCCATAGCAGTAGCTCCCTCAGATGCTAATATCTTATATACAGTAATTGAAGCAGAAGACCCAAAGCGAAAAGGATTGTATAGAAGCGACGATGCAGGAGCTAATTGGAAACAATTAAATAACGATTTCGGAATTACAGTTCGTCCTTTCTATTTTTCAAGAATAACTGTAGATCCAAGAAACCCAGATGTTGTGGTAAAAGGAGGTCTTTCAGGTTCAATATCTAAGGATGGTGGTAAAACATTTAAATCATTAGGTAATATGCATAGCGATATTCACGATATTGTTTTTGACATTAATGATTCAGATAGAATATATGCAGGAACTGATGGAGGTGTTTATCGTTCTTGGAATGGAGGAGTAACTATGGAAATTGTAGAAAACTTGCCTTTATCACAGTTTTATCACATAAGTGTAGATAATGCAGAGCCTTACAATATATACGGAGGACTTCAAGATAATGGTTCTTGGTACGGACCATCGTCATCGAGTGGTGGAATCAATGCAGGTGATTGGAATTCTATTGGAGGAGGTGATGGTTTTAGAGTATTAAAACATCCAACAAAAAATATTATTTATTCAGAAATGCAAGGAGCAGAAAATGTTTGGAGATATGATATTGATAATAAACTAGTAAAGACAATTCAGCCCCTAGAACAAGCAGGGTATGAAGATTTACGTTTTAATTGGAATGCACCAATGGCAATTAGTGCTCATCAGCCAGATCGTTTTTATATGGGGAGTCAGTTTCTCCACAAATCTGAGGATATGGGAAATACATGGGAAATTATTTCTCCTGATTTGTCTACTAATGATTCAACAAAACAACAACAAGCAGATTCAGGAGGATTATCAATGGATAATTCTGGAGCAGAAAACCACACAACAATATTTACAATAGCGGAATCTCCTTTAGATGAAAATGTCATATGGGTAGGTACAGATGATGGTAATGTTCAAGTGACAAAAGATGGTGGGAAAAACTGGCAAAATGTTGTGAGTAATATTCAAGGGCTGCCAAGTAATACCTGGACTTACCATATAGAGGCAAGTGTTCATGGAAAAGGAATAGCATATGCTGTTTTTGATGGTCATAACAGTGGTGATATGCAGCCCTATGTATACAAAACATCAGACTTTGGAATAACTTGGACTAACATCATCACAGACAATATTATTGGTACCTCTAGAAATATTCAAGAAGATTATGAGAATGAAAATTTATTATTTTTAGGAACCGAATTCGGACTTTATATTACTGCTGATGGAGGGAATCATTGGGAAAAATTCACTAAAAATGTACCACCAGTAGCCATTCATTTTATTGATCTCCAAAAACAAACCAATGATTTGGTTCTTGGAACCCATGGTAGAGGTATCATTATCATTGATGATATTTCACCTTTACGAGAAATCAACGCTGAAGTTTTAAAAGCTAAACTTCATTTTTTTAGCTCTAAACCGATGAAGTTATCTGATGAAAGCGGATTTGCAGGTAGTTTTGGTGCTGAAACTCAATTTGTGGGAGAAAATGCTAACAGATCACCTCAAATAAAATATTTACTACCTAAACGACATACTTTTGGAAAGATGAGTATGGAAATAAAAAATAGTAAAGGTGAGGTTGTTTCTAAATTATCTCCTGGAAAATCTAAAGGGATTAATATTGTGAATTGGTCAGGAAATACTAGACAACCTAAAGTTGCCAAGGGAAAAACACTCGCATTTGGTGGTTTTGCAACACCAAGAGTGCAAGCAGGTTCATATACAGCAGTTATAACAAAAGGGAGAGACGTATACGAGCACACCTTTGAAATTGTTTATGATGAGCGGTCAGGTTTAACTTCAGCAGATAGAAAGATGAAACATGAGATCATGTCTAAGATGTATAAAATGACTGAAGAATTAGCTTATATGGTTTATCAAATTGATGCTTTTATTGAAGCACCTGAGACAAAAAGCAAACTAAAATCAAAATTAAATGAACTAAAGAAAACTTTAGTGATTACAACTGGAGATAATTATGTTGGAAGTGCTGAGCCTGAGTTACGAGAAAAACTAGCAGATTTATTTAGTAAAATTGTTGGGAGTTATGACAAACCCTCAAATTCTGAATTAGAGTTTTTATCTATTGTTGAAAATCGTTATTCTAAAGCTAGAAAAGACTTTGACAATATTTCAAAGAAAATAAAATTTAAGGAAGCTCTTCAACTGAAGACTTTTGATGAATTTACAGAGTAAAATTAAAGCCCCTTTTGGGGCTTTTTTTAGTTAACGAAGTACCTTTTTATGTTATTATACAATTAGTTCGTCAATATCAAAAAACTTCGTACATTTGCGCCCACTTATCACGAGATGGTAAGATTATTAATAACCAAGGTCGAGAACCTTCAAAAATTAAAAAAATGTCAGTAAAAATTAGATTACAAAGACACGGAAAAAAAGGGAAGCCTTTTTATTGGATCGTTGCAGCAGATGCAAGAGCAAAAAGAGATGGTCGTTACCTTGAGAAATTAGGAACTTACAATCCTAACACCAATCCAGCTACTGTTAATTTAGATATTGATGGTGCTGTAAAATGGTTGCAAGATGGTGCACAACCAACAGATACTGCAAAAACTATTTTATCTTACAAAGGAGCAATGCTAAAAAATCATTTAGTTGGTGGTGTAAGAAAAGGTGCTTTAACAGAAGAACAAGCTGAAGAGAAATTCCAAGCTTGGTTAGAAGAAAAAGCTGGTAAAGTAGCCTCTAAAGAAGAAAATGTAGCAAAAGTAAAAACAGAAGCAAAAGCAAAAGCATTAGAAGCAGAGAAAGCTGTGAATGAAGCTAGAGTTGCTGCTGCCGTTGAAGCTGCTGCTCCAGAAGAAGTTGCTGAAGAAGCTGCTCCAGAAGTAGTTGCTGAAGAAGTTGCTCCAGAAGAAGCTGCTCCAGAAGAAGTTGCTGAAGAAGCTGCTCCAGAAGTAGTTGCTGAAGAAGCTGCTCCAGAAGTAGTTGCTGAAGAAGTTGCTCCAGAAGAAGCTGCTCCAGAAGAAGTTGCTGAAGAAGCTGCTCCAGAAGTAGTTGCTGAAGAAGCTACTCCAGAAGTAGTTGTTGAGGAAGCTGCCGAAGAGAAAAAAGAGGAATCTGCTGAATAAGCAAAACTTTTATCGATATGCGTAAAGAAGATTGTTTTTATTTGGGCAATATCGTAAAAAAACACAGTTTTAAAGGAGAAGTCGTTATCAAATTAGATACTGATGAACCCGAATTGTATAAAAATATGGAATCAGTATTTGTCGACCTAGGTGGCAATTTGGTTCCATTTTTTATTAAAAAAAGTTCGTTGAGCAGAAGCACTATGTTACGCGTTCATTTTGAGGATGTAAATAGTGAGGAAGAAGCCGATTTTATAATGAAAGCTGGAATTTATCTTCCTTTAAATCTATTGCCTAAATTAGAAGGAAAACAATTTTATTTTCATGAAATTATTGGATTTCATGTTATTGATGAAATTCATGGAGATGTTGGTGTCTTAGTTTACATTAACGATAAAGCTGCTCAGCCTATGTTTGAAATCGAGAACGGAGATGTTCAGATTTTCATTCCAATGATAGATGATTTTATCAAAAAGATAGACAGAGTAAACAAACAAATACACGTAAAAACCCCTGAGGGTCTAATTGATTTGTATTTAAATTAGAGAGGTGGCCGAGTGGTCGAAGGCGCACGCCTGGAAAGTGTGTATACCTCTCAAGGGTATCGAGGGTTCGAATCCCTTCCTCTCTGCAAAAGAAAACTCGCAACGAAAGATGCGGGTTTTTCTTTTTTGAATGTATCAAAAGCTTACTTTTGAAAATACAATTTATATGAATAAACCATTTCATTTTAAGGAGTTTACCATTGATCAAGATAAAACAGCGATGAAAGTAGGTACAGATGCCGTACTGTTAGGAGCTTGGTGTTCATTAGAAACATACCCAAATACTATTTTAGATGTGGGTTCAGGAACTGGTTTAATATCTTTGATGATGGCCCAACGTAGCGATGCTGAAACTATCGATGCAGTAGAGATTGATCCTAATGCGTATGAACAGAGTGTTGCTAATTTTGAAAAATCAGATTGGTCAGATCGCTTATTTTGCTATCATAGCTCTTTTCAAGATTTTTCAGAGGAAATGAAAGAAGAGAATCAAGAATATGACCTTATTATTTCCAATCCACCATTTTATAATGATAATTTTGAGACTAATGATACATCAAGAAATACAGCCAGATTCACTTCTGCATTGTCATTTAAGGAGTTGTTAGAGAGCACATCAAAAATACTCTCAGATTCAGGGATTTTTACAATTATTATCCCTTTTAAGGAGCAAACAGTTTTTGTGAGCTTAGCTGCAAAATATAGACTATTTTTAAATAGGGTATGTAGTGTTAGAGGAACTGAGAATTCAGAAATAAAAAGAAGTATGTTAGAATTTTCTTTTTATCAGAAAGAGGTTGAAGAAACAACTTTAGTTATTGAAAAAGCTCGTCATAAATACACGCAAGAATATATAAATTTAACTAAGGATTTTTATCTTAAAATGTGATAAATATTAGTTATTAAAAAAAAGCTTATTATCCAATAACATTTTCAGGATTATAACCTAAATAAGGAACTTTTTTTTCTTTAAACTCAATGCCATATTGCTCTAGCTCTTTTAAAATTGGAGCATATACTTCTTTGGTAATTGGTAGCTGAACTCCAGGAGTTGTAATTTCTTTATTCAATATTTTAAGAGTAGCAATAGCAACAGGTAATCCAACTGTTTTAGCCATAGCTGTAAATGTTTGATTTTCTCCCTTTACCACTAAACTACTTTCTATTTGGTGTTTTTCACCATTTAGCTCATACCCAAATTTATGATGCATAACTATCATATCTTTTTCATCTTCCTCAAGAGTCCAAGAGTCTGATAATATTTTTTGTAACATTTGGGCTGGTGTAGCATTACTTAATCCTATTTTTTTTGTTTGACTAAATAGATCTAATTCTACTAATTTATCCCAAACAATATCATCTTGATCAATTTTTAGATAAGAGCGTAATTTCAGTTCTACAGAATCATTAGGGGAATAGGCTAAAAACAAATTCACAAAATCTCTGTAGGTCATGTTTTTAGAGCCCTCTATGGTATAGCTATCGTCTGTCATGCCTAACTGAATAAAAATATTCCAAGCTCTCGAGAACCCTACTTTTCTGATGGTCCCCCTATACATGGTGCGAATGTCCTTTAGGCCATAAATACTTCTGTATTTTAGTGAGTCTCTATTCGCATAGGCTTCAAATTTACCATTGCCATCTAAAGTTAAGAACTCGGTTCTTCTAAATAGTTTATGATAAGGAATATATTTGTAAGTACCTTCTTGAATAAACATAGCAGCCCCTCCTTGGCCTGCCAATACAACGTTTCTTGGATTCCATGTAAATTTATAATTCCATAAGTTATTATCACTTTCTGGAGCAACTAAGCCACCAGTAAAAGACTCAAAAAGTATAATTTTTCCACCAAGTTCAGTAATTTTATGAATTACCTCCATAGCACTCATATGATCAATACCAGGATCTACGCCAATTTCATTCATAAATACTAATCCTCTTTTTTCTGCCTCGCTATTTAGTTCTTTCATCTCTGGAGAAATGTATGAAGCAGTGACCATGTGTTTTTCAAAATGGAGACAATCTTTAGCTACTTCAATATGAAACCTAGCGGGTAACATAGAAACTACGATATCAGCTTTTTGTATTTCTTCTCTTCGTTGAATTTTATTAAAAACATCAAATTGTAATGCAGAGGAGTTAGGATGATTTCTAGCACTAGTCTTTGCGTTCTCTAAAGAAATATCTGCAATTGTAATGTGTAACTTTTCAGCTGTTGATTTTTTTTGTAGGTAGTCTGTTAGGTATGAACAAGATTTTCCAGCTCCAATTACTAGGATGTTTCTCATTGTAGAATTATGTTTATTTTTGATTTACTTAATAAACGAAATTAAAAAAAAATAGACTGATTTAACTTCTTTTTACAATTAGATATGAACAAAAATTTAGCAATTACTTGCATCTTTGGATTGACAGCTATTATACTTGGAGCTTTTACCGCGCACGGATTACAAGATATATTAACTTCTAAAGAAATGAGTAGTTTAGAAACGGGTATTCGATATCAAATATATCATGTTGTTGTTTTATTGTTTGTAAATACATACACTCCTTTTTCAAATAAATTTAAAAACTATGTGAGTTATGTTTTTTTCTTTGGTATAGTTTTATTTTCAGGATCTATTTATGCGATTCATATTTTTAATTATTCTGCAAAAAGTATTTGGTTTGTGACACCATTAGGGGGGGTGTTTTTTATGATTGGTTGGTTGTTAATGATTCATTTTTTTCTTTTCAAAGTAATCAACAAAAAAAAGTGAATAAAATAATAACTGATTCTATCTTGTTTTAAAATTATGTTTAATTTTACTTCAAGTTTAATCAAACAAAAATTATTGATATGATAGATACAAATACGAAATCGATTTCGTTAAATAGTCTAGGAATAAATAGTTCAACAATCCATTATCAACTCACCTCAAATGAATTACATTCAATAATACTTCAAAAAAAACAAGGAAAAGAATCTAATCTTGGAGCGATCGCAATTAACACTGGAGAGTTTACAGGGAGATCACCAAAAGACCGCTTCATAGTAAAAGATGATGTTACTAAAGATGAGGTTTGGTGGGGAGATATTAATATTCCTTTCAGTACAGATAACTTTGATAAGTTATATGACAAGGTAACTTCATATCTATCAGAAAAAGAAATTTTTGTAAGAGATAGCTATGCTTGTGCAGATCCCAATTATAAGCTAAATATCAGAGTAGTAAATGAGTACCCCTGGAGTAATATGTTTGCTTACAATATGTTTTTACGACCATCAACTGAAGAGTTGATTAATTTTTCACCAGAATGGATTGTTATTAATGCACCTGGTTTTATGGCTAATCCAGAAATAGATGGAACAAGACAACATAATTTTGCGGTTTTAAACTTTACAAAAAAAATTGCTTTAATTGGAGGTACTGGTTATACTGGAGAGATTAAAAAGGGAATCTTTTCTGCTCTAAACTTTATTCTACCGGTATTTAAAAATACTTTACCTATGCATTGTTCTGCAAATGTAGGTAAAGAAGGAGATACTGCTATTTTCTTTGGTTTGTCTGGAACCGGAAAAACAACTCTTTCAGCAGATCCCGAAAGAAAATTAATAGGAGATGATGAACATGGTTGGACAAATGAAAATACTGTCTTTAACTTTGAAGGCGGTTGTTATGCAAAAGCAATAGATCTATCTGAAGATAAAGAACCGGAAATTTATCACGCTATTAAAAAAGGCGCAATTTTAGAAAATATTGTGATGAATGATATTGGGCAAATTGATTTTTCAGATACTTCCGTAACACCTAACACAAGAGTAAGTTATCCTATTGAACACATAGAAAATATTCAACAACCATCTATTGGAAAAAATCCAAAGAACATCTTTTTTCTAACCGCAGATGCCTTCGGTGTACTCCCTCCAATCTCTAAATTAACTCCCAGTCAGGCAGCCTACCATTTTATATCTGGATATACAGCAAAAGTTGCAGGAACAGAAGCAGGAGTAACAGAACCTGTTCCAAGTTTTTCAGCATGTTTTGGTGCTCCATTTATGCCACTTCATCCTACCCGTTATGCAGAAATGTTGAGTAAGAAAATGAAAGAAGCAGGAGTAAATGTTTGGTTGGTCAATACCGGATGGTCTGGAGGTCAATATGGAGTTGGAAAAAGAATGGCTTTAAAATATACAAGGGCAATGATTACAGCTGTTTTAAAAGGAGATTTAGGAAACTATACGTATGAAGATTATCATATACACTCTGTTTTTGGTGTTGCACAACCAAGAAGATGTTCAGGAGTTCCTTCATCAGTTTTAAGTCCAAGAACTACATGGAACAATGACGATGCTTATTATAAAACTGCGTTTAAGCTTTCTAATGCCTTTAGGAAAAACTTTAAGCAGTTTGAAGAGTTTGCAAATGAAGAAATAAGAAGAGGTGGTCCTCAACGTTACGCTCTTTAAGAGTAATTACCCACTGTAAAAAGCACTCTGAAGTTTACTTTTTTGTGAATTCTTTTGTCTACTTTTAGAAGTTAAATAGTAAAGTTAATTATGAGAAATTATTTTATACTGTTTTACATCTTATTGTTTACTGCCTGTACAAAGACAGCAAATACCTCGAAAGAACAGACAAATGATGTTATTCAGTTGCCAACATTAAACTTGAATCAAGCACAGCGATTAATTAATTTACCGATAAGCTGTGTTGATACAGAATATCCTAACAAACTAGGACAGACCATAGGGAGTGAAGAGGACTTAAAATCTCCTAAAGAGCTTCATCCTGCATTTTACGGTTGTTTTGATTGGCATTCTTCTGTTCACGGTCATTGGAGTATGGTTTCATTACTCAAACAATTCCCAAGATTAGAGAATAATACTGCTATAAAAAACAAGTTGTTAGAACATATATCTGAAGAAAATATATTAAAAGAGGTTAATTATTTTCAGGGAAAGCATAACAAAAGTTATGAGAGAACTTATGGTTGGGCTTGGGTTTTAAAATTAGCAGAAGCACTCCATACATGGGATGATAAAATTGCAAGAGAATTAGAGGATAATCTTCAACCTCTTACTGATTTAATTGTTCAAAAATATTTAGATTTTATTCCAAATCTAAATTATCCAGTTAGAGCTGGAGAACATCCTAATACTGCTTTTGGATTAACTTTTGCATGGGATTATGCTTTAGTTGTAGGTGATGAATCTATGCTTGAAATGATAAAAAATAGCGCTAGAAAATTTTATTTAAATGATTCAGACTGTCCAATCTCTTGGGAGCCCAGTGGTTATGATTTTTTATCGCCTTGTTTGCAGGAAGCAGCAATAATGAAGCGAGTATTGCCTCGAAAAGTATTTATAAATTGGTTTGCTAACTTCTTGCCTCAATTAAAAGATATTAACTATCAATTAGCAGTTGGTGAGGTTTCAGATAGAACAGACGGTAAATTGGTACACTTAGATGGCGTAAATTTTTCTAGAGCATGGGCTTTGTTTGACATTGTTAAGGATTTACCATCCTACAATCATTTAAAAAAGATCGCTTATGAGCATATTAACTATTCTTTGCCTAACGTTGTTGGTGATTCCTACGAAGGAGGTCATTGGTTGGGGAGTTTTGCTATTTATGCATTAAATTCTGCATCAAATGACTAAGAATTGGTTTAAAAATTCAGGCCCAGGAACTCTTGTAGCTGCTGCATTTATAGGGCCAGGAACCGTTACTTTATGTACATTAGCAGGAGTTAATTTTGGCTTTCATTTACTTTGGGCCATGGTATTGTCCATTTTAGCTACCATTGTATTACAAGAAATGGCTTCTCGTTTGGGAATCATATCACAAAAAGGCTTGTCTGAGGTCATTAGAGCTGAAATTAAACACCCAATAATCAATAAATTAATAATGCTGCTTATTTTGTCGGCAATTGTTGTAGGAAATGCTTCCTATGAGGCAGGGAATATTAGTGGAGGTATATTAGGATTAGAAACTATTACAGGAGAATTAAGAATTGCTTTGGGAAACTATTCACTCAATATATTGAGTTTTGTGGTTGGAATTATAGCCTTTATATTACTTTACATAGGGAATTATAAATTTCTGGAAAGAGTATTGGTAATGCTAGTAATCATTATGAGTATCTCTTTTTTAATTACGGCTTTTTTAACAAAACCAGCTATTTCTGATATATTAAAAGGTGCTCTAACCCCATCATTTCCTGAAGGCAGCTTATTAACAATACTAGGCTTAGTAGGAACTACTGTAGTGCCCTATAATTTATTTTTACATGCATCTTTAGTCAAAGAAAAATGGAATAACCCTAAAGATTTAAAAGCGGTAAGAAAAGATACTATTATTTCTATTGCTTTGGGAGGACTTGTTTCCATGGCTATCATTATTTCAGCCTCATCTATAGGTTTGGGAGAAATTTCTAGTGCAGCAGACTTAGCGAAAAGTCTAGCGCCTTTGTATGGAGATTTTGCAAGTTATTTTTTAGGGATTGGGTTATTTGCTGCAGGAATTACCTCAGCAATTACTGCACCTTTAGCCGCAGCATATGTAGCCAGAGGATGTTTTGGATGGGAATCTGGACTAAAATCAAAACAATTTAGAGCTGTCTGGTTTCTAATCTTATTATTAGGTGTTGTATTTTCATCTTTGGGTATTAAGCCTATAGAGATCATTAAATTTGCACAGGTAGCTAATGGTATTTTACTTCCGGTAGTAGCAGGAATACTCCTTTGGATGGTCAACAAAAAAGTAGTTTTAGGAAATTATGTGAATTCTAAATTCCAAAATATTTTAGGATTTATTATTTTGATTGTAACTATTTTTCTTGGGTTAAGAGGCCTAGACAAAGTTTTTGAATTTAATATTTTTTAATGATAGATATTAATTGCGATCTGGGTGAAGGGTTAGATAATGAGCACATCATAATGCCACTTATTTCTTCTTGTAATATTTCTTGTGGAGCACACGCAGGTTCCATTGAAATTATAGATAATGTAATTCAGCTGGCGATTCAACATAAAGTAAAAATAGGAGCACATCCATCATTTCCTGATAGACAAAATTTTGGACGTAAAGTTTTGGATATTTCAAATAGTAACCTTCAAAAAAGTTTAGAAGATCAACTTATTGTTTTTAAAGAAAGAGCACTGCTCCAAAACGCATCTATTCATCATGTAAAACCACATGGTGCTTTGTATAATTTAATTGCTGTAAATCGAGAAAAAGCTTCGGTAGTTATCGCTGCAATTCAACATGTTTTTGAAGCTGTGAAATTATATGTGCCTTATCAATCAAGGATAGAAGAAGTTGCTATACAAAGTGGGGTAGAAATTGTTTATGAAGCTTTTGCCGATAGAACGTATAATGAAGATTTGAGTTTGGTCTCAAGAACTTTATCCAATGCGCTTATAGTAGACAAACATGAGGTGTTAAAACAAGTGCAAAAAATATCAGATAAACAATTGGTAACTACTGTAAACTTTCATGAAAAAGAGATTAAAGCATCCACTTTTTGTGTTCATGGAGATACTAAAAATGCCATCGAAATATTGCAGTATTTACACGAACATATCCATACGAAGTAATTGAAGTTTCAACTCACATATAAGTTTTTTGGAAGGTCAGCAATTTTAGTAGAATGGCCTGCAAACATTTCGCAAGATATTATTCAAGATATTATTTCTTTTGAGAGACAGGTCAAAGAAATAGATTCTATTTTAGATACAATCATTGCTTATAATTCTCTGCTTATTAGGTATCAAAATCCAATTGTAGATAAAGAACTTACGATTAGTCAACTTAAAAAGAAATCTGCAGCGTCATCCCATTTGACTAAACAAGATCAATTTTTATGGGAAATCCCTGTTTGTTATGATGCTTCTTTTGGTATCGACCTAGAGGAAATTGCCAATAAAAAAAAATGTAGTGTAGCGGATATTATCAGATTGCATACAGAAACAGATTACTTAGTTTATTTTATTGGTTTTCAGCCAGGATTTCTTTACTTGGGTGGGCTGCATCAAAACCTTCATGTTCCTAGGAAATCCAATCCAAGAGTTCGAGTAGACAAAGGATCTGTGGGTATAGGTGGTGCTCAGACTGGAGTTTATCCTCAAAATAGTTCTGGGGGATGGAATATCATTGGAAAGTCTCCTCTAAATTTTTTCAATATGAAGGCTACAAATCCCTGTTTTGCTAAACCAGGTGATCGCATTCAATTTGTTGCTGTAGACATTCATACTTTTTATGAAATAGAAAGAGAGGTCATAAAACAAGAATTTATCATTAAAAAAAGACCATTATGATAGCAATTTTACATCCAGGCATTTATTGTTCTGTCCAAGATCAAGGTCGTTTTGGTCATACAAAGATGGGTGTTCCACAAGCTGGGTGCGCGGATACCTATGCGGCAACAATGGCCAATGCTTTATTGAAAAATCATGAGAAAGACGCCCTTATAGAAATTACTTTTGGACAAGGGAAATTTAAATTTACATCCGATACTTATATCTGTTTAACTGGTGGTGATTTTTCTCCAAAATTAAATGGGAAATTAATAAAGATGCAATCTGTATACTTTATAAAAAAAGATTCAGTTTTATCATTTGGTAAAAGAGTTTATGGTGCTAGAGTTTATTTGTCTGTTCAAGGAGGTATTCAAACTGAAAAAGTGTATGGTAGCCGAAGTTTTTTTGATGGAATTACTCAGCAAAAATTAGGTAAAGGCGCTATGCTACCTATACTACCTGTTAAGGAGCGTACAGAAACTAGTTTATCTAAAGTTCGGGTAACTGATAAACATTTTACAACACTGTATTTACCTTGTTTAAAAGGACCAGAGTTTTCCAAACTCAACAAAGAACAGCAGCATAAATTGTTTACTCCTTTCTCAATATCAGATGATAATAATAGGGTAGGATATCGGCTAAAAGAATCTTTAGAAAATAACTTATCTTCAATACTTACATCGGCAGTCTTGCCAGGAACAGTTCAGCTCACTCCATCAGGAAAATGCATTATTTTAATGCAAGATTGCCAAGTAACAGGAGGATATCCAAGAATTCTTCAATTATCTGAAATTGCTGTAGCAAGGGTCAGTCAAAAAATATCAGGTGATAAAATACAGTTTATAGTAGAGGACTACTGATAATCTAATACATAAAAAATAGTATTTACTTTACATTAAGAGCTCCAATTTCGTTGTTCCACAGTAGTTTATTATAAGCTGGAATCACTTTCTGGATTAGTTCCTCTGACCTATTTTTTAACTCAATCCATTCCTTATTTAGTTCTTCAAGTCTGTTTTTTGAGGCTGAATTTAGTTTAGGGATGCTGCTGTCATTTTGGTTCATAAGAAAGATATATTCTGCAGTAAATTTATTTGGAAAATTTTCCACATCGTCATAAGCTTTAGACTTTCGTTGAACCATATCTTCATCCCAAGATTTTAGTTGTTGGATTATAGCTTCTCCTTTAGATTTTAAACCTATATATTTTTGTTCTTTAGGTAATTCCTTGATAATCTTTATTAATTGACGTTGAGTCTTTTTCAATTTATTTACTCTGTTATGCATATCTGTAAGATTTGCCTCAGTTATAATTTTAAACTTATGCGTTTCTAGATATTCATCTTTAGAAATATTATATAGTGGATTTGGTAATATGCTAAATGATACTTCAGATATTTTATCCTCTTGTTTTAGCGATGCTGAATATAAATTTGGCATAGCTTTATGACCTCTGTAAGACCCTTCTATATAAGCGGTGGGTATTCCAGGTAAACTTTGATGTCTCATATCCCATACAAACCGATTAAGTCCAATATTATTTGATAAAGTTGGTTCGGGTGATGGACCACCGGGATATCTTTGGTAATTAAGGTTGGACTTTGAACGAATAGTTCTAACTACATTTCCATCTTTATCTTTTATTTCTAAAGTTAACTCCTTATTTTTTGATTTCCTAGGTAAATAGTAATAGAACACAACTCCATTAGCAGGGTTTACACCCTCCGAATCATCAGTTCCAGAAAAGTTCTCAGATGAGTAGTTTAATTGACTTCTCCAGTTTCCTATAATTGCATCCTCTGGGGTAAGTAGTTTAAAAGTTGTTTTGTTACCCTCAAACTGCCTTAGTAAACCTAGGTCATCTAATACCCAAAAAGATCTTCCCATGGTAGCTATAGTTAAATCGTTATGGCTAATTTTTAAATCTGTAATTGGTGTTATTGGCAAGTTTAATTGAAATGATTTCCATACTTTTCCTCCATTCCAAGAGATATACATCCCTAATTCTGTTCCAGCAAAAAGTAAGTTTTTTTGCTGGGTATCTTCTCTTACCACTCTTGTAAAAGCACCTGAAGGAATCCCTGAACTAATATTAACCCAAGATTTTCCGTAATTAGTGGTTTTATATATAGCAGGGGTATAATCGTTGAATTTGTAACGAGTGGTGGCTATATAAGCTGTAGCCTTGTCATGAGGAGATACTTCAATTGAATTAATTAGGGTTTCAGGTAGATTTTTAGGAGTGACAAGCTCCCAAGTTTTCCCTCCATTTTTTGTGATTTGCAATACTCCATCATCTGTTGCAGTCCAAATAACTCCTTGTTCATGAGGTGACTCAGTTACATAAGATAAAGTACCATAATTTTCTGCTCCAACAGCTTCATTCGTATAAGGGCCTCCACCTTTACCTTGTTTCTCTTTTTCGTTATTAGATAAATCAGGAGATACTTCAGACCAATTTTTACCATTATCTGAAGTTTTTAGTAATAATTGTGCTCCATGATAAAAAGTATTTTTTTCATGTTGAGACCAAATAATAGGAGCATTCCAGTTGTATCTGTACTTCATGTCCTTTGAGTCTCTCCCTAAATATTGGATGGGAGCTGCCATAATTTGAGTGCTTGCCTTTGCTTTTGTATCTAAAATTTCAATTGTTCCTAAATAGCTTCCACCCAATACATATCTAGGATTATCTGGGTTAAAAGCTAAAAAGGCACTTTCACCTCCTGCAGAAGCAGACCAATTTTGTTCATTTATACCACCACTTCCTAATGCTAAACTGCTAATTTTTACAGAAGAATTATCTTGTTGACCACCATAAATATTGTATGGAAATAGATTATCTGTATTTATCCTGTAAAATTGTGCAGTAGCCATTCGATTCTGAGGAGACCACGATTTTCCATAATTATAAGATACAGCAGCACCACCATCATTGGCAATAATCATATTTTTATTATTGGTTGGATTAATCCAAAGGTCATGGTAATCTCCATGGGTACCTGTAATTCTAGACCAAGTTTTACCACCATCAATAGAGCGTTGGGCACTAGCATTAAGTACATATATCTTTTCCTCGTCTGTAGGATCTATAAACAGCTCAATATAATACCATGCTCTTTGAATTAAACTATGATCAGATGAAATTTTAGACCAATTCTTTCCTGCATTATTAGAGACAAATAACCCACCCAATTCTTTATTGGAATCACTTTCAACTAAAGCATATACTTTTTCAGAATTTGAACGGCTAACTGCTATAGCCATTTTACCCTTCTCTTTTGGCAAGCCATTGTGAATTTGATTCCATGTGATTCCTCCGTCAGTTGTTTTGTAAAGACCACTTCCTGGACCTCCGCTTATAACTTTCCAAGGCAATCTTTGATGTTCCCACATGGCTGCATACATTACCAATGGATTGTTATAGTCCATGGATAATTCTGAACATCCAGTTAAACTATTTACATAAAGAATTTTATTCCAAGATACACCGCCATCAACTGATTTAAATATTCCTCGTTCTTTATTTGGACCATATAATGCTCCTTGTGCAGCCACAAAAACAATATTTGGATTTTTAGGGTGAATTACTACTCTAGATATATGTTGAGTATTTTTTAAACCTATGTTTTTCCATGTTTTACCGGCATCAGTAGATTTGTATACACCATCTCCGTAAGATGTCATCACCGCTCTTGGAGCATGTTCTCCCATTCCTACATAAATGATATTTGGATCACTTTCTGAAACTGCAACTGCACCAATTGAGCTAGTTTTAAAATAACCATCAGAGATATTTTTCCAAAGTTGGCCACCGTCTTCAGTTTTCCACAATCCTCCACCTGTATTCCCCATATAATATGTCATTGGATCACCTATTACTCCAGATGCAGCAACAGACCTTCCACCTCTAAAAGGTCCAATATTTCTATACTTGACAGGATTGAATATAGAATCTATAGATTGTGCAAAAGAACTTGAGATTAAGAAGAGTAATAGCAAAGAAAAACTTGTTTTTTTCATGTTTTTGAATTTATTGAGTCAGTTTTTGAAAATCATATTCAGTTTATCAAATTTAATAAAAATAACAAAGCTATTTTTTGGTTTCAATTAAAAATAGGAAAAAAAAGTACAAAAAAAAACACCTCGTTTGAGGTGTTTTTTTTATAAAGTATCAACTTTTTTAAGAATTTTCTGGAGTTGATGGTGTTGAAGGTGGAGGAGGAACGTCAACATTTTCATCTAGAAATATGTCAACAGCATTACTTACCTCTTTTTCAGTTCCATTAAAACTCTGTTCTTTTGAAGTAGTTTTTCCATTTTCTGTTACTGAGTATATAACCACGGCACTAAATGATCCATCATCATTTTTTGTCATGTTAACTCTCACATCTTTAATAGCTTCAGAATCTTGTTCATTAGTAGAATTTACTGTAACTTCAATAGTTTCTGAATGCTCATTGTTTTCAGCACTATGTCCTCCTAAGATAGGAGCAATTACTAATCCAATTAAACACGTTAGTTTAATTAGAATATTCATAGATGGTCCAGAGGTGTCTTTAAATGGATCTCCAACTGTATCTCCAGTTACTGCTGCTTTATGAGCCTCAGAACCTTTGTAAGTCATTTCTCCATTAATCTCAACACCTGCT
Organism: uncultured Flavobacteriaceae bacterium; assembly: GCA_943789455.1. Classification (GTDB taxonomy): domain Bacteria; phylum Bacteroidota; class Bacteroidia; order Flavobacteriales; family Flavobacteriaceae; genus Polaribacter. Next base: position 75,801 of record CALSUE010000009.1, read on the forward strand.
TCAAATGATTTTTTAGCATTATCCCAAGCACCTCCAGCATTATTTTGGAAGATTGCCCATAATACTCCACTAACTGTTACACCAGCCATATATCCTCCTAACATTTCTGCAATCGCTAAATTATCCATACCAAATAGCATTGGAACAAAAGCAATAACTAGTGGGAAACCTATAGTTAATAAACCTGGTAACATCATTTCTTTTAGGGAAGCTTGTGTAGAAATAGCAACACACTTATCGTATTCTGGCTTTCCAGTTCCTTCCATAATTCCAGGAATATCCTTAAACTGACGACGAACTTCTTGTACCATTTCCATAGCAGCTTTACCTACAGCATTCATTGCTAATGCAGAGAATACTACTGGTACCATACCACCCACAAATAACATGGCTAATACAGGTGCTTTAAAAATATTAATTCCATCAATTCCTGTAAATGTTACATAAGCAGCAAATAAAGCCAACGATGTTAATGCAGCAGAGGCAATGGCAAAACCTTTACCCGTTGCAGCTGTTGTGTTACCTACTGAATCTAATATATCTGTACGCTCTCTAACAATTGGTTCTTGCTCACTCATTTCTGCAATACCACCAGCATTATCAGAAATAGGCCCAAAAGCATCAATTGCTAATTGCATAGCTGTAGTTGCCATCATCGCAGAAGCTGCAAGAGCTACACCATAAAATCCTGCAAAGAAGTAAGATGCCCAAATGGCACCTGCAAATAAGATTACTGAAGGAAAGGTAGAAATCATACCAGTAGCTAAACCAGCAATGATATTTGTACCAGCTCCTGTGCTAGATTGTTGTACTATTTTTAAGATTGGAGATTTACCTAATCCTGTATAATATTCTGTTACTGAAGAAATGACAGCACCAACTACTAAACCAACTAGAGTTGCATAAAATACACTCATTCTAGATACTTCTTTTAATCCTTCTCCAAAAAATTCCATATTCATTGTTTCTGGAAGCATAAACGTACACAACACATAACATGAAACAGCTACAAGTACAATTGAAGTCCAGTTTCCTATATTTAAAGCGCTCATAACTTGAGCTTCTTTTGCGTCGTTGTCGTTAATTTTTACAAGCATTGTCCCTATAATAGAAATGATGATACCTGTACCAGCAATTGCCATTGGCAATAAGATAGGTCCTATTCCTCCAAAGGCATCTGAAATACTACCTCCCATGTCTTTAATTACATAGTTACCTAATACCATTGCAGCTAGAACCGTAGCTACATAAGAACCAAATAAATCAGCTCCCATACCAGCAACGTCTCCAACATTATCTCCAACATTATCTGCAATTGTAGCAGGGTTTCTTGGATCATCTTCAGGAATTCCTGCTTCAACTTTACCAACTAAGTCAGCACCTACATCTGCAGCTTTTGTATAGATTCCTCCACCAACACGTGCAAACAATGCAATAGATTCAGCTCCTAAAGAGAATCCTGCAAGTGTTTCTAAAACAATGGTCATTTGATCTACAGAAAAAGTTCCTTCTGCTCCCCCCATAAAATAATTATAGAATAAGATAAAAAAACCTGTTAACCCTAAAACGGCTAAACCAGCTACACCTAATCCCATTACAGTACCACCACCAAAAGAAATTTTAAGTGCATTTGGTAAACTTGTACGAGCAGCTTGTGTTGTTCTTACGTTTGTTTTTGTAGCGATCTTCATTCCAATGTTTCCTGCAAATGCAGAAAAGATGGCTCCAAAGATAAAAGCGACTACGATTAACCAGTGTGTAGTTGGAACTACTAATGATACAATCGCCAATAATATACTTACTATGATTACAAAAATTGCAAGAAGTCTATACTCTGCGTTTAAAAAAGCTAATGCTCCTTCATAAATGTGGTCTGAAATTTCTTTCATCTTTCCGTCACCAGCGTCTTGTTTCATAACCCATTTCTGTTTGACTATCATGTAGACTAGTCCTAAAAGCGCCAAAGCTATTGGCATGTAAATCATCATTGATTCCATATTATTTTTTATTTTAATAATTTGCTCGGCAAAAGTAGTAAAATAGAGCCAAATAGAAAAGCCCTTTCATCTAGAATATGAAAGGGCTTTAATAAAGTTTAGATTGGTGCTTTTTTTATTAAAAAAGCTTCACTTTTGGTAGTAGTTTTTAATCTTTTATTAATTTTAAGTGAATATGAAATATTTTTATTTATTTAAAACTTCTTTGACAGCTTTTATCACATCCTTGCTATTTGGTATCCATGCTTCAAGTAAAACTGGAGAATATGGTGCAGGTGTATCTGCTGTTGTTATTCTTTTTATTGGGGCATCTAAGTAATCAAATGCTTCATCTTGTATTCTGTAAGTTATTTCTGTAGAAACACTACCAAAAGGCCAAGCTTCTTCTAAAATTATCAATCGATTGGTTTTCTTAACAGATTCTATAATAGTGTCATGATCTAATGGACGAACAGTTCTTAAATCGATAATTTCAACAGAAATTCCTTCTTTTACCAATTCATCTGCAGCCTTGTAGGCTTCTTTTATTATTTTTCCAAATGAAACAATTGTAATGTCTGCACCAACCCTTTTTACATCTGCAACCCCTATAGGTATGATGTATTCCCCTTCTGGAATTTCCATTTTATCACCATACATTTGCTCAGATTCCATAAAAATAACCGGATCATCGTCACGAATTGCAGCTTTTAATAATCCTTTTGCGTCATATGGGTTAGAAGGAACAATTACTTTTAATCCTGGTGTGTTGGCAAACCAATTTTCAAATGCTTGAGAGTGAGTTGCACCAAGTTGACCAGCAGAACCTGTTGGTCCTCTAAAAACAATTGGACAGTTAAATTGACCCGCAGACATTTGTCTGATTTTTGCTGCATTATTAATAATTTGGTCAATACCTACCAAAGCAAAATTAAAGGTCATATATTCAACAATAGGTCTATTTCCATTCATGGCAGAACCTACAGCTATTCCTCCAAAGCCCAGTTCTGCGATAGGAGCATCTATTACTCTTTTTTCACCAAATTCATCTAACATCCCTTTACTTGCCTTGTAAGCTCCATTATATTCTGCAACTTCCTCACCGATAAGGTAAATAGATTCATCTGTGCGCATTTCTTCGCTCATCGCTTCACAAATAGCTTCCCTAAACTGAACTGTTTTCATGTTTTGATTTTCTGTTAATTAATAACTGAGTGCAAAAATAAGTAAAATATGAGTAAAAAAATCTAATTTTTTTTGTAAAAATCGATAACGTTTTCTTTAATCTTTTTTGAGAATTGAAACAAAAATTCTGTGTCTTTTTAAATACATAATTGAAGAGTACTGGTTAGCTAATATTTGATAGTTCTCGTCGGATAGATTGTAAATATTTGAGTAAAATACATATTTGTTATTATTTCAAAATTTTGTGAATGATTTATAGAACCACACATATAAATGATTATTATTTTAAAAAAATACTATGCATGCATAGTATTTTAATTTTTTGTAGTATCTTCGTATCATCAAAATCAAAATAAAAATTAAATGAAAATATTAGTATGTATTAGCCATGTTCCTGATACCACTTCAAAAATTAATTTCACTGATAACAACACTAATTTTGACACCAATGGGGTGCAATTTGTGATCAATCCGTATGATGAATTTGTGTTGACAAGAGCCATGTGGTTTAAAGAAAAACAAGGAGCTACGGTAACAGTTGTAAATGTTGGGTCTGCTTCAACAGAATCTACACTAAGAAAGGCTTTAGCTATAGGAGCAGATAATGCTATTAGAATTAATGCAGAGCCTAAAGACGGAATGTCTGTGGCAAAAGAAATTGCTGCTGTAGCAAAAGAGGGTGCCTATGATTTAATTTTAGCGGGTAAAGAATCAAGTGATTATAATGGACAAATGGTTCCGGGTATGATAGCGGCTCTATTGGGTTATAACTTTGTAAACGGATGTGTTCAAATGGATGTAGATGGAACTCACGTAACAGCCACTAGAGAAATTGACGGTGGAAGTGAATCATTGCAAACTAGTTTACCTTTAGTAGTTGGAGGTCAAAAAGGAATAGTAGAAGAGTCCGATTTACGTATTCCAAATATGAGAGGTATTATGATGGCTCGAAAAAAACCATTAAATGTTATAGAGTCTACAAACTCTGATAATGCTACAAATTCAGTATCCTTTGAAAAACCAGCACCAAAAGGAGCTGTAAAACTTGTAGATGCTGAAAATATTGATGAATTAATCAATTTATTACACAACGAAGCAAAAGTAATTTAATCATAAGAAAAAAGAAATATGTCAGTTTTAATATACGCAAGTTCTTCAGACGGAAAATTCAAGAAATCATCATTTGAGGTTGTTTCTTATGGGAAAAAAGTTGCCGAAGAATTAGGAACCAAACTCATAGCATTAACCATTAATGCAAAAGACGTTACAGAATTACAAAATTATGGAGCAGATACGATTGTCTCTGTAAATAATGAAGCATTAAATGAATTTAATGCGAAAGAATATGCTTCTGTAATTCAGCAAGTTGCTGAGTCTAAGGAGTCAAAAGTTGTTGTTATAGACTCAAGCATTGATGGAATCTATATTGGGCCATTAGTTTCAGTAGCATTAAATGCAGGGTATGCTTCTAACGTTGTCGATGCACCAAGTTCAACAAGTCCTTTTGTAGTTAAAAGAAAAGCTTTCTCAAACAAAGGATTTAATAATACAGAAATTACAACAGAAAATAAAGTAATTGGTTTAGCTAAGAATTCATTTGGAATTCATGAAAACCCTGTCACAGCATTAGTTGAGAATTTTGACGCTTTAGTTTCTGAACCAGGTGTAAAATCTATTAGCATAGATAAAGCCATAGGGAAAGTAACCATAGCAGACGCAGATGTAGTAGTTTCAGCTGGTAGAGGTTTAAAAGGACCGGAAAATTGGGGAATGGTTGAAGAGTTAGCTGATGTTTTAGGTGCTGCAACAGCATGTTCTAAGCCTGTCTCTGATTTAGGTTGGAGACCACACGGAGAACATGTTGGACAGACAGGAAAGCCAGTTGCCACTAACTTGTATATTGCTATTGGGATATCAGGAGCAATTCAGCATTTAGCAGGAATTAATGCTTCAAAAGTAAAAGTTGTTATCAATACAGACCCAGAAGCACCATTTTTTAAAGCTGCTGATTACGGAGTAGTTGGAGATGCTTTTGATGTGGTTCCGCAATTAATTTCTAAACTCAAAGATTTTAAAGCACAAAACTCATAATTTTTAGTAAATTGTGCCCAAGTAGGGGCTGTCTAATTTTTGGTAGTTTCCAAAATTAGACAGCTTTTTTATTTATATAAATTCATGAGTTTAATCAAATTAACGATAAAGGGTATATCCTACAGTCAAACTCAAAGTGGAGCTTATGCTTTAGTATTGAGTGAAATGGAGGGTAAACGAACCCTTCCAATTATAATAGGAGCTTTTGAAGCTCAATCCATAGCCATAGCATTAGAAAAAGAAATTAGACCGCCAAGACCGCTAACACACGACTTGTTTAAAACTTTTTCCGAAAGATTTCATATTACAGTAAAACAAATCATAATTCATAAATTAGTTGACGGAATCTTTTTCTCTAGTTTAGTTTGTGAAAGAGATGGCGTGGAAGAAATTATAGACACGAGAACATCGGATGCTATTGCCATTGCTATTCGTTTTTTAGCGCCAATTTATACTTATGAAAATATACTTGATAAAGCAGGTATTTATTTGAAAGTAGAAGAAGAGATATCGATAAAGGAAATCCTAGAACCTGAGACCATTCATGTAAATTTAGAAGAAACAGATTCCACTAAACATGAATCTGATTTTTCAGTTTTTACCATAAAAGAACTTCAACAACAATTAAATGATGCTGTTTTAAATGAAGATTATGAAACAGCAGCAAAAGTTAGAGATGAAATTAGTAAACGATCATAAATTATGAAACAATATATTTCTTGTATTCTATTTTTTTTATCAGTAATCACAGCTGCTCAAACAATAGAAAAAGATTGGAAATTTGAATCAATAAAAAATAATGAAATTTCAATTGTAGAGATTAATACAAATGACTCTCTTAAACTAGCAGATGGAAAATTCTTTTATTCATTAGCTTCAAAAGATACTTTAATCGCTAAAGGGACCTACAACCTTCAAAGTAATCTTTTAACTTTTAAGTATTCTTTTCCAAAAGATACCATTCGAAATTACAATATAATAGAGCTAACAGATTCTACTTTAATCTTATCTGAAAACGAGACTATATATTCGTTCAGCGCAATTAAAAATACTGAGGAAATAGCTGCAATAGAAGCTAAAAATAAAATACTTCCTAGCAAGGGTTTTTCAATGAATAGCTTATGGAGAGGTGTGTTAGGGATGTTTGTATTATTAATAATTTCATTCTTATTTAGTGCCAATAGAAGAGCTGTAGATTGGAGAAAGGTAGGAATTGGTTTATCTATCCAGTTAATTATAGCTATAGGGGTTTTAAAAGTAAATTTTATTCAATCTATATTTAATTTTATTGGAAGTATTTTTATAGAAATATTAGAATATACCAAAGCAGGTAGTGAGTTCTTGTTTGCAGGAATGATTAGTGATATGGATAAATTTGGTTATATTTTTGCTTTCCAAGTATTGCCTACTATTATCTTTTTTTCTGCTTTGACATCTTTGTTGTTTTATCTTGGAGTCATTCAATGGCTAGTCAAAATTTTAGCGAAAGTGCTATCAAAATTTTTAGGGATTTCAGGCATGGAAAGTTTATCTGTTGCAGGTAATATTTTTTTAGGACAAACTGAAGCACCTTTATTGATTAAAGCGTATTTAGAAAAAATGAATAAGTCTGAAATGTTGTTGGTGATGGTAGGAGGAATGGCTACTGTTGCTGGTGCTGTTTTAGCAGCATATATTGGCTTTTTAGGTGGTGGTGATAAAGCCTTAGAATTAGTTTTTGCTAAGCATTTATTAGCAGCATCTGTTATGGCTGCACCCGGCGCTATTGTAATTTCAAAAATTTTATATCCACAAACTCAAAAGGTAAATACAGATGTCACAGTTTCTCAAGATAAAATAGGTTCAAATATTTTAGATGCCATTGCAAACGGAACTACAGAGGGATTGAAATTAGCAGTTAATGTAGGTGCAATGCTATTAGTTTTTGTTGCAGTAATTGCTATGCTTAACGGGGTTCTTGGATTTTTTGGAGGTTTTGATGGTGTAGAATATCTTGGATGGGAAATTACTTCATTAAATGAAATTATAGCAAATAACACCTTATATGAGGGACTCTCAATTGAATTTATTCTGGGTTATGCCTTCGCACCTTTAATGTGGTTAGTAGGAGTTGCCAGTGAAGATATGACACTTATGGGTCAACTTTTGGGAATTAAATTAGCTGCCAGTGAATTCATAGGATATATTCAATTAGCAGAACTTAAAAATGCTGCCAATGTTATTCACCTTACCCATAATAAATCAGTTATTATGGCTACTTATATGCTTTGTGGTTTTGCAAACTTTGCATCAATTGGTATTCAAATAGGAGGTATTGGCTCTTTAGCTCCAGGACAAAGAAAAGTGTTATCTGAATTTGGAATGAAAGCCTTAATCGGTGGAACGATTGCTTCATTAATGTCTGCAACCATTGCTGGAATGATTATCGGATAATCTATAAACAAATCGTTAATAACTTTATCACATTAAATGAAGCTTTAATTCAAAAAAATTGAAGCTTTATTTATTTTTGATATACCAAGAAATGAATCAATTATGAAGCAATACCATGATTTAGTAAAACACGTTTTAGAAAACGGAAACGAGAAATCAGATAGGACAGGCACCGGTACTAAAAGTGTCTTTGGATACCAGATGCGATTTGATTTAAGTGAAGGTTTTCCAATGGTTACTACAAAAAAACTACACTTAAAATCTATAGTATATGAATTATTGTGGTTTATAAAAGGTGATACAAATGTCAAATATCTTCAAGATAATGGTGTGAGAATTTGGAACGAGTGGGCAGATGAAAATGGAGATTTAGGACCAGTCTATGGTCATCAATGGCGCAATTGGAATAGTGATGATATAGATCAGTTAAAAGAAGTTATCAAAACTTTAAAAAATAATCCAGATAGCAGAAGGATGTTAATTTCTGCTTGGAACCCAAGTGTGTTGCCAGATAATTCAGCTTCTTTTTCAGAAAACGTGTCCAATGGAAAAGCAGCTCTACCTCCATGTCATGCATTTTTTCAATTTTATGTATCTAATGGAAAACTATCTTGTCAGTTGTATCAAAGAAGTGCAGATATCTTTTTAGGGGTTCCTTTTAATATCGCATCTTATGCATTATTTACAATGATGATGGCTCAAGTTTGCGGTTATGAAGCAGGAGAGTTTATTCATACATTCGGAGATGCTCACATCTATAGCAATCACTACGACCAATTAGAATTACAATTGTCTAGAGAAGCTAGAGCATTACCAACAATGAAAATAAACCCTGAAATCAATAGTATTTTTGATTTTACTTTTGATGATTTTGAGTTGCTTAATTATAACCCACATCCACATATTAAAGGCGCAGTAGCCATATAATTTTCTTATGATAACAATAATTGCTGCCATTGGATTGAATAATGAGTTAGGTAAAGACAATGATTTAATTTGGCATTTACCTGCAGATTTAAGGCGTTTTAAAAAGGTAACATCAGGGCATACAATAGTCATGGGTAGAAAAACCTTTGAGTCTATAGGAAAACCCTTACCCAACCGAAGATCTATATTAATTACAAGGAATACCTCCTATCATAAAGACGGTTGTGAGATAGTCCATAGCTTAGAAGATGCGATTAAATTAATTCAAGATCAAGAGCATGCATTCATTATCGGTGGAGCACAAATTTATAAAGAGGCAATTGATAAGAAATTAGTTGATCAATTAGACATTACTAAAGTGCATCAAAATTTTGATGCCGATGTTTTTTTTCCAAGTATAGACCCGACTTCATGGAAAGAGGTTTCTGAGGAAACTTTTTTACCAGATGAAAAAAACCAGTACACCTATAGTTTTCTTAGTTATAAGAGAATTACTTAAAGTTTGGGGATAGCCCTGAGCCACCATCTAATCTTATTTTATACTTCTGTTGTGCAAACTGAAAATAGTTGAATAATTTATAATTTACTTCTAAGCCGTAATTTACTTGAGGTCTATATTCAATAACGTTTTCATATATAGATGAGTTGAATTTTGATGGGTTTAATGCTCTCATATTCCAGTTGGTTACATAAATAGTATTCTTGTTCTCTAAAAATTTCAAAGAGTAATAGTTTATGGGTTTTGCTATGGTGTTTAAATAAAGTGTGAATCCAATATCTAAAATAATAATTTCATATTCTAAACTTTTATTGGAAATAATTACAGGCTTTTCTTTCTCCTTTTTTACATTCGAAGAACTGCAACTAATTATTAGTATACTCAAAAAACACAATCTCAAAAATTGAAATAAATACTTCATAATTTATGTATGAAGTCTAAATTTCCGAAAAATACTTGAAGTAAGAATCTTTTTTTAAAATTTTAATTTTATGGGAGGATAAAGTATCTTTAGAAAAAATACCATTAAAAATGAGAACAGTACTTTCAATCATACTTTTTTTAAGTATCCAAATCAGTTTCGCACAAATAGTTTCAGAAAAAGAGAGAGCAATCCTTAAGGATGAGTTGTTAGAGGATAGATTCCAAAATCTTTTGCCACAATTAATGGATGATGCAGACCTAGATATGTGGTTACTTATTTCAAGAGAGTATAATGAAGATCCAGTATTAAAAACAATGTTGCCTGCAACGTGGTTGAATGCTCGACGAAGAACCATGATTCTTTTTTACAGGAATAAAGAACAAAATACCATGGAAAGGATAGCTGTAGCTCGTTATGATATTGGAAAAAGCATAAAATCTGCTTGGAATAAAGAACTCGAGCCTAATCAATGGAAAGCCCTATCTGCTATTATTGCAGAACGAAATCCTAACAAAATTGGAATTAATTATTCTAAAAACTTTGCTTTAGCAGACGGGTTAGTTAAAACAGATTATGAAGAATTGTTAGAAAATTTACCAGATTCATTAACTTCAAAATTAGTATCTGCAGAAAAATTAGCAATTGCATGGATAGAGACAAGAACAGAAAAAGAGATGAATCTTTTTAAAAAATTGGTAACAATTACTCATGACATTATAGATGATGCTTTTTCAGAAAAAGTTATTATACCAGGAAAAACTACAACAGAAGATGTGGTTTGGTTTATGCGTCAAAAAGTCACAGATATGGGATTAGAAACCTGGTTTCATCCTACAATAGATCTACAAAGATCAAACCAAAAATTGAAATCACATATTTACTCATTTAGCAAAGGAGATACAGACAAGGTCATACAAAAAGGAGATCTATTACATTGTGATTTTGGCATTACATACATTGGGTTAAATACTGATTGTCAGCAACATGCATATGTGTTGAAAGATGAAGAAACAGAAGTTCCTGAGTTTTTAGCTATGGCATTTAAAAAAGGAAACCGATTGCAAGATATTTTAACAACGACTATGCAAGAAGGAAAAACTGGAAATGAAATTCTTTTAAGTTCTTTAGCGACTGCAAAAAGCGAAGGATTACGTCCTTCCATTTATACACATCCCTTAGGAAAATATGGGCATAGTGCAGGAACAACTATTGGAATGTGGGATTCTCAAGGAGGAGTTCCCTTTAAAGGTGATTATTCTTTGCACAAGAACACTGCATATGCCATTGAATTGAATGTGACAGTAACAATTTCTGAGTGGCAAAAAGACATTAGAATTATGTTAGAAGAAGCAGGGTTTTATGGAGATAACTTCTTTGAATATGTGAATGAAAGACAAACTGAAATTAAACCCATTAAAGTTAATTAATGATCTTAATTTCTAGAGTTGATAGATTGAAAATTCTTACTGTTTTTAATCGAAGAATTGGATTATTCTTCTTATTTGTACTTGCTTTATATTTTGATGGCAATGGTTTTGCTTCCATTTATCCACACGCACAAACAATTACAAATATTTTTATGTTGATTGCTTTTTTATTATTGTATAAGAGATCTGTAAAACGAACAAGACAATTAATGATTTATGCTGTGATAATTGGTTTTGCCGGAGAGTACTTATTTTCTATTGTATTAGATATGTATACCTACAGACTTTCTAATCTTCCATTATATATTCCTTTTGGACACGCGGCTGTATATGCAAGAACTTATACTTTTTCTAAAGCATCTATTATTAAGAAACACAAGAAAATAATCGTAAAATTACTAACCATAATTATTTCATTATTTGCGCTTTTCTATCTTATTGTTTTCAATGATATTTTTGGTTTTATAATGACAATAATTATTTTTTTGATATTGATTAATAGACCAAAAGATCAATTATTTTTTTTAACAATGTATGTTGTTGTTGCTGTTTTAGAAATCGGAGGTACTGCTTATGAAGTTTGGTCATGGCCTGATTCAGCCTTTGGGGTTTTTCCAATATTAAAAAGCCATAATCCACCTAGTGGAATTAGTCTTTTTTACTTTTTATTAGATGTAGGGTGTTTTGTTTTTTATATCCTATTAAATAATAAGACCTGGAAAAGACTTAAAAATATCAGAAGACTTCAGCAAGCTAAATTATTATAACAAATAAGCAGTCACAAGTCGAAGAGCAACAAAAAGTATTATGGCTATTGTTCCATAGACAGCTACTTTTATGGCTGTATTTTTATAATATACTTTATGATTTTTAGCATCTTTTTTATAAGAAATTATCATAAAAATTACGAAGGCTATGATAAAAATAATAGCAAAAATAATTCGACCTTTAGTAAACATAAATTATGTATTTTTAACAAAATTACGAATTAAATGAAAACTGCAATTGTTTTTGGAGCAACTTCTGGTATCGGAGAAGAAATATCTAAATTATTACTTAAAAATGGATACAAAGTAGCTATTACAGGTAGACGATTTGAAAAGTTAGCGGTACTAAAAAATAAATATTCTAACCAAGTACATATAGCTCAGAATGATATTCAAAAAGTAGAGGAAGTTGAGCAAGTATTTAATGAAATAGTTGAAGAATTTAAAACAATTGATCTTATTATTCAATCTTCAGGGGTAGGGCATATTAACCCTAAATTAACCTGGAGCATGGAAGAAGAAACTATTCTTACAAATGTTGTGGGAGTTACTAAATTGTATGATTTATCCTTTAACTTATTTCGAAACCAAGGATTTGGTCATTTGGTAGGTATTACCTCAATTGCATCTATTCGAGGAAATAGAAGTGCACCTGCATATTTTTCATCAAAAGCTTATCAAAAAGCATATTTAGAGAGTTTGTTTATGAAAACAAAAACTATAAAATCTAATAAAGTTTTTATTACTGATATTCGTCCAGGATTTGTAGATACTGCAATGGCATTAGGAGATGGTATTTTTTGGATGGTTTCTCTTGAAAAAGCAACAAAACAAATTTATACAGCGATTAAGAAAAAGAAAAGAGTTGCCTATATCTCTAAACGTTGGAGATTGATAGCTTTTATTTTAAAAATAGCTCCAGCCAGTTTTCTTAAAAAAATGATTTAAAATAACACATCTATAAAATATGAAAAAATACACAGACGCCGTTCACGAGTTTCATACAGCATTTGGATTAGGAATTAAAAATGAACCAACAGCCAATATTGGAACAGCTAAAAACTTACTTCGTTTTAATCTAATGAAAGAAGAAAATGAAGAATATCTTGAAGCGGCTAATGCGAATGATTTAGTGGAGGTTGCAGATGCTTTAGGAGACATGTTATATATTTTGGCAGGAACCATTATAGAACACGGAATGCAATACAAGATTGCTGAAGTTTTTGATGAAATTCAGCGCAGTAATATGAGTAAATTAGGTGAAGATGGGCATCCAATATTTCGTGAAGATGGAAAAGTATTGAAAGGGCCTAATTATTTTAAGCCAAATATTGGTGAAATTTTAGAAAAATAAGTATTGGCCTGACAGCTAAAGAGCTATTTCAAAGACTATTATTTATAGTTTAAAACGCTGTCCTTCCGTTGCAAATCTAAACCCTAGCGATTCTAAATCATTTCGTTCTTTAGAATTAGGTTGCAAGGCAGGGTTGGTATGATTAAAATGAATAAAAATTACTTTATTCTTAGTTGTTAAAGATTCATTTTTAAACAAGGCAATAGTTTCCTCAATAAATGGATGAGGAACCTCGCTCATGGGCCTATTAATTTCACCTTCTTTAAAAAATGTTGCATCTAAGAATGCATAATCAACTTTTTTAACTTCTTCTACAATATTTTTTTCCCACAAACTCCATTTATTTATATCTGGAATGAACAGAGCTGATTTGTTTTTCCCTTTGATTTTATACCCTACAGTTTCTGAAAATTCATCTCTATGAGGAACTAGAAAAGGCATAACTTTTAATGCGTTACTTACAGGTATAATGCTGTCTTTTTTTAAGTCTGAGAATACAATATTTTTAGTTGTAACTAATTGACTCCATGGGCCGTTATTGATTAAGAAACTTTTCATTTTTGGCATCGCATAAATACGGATGTCTTTTTTTCCAAGTGCTTCTTTACCAAAATAAAGCAATCCAGTATAGTGTCCCATGTGTGCATGAGTTATAAAAACACCGTCTATAATGGTACTTGTTTTTAAATGATTTTTTTCTAAATCTGCTAATTGAGTAGAAATATCTGGAGTTGCCTCAAATAAAAATTTTAGTTGAGCCTCCCTATCAATTAACCCCAAAGAAACTACCTTTTGTTTTGGAGATACCCCTTCATAGAAATCATCACAGCATTTTTTTTGACAACCAATATGAGGAAAACCACCATCTTGAGCTGTTCCTAAAATTGTAATGTATTGGTTTGTGATTTCATTAGATTCATCATTGTAATTACATCCAATAAAAGTGATGATAAATAAAATAAGAAAGGATATTTTTTTCAAAACTTAAACTTTTACTCTCCAATTGTAAGGATCCTCAGATTTATTGGTTTGAATATCTGTGATCTTCTCTTTAAATAAAGAAGCATAGGTGTCTTTTAACTCTGGTAATTCGTAATCAACTCCTTGATAACCAAATCCGGCAATAGGAGATATAACAGCCGCAGTTCCAGCACCAAACATTTCCTTTAAGCTTCCTTCTTTTGCAGCTTGAACAACTTCGCTAACAGAAATTTTTCGAACTTCGATGGGTATATTTTGATCTTTTGCAATTTGTAAAATACTTTTCCTTGTAATACCGTCAAGTATTCTGTCGCTTGTTGGACTAGTAATTAAAACTTCTCCAATACGAATAAAGATATTCATTGCACCAGCTTCCTCAATAAATTGGTGCGAGTTATCATCAGTCCAAATTACCTGATTATATCCTTTTTCAATGGCTAGTTGAGTAGGGTAAAATTGTGCAGCATAATTTCCCCCTGCTTTTGCAAAACCAACTCCTCCATTTGCGGCTCTAGCATATTTCTCTTCTATTAAAACAGTTACTTTGCCAGAGAAGTATGCTCCTGAAGGGGCAGTAGAAATTATAAAAGTATAGGAGTCTGCCGGTGATGCATGAAGTCCTTCACCAGAAGCAAACATAAAAGGACGAACATATAAAGAACTTCCTTCTGTTGTAGGAATCCAATCACTATCAATTTCTAGTAATTTCTTTAAACCATCCATAAATAATTCTGAAGGGATTTCAGGCATCATCAAACGTTTCGCAGAAAGATTAAGACGTCTACAATTTTCTTCTGGCCTAAACAAAAAAACTTCTCCTTTGTCATCTTTATAGGCTTTCATTCCCTCAAAAATAGACTGACCATAATGAAATATTTTTGCAGCTGGATTAAGAAGAATAGGTTCGTTGGGTTTAATGGTTGGATTTTGCCATGTACCATCTATATACTCACATTGAAAAATATGATCAGAAAAAACTTTTCCAAAAGGTAGGTTACTAAAGTCTACGTTGTTGATTTTAGAGTCTTTTACAGGTTTAATTATGATATCCGTAGCCATGTTATTTATAAGTGTATACAAACAAATGTAAACAAAATTGTTTGTTTTTTTAAGTAAAAAAGCACTCGTAGTTTTTATTTTAACAACTATCTTTGAATTGTATAAAATTAAAGTTTTTTGATATGAAGAAAATAGGAATAATTATGTTGTTATCTTTTGTAATTGTAGCTTGTAATTCTACTAAAAAAGATGCTAATAAAGAAAATAAAATAGTTGAAAATACAACTTACAGTAGTTTTGGAGATACTATATCTACATTAGATTATTTATCATCTAATGACGCTTTATCAAATTATAATGCATTAAAATTAGGTGATACCATCAATTTCAAATTTAATGCAAACATTAAAGAAGTTTGTTCAAAAAAAGGCTGTTGGATGACACTATCAGCTGGTAATAATGACGAAACCATAATGGTACGATTTAAAGATTATGGATTTTTCATGCCATTAGATGCTGCTGGAAAAGAAGTAATTGTTGCCGGTAAGGCATTTGTAAATGAGGTATCTGTAGCAGATTTAAAACATTATGCAGAAGATGCAGGTAAATCATCTGAGGAAATCGCTAACATTACAGAGCCTGCTATGGAATTTGCTTTTGAAGCTAATGGAGTACTACTAAAAAAGTAACAAGTACTAACACCACATCTTTGAAAAGAGAAATTATAAAAACTTCAGACGGATCAACTACCATTCATATTCCTGAATGGAATGAACAATACCATTCTATTCATGGTGCTATTCAAGAAGCTAATCATGTTTATATTAATAATGGATTAAAGTATAAATCTTCCAATGAAATCGCTGTTTTAGAAATTGGTTTTGGAACCGGATTAAATAGTTTTATGACGTTTTTAGCAACTCAAAATAAGGAATTGTTGATTGAATATGTTGGGGTAGAGGCTTATCCTATTCTTGAGGAAGAGCTATTAAAACTAAATTATGTTGCTGAGTTAGGCGCATCCCAATTTGCTAAAATTTTTGAATCATTTCATTCGTGTTCTTGGGAGGAGAAACACCAAATTACTTCACACTTTACTCTTTTGAAGAGAAAACAATTTTTTCACGAAATAGAGGATGAAAATAAGTTTGATGTTATTTATTTTGATGCATTTGGTGCTCGAGTTCAACCAGAATTATGGACTGAGGAAATTTTTTTAAAAATGTTTTTAGCTTTAAAATCAGAAGGTGTGTTAGTAACCTATGCGGCAAAAGGTAGCGTTAGAAGAGCCATGCAATCTGTAGGTTTTAATGTAGAAAGATTACCTGGCCCTCCAGGAAAACGTGAAATGCTACGTGCTGTAAAATTATAATATTTCTTAGGTTTCTAAAATATATTTATTGAATCTAAATTTCTACCTTAGTGCTTTAACAAAAAACAATAATGAAGTTTCAAAGAAAATTTGGTAGGCGAAGAGCATCTAAACCTAAAAAAGGTTTGTTGTTAATTATGCTTTTAATTTTAGTCTTATTCCTATGGAATCAGGCTGAAAACATTATGGCAAGTTTATTTGATTAATCAGTCGATATATATTTAAAAACTCCATTTTTTAAATTTTTAAAAAAACCTCATTTTTTGTTAAAAAAGGGGTAAAAACAGTGTTTTTTTACTTAAAAACATCAAAAATGCTTCAATTTTGGTCAAAATCTATTGAATTGAATTTTTAAGAAATATACTTTTTAATGAAAATTTAATCACTTAATACATAGTTTAGGAGGGCTTAACACATCCAAAATAATTAATTAAATTTGTGAAACGATTGTATAATTCTAAAAGTAAAAACAACATAACTTTTGAAGGTTGAAAAAATTATATTAGGAATTGACCCTGGAACTACCATCATGGGTTTTGGTATCATAAAGATTGTTGGTAAAAAAATGGAATTTATACAGATGAATGAGTTGTTATTGCAAAAATATGATGATCATTATTTAAAATTAAAACTCATTTTTGAAAGAACAATAGAATTAATAGATACTTTTAAACCAGATGAAATTGCTATCGAAGCTCCTTTTTTTGGTAAAAATGTACAATCTATGTTGAAATTAGGTCGTGCTCAAGGTGTGGCCATGGCAGCGGGTTTATCCAGAGAAATACCGATTACAGAATACTTGCCTAAAAAAATTAAAATGGCAATTACAGGAAACGGTAATGCAAGTAAAGAACAGGTAGCGTTGATGTTAAAATCATTACTAAATTTAAAATCACTTCCTAAAAACCTAGATGCTACTGATGGTTTGGCTGCTGCTGTTTGTCATTTTTATAACGCTGGAAAAATCTCCCAAGGGAAAAATTATTCTGGATGGGGAGCTTTTGTAAAACAAAACCCAAAAAAAATTAACTAATATTTTCAATAATTCATATTGAGCGGTATCTATATACATATTCCATTTTGTAAGCAAGCTTGTTTTTATTGTGACTTTCATTTTTCTACATCATTAAAGAAAAAAGATGAATTAATTCTAAGTTTAATAAATGAAATAAAATTAAGAAAGAATGAGTTAAACTCTGATGTTGTAGAAACAATTTACTTTGGAGGAGGTACCCCTAGTATGTTAAATCAATTAGAGATTGATACGATCATAGATGCTGTATATGAAAACCACAAGGTAGCCTCAAATCCAGAAATTACATTGGAGGCAAACCCAGATGATTTAACTAAGATAAAACTAAAAGAATTAGCTAAAAGTAGAATTAATCGTTTAAGTATTGGTATTCAGTCTTTTTTTGATGAGGATTTAAAATTAATGAACAGAGCACACAACGCTAAAGAAGCTATAAATTGTTTAACAGAAGCCACACATTATTTTAAAAATATTTCTGTTGATTTAATTTATGGAATTCCCGGTTCATCTAACCGGCAATGGAAAAAAAATATTAACACAGTTCTTTCCTCCGGAATTACACATATTTCAAGTTATGCTTTAACAGTAGAACCAAAAACTGCTTTAGAATCATTAATAAAAAAAGGAATAATTGAAGATGTCAGTGATTCGCAAGCTCAAGAACAGTTCTATATACTAATAGAAGAACTTTCAAAACATAATTTTGTTCATTACGAACTTTCAAACTTTGCAAAAGAAGGCGCTTTTAGCAAAAATAATTCTTCCTACTGGCTAGGCAAACCTTACTTAGGTATTGGCCCTTCAGCGCATTCTTTCGACGGCAAACAACGAAGTTGGAATGTAAAAAATAATGCGAAATATATTTCAGCTATTCAGCAAAAGAAATTACCGATAGAGAGAGAATTACTATCAATTACAGACCAATACAATGAGTATGTAATGACTGGTTTACGAACTATTTGGGGAGTATCTTTAGATAAAGTAACTAGAGAGTTTGGAAAAGAATACTGCACGTATTTACTATTACAATCAGAAAAATATAGAGCTAAAGAATTATTGTATATTGAAGACGAAAAATTAAAAGCAACTCAAAAAGGAAAATTTTTATCAGACGGTATTTCGGCTGATTTATTTAAACTCGACGTGTCTTGATTACAGAAATAAAATACAACTCAAAAAAATATACAATAGATTTATCTAAACCCTTAGATATTTCTATTCCATTAAGAGATGGCAAAAATAATGTGAGTGCATGGTATCTAGAACCACCTAAAATATTTCCAGTAGTATCTGATGATTGGATAGGTTCGGTTAAAGAAGGAGCTGATGTAAATTTTAATACTATTCATTTCAATCCACACGCTCATTGTACTCACACAGAGACATTAGGCCATATCACAAAAAAAGTACATTCTATTCATCAAAATTTACGACAATTTTTCTTTTTAGCAGAGGTCGTAACTATTCCGCCAGAAAAAATTAATGATGATTTTGTAATTACAAAAAAACAACTACAATATGCATTGGGCAACAAGAAAAGAGATGCTGTTGTGATTAGAACACTCCCCAATTTATCAGATAAAAAAACAATGCAATATTCAAACACAAATCCGACATATTTGATGGAGGAGGGCGCTGTATTTTTGCGTGAAAAAGGAATTAGCCATTTGTTAATAGACTTGCCCTCTGTAGATAAAGAGAAAGATGAAGGGAAATTACTCTCGCACAATGCTTTTTGGAATACAACAGGTAAATTACGTTTAGATGCCACCATCACTGAATTTATATATGTGCCAAATACAATTAATGATGGTACATATTTTTTAAACCTAATGGTTGCTCCCATAGAAAATGATGCAAGCCCAAGTAAACCTATCTTATATAAAATAAATGATTAAAAAATGAAAAAAACTTTTAGGTACTTTATTTACTCTTTGATCATTCTATCAACCTTTGCTATTGGAAATGCTATTTATGCTGATATCTCCATTGAAGACTTAAAAAATGAATATGCAAATGAGCAATCTCAATTTATTGAAGTAAATGAGATGGATGTGCATTACAGAGATGAAGGTGAGGGCTTTCCAATTGTTTTAATTCACGGTACAGCTGCATCACTCCATACTTGGGATGATTGGACTGAAGAACTAAAAAAAACCAACAGAGTTATTCGAATGGATTTACCCGCTTTTGGTATTACAGGACCAAATAAAAATGCTGATTATTCTTTACAAGCTTACACAGATTTCTTAAACTCATTTATAGATAAATTAAAGCTTGAAAAATTTCATTTAGCAGGAAACTCATTAGGGGGTAATATTGCTTGGAATTATGCAGCTGATTACCCACAAAAAGTTGAAAAGTTGATTTTGGTTGACGCAAGTGGATTGCCTACGAACAAGCAACCTCCATCAATTTTTAAGATGGCAAAAAATCCTTTATTAAAAACCCTCTTTTTATATGTGACCCCAAAAATGTTGATTAAAAAGAATATCGAGGAAGTATATGCAGATGATTCTAAAATTACAGAAGAATTGGTTAATCGTTATCACAAAATGGCACTAAGAGTTGGAAATAGAAAAGCTTTTATAGATAGAGCAAAGACTGACTTTGGTCTAGATTCTGTGGTGAATATTAATAAGTTAAAGACTATTATGACCCCCACACTATTAATATGGGGAGCACAAGACTTATGGATTCCTTTAGCTAATGGTATTCGAATGGATCGTATTTTGGTTAATTCTACATTAAAAGTATTAGAAAATTCAGGTCATGTGCCAATGGAAGAAAATCCTAAAGAGAGTTTAAAATTAATGAGAGATTTTTTAAACTAAAAATAAATCAAGAAATTAGTATTATAAATAAAACTACATTGATGAGTATAGAATGGAGAGGTGTTATGCCGGCAGTATTTACATGGTTTAAAGAGTCAAAATCCAGCTCTCTTGAAATTGACTTTGAAGCAACACAAAAACAAGCTGCAGGAATTTTAAAAGCTCAAGGAAAGGGTGGAAGTAGAATGAGCGGACTTGTCGGTTCTGGAACTCTCGGTGAGAATAGCTACCTGAACAGCAATCAACGTCTTTCCTTACTCAAATCTCTTTCTGAAGTTGCTAAAGAATACAATGTCCCTTTGATTAGCGGAGCAGCGGCAGAAACTAAGGAAGAACTTGCCAAAATTATTGAAGGCCTTGCAACAGTTGGAGTTGATACTGTCATGGTGATGCCACCTAAAACTAAGGCGATTCCTTCTGATAAAGAGATGTTCGAGTACTATGCTCTTTCTGAAGCAACTGCAAAAGATGTAGGCATAACCATTATGCCTTATAACAATCCTGATGCAGCTGGTTATCATGCACTTTCAACTGAGCTTCTTTTAAAGCTAGCTAATCTTCCAAATGTAACTGCACTAAAAATATCAACTATTGATGTTTCAATTATTGAAACAATGATGTTAGCGAACAAAGATTTAAAGATCTTGGCAGGAGTAGATACAGTCACTGTACATGCAGGACTCGCTGGAGCAATTGGTGGTATTACAGGTGTAGGTTGTATCTTTCCAAAAGCTAGTGTTACTATGCAAGAATACGTTACAAAAGGAGAATGGGCTAACGCTAACAAAATTTCTCAGGCTTTAAATTCATTATCGTATCTGGATGCTCAGCCATTGCTTATGGAATATCTTAAGCTTGCTATGGGAATTCATCATAATGATGTTGCTGGAGGACTTCGTACTCTTGGTAAAAAATTAACTCAACAGGAAATTGATGATGTTCAAGCAAGATATATTCTGGCAAAAGAAAGGCTTGAAGTACTGGACTTAATAAGTTAAACCCATCAATTTGAAAAAAAACAAAAAATAAATAAGGATGATTACAGGAAAAAATCACATTGGAAATCAATTGTCTGCGGAAGGAAGTAAAACCTTCAAAACGTTTGATCCTATTTCTAATATTGAAAATTCATCAATTCACTATGAAGCTTCTCAAAAAGAAATAAATGAAGCAGTTTCTTTAGCGTCTGATGCTTTTAAAGAATTCAGAACTATTTCTGGAGAGAGAAAAGCAGCTTTTTTACATGCCATTGCTGATGAGATTTTAGCTTTAGATGATGAGTTGATTCAAACGTATTGTTCCGAAACTGGATTGCCAGAAGGACGAGCAAAAGGAGAAAGAGGAAGAACAGTTTTTCAACTCCGTTCTTTTGCAGATTTGGTCGCAGAAGGTTCATGGGTAGATGCTACAATTGATACTTCAATTACAGATAGAACTCCTGCTCCAAAACCAGATTTACGAAAAATAAATATTCCTTTAGGTCCTGTAGTAGTTTTTGGAGCAAGTAATTTTCCATTAGCATATTCTACTGCTGGTGGAGATACAGCAGCTGCTCTAGCAGCAGGTTGCCCTGTAATTGTAAAATCGCACCCAATGCATGCAGGGACAGGAGAATTAGTAGCATCAGCGATTATAAAAGCTGCCGAAAAAACAAATATGCCAAATGGAGTTTTTTCTAATTTAAATTCAAGCGGAATAGAAGTTGGTGTTCAGCTAGTAGAACATTCAGCAGTAAAAGCTGTTGGTTTTACAGGAAGTATTCGTGGAGGGAGAGCGTTACTAGATTTAGCAGCAAAAAGAGAAGAACCAATTCCGGTTTTCGCAGAAATGGGAAGTGTAAACCCTGTGGTAATTCTGCCAAAAGCACTTACTGAAGATGGTAATAATTGGGCAAAAACTTATGCAGGTTCAATTACTTTAGGAACCGGACAATTTTGTACCAATCCAGGATTGATTCTCGGAATTAAAAGCAAAGAGTTGTCACAGTTTATTGCTCAAGTAAGTGATGCTATTTTACAGATTAAACCTTCTGTAATGTTGCATCCAAATATTGCTGGAGCATACGAAACAAATAAACAAAAAGCGATTTCACAATCGGACGTTGTTGTTATGGCTTCTTTTAAAGATAACACGCAAACCAATTTTGCTAGTCAAATGATTGCAACTGTTGAAGGAAAAGAGTTTTTAGAAAATTCAACATTACATCAAGAAGTTTTTGGACCATTTTCTATGGTTGTTCAATGCGAAGATGAAAATCAATTAGAAGAGATTATTTCGCAATTAGAAGGACAATTAACTGGAACCGTAATTTCAGATGAAAATGAAGTAGCAAATTACCCAAAAGTAATTGCTGCATTACAGAATAGAGTTGGAAGAATCATTTTTAATGGAGTACCAACTGGTGTAGAGGTTTGTCCGTCTATGGTACACGGAGGCCCATATCCTTCGTCAACAGATAGTCGATTTACAGCTGTCGGAATTCACTCTATCAAACGTTGGGTTCGTCCGTTTAGTTACCAAGATTGGCCAAATGAATTACTTCCTGAAGAACTAAAAAATGAAAATCCGCTAGAGATTTCAAGATTGGTTAATAATCAACAAACAAAAGAGAAAATTTAAATGGCGCGTTCAATTTTTGATTGTATTGATGGTCACACTTGTGGAAACCCTGTTAGAGTTGTAAAAACGGGTCACCCACCTTTGGTGGGTAAAACCATGAGCGAAAAGCGTCAGCATTTTATTCAAGAATACGATTGGATTCGAAAAGGGTTGATGTTTGAGCCTCGGGGTCATGACATGATGAGCGGTTCTTTTTTATACCCATCACATAATCCAGAAAATGATTTTGCTATTCTGTTTTTAGAAACCTCTGGAGCTTTACCCATGTGCGGTCATGGAACGATTGGAACCATTACTATTGGAATAGAAGAAGGATTGATTCAACCTAAAATTCCAGGTAAAATAAGAATGGAAGCTCCTGCTGGTTTGGTAGAGATTGATTATAAACAAACCAACGGAAAAGTAGAATGGGTAAAACTAACCAATGTAAAAAGTTATTTAGCTGCTGAAAATTTAACAGTACATTGTCCAGATCTTGGAGACATTATTTTTGATGTTGCTTACGGAGGTAATTTTTATGCAATTATAGATCCTCAACAAA
>CALSUE010000010.1 GCA_943789455.1 uncultured Flavobacteriaceae bacterium
AAATACGGACTAGGTTTAATTATTATGGCTATAGGTTTTGGTTTTTTAGCATTTGCAGCAAAAGACATTCCTTTAGGAGCAAAAACTGCTAAACTAAGTATGATTTGGCTGGTACTAGCTTATTTATTTCATACGTTGGGTGAATTATGTTTATCGCCTATGGGTCTATCCTACTTAAGTAAATTAGTGCCTGCCAGAATGGTTGCATTTATGTTTGGAGTATACTACTTAGCTATTGCTATAGGAAATAAATTAGCCCATTATATTGGAGGTGATATTGAAAAAATATCTCAGGAAAGTGGTCTTTCTTATTTCTTCTTAATTTTTACAATAGTTCCAATAGCTCTTGGTCTGGTGTCATTTGCACTACACCCGTTACTAAAAAAACTAATGCATGGAGTTCGATAATACGATTTAAAAAAATAAAAGAAGGCATCATTATTGGTGCTTTCTTTTTGTTTAAATTTGCTAACTAAAATTACGTTGAGACACTCATGAGGAAAATAGTTGTTATCATTTTTTTGTTTTTTTTAACCGATCATACATATGGTCAAAAAGTAAACTGGATCTCTTTTGATGAAGCTGTCAAATTAACAAAAGAGAATCCAAAACCCATGCTAATTGATGTGTATACAGATTGGTGTGGTTATTGTAAAAAAATGGATAGAATAACCTACAGCAATAAAATAATCACTTCCTACATCAATGAAAATTTTTATCCTGTAAAATTAGATGGTGAGCAAAGGGAAGACCTTATTTACAAAGACTACACCTTTAAATACCAATCCTCTGGAAGAAATGGCTATCATGAGTTTGCTGCCGCACTATTAAATGGAAAACTAAGTTATCCTACAACTGTTTTTATGAATGAAGAATTGGGCATATTAGACAGAGTACCAGGATATCTTTCTCCAGATATTATGGAACAAGTGATTACATATTTTGCTGATAAAAAATACAAAACTGAAACATGGCAAGACTATGTTAAAGGCTTTGTAAGTAACTTAAAATAAGTTCTACAATTTTACTTTTTCAAAATATATGCTCCTTTTTCACGAGTAGACCAAAAGGGTGTTTGCAACTCTAAACATGAAGCTCTCCAAAGACTTACATAACTTTTATAATTAGACCCGTCTGCAATAACTAGTGTTGGATTAAGCATTTTAATAAGACGTTCTAGATTAATTTTCGGAGATTGACGTAACACTAAAATTGGTTGTTGTAACCCTTTAATATCATAATTTCCATTGGCATCAATAAATAAAATAACTTGATTATCTATCTGTAAAAAATTTGAAATTTCATCATAGTTTACTTCTTTGATACGCTCTCCTACTGTATAATTTTTTAATACGTTTTGATTGTAAATTAAAGTATCCATATTGTGGTATACTTCTAAACGTGCTCCTATTCTCTTTCCTACAATTGAATTTCTACTTTTGTGAAATACTATAAATTGATTAGTAATTTCTGTTTTATACTTCTCATAAAAACTTACAGATTGATAGACTAAAACAAGACTTAAAAAAAAAATACATCTTTTTGTATTTCTTTTTTGAATAAACTGAAAACAAGCTATTATAATTAAATACAGAAAAAACATTTTTGTTGCAGAAAATGAAATGTCTGAAAATAAAAAAGTTTCTTGCTTTGCTATGAAAACAACTGTCTTGTTAAGAATAGAAATAATACTGCCATAAATAGTAACCATAAAAGTAGGGAGTACAGAATAATATGATAGTACGACAACAATAATTCCTGTACCTAAAATAACCCCTAAAAAAGGGATAATTAGCAAATTAGAAACAAAAAATAATCCCGGAAATTGATGGAAATAAAATAAACTTAGTGGTAAAACCCCAATCTGAGCTGCTAAAGAAACGGTAAATAATTGCCATCCTTTTGCTACAATATACAATTTAGGAGCCCATACATTATAAACTAAAGGCTGTATCCAAATAATCCCAAAAACAGCAAGATAACTTAGCTGAAAACCTATGTCAAATAAAAATAAAGGCTTCCATAATACTATGATAAACATAGAAAAAACTAAGGACTGTTCTACAGCATTTTTTTTATTAAAAAATTGTCCTAGAGCTAAGGCAGAAAACATAGTAACAGCTCTAGTTACAGATGCAGACATACCTGCCAATATTGCAAAAAACCAAAGAAATGAGATTATCAAGACTAGTTTAATTAATTTACCCCTTTTCACTCGCTCTAGTGGTTTTAAAACAAAAGAAAGTAGTACTAAAATAATTCCTACATGTAATCCAGATATCGCTAAAATATGAACGGCGCCTGCTTTAGAATAATTGGCAGTTAATTCTTTAGAGATATCTTGTCGCTGTCCTAATAATAAGGCATTCATTACAGACAACTCTTCCTTAGAAAAATTATATTGATCCAATGAATTTTGAATGTTTAATCGAATTTTGTTGATGACTCCAAAAGGTGAAGAAATATCTGATTCTAGAAATAAAATTTCCTTTTTTGTTGAATATATTTGTTGACGAATTCCTTTATTTTCTAAATATTTTTTATAATTGAATTGATGTGGATTTAATGGTTCACTAACTCCTACAAAATTATTTTTGAGTAGTATTTTATCATTAATATTGAAATTGACTAAAAGACAATCTTTTTGAATATTAAGTAAAACTTCTCCTGTAGTAATCTTCTGATTAATTTGAATAACCTCAGCAATATATTTCTGATGATAATTTCCTGACTTTAAAATGCTATTTATTTTTAAAACTACCGCAGCATTATTAGCTATATGTTTACCAAAGTATTTATCATCTTTTGTTGCATCACCGTTGTGCAGAATAAATATACCTATCAAAAAAAATACAGATCCAATGAGCAAACCAAAAAAACTAGACCGTCTGAGTAAGTAACAAATGAGTACTAAAAATAAAAATATACAGAGCGAAGTTACTATTCCAAGATTCCAGTAATCAGTATAAAACTGAAAACTAATACCTAAAACAAGAAATAGTAAAAAGTGAAAGGGTTTGTAACCTAGCAACTTTTCCATAGCAGGTTAAAGTTACTAAAAAAAACATTAGTTAAAATTTGATAGAATTGATAGCGCTGTATTCTCAGAAGCACCCTTTCCTCCAAGTATTTCTTCTAGCTTATTATAAGTTTCAAAAAGTGATGTTCTATGGTTCTCGTCTAGAATGGTATTTAATTCTTTAATGAGGTTTTTCTTTGTGAAATCATGTTGAATTAATTCTTTAACAACCTCTTTATCCATAATCAGATTAACCAAAGAAATAAAGCGAAGTGTAATAATCCTTTTAGCAATTTGATAGGAAATTAGACTTGCCTTGTAACACACTACCTGAGGTACTTTAAATAAAGCGGTTTCTAATGTAGCTGTTCCGGAGGTAACCAGGGCAGCATAAGAAATACTTAATAGATCATAAGTTTGATTATCTACAAAACAGATATTCTTAGAACCAATAATTGTTTTGTAAAAAGAAAAATTCTGACTGGGTGCACCTGCAATTACAAATTGGTAATTAGAAAAATCATCAACCAATGATAGCATGACTGAGAGCATTTTTGTGATTTCTTGTTTTCTACTTCCTGGAAGAAGAGCCACTATTGGTTTATCTCCTATCTGATGTTCTGCTCTAAATTTAATTTCGTCAACTTGTTTTCTATCAGCAATAGCATCAATTAAAGGATGACCAACAAAAGTAACATCGAAATTACACTTCTTGTAGAATTCCTTTTCAAAAGGTAGAATTACATACATCTGATCGATGTATTTTTTAATTTTTTCTACTCTATTAGCTCTTGAGGCCCAAACTTGGGGAGAAATATAATAAGTAGTTCTAAACCCTAGAAGTTTTGCCCATTTTGCTATACGTAAATTAAATCCTGAATTATCAATAAAAATAAGTACATCTGGCTGAAAACTTAGGATGTCTTTTTTACAAAAAGAAATCATTCTAAGAATCTTATTAAGATTCATAAAAACTTCAACAAACCCCATGAATGCTCTTTCTTTATAGTGTTTCACAAGAGTTCCACCAACACTATTCATAAGGTCACCACCCCAAAATCTTATAGCTGCTTTGTGGTCTTGTTTATACAAAGCTTTCATTAAGTTTGAACCGTGAAGATCTCCGGAAGCTTCTCCTGCTATGATATAATATTTCATATGAATGAAATTGTTAGGTCAAGTGAAATTAATCTTAAAAATAAATTATCAAATCTACTTGAAGTCATGTTTAGTTTTAATCTACATGAATTTCAATACAAAGGTAACCAAAGCAGTTAAAATGGAAGCCATTAAAACACCTCTTGCTCTGTAATCTTGTTTTTTCTTAATAAAAACAAAAAACACAAAGAGATTAGGTAAAGCTGATAATGATAACACTTGGGCATATAAATTTCCTTCTTTAATCATAAGAATAGTTTCCTCAAATCCATATTTAGAAAAATATTGCAAATACAAAAAGATACCACAAAAAGTTGCTACAATAGAAATTATAAAACCAATAGAAATTTCTTTTTTTATAAATCCCATGAATTTAGTTTTTGAATCATATGATGAGCTGTTAAATCAAATTGAACCGGCACAACAGAAACATAACCATTTTCCAATGCCCATATATCGGTATCTTCTCCTTTGTCTTTGTTTACAAATTCT
Organism: uncultured Flavobacteriaceae bacterium; assembly: GCA_943789455.1. Classification (GTDB taxonomy): domain Bacteria; phylum Bacteroidota; class Bacteroidia; order Flavobacteriales; family Flavobacteriaceae; genus Polaribacter. Next base: position 4,670 of record CALSUE010000010.1, read on the forward strand.
CCAGACAACCAATAGTATTCTTTTCCAAATGGACTTTTTCGTTTATCAAAATCTTCTCGCCAAAATCCATTGGCTTGTCTACAAATTTTAATCCCTTTAATTTGCTCCTTCTTTAACTTTGGAATATTTACATTTAAAACAGTTGCTTCTGGAATACCATTTTTTAAAGCACTTAATGTAATTCTTTTTACAAATTCTTTTCCTTGTTTGAAATCTGCCTTGTAGTTAAAATCTAACAATGAAAATCCAATTGCCGGAACCCCCTCTATACCTGCTTCAACAGCGGCACTCATTGTTCCTGAGTAGATAACATTTATAGATGAATTTGCCCCATGATTTATTCCAGAAACACATAAATCTGGCTTACGATTTAAAATTTCGTTAATAGCCATTTTTACACAATCTGCTGGTGTACCCGAACAACTATATTCAATTTGTGGACCATCATCTATAGTAATTGGATTACAGTGCAATACATTATCTACTGTGATCGCATGTCCCATTCCACTCTGGGGTCTATCTGGAGCAACTACAATAACATCTCCTATTGTATTCATAATTTGAATTAATGCTCTAATTCCAGGAGCTGTGATACCATCATCATTTGTTACTAAGATTAGAGGTCTTTTATTTGTCATTTTCACAAGATTTTACACAAATGTAAGCCAATTAAATAAGAATATTTTTTAACATTTTGTAAAGAAGGTCTAATTTGGTTTTTAATTATTTTTGTGTAGTCAACACACTTACATACCGATATTGAATCTAAAACTAGATGCAATATCTATCAGCTCTAAAAACGCTATGAAAAATCATACAAATAATAGATATCTATATGAGAACTAAACTTATTACCCATTTTCTGTCTCTTTTTTTATTCGTAAGCAGTATAAGTTTTGCAAATCCTAAAATTACTAACGATCAAGATCCAGAAAAAGACAAGGTTTTAATTTCTGTATTGAACTACATGCTCACGCAAGGTCATTATAATCAAAAAGTATTAAATGATGATTTTTCTGAAATGGTTTTCAATAATTTTATTGCTGATTTAGACCCATCTAAAAGATATTTTACAAAAATTGATATTAAGGAATTTTCTAAATACAAATATCAAATAGACAACCAACTCAAAGAGTCTGATATTGCTTTTTACAGTCTTGTATATGGCAGGTTTTTGGAGAAAATCAAGAATGCAAAAAATTATTACAATACAATTTTAAAAAAACCCTTCAACTACAAAAAAGATGAAGTAATTGATTTAGACTTTAAAGTAATTGATTACGCAAAAACAGAAAAAGAACTTTTAAATTTTTGGAGAAAACAACTTAAACTCCAAACCATAGATAAAATTCGAGACCAAGAAAATTTGGATGAAGAGGAGTTTAAAAAAGATCAATCTTTTAAAAAGAGATCTTTTTCTATCCTAGAAAAAAAGGCAAGAGCAGATGTTATGGAATCCATGGAAAATTTATACATACGAATAGATGAATTAGAACATCGTGATTGGTTTTCAACTTATTTAAATAGTATTACTGAAGCTTTTGGACCTCATACCATTTATATGCCTCCAAATATCAAAGAAAGTTTTGATCAAGACATGTCTGGTAAAGTTGAAGGCATTGGTGCTCGTCTTCAAAAGAAAGGTATTTATACACATATCGTTGAGTTAGTTTCTGGAGGGCCAGCTTGGAAACAAGGTGATTTAGAAGATGGTGATATTATTTTAAAAGTAGCTCAAGAAAATGAGGATCCAGTTGATATTGTAGGTATGCGTTTAGATGATGCAATAAAATTTATTAAAGGACCAAAGGATACTAAGGTATTGTTAACTGTTAAGAAAAAAATTGATGGCTCTACTCAAGTAATTACAATTACACGAGATATTGTTCAATTAGAAGAAACCTTTGTGAAGTCTTCCATTGTTGAAAAAGATGGAAAAAAATACGGTGTTATAGATTTACCAAAATTCTATATTAATTTTGAAGACAGAAATTTTAGAGATTCCGCTAAAGACATGGAAAAAGAAATTGAACGTCTAAAGGAAGAAAATGTTGAAGGCTTATTGATTGATTTAAGAAATAATGGTGGAGGCTCTCTAGACACAGCTATTAAAATAGCAGGCTTATTTGTAGATAAAGGCCCAGTTGTTCAAGTAAAATATAGAAATGAAAACCCTATTATTAAACAAGATGTTGACAACAGAATTCAATGGAAAGGTTCATTAGTTCTTCTAGTTAATGAATTGTCTGCGTCTGCATCCGAAATTTTTGCAGCAGCAATGCAAGATTACAACAGGGCTGTAATCCTTGGAGGTAACCAAACTTATGGTAAAGGAACGGTGCAGAACATTTTACCCATAAATAAATTTTATCCGAATTACAAAAATGATTTAGGATACCTAAAAATGACAATTCAAAAATTTTATAGAATTAATGGAGGTTCTACTCAGGTTGAAGGGGTATATTCAGATATAGCTATGCCAACCCGTTTCAGTTATATGAAGTATGGAGAACGTGATCTCGAAGGAGCATTACCATGGGATAAGGTACCTCAAGCATCTTATTCTCAAGTTAATATCTACAGTAATTTTTCTGACGTAGTTACAACTAGTATAGAAAGGATAAATAAAGATCCAAAGTTTCAACTAATTGATGAGTACGCAAAGTGGTTAAAAAAAGTACAAGATGATTCTTCTTTCTCCTTAAATTACAAACAATATCAAAAAGAATCAAAACAAAGCGATGCGTATGCTGAAAAATTTAAATCAGTATTTAAATATCAATCAGGATTAGCCTTCAATTCTCCAAGTTATGAAATACCTCTATTTGAAGTAAACAAAGATTTAAAAGAAAAAAGAGAGGCTTGGCATGAAAATTTATCAAAAGATCTTTATATTTCTGAGGCATTAAATGTTTTGAGTCAATTAAAATTAGTAAGCAATCAAAAGATTGTTAAAAATTAGCCCTAAAAAAAATTAAAACTCTAAAAGACCTGATATGTTTGTATAACCTATCAGGTTTTTTACTTTTGTACTAATGATGAACCAATCAAAATCACTTTCCAAAGTTGCTCTTCAAAAATTTAAGCAAAACAAAATCGGCTTATTTAGTTTTTGGTTCGTGGTTTTTTGTGGGTTTATTGCTGTGTTTGGTTACTTAATTGCTCCAGACAATAGTCAGAATGCAAACCAAATGCATATAGAAATCCATTCTAAAGGGCCAGGTTTCTCTGTAGATATGTTATCTATTCCATCAAAAGAAAAAAGCTCACAATCATTTATTAAGAGACTTTTCTTTGGAAATACACAAACTAATACAGAGATTGCTATTAAATCCTATCATATACATCAAGAAGCGTTAGAATATATTGGCTACGACGATGGGTACCCAAAAAAAATAAACTTAAGTCTACTAAATAATACACCAAAAAAATTCATTAAAAAGAAAACTTTTTATTTTGGAACAGACAAATATGGTCGAGATTTGTTGAGCAGACTACTTATAGGAACAAGAATCTCATTTTTCATAGGGTTTATTGCTGTATTTATATCTTTATTTATTGGCATTGGTATTGGAGCAATTGCTGGATATTATGGTGGTAAAATAGATGCATTTATTATGTGGTTGATTAATATCACATGGTCTATCCCTACTTTACTTCTGGTAATCGCAATAACTTTAGCTCTAGGTAAAGGCTACTGGCAAGTATTTATTGCTGTTGGGTTAACCATGTGGGTTGAGGTTGCTAGAGTTGTTAGAGGGCAGGTCTTAACCACCAAACAACAACAGTATGTAGAAGCTGCCAAGGTTTTAGGTTTTTCTAACTTTAGAATTATTTTTAGACACATATTACCAAATATTATAGCACCCATAATTGTAATTTCTGCAGCCAATTTTGCAGCAGCAATTCTTATAGAAAGTGGCTTAAGCTTCCTAGGAATTGGAGCCCAACCCCCAACTCCATCATGGGGTGCAATTATAAAAAATCACTACAATTATATCATTCTTGGAAAACCCTATCTTGCTCTAATTCCTGGAGTAGCAATTATGAGTTTAGTTATGGCCTTTATGTTAATTGGTAATGCTTTACGCGATGCTTTAGATGTAAAAATTTAAGTACATAATCAAAAAAAGCCCCTCATTGCTGAAGAGCCAAATTCAAATAAAAAAGTAAAGAGAGTAGAATTAATTTTACTTCCAAAAATTAATAGTATTTACTCGTTCAAAAAACAATAAAAAATTAATCAAAAAATTAGTAATATAATTTTTATTTAGAATGATTCTATTTTATATTTGACAAATATAAGTTATTTTAATTAAATCTAAATAAATAATAATTATATTATGTGCAATTATATAAAAACAATAGGTAAAGTAAAAAGCGGAGAATTAACACTATGTACAAAATGTAATCATTACCATCTTACCTTTAATAACATTTTTTTTGAGTTTACAGAAAAAGAATATATTCAATTTAAAAAATATATTTTGCATTTAGATACTTCATATTGGAATGAGAACTATCCTTGCCCCAAAGTAAAAAAGAACATCCCAATACCAACACTTCAAGGAAATTTGGTTTTGTTATTTAATCAGCAAGAGATAGAGGAATTAAAAAAGTTGTTGAGCAGTAAAATTGTAAGAAAATATGAGGAACTTTCTGTAGAGGAAATTGATTATAATTTTATTCAAAATTAAACTTTACATCTATATTAAAGCCACTACTTATTTTTCGATTTATGAGATGTAAAATGATTAAAAGAATTTTAAACGCCTTTGTGTAAAAAGAAGAAGTTATTTTAAGATAAAAACCTCAACTTATTGAAAATTCAATAGGATGAGGTTTTTGTTTGTACAGGCGGAGAGACTCGAACTCTCACACCTTGCGGCACTAGATCCTAAGTCTAGCGTGTCTACCAATTCCACCACGCCTGCAACTAAAGCTGAAATACTTTTTCAGCTTTCGGATTGCAAATATAAGCATTCGTCTGAATTTGCAAAGCGGAATCGAAGGAATTTTAGTATTTTTGAATGCGAAAAAAAATAAACATGTCAGACATCAAAAACTATATAAAATCAAATAAAGATCGTTTTATCAATGAACTTATTGAGCTCCTAAAAATCCCTTCTGTTAGTGCAGATCCAGCTTATCAACAAGATGTATTAAATACTGCTGAAGCTGTTAAAGATCGCCTAGAAAAAGCAGGTTGTGATTTTGTAGAAATATGTGAAACTCCGGGTTATCCTATTGTGTATGGAGAAAAAATAATTGATAAAAATTTACCTACGATTTTAGTATATGGTCATTACGATGTACAACCCGCAGATCCACTAGAGTTATGGGATTCTCCGGCATTTGAACCTGTTATTAAAAAAACAGCTCTTCATCCAGAAGGGGCTATTTTTGCTCGTGGTGCCTGTGATGATAAAGGTCAAATGTACATGCATATAAAAGCTATGGAATATATGACCACCACAGGAAATCTACCTTGTAATGTAAAATTTATGATTGAAGGAGAGGAAGAAGTAGGTTCTGAGAGTTTGGGGTGGTTTGTAAAAAACAACCATAAAAAATTAGCCAATGATATCATTTTAATTTCTGATACAGGAATGATAGCCAATGATATTCCTTCGGTTACAACTGGGTTAAGAGGTTTAAGTTATGTTGAAGTAGAAATTACAGGACCCAACAGAGATTTACATTCTGGCTTATATGGTGGTGCAGTAGCCAACCCCATTAATATTTTAACAAAGATGATTGCATCATTGCACGATGAAAATAATCACATTACCATTCCTGGTTTTTATGAAAAAGTAGAAGAATTATCTAGAGCAGAAAGAGATGAAATGGCTAAAGCTCCTTTCTCTTTAGAAAATTATAAAAAAGCATTAGCTATTGATGCTGTATATGGAGAGGAAGGCTATACAACAAATGAAAGAAACTCCATACGCCCTACCCTAGATGTTAACGGGATATGGGGTGGATATACCGGAGAGGGAGCAAAAACAGTGATTGCTTCTAAGGCCTATGCAAAAATATCAATGCGCTTGGTACCCAATCAAGAATGGCATGAAATTACTGAGTTATTCAGCAAACATTTTGAACGTATTGCTCCAAAGGCTGTTACTGTTAAAGTAACACCGCATCATGGCGGTCAAGGCTATGTAACTCCTATAAACACCATTGGTTATAAAGCTGCTAGTAAAGCTTATGAAGCTACTTTTGGTAAAACTCCAATTCCACAAAGAAGTGGTGGAAGTATTCCTATAGTTTCTCTTTTTGAAGATGAACTAAAAAGTAAAACCATTCTAATGGGCTTTGGCCTAGATAGTGATGCTATCCATTCCCCAAATGAACATTTTGGTATTTTTAATTATTTAAAAGGAATTGAAACCATTCCTTATTTCTATAAATATTTTACAGAGCTATCTAAATAAAAAAAGCCGCTGTAAGCGGCTTTTTTTTAGTTGAGTATATAGGCTTTTTTTATAAAGTCTATTTCAGGATAGTTAGTTCTAATAAATGTGTTACCGTATCTATTTAAAGAATCTTGTCGCATACCTAATCGGTCTCCATACCCATCATAAAACTGTAAAATATTGTCTTTTCCAGCAATTACTTTTGCAATAACCGGAAAACCTTTAACTCCAGAATACGCTAGCGCATCTAAGCGTTTGTTATTTTTTAAGTTGATAAATATCTGAGTAGTTCTTGTCTTTACTCCTCCTCTAGCAAAAGAGATTGTCATGAAATCGTTACTTTGAACAACTTCTTCATCATCAATTTTAAATTTTCGCCAACTGGCATTTATCAAACTATCATTGTGAATACCAAACTGAGCTACAAAACCTGGCACCACTCTAAAAATAGCAATATCTGTATAAAATTCATTCTTAATTAATTGATACAATCTGTCTACACCTTCTGGAGACCAAACTCTTTTTGCCTCAATATCAAAATTTCCCTGAGTAGTTTCAAACCTCGCTTTAAAATATGCTGGCGCTTCTTCTTTAGTCCATTTTTCCTTAAAGAGTTTTGGGCTACATGATAAAAAAGAAATTAAAATTATAAATGCTGTTATTTTTTTCATATTAATATCAATACTATTATTTATGATTACTCCTTTTCTGACATTTTCTTCACATAATCTGTAATAATCACAATCTGTGTGGGGCCAACCTTTCCTTCTATATATTTTGGATTTTCATGATCTAAAGAAATTCTTCGAACTGCTGTTCCTTGTTTAGCCACCATACTAGACCCTTTTACTTTTAAATCTTTAATAAGCACAACACTATCTCCAGCTTTCAAAATGGCTCCATTGGCATCTCTGTGAATAATCTTTTCACTTTCGTCTAGATGCTCACCCGTTTCTTTAGCAAATCGTAAATCATCATCTTCTAAATACAGCATGTCTAATAAATCTTGTGGCCACCCCTCTTTTCTTAAACGAGATAATATTCTCCAAGCAATCACTTTTACAGCTCTAAATTCAGACCACATGCTGTCATTTAAACAACGCCAATGATTTACATCTGTAATTTCTGGGTTTTCAATTTGTTGTATACATAAATCACAAGCTAATATACTCCCATCTACACCTCCACCACCTGTTAGGATTGGCTTTACCTCATAAATAGCTAAACGATCTATTGATGTACACAATTCACATGCATTTCCACTTCTTTTTTGTAAGTCTAATTCTAATGACATGATTAGTTATTTTGAGTCTATTAAGAAAAGTAATTTTAGAAATACCAAAAATTACCTTCCTGTTAACGATTTAGGAATTCTTCCATTTTTGATAGCTTCAGAACGTAAACGTCTTCCAACAATTCGTTCATTCATAGCACCAATTTCTAGCACTTTATCAATATCTAAATTTGTTTCAATACCCATTTCGTCTAGCATTACTACTAAGTCTTCCGTAGAAACCAAGCCTACTAAATTTGGATCTTTATAATAATAAGAACCTGTACCAGCAACTGGAATACCGTCTACAAAATTTGCAGGCTGTCCTCCTATACCTCCCATAGTAGATTCGTAATGTGTCATCCCAGCTTGAAGAGCTGCTAAAACATTAGCTAACCCCCAACCTCTAGTGGTATGAAAATGAACAATTTGTTTCTCTGTCATCCCTACCTTTTCCTGTAACATCGAGTAATATCTGTACACTCTATCTGGAGAAGCAGAACCATCATGATCTGCATGTTCTACATCATCTGCACCAATATCAAACCAACGTTGGGTGTAGTCTATGGCTTTATTGAGATCTGTTGGTCCTTCAATTGGACAGCCCCAAATAGTACTTACCGTACCATTTACTTTAATCCCTGCATCGTGAGCTTTTTTAATTTGAGTTTCTGCCATCTTCCAGTAGTCTTTTAGTGATAGACCGGAGTTTTTTATATGATGAGATTCACTGGTAGAAACCATTAATAAAATTCGGTCAGGTCCGTAACCCTCAAGCTTTGCTTGAATGGCTCTTTCTACAGCTTTTTCTCGAATCGTAATTGCTGTTAAGGAAGCATCCGCTAATAAATGAGATACCTTTTTAGAAGTGCGAATTTTTTTAAATAAATCATCAGCATCAGAAAATTGAGGCATCCCTCTTGGATTTCCAAAATTGGTAACTTCAATATTTTTAAACCCTGCTAAAAGCAATTGTTCTAACATCCACAATTTAGCATGTGTAGGAATAAATTTTTCTTCGTGTTGATAGCCATCTCGAACTGTAATATCACCAATAATTACTTTCCTTGGGTAGTTCATATACTTATATAAAAATTTGAAGTCTAAAATATTAAATCGCTTGCTATTTTGAAGTAAAAAATAAAAATATCTATGATAAAGAAGTAAATTTTAATATGATTTTAGCATTTGAATAAATAAATGATCACTAACCCTAAAAAATTATGCTACATCTAAAGAAATAAAGTTAAAAGAATCTCCTTCAAATAATCCTTGATCACTTAATTTTAAGGAGGGAATAACTAATAAAGCCATAAAAGATAGCGTCATGAAAGGAGCACTTAAAGTACTACCCATATCTTTTGCCATAGCGTCAAGCTCTGCATATGCATTCCCAATAATTTCAGCGGGTTGATCACTCATAATTCCAGCCACAGGTAGGGCTACTATTTTTTCTGTTGTATCATTCAATGCACATATACCACCTTTATGTTGTATGAGCAGATTTACAGCGCTACAAATAAGTTCATCAGAGGTGCCAATAGCTATAATATTGTGTGAATCGTGACCAACAGAGCTTGCAATAACTCCATTTTTTATTCCAAAATTTTTGATAAAAGCTATTGATGGATTCGTATTTTGATACCGATTTACCACTGTCATTTTTAAAATATCTGTTGCTGTATTGGATACTAAATTTCCGTCTATTATTAAAGGGGTTGCCTCTATTTGATTGGTAACTAATTCACCATCTAAAGCCTCAATAACTCTAATTTTTTTAGACGAAGAAGCAAGCATAAAATCTTCTATTTTTTTTGTATCGGTGTTAAAATTATTCAACACTTCAAATGGAACAGCGGTTACAAAACTTTTGCCATTTTTTGCCACCAACTCACCATCAATATATGTTTCCAATACTTTAAATTTTTCTAAATTATCAACCACAATAAAATCTGCAGCATCTCCTTTTTGCAACAATCCAACCTCTAAATTATAATGGTTTACCGGATTTACACACGCCACTTGAAGTACCTTAAAAACATCCATCCCCTTGGCAACTGCTCGCTCACATAATTGGTTAATATGTCCTATCAACAAATCATCTGGATGTTTATCATCTGAACAGAACATCATATTTTTATAATGTTCGGGTAATAAATCAATCAAAGCCTCAAAATTCTTTGCAGCACTTCCCTCTCTGATTAGAATTTTCATTCCCTTTTGTAATTTTTCTAGAGCTTCCTCATACGTAAAGCATTCATGATCTGTAGAAATTCCTGCAGCAATATATTTGCTAACATCATCTCCTCTCAAACCTGGTGCATGGCCATCTATAGGCTTATTGTTATTTTTTGCGTGTTCAATTTTTTGTAACACCTCTTTATCATCAAATAACACCCCAGGATAATTCATCATTTCTGCCAAATACTTGATGTCTGGATTTGCCATCATTTTTTGTATATCATCAGCATTAATAATTGCTCCAGCACTTTCAAAAGAGGTCGCTGGCACACAACTTGGTGCACCAAAATTAAATTTTAAAGGTACTTTTTTTCCATTTTCAATCATGAAATCTACACCTTTCACACCCAATACATTGGCAATTTCGTGTGGATCTGAAACTGTAGCAACTGTACCATGAATAAGTGCAATTTTTGCAAATTCAGAAGGCACTACCATAGAACTTTCTATGTGTATGTGTGCATCTACAAATCCAGGTAAAATATAATTTTCTACTTTGTGATTTACTTCTTTAATAGCAGAAATTCTTCCGTTTTCTATGCATACCTCACCTTTAAAAATTCTTTTATTGAGAATATCTACAATGTTTCCCTTTACATTCATAATCTGCTATATTTAAAATCAAATTTACAAAGAATAAAAAGGGTTTTTATCCAACTTTATCCTATTTTTAAGTTATGAATTATGCTCAGCAAAAAATAACTATTCCGGAAGCGGAAGAAATTCTTTTTGACCTCTACAATATTAGAGGAACTGCATCTCCTTTACCTGGTTATGTTGATTTTAATTTTAGAATTAAAATAGAGGGGGAAGAGGGGTATATTTTAAAAATTTCTAGAGTTGAAGAAAATAAAAAATACCTAGAATACCAGCAGCACTTATTACAATTTATTGAAAATAGTGATGAAGAAATGATTGCTCCAAGGGCTATAAAAGATAAAGACAACCTTTTAATTTCTGAAATCAAAGATCGTTACAAAAAAACACGTTGTGTACGATTACTCTCCTGGGTTTCAGGTAAAGTTTGGAGTGCTGTAAACCCGCAACTAGAAGATTTACGGTTAAGTATTGGATCACAATGTGGTACATTAACAAAAGTACTTCAAGGGTTTAAGCATCCAGAAGCACATTATAATTTTGAATGGGATATTGCTCAATCGCTTTGGACTAAAAAGCAACTCCATTTATTTGAAACTCCCGAAAAAGAAATTCTGATGCTGTTTCAAAATAAATTTGAAGCAGTTCAACACTCTTATCAACTTTTAAGACAAAGTATAGTTCACAATGATCCAAATGATAATAACATAATTGTTACTCCCAGTATAGAACACCCTAAAGCAAAAGCAGCGATAGACTATGGTGATGCCATGCATACACAAACCATAAATGATTTAGCCATTCTCTGTGCTTATGGGACTATGGGACACAATGATCCTTTAGAAGCATCTCTTGCATTTATAAAAGGGTACCATTCCTCTTTCCCATTATTAGAAAATGAGCTAGCTCATTTATTCACCGCCATTGCCATGCGGCTTGTTATCATTGTTACAAGAGCTGCCATGAGTAAAATTGAAGAGCCAGATAATGAATATCTATGGATTAGTGAACAACCAGCATGGGAAGTATTGCAGAAATGGTCTAAAACCTCTGAAGATTTCGCACATTATTCATTCAGAGATGCTTGTGGTTTTTCTCCTCACCCTAATGAAGAATCAATTCAAAAAATGGGCTGCAACTATTCAAGCTGTTCTTTAACAGACTCTATTTCCTTCTATTCATAGAAAGGACATAGAACTACTGGATTTAAGTGTCTCTAGTTCGTGGATTGGCCATCAAGCTGATTTTAACAATATTGACTTATTTCAATATAAACTAGACCAACTTCAAAAAAAGCATCCAACAAAAATTATCTCTGGTGGATATCTAGAACCTAGACCTTTATACACCTCAAACACCTATGATAAAATAGGAAATTCTGGCCCAGAAAGTAGAACTATTCATCTAGGAATCGATTTTTGGCTTCCAACAAACACACCTGTTCATGCATTATTTGATGGTGAAATAGCCCTAGCAGTAAATGACTATGGTAATAAAGAATATGGTGGTTTAGTTGTTTTAAAACACAAAGAAAAAGACATCGAATTCTACACCTTATATGGTCATTTAGATCCGGAAAGTATTTTACACTACAAAAAAGGAGACTTCATACAAAAAGAGCAAAAAATTGGTGTGCTAGGTGATCAAACTGTAAACGGTAATTGGGCTCCCCATTTACATTTTCAGATCATGCTTTCTTTGTTAGACTACACAACTGATTTTCCCGGAGTAGCATATGCAAATCAAATTGATGTATGGAAAAGTATTTGTGTAGATCCAAATGCATTGTTTTGTATTAAAAATCTTCACACTAAAAAGAGTGCTTCAAACGAAGAATTAATTGGATACAGAAAACAGCATTTAGGAAAAGGCTTGAGTTTGCAATACAAAGAACCTATAAAAATGGTTCGAGGAGAAGGAGCTTATCTTTTAGATCAATTTGGTAGAAAATATTTAGACACGGTTAATAATGTTGCTCATGTTGGTCATGAGCATCCTAATGTAATTAAAGCCGCTCAACAACAAGTAGCTATTTTAAATACTAATTCTCGATATCTTCATGAAAACATCAACTTACTTGCACAAGAGATTTTAGCAACCTTACCACAAGAATTAAGTGTTGTCCATTTTGTAAATTCTGGAAGTGAAGCCAATGAATTAGCTATTAGAATGGCAAAAACTGTAACCGGTAAAGAAGATGTTATTGCCTCAGAAGTTGGTTACCATGGAAACACCAATACCTGTGTAGCTATTTCTTCCTATAAATTTGATGGAAAAGGTGGCAAAGGAGCACCAGAACACACCCATATTTTCCCATTACCAGATGCTTTTAGAGGGAAATACAGGGGTAAAAATACTGGAGAAAAATACGCAGAAGAAGTACAACAATGCATTGATACGATTCATAAAAAAGGAGATGGTGTAAGCGCACTAATTGTAGAGCCTATTATTTCTTGCGGTGGTCAAATAGAATTGCCTGACGGGTTTTTGTCTAAGGCTTATACAGCTGTTAGAAAAGTAGGCGGTGTATGTATTTCTGATGAAGTACAGGTAGGGTGTGGGAGGCTTGGAACATCTTTTTGGGGCTTCCAATTACACAACGTAATTCCTGATATTATTACCATTGGAAAACCCATAGGAAACGGACATCCTTTGGCAGCTGTGGTTTGTACAGAAGCAGTAGCCAATCAGTTTTGCAAACGGCATGGAGTTTTTCAACACCTTTGGAGGAAACCCTGTTTCTTGTGCTATAGGAACTGCTGTATTGCAAACTGTAAAAAATGAGAAATTACAAGAAAATGCATTAGAAGTTGGTGCTTTCTTAAAAGAACAGCTACTAAAATTAGCTAAAGAATTTCCTATTATTGGAGACGTAAGAGGTCAAGGATTTTTCTTAGGAATGGAACTGGTAAACGCTCAAAAAAAACCATTACCCAAACAAACCGATTACCTTATTAACAGAATGAAAGCCCATGGCATTTTAATGAGTTCTGATGGCCCAGACCACAATGTCTTAAAAATAAAACCACCATTGGTTTTTTCTAAAAAAAATGCACAACAGCTGCTGTACTATCTTAAAAAGATCTTAGCAGAAGATGTAATGATTATTTAAAATCTTCGTTGAACATGAAAGGGCGTCAGATCTAATGAAGGTTTTTGATCTGAAATTATTTCTGAAACCAATTTTCCAGTAGCAGGTCCTAAACTCCAACCCATCATGGCATGACCTGTAGCAAAGGTTAAATTATGATACTGAGATGTCTTTCCAATATAGGGTAACCCATCTGGAGTAACAGGTCTCAAACCACACTCAGCAGCCTCTTTGTCTTGGTTGCTAATTTGTAAACCATGATAATATTCTGAAGCCGAATTTGCAATTGCATTCACTCTAACAGGGTTTATTTTATGGTTTATTTTATCTATCTCCATAGTTCCAGAAAATCGAGTAAAACCATTCATAGGTGTCACAGCAACTTTGGCTTCTAACAATACTGCAGGAATGGTAATATTAGTTTCTTGAGCAACATTAATCCGATAACCTTTACCAGGTTGCAACAGCATTTTAATACCCAATTTTTTACTAATAATAGGAGACCAACTTCCTGCTGCCATTACAAATTCGTCTGCTAAAATTTCTCGTTTATCGGTAATCAATTTTGTAATTGATTTATTAGAAACAACAATATCTTTTACCTCTTCTTCAGCGTGTATTGTTACCCCCATTTTCTTTAAGAAAAGACAGCATATTTTTCATAAAACCACCAGGGGTCATGTGGGCATCTGAGTGAAAATAAACGGCTCCTTTAATATTTAGATTGGCCTTAGGCTCTATTGCTTCAACTTCTTTTGCTGTAAGGTTTTCTACTTTTAAACCAAGTTGAATTGCTTTTTTACCTACCTCCCACTCTTGTTCTCCTGCTTTATCATGTTTGTAAGCCATTAACAAACCTTTATGCTCATAATGAAAATCTAAGTCTCCAGAGGATTTCATCGCTACATATAGCTCTCTACTAAGTATATTTATATCTTTAATTACTGGAATAGATTGTGCAACTTTTTTTTTGGTTGAAGAACGTTTAAAAGCCCACGCCCATTGAAGAAAATCTTTATCTAGTCTTGGTTTTACATAAAATGGACTTGCGGGATTAAACATCCACTTAAGCCCTTTAGTTATAATTCCAGGGGCTGCTAAAGAAATGATGTGACTTGGAGTAATATATCCTGCATTTACAAAAGAAGCTCCACTAGAAAAATTAGATTTATCTATTATGGTTACATCATGACCTTCTTTATTTAGGAAATATGCCGAGCAAACGCCCATAATTCCTCCACCAATAATAACTACTTTTTTAGACATTTATGCTCGTATTTAAATCACTGAAAACCCATGTGCGTATGGATCATCTTTATCATCTATGATAATGGTATTGTATCCATAAATCTTAGCCCACCCCTTTATACTTGGAATAATCGCTGGAAAATCACCTAGGGTAGTTTCCTCCTCTACACAACCTACAAAAGTGCTTCCAATAAAACTTTCATGAATAAATTCAACACCCTTTTTTAATTTTCCTTTGGCATGCAATTGAGCCAAACGAGCAGATGTTCCTGTTCCACAGGGAGATCTGTCGATAGCTTTATCTCCATAAAAAACTGCATTCCTTCCATCAGAACCCTCATGAATTGGAGTTCCTGACCATAGTAAGTGTGTCACATTTTTAATGCTGGAATCTTCAGGATGAATAAATTTATTTGGATATCTTTTATTAATTTGTTCTCTTATTTTTTGTGAGTATTGTATGATTTGACTGGCTGTAAAATCTTGAATACCTGAAAA
>CALSUE010000011.1 GCA_943789455.1 uncultured Flavobacteriaceae bacterium
TACGGTCTTCAGGAACAATCTCCTTCCATAAATCAAATGCTTCTTGATCAATTGGCAAATTATCTTTATCAGTGCTACCCTCAAAAATTGTAACGTAAAGCATGTCTTCAGAGATACCATACACCTCTGTTAATAGTTCCCAAGCCCATGCTATGGCCTCTTTTTTGAAATAATCTCCAAAGCTCCAATTCCCTAACATTTCAAACATGGTATGGTGATAGGTATCGTATCCAACCTCCTCTAAATCATTGTGTTTTCCTGAGACTCTAAGACATTTTTGCGTGTCAGATATTCTGGTGTTTTTTGGGATTTTATTTCCTAAAAAATACTCTTTGAATGGAGCCATTCCTGAATTAGTGAACATCAACGTGGGATCATCTTTCAAAACCATAGGAGATGAAGGAACAATTTGATGAGATTTTTCTTTAAAAAATTTTAAAAAATGAGAACGAATTTCTTTAGATTTCATAAATCAAAAGTTGATTTTCTTTTACCGTTAATGTTAAAATTTATACTTGAAATGAGTCAAAGTTATTGTTAGTGAAACATTTTGTAAATTTGCTTTTGTTAATTTATAAATTACTTTCTCTTATCGTAGTTTATAGTAACAAAAGTAGCATATTTAGATTTATGGCAAAAGTAAAATATTATTACGACTCTGATACCCTAAGCTATCGTAGAATAGAAAAATCAAAAGGAAATATTTCTAAGATAATTATTCTAAGTTTCTTTGGGCTTGTTCTAATAATGTTCTCAGGTTTTGTTGTATTAAGTCAGTTTTTAAAAACTCCAAATCAATTAGCACAAGAGAGAGAGTTAGAAAATCTTAAATTTAATTACGAACTCTTAAATAAACGATTAGACGAAAGCTCTTCTATTTTATCACAATTACAACAAAGAGATAACAATATCTACAGAGCTTATTTTGAGGCTAATCCTATTCCAGAAGAACAACGTAAAGCTGGCTTTGGTGGTGTAAATAGATATAGTTATTTAAATGGTTATGACAATTCTAAACTCATAAAAGAAGCTACAAAAAAAATAGATATTTTATCGAAACAAATGGTTGTTCAATCGAAGTCATTGGATGAAATAGTTGTATTGGCAAAAAATAAAAAAGAAATGCTAGCTTCAATACCAGCAATTCAGCCAGTCGCAAATAAAAATTTGAAACGCATGGCTTCTGGCTATGGATACCGTATACACCCCATTTATAAAACTAGAAAGTTTCATTGGGGAATGGACTTTTCCGCACCAAGAGGCACACCAGTATATGCTACAGGAAACGGAAAAATAGAGAAGGTGAAACGATCTAGGAGAGGTTATGGAAACCAAGTGAAAATAAATCACGGATTTGGGTATAAAACATTTTATGCACATCTAGAAAAATACACTGTTCGTAAAAATCAAAAAGTAAAACGAGGAGATTTAATTGGTTATGTAGGGACCTCAGGGATTTCAACAGCTCCGCATCTTCACTATGAAGTGATAAAAGGAAATAAAAAATTAAATCCTGTCTATTTTTATTTTAGTGATTTAACTGCAGAAGAATATGATAGAATGTTAGAATTGGCTTCACAAGAAAATCAATCATTAGACTAATGCATATAGATCTGCCCGAAAAAAGATATTATAAAATAGGTGAGGTGGCCAAAGCATTTAATGTAAATACTTCTTTAATACGTTTTTGGGAAAAAGAATTTGAAATTATTAAGCCCAAAAAAAATGCAAAAGGAAATCGTTTATTTACTTCCAACGATGTCTCCAACTTTAAACTTATCTATAATCTTGTCAAAGAAAGGGGTTTTACTTTAGAAGGAGCTAAACAAAAATTAAAGAAAAATCCGCTTGGTACGATAAACAATCATGAAATCGTAAGTAGATTAGAATCTGTAAAAGCAGAACTAATTAAGATAAAAAACCACCTATAAAATACTATGCATGCATAGTATTTTATAATTATTTGTCCTATCTTCGTAGCATTAAGTAAAAAAACATCAATTTTTAAAAAACGTAAGATAATATGGCTGAAAAGTATGTTGACATAGATACATTAAAATACCTTCTTTATGATATTCACAATTTAGAAGACCTTTTAGTTAGAGATCGTTTTCAAGATCATGATAAAGAATCACTAGACATGTTTATAGATTCAGTCAAAGAGTTTGCAGATAGAGAATTATTCCCGTATGTAAAAGAAATGGATGAAAATCCAGCTTACCATAAAGACGGTAAAGTATTTGTTCATGATCAAGTAAAAACAATGATGTATAAGGGAGGAGAAATGGGCTTAATTTCAGCGCCATTTAATTATGAAGATGGAGGAATGCAAATTCCTTTCCTTTCACATACTGCTGCTACTTACATCTTAGATGCTGCAAATAATCATTTACCTGGTTATGCAGGGTTAACTCAAGGAGCTGCAGAGCTTATTATTCATTTTGCAAATAAGGAACTAAACCAAACCTATGTGCCAAACATGCTTTCTGGACAATGGGGCGGTACAATGTGTTTAACAGAACCACAAGCTGGAAGTTCTTTGTCAGATATTGTTACAAAGGCAACACCTACCCAAGACGGATATTATAAAATTTCTGGGCAGAAAATTTTTATTTCAGGAGGAGATAACAATTTCACTGAAAATGTGGTTCATTTAGTACTCGCTAGAATTGAAGGAGCACCAAAAGGAACAAAAGGGATTTCTTTATTTGTTGTCCCTAAGAATCGTCCTTCAAGTGATGGAGCATTAGAATTTAACGATGTGACTACTGTCGCAGACTTTCAGAAGATGGGACAACGAGGCTACTGCACTACTCATTTAGGTTTTGGAGATGCAGACGACTGTAAAGGATGGATTGTAGGTGAACCCAATGAAGGTTTAAAGTACATGTTTTTAATGATGAATTCTGCAAGAATTGCAGTAGGAAGAGGAGCTTCTGCTATTGCTTGTGCGGCTTATCATGCTTCTTTACAATACGCAAATGAACGTCCTCAAGGTAGAAAGTTATCAAGTGACGGTAAGAAAAACCCAGCGGAGAAACAGGCCTTGATCATAGAACACCCAGACGTTAGAAGAATGCTATTGATGCAAAAATCTGTTGTAGAAGGGTCTATGAGTTTGGTTTTTTTAGCTGCTAAATATTACGATATCATAGAAACTGCTACTTCGCCAGAAGAAAAAGAGAAATACAATCTTCTATTGGAAATGATTATCCCAATTGTAAAAACATATCCTTCAGAAGCTGGATCTGCTTCTGTAAATAATGGATTACAAGTATTAGGGGGTTACGGTTTCTGTGCAGATTTTATCTTGCAACAATATTACAGAGATATTAGAATATCTGCCTTGTATGAGGGAACAACAGGAATTCAATCTCAAGATTTATTGGGTAGAAAGGTAACCATGAATAACGGAAAGGCACTACAATTACTTTCTGCTGAAATTATGACAACAATTAAAGCGGCTTCAGCAATAGATGAATTACAACCTTATGCCAATACGCTAGGAGCAAAATTAAAACTTACAGAAAAAGTATTGAGTCATTTAATGCCTCATGCGATGAAAGGAGATTACGAAAGGTATCTTGCGGATGCTTCTATTTTTATGGAATTTTTCAGTTTAATATTAATGAGTTGGACATGGTTAGACCTTGGAGTTCATGCAACTAAAGCTGCTGGATCTGATGGAACCTATTCAAAAGAATTCTATGAAAGTAAAATTCATACCATGAAATACTTTTTTACGTATGAGTTGCCAAAAACTACAGGATTATCTGAAATTTTATTGAATACTGAATCCATTACCATTAAGAAAGAAACAGAACCTGTAATGTAATGAATACTCATCAACAATTTAATTTAGAAGGAAAGGTAGCCATCATAACAGGCTCTAGTAAAGGAATAGGGAAAGCTATAGCAAAAGGATTGGCTGAAAAAGGGGCACACGTAATAATTAGCAGTAGAAGCCAAGACGCTTGTGATGAGGTGGTGAAAGAATTTAGTGAACTAGGACTAAAAGCCACTGGAATTGCTTGTCATATTGGTAAAGAAGATCAAAGGAAAGCTTTGGTAGATCAAACAATTAATGAACTAGGCCGCATAGATATTTTAGTAAACAATGCTGCCATTAACCCTGTTTTTGGACCTATTGAAGATGTAGACCCGGCAATTTTTGATAAGATTATGGATGTAAATGTAAAAGCACCATGGGCATTGTCAAATTTAGTCTTACCACACCTGCAAGAACATAAAAATGGGAGCATTATAAATATAGCCTCTGTAGAAGCTTTAACCCCTGGGTTGGGATTAGGATTGTATAGTACAAGTAAAGCTGCTATATTAATGCTAACAAAAAATCAAGCAAAAGAATGGGGTCAATATGGAATTAGAGCTAATGCCATATGTCCAGGATTAATTCAAACAAAATTTAGTGCCGCATTATGGACTAATGAAAAGCTATTAAATAAAGTGCAAAAAACTATTCCAAGTGGTCGTATGGGACAGCCAGAGGAAATGGTTGGTATTGCTGCTTTATTAGCTTCAAATGCAGGTGCATATATGACAGGAGGCGTATACACTGCAGATGGTGGATATATGATCGCTGGTTAAAATTAAATAAACTTATGAACTTCGAATATTCTCAAAAATCAGTAGATCTACAAAAAAAACTCACTGATTTCATTGACAAACACATTGTACCTGTAGAAGAAGAATTCTTCGCTTTCCAAAAAGATCCAGAAAATATTTGGACACGTTGGCCTAAAATAGAAGTACTAAAACAAAAAGCTAAAGATGCAGGGTTGTGGAATCTTTTTTTACCTAAAGATTATGGAAATTTAAGCCCGGGTTTAACAAATTTGGAATATGCTCCTTTAGCAGGAATTATGGGGAAACGTATTTGGATTTCAGAAATTTTTAATTGTTCTGCACCTGATACTGGAAACATGGAAGTATTAGCCAAATACGGAAGTGATTCTCAAAAGAAAGAATGGTTAACTCCATTGATGAATGGTGAAATTCGTTCGGCATTTTTAATGACTGAGCCAGAAGTAGCCTCTTCAGATGCTACAAATATTGAAACTTCTATTGTTTTAGATGGAGATCATTATGTAATTAATGGTAGAAAATGGTGGTCTAGCGGTGGTATGGATCCACATTGTAAGGTAGCCATAGTGATGGGGAAAACAGACCCAACTGCGCATCGCCATCAGCAACAAAGTATGGTATTGGTTCCTTTAGATACTCCTGGACTAAAAATTATTCGACCGCTATCTGTTCTTGGGTTTTATGATTCACCAGAAGGTCATGCAGAAATTGAGTTAAACAATGTTCGTGTTCCTAAAGAGAATTTAATTTTAGGTGAAGGAAGAGGTTTTGAAATTGCTCAAGGTCGTCTTGGGCCAGGTAGAATTCATCATTGTATGAGACTAGTAGGTATGGCGCAATATGCACTAGAACTAATGTCAAAAAGAACCTTAGAGCGTGAAGCTTTTGGTAAGAAGTTTTATGATTTTAGTAATATTCGTCAGGAGGTTGCTATTTCAAAATGCGAAATAGAGCAAGCCCGATTGTTAACACTTTCAGCGGCAGATAAAATGGATAAATTAGGCAATAAAGACGCTAAAGATATCATAGCCATGATAAAAATTGTTGCTCCAGATATGGCTTTAAAAGTCATCGATAGAGCCATTCAAATTCTTGGAGGAAAAGGTGTTGGACCAGACACACATTTGGCGCATTATTTTGCAATTGCTAGGATGTTGCGTTTGGCAGATGGCCCAGATGAAGTACATATGTATCAGTTAGGGAAAAGTGTCATTCGATCTTATGGAAAACTATAATTATGTCTAATCAAGAAGTTCGAAAAGGGGAGGAATTACCAGAAAAAAATCTCAAAGAATTTTTACACCAACATCATTTGATTAATTCGCTTCAAAGTGAATTATTTGTCAAGCAGTTTACACATGGGTATTCTAATTTAACCTATTTAATATCTCTAGAGGATAAGGAATATGTACTGCGTAAGCCTCCAGTTGGAGCTATTAAACGCGGTCATGACATGAGTAGAGAGTTTAAAGTTCAAACTGCAGTAAAAAAAGAGTTTTCTAAAGTTCCAAAAATGTTTGCGTATTCAAATGATGAGGCTATCCTTGGAAGTGAATTCTACATTATGGAAAAAGTAGATGGAATTATTCTAAACTTTAAGGAAGCTAAACATAGAGCCATCCCAGTTCATGATTATAAAACCATTGCCAATACTTGGTTAGACACCTTTACAGAATTACATACATTAGATTATAATTCGGTTGGGTTGTCTGATCTAGGAAAACCAGAGGGTTATGTAGACAGGCAAGTAACCAATTGGGGAAAACAATACCTAAAAGCAGCAACACAAGATGTTCCTGCGGCTCTTGAAGTTATGCAATGGATGCAAGAACATCAACCAAAAACCTATCAACATTGTTTAATACACAATGACTATAAATATGATAATGTTGTTTTTAAAGATACTTCCTGGAAAGATATCACTGCAGTTTTAGATTGGGAAATGGCTACACTTGGTGATCCATTAATGGATTTAGGAACATCACTTGGATATTGGACTTTGGCTTCAGATCATGATTTTGTAAAGCAAGGCATTCCTTCCCCAACAATTTTTGAGGGGAACCCAATTAGAAGTGAAATCGTTGCCGCTTATTCAAAGAA
The DNA here is from genome assembly GCA_943789455.1 of uncultured Flavobacteriaceae bacterium. Classification (GTDB taxonomy): domain Bacteria; phylum Bacteroidota; class Bacteroidia; order Flavobacteriales; family Flavobacteriaceae; genus Polaribacter. Next base: position 6,706 of record CALSUE010000011.1, read on the forward strand.
ATCTGGAAAAGATATTCATAATATCGTATTTTATTATGCCTTTGGCTTGTTTAAAATAGCTGTGATAGCTCAGCAAATATATTATAGATATAGTAAAGGGTTAACGTCAGACCCTCGTTTTGCTCACCTAGATAAAGCCGCAGAGTTGTGCTGTAATTTAGCGTTAAAATCTATAAAAACAAATTCTATAGATTAGCAATGAGTGGGCAAATAGATTTACAAAGTGGTATAAAGCAATTACAAGAATTTCCTGATGGACAACCTGTTTTTATGCTTAATTATTTGAATTATAAAGAAACAGTTGCAGAAACAGGAAAAACAGGCAAGGAAACCTATGCAGATTATTTAAAAGCTGCTGTTCCTTTTTTTAATACTTTAGACGCTGAGATTATATTTAAAGGATCACCGTTAGCCACTATTATAGGGCCTTCAGATGAATCTCTTTGGGATGAGGTACTTATTGTACGATATGCCAATAAAAATGAGTTTATGAAATTAATGGCAATGAAAGATTATCCAAGAGCTCTTAGGTCTTTGGCGTTGTCTGATTCTCGATTAATTCTTTGCAAGTAGTTTTTTTAATAAAAAATAAACGCTTTAGTAGCGTATTAAATTAATAATCATCTATAAAATTAAATTAAGTAATATGGAAGTGAAAAATAAAGTAGTAATTGTAACAGGAGCAGGATCAGGAATTGGAAAAGCAGCGGCAATTCATTTTGCTAGTTATGGTGCAATAGTAGTTGTTTCTGATATTAATTTAGATAGTGCTAAAAAAGTAGCAGATGAAATTGTAACTAATGGAGGTGAATCCTTAGCTGTTAAAACAGATGTCACTAAGTTTAATGAAGTTGAAGATTTAGTACATCAAACCTTAAGCAATTATGAAAAATTAGATGTAATTGTAAATAATGCGGGAATTGGTCCTAATTTACTGCCAACACATAAAGCTAGATTAGAGGATTGGGATAAGGTAATTGCTGTAAACCAAACAGGTGTTTTTTATTGTATGAAAGTAGCGCTGCAGCAATTTTTAAAACAAGGACATGGTAATATTGTGAATATTGCTTCTTTAGCAGGGTTGAAGGCTTCACCTAATAATATTAGTTATAGTGCCAGTAAATTTGCTGTGGTAGGAATGACCAAATCGGCAGCGATGGAATATGCAACTAAAAATATACGAGTAAATGCTGTTTGCCCTGGGTATACGGAGTCTGCTTTATTAGATCAGTTAATTAACGCAAAACCAGAGATGGATGCTATTTTAAAGAGTGTTATACCTATGAAACGCTATGGAAAGGCTAGTGAAATTGCAGATGCAATAGTTTGGTTAGCTTCTGATCAAACAAAATTCATGACCGGTCAAACCATTACCCTAGACGGAGGAACCTCTTTATAGTTCTTACGTTAATTTATTAGAAGTTTAGATTTAAAAGAAAGCTTTTAGATGCTGTATTAAATATTAATATTTATGAGAAAAATTATAGGTATATGTTGTTTGTTTATAATAGGTAGTTGTAAGGATGTTGGAGAATTAGAGGTTAAAGTTAAACTACCAGAAATTTTAGAAGAAGTTTCTGGAATCCAATATTCTCAGAAAGAAGATGCCTTTTGGATGCTGAACGATAGCGGTAATTCACCCAGTTTATATTTAGTTTCTGAACAAGGTGAGCTTTTGAGAAACCTACAAATTAATGCTGAAAATACAGACTGGGAAGATATTACTAAAGATCAGCAGGGGAATATATATATTGGAAATTTTGGAAACAATGCAAACCAAAGAAAAGACCTTGTCATTTTAAAAGTGAATGCCTCTGATTTAATGTCTACTTCAAAAATAAATGTTGAAAAAATTCAATTTTACTATCCAGAGCAGCAACAGTTTCCTCCAAAAGAAAAGTACTTTGATACAGAAGGTTTTTTTGAATGGAACGGGTTTTTATACATTTTCACAAAAAGTAGGGTTGAGAATGAAATTGGAAGAACATTCTTATATAAAATTCCTAATAAAGTTGGAAATCACTCAGCCGAGTTGATTTCAGATTTCACAACCTGTCCAGACAAAGGTTGCTGGATTACTGCAGCAGATATCTCTGAGGATGGAAAAAAAGTGATACTATTAAATCATTCCTCTACCTGGGTATTTGAAGATTTTATCGGAGACGATTTCTTTTCTGGAACCTCAAAAGCGTATCCTTTTTATCATACTTCCCAGAAAGAATCGATTACTTTTAAAAATAAAACAAGCGTTTATCTAGCAGATGAGGATGAATCAGGAACAAACAAGGGACGAAATTTATATGAATTCCAATTACAGCAGTAAAGAATTATAAGACGTTTTTTTTTGAGCTAGGAGCTACACGATAGCATTGAACACCCAATTTTATCTCTTGCCCATTCAGGTCTTTTTGCAAACCAATGTTCTAGTTTTGGTTGCTCTGAATATGGGTTTTTTAAGAGTTCGTAGATTTCTTCAACTAACGAAAAATCACCTTTATCTGCCTTGTCTATAGCTAATTGAGCCATGTAATTTCGGAGTACAAATTTAGGGTTTGTAGTTTTCATACGTTGTTCACGTTCCTCATAGGATATGGTTTCCCTTTCCAAACGTTTTGCATAGCTAACAAACCAATGTTTCCAGTCAGTCAAAACTTTTCCAACTAATTTTTCTGAAGAATAAAAAGCATCTTGAATTAATTCAATTCCTTTTTCTGGTTGTTTTTGGTTAAAAGAACTCAACAATCTAAAGAATATCGTCATGTCTGTTTCTATAACTTGAAGATGATCTTCTAAAGATTGAATTAAGTTAATATCTGTTTCCTCAGCTAAAAATAATCCTAATTTAGCTCGCATCATCTCCAGAGACTTTTGTGAAAAGTTACTTTTATACTCTTCTAGTATTTTTTCTAAAGGTGCTGCTTCATCAATTAATGGATAGAGTGCATTGGCTAATTGATATAGATTCCATAATCCAATATTAGGCTGGTTTCCGTAGCGATACCTTTTGTGCTGTTTGTCAGTGGTATTTGGTGTCCAGCCTAGATCAAAACCTTCAAGCCATCCATAAGGTCCATAATCAATAGTAAGACCAAGAATAGACATGTTATCTGTATTCATAACTCCATGAACAAAACCTATTCGTTGCCAGTGAATAATCATTTCCAAGGTTTTATTAGTTACTTCTTGAAAGAATTTTAGGTATACTTCTTTACAGGGATTTCCTAAATGTGAAAAATGGTTTTTTATGGTATAATCCGTTAAGATTTTTAAATTTTTAACATCATTTCTTGCAGCAAATAGTTCAAAATTTCCAAAACGTAAAAATGTTTTAGCTACTCTGGAAACAATGGCACCCTTTTCATAATCAGGATTACCATTATACATCATATCTCTCAATACTTGATCACCAGTTAAACTCAATGATAGCGATCTAGTGGAGGGTACTCGAAGATGGTGCATGGCTTCACTACATAAATACTCTCTAATGGAGGAACGCAATACAGCCAATCCGTCTGCAGTTCTAGAATACGGTGTTGGACCAGCTCCTTTAAGTTGTACAGCCCAATTTTTAATTTCTCCTAGATTTATTGCTCTTCCGTCTCCTAATTGACCGGCCCAATTTCCAAATTGATGCCCAGCGTAGCACATTGCATAGGGTTTTGAGTTTTCTATATTGGCATTACCTGTTACATAAAGTAAGAATTCTTTAGATTGAATATCCTCATCAGAAAATCCTAATTCTTGTTGCATTTCATCGCAAACATGAACTAAACTTGGGTTTGCAGTTTTAGTAGGATTCACAAATGAATAAGCAGCAAATTCTACCTGACGTCTCGAATTTTCTTGAATAGGATCTCCAGGTAATTGATCTGTAAATTGATTTGTAATGTTTAGTTTCAGAATGTAATTTATTTAATCAATTAATTTATCTGCGTGCATAGCTCTTAATTTTTGCAATTTTGGATTGATTACAAATGAACAATAGCCAGAATTTTGATTGTTTTTATAATAGGCTTGATGTTCTTTTTCTGCTTCATAAAAAGTAGCGAGAGCACTAATTTCGGTAACTATTTTTTCATTAAAATGAGTTGCTAATTCTTTAATAACAAGATGTGCAAGCTTTTCTTGTTGAGTATTATGATAAAAAATAACAGATCGATATTGAGTCCCTACATCTGCTCCTTGACGATTCAATTGTGTTGGATTATGAGTGGTCATAAAGATGATTAAAATAGATTCATAGGATATGATATTTTCATCATAGGTAACTTGAATTACTTCTGCATGCCCAGTTAACCCGGAACATATTTCTCTGTAGGTTGGTTTTCCAGGAGCATTCCCACCAGTATATCCAGAAACTACTTTTTCAATCCCTTTTACTTCTAAAAATACTGCTTCTGTACACCAGAAACAACCACCTCCAAAAGTAGCTTGTTGTAGACTACTCATCTGTTTTTTTTAATTGTATTGAGGCAGAATTTACACAATATCGAAGTCCACTTGGCTCAGGGCCATCAGGAAATACATGTCCGAGGTGGCTGTCACACGTATTGCACAGTACTTCTACTCTTATCATTCCAAAAGAATCATCTTTTATATATTGAATAGCATTTTTTTCTATAGGTTGCGTAAAGCTTGGCCATCCAGAGCTTGAATCAAACTTAATAGTAGAGTCAAATAAGTTCGTATTACAACAAATACATTGATAGATTCCTCCTTCAAAAATAGAACAAAGCGATCCAGTGTGAGGTCTTTCAGTTCCGTGTAATCTACTAATTTGAAATTGCTCTGGTGTTAATATTGCACGCCACTCTTTCTCAGTTTTTTCAACTCTTTTGTGTGGTGTAGGGTTTCCATTCACTGAAAAGTGAATAACATCTTTCCATGTAATCATTTCTCTTAATTTTATATAAAATTAATGAAATAGAATGAGATTAAAGAAGATCTGTACGGATCTATTTTTGTCTAAAATAAATTGTGATGGGTACTCCAGAAAAATTATAATGTTCTCTCAACTGATTTTCAACATACCGTTTGTAAGGGTCTTTTACATATTGAGGTAGATTAGAGAAAAATGCAAATTGAGGTGTTGGTGTAGGCAATTGCATACAATACTTAATTTTTACAAATTTACCTTTTGTTGCAGGAGGAGAGTTCTGTTGAACAATTTCCAACATGGTTTCGTTCAGTTTACTGGTAGAAATTCTTCTTTTTCTATTTTCAAAGACTTCTACTGCTGTTTCTATTGCTTTTAGAAGACGTTGCTTTGTGAGCACTGATGTGAAAATAATTGGAACATCTGTAAAAGGAGCAATTTGTCTTCGTACCTGAGCTTCAAAATCACGCATGGTATTGGTTTCTTTTTCAACCAAATCCCATTTATTAATTAAGATGATAACTCCTTTTCTATTTTTATCTGCCAACCAAAAAATATTCTGATCTTGGCTTTCAAAACCACGGGTGGCATCCACCATTAAAATGACTACATCTGAATATTCGATAGTTCTAACGGCACGCATTACAGAGTAAAACTCTAAATCTTCTTTTACTTTAGATTTCTTTCTAATTCCGGCAGTATCTACTAAATTAAAATCAAAACCAAAACGATTGTATTTTGTATCTATAGAATCTCTTGTAGTACCCGCTATATCAGTTACAATATTTCTATCTTCTCCAATTAAGGCATTAATAAAGGATGATTTCCCTGCATTTGGTCTTCCAACAACTGCAAAACGTGGTAATTCTTCTTTTTCTAAATCTATTGCCTCAGGTTCTGGCATTTTAGCTACAATGGCATCTAAAATATCACCTGTTCCACTTCCATTTATTGAAGAAATTGTGTGGTAATCACCAAGTCCTAAGTTGTAAAACTCAACTGCGTCTGCATCTCTCATGGCATTGTCAACCTTATTGACTGCAATAAAAATAGGTTTCTTTACTTTTCTTAAAATTTTAGCCACTTCAGCATCCATAGGAGTAATACCTTCCTCCACATCAACTACAAAAACAATAATATCTGATTCTTCTATAGCAAGTTGAACCTGCTTTCTAATTTCACCTTCAAAGATGTCATCTGAACCAACGATATACCCTCCAGTGTCTATTACCGAAAATTCTTTTCCATTCCAATCTGATTTACCGTAATGTCTATCACGAGTAACTCCGCTAACAGAATCAACAATGGCCTCTCTCCGTTGAACTAAACGATTAAAGAGTGTTGATTTTCCAACATTAGGTCTTCCTACTATGGCAACAATACTACTCATGAAAGTGAAATTTTGTGCAAAGATACTATTTTACAGTAGACTAGCTAAGAGATGTGAGTTTGTTTATAATCATTTTTGGTTATAGCCAAAACGTTTGAGTTCTTTATCATTTGAGCGCCAATTTTTATTTACTTTGACATACAATTCTATAAATATTTTTTTTCCAAAGAAAAACTCTAAATCCTTTCTGGCTTCGGCACCCACTCTTTTTATTGAAGCGCCTTTGTGACCAATAATAATTCCTTTTTGTGTTTCTCTTTCTACCATAATTAGAGATCGAATTCGAATAATTTTCTCTTCTTCAATAAAACTTTCAGTTTCTACTTCTACAGAATATGGAATCTCTTTTTTGTAATGTGTTAGAATTTTTTCTCGTATTTTTTCATTCACAAAAAAACGCTCAGGTTTATCTGTTAATTGATCTTTTGGGTAAAATGCTGGTCCTTCGGGGAGCAATTCAATTATTTTATTAAAAACGGTTTCTATATTAAATTTTTCTAGTGCAGAAATTACATAGGTAAATGAGTTTGGCACTTTATTCTTCCAGTAGGCTATTTTTTCTTCTACCTCTTCTTGTGTAGATTTATCAATCTTATTAATTAATAGAATAACAGGAATCTTTGTGTTGATAATTCGTTTGAAAAAGGCCTCATTTTTTAATTCTTTTTCTCCAATTTCAACCATGTAAATTAAAATATCTGCATCATCAAAAGCAGACTTCACAAAATCCATCATAGATTCTTGTAACTGATAGGCAGGATTTAAAATTCCTGGGGTATCTGAAAAAATGATTTGATGATCTTCGTCATTAACAATTCCAAGAATGCGATGTCTAGTGGTCTGTGCTTTTGCTGTAATGATTGATAGTTTTTCTCCTACCAAAGCATTCATTAAAGTTGATTTTCCAACGTTTGGATTTCCAATAATATTTACAAAACCTGCTTTGTGTGTCATGAGGCAAAGATATATTGTTTTTTATGGATTTGTTTATTATTCCTATAAACTTGTAAGCCAACAAACTACCAATAATCTAATAAAATAATGAGGTTTTTTTGGTGGTTGGTCTTTTTTTGCAGTATCTTTGAGGTCTAAATCGCGGGATAGAGCAGTAGGTAGCTCGTCGGGCTCA
>CALSUE010000012.1 GCA_943789455.1 uncultured Flavobacteriaceae bacterium
TTATCTAGAAGACAAACAAGACAATAGTTTTACTTTGTTAGAAGCAGATTCAAACTTTAGTTTTACACCAGAGAATAATCTTTCAGGTATTGGACGTTTTTACTTGCATACTACATCCGGAGTTTTAAGTGCCGATGATTTTGATATTAACAAGAACATAAGTATCTATACCTCTAGTAATGATAACCTGAGAATTGCTGGAGTACAAAATGGAACAGCTACTGTTCGGTTGTATAATATTCTCGGTAAAGAGATGTTAAAAACCTCTTTTGAAGGAAACGGTGTCAACGACATTAATTTGAACACCATCCCTATGGGTATTTATATTGTAAAACTTACTACAGAAAACGGGGTGCTAAACAGAAAAATAATCATTCAATAACAGAAATCTTTTACAACATGGAACATCAAAAAAACACACAAAAAGAAGAGATTTCAAGAAAAGAGGCTCTTAAAAAAATTGGAAATTATGGTAAGTACGCTGCCTTAACTGCCATTGGAACCTATACTATTCTTAGTCCTAAAAAAGCACAAGCGAATAGCCCAGGTGCACCAGGTACTGATTTCCGTGTTAATTCTGGAGCACTTGAAAAGATTATAGACCAACAAAATGAAGATATGTATGAGGGAATTGGAGATATGTATGATTAAAAATTAAATAACTGATAATAGAAATCTAAACAATAAAAAATGAGAAAATTAATAATTATAATTTTATTTATGAGTGTAAGTATTGTAACTTTTGCTCAAAAAATTCCTGCAAATATCATAAAAAAAGCAACAGCTGTCTCAGAATATATTGCCACCGAACTGAATTTTGATGAAAATCAAAAGCAAGATATTTTTACTATTTTATCAGAAAAATACGATTCCAATAGAAAAAAAATAAGAGGTAAGGATCTTTCAAGCGAAGAAAAGCAAAAAATTTATAAGGCCTCTTTTATTGAAACTAAAAATAATCTTTCAGAGAAGTTTACGATGAGTGAAGTTAATATGATTAACAAGCTCCATAGAACCTGGCAGCAAAATAATAAAAAGTAATTTTGTGTCTTTTTTTTCAAAAAAATATAAATAAAAAGGTTAGCTCTAAAAAGACTTAACCTTTTTTTAATTTTAAAAAACATGAAATTTTTTACAATAATTATTGTATTTCTTTTACTGGGTATAACTAACGTTAGTGGTCAAATAGGCCCCTACGCCATGGTTGAAAGAATGGATAGAGGAATTAACCTTGGAAATACATTGAGTGCTCCTGTTGAAGGAAATTGGGCTCCAGAAATCTATGAGCAATATTTTGTAGATATTAAAAATGCTGGATTTATGAATGTAAGAATTCCGATGGACTTTTATGGAATTAGAACAACCGGAACTACAACTCAATATTCTGTTGCTGCTAATACTTCTAATGATTATACTGGAACAATTGATGATTACGTTGTAGATCAAGCTTATTTAAATAGAATTGAAGACGTAGTAAATTGGTCTCTAAACCAAGGACTTATTACCATTATTGATTTTCATGGAGCACAATTAAAATCTGAATTTTTATATACTTTCTCAGATTCAAATACTCAGATTACGCATCCTACCTCTGCGAAAAGAGCAGCTGACCTTGATAAATTTAACTCTATTTGGAATCAAATAAGTAATCGTTTCAAAACCTATTCTGAAAACTTGTTATTTGAAATAGTTAATGAGCCTTACTTTGAAATGAGTGCAAATGAAATGGACGCTTTAAATACAATGATAATTTCAACGATTAGAGCTTCGGGAGTAAATAATAGTACTAGAAATATTATCATTACAGGAGGGGGTCAAAATTCTCAAAATGCTCCTCAACAAATTAGTGATAATGTTATTAGCAGTGATGATTATTTAATTGCTTCATTTCATTATTATCAACCTTTTAGTTTTACAAGTTCCTCAACAGAAAATAATAATGATTTTAATTGGGGTACAGTAGCAGATAAAAATACTGTTAATGGTCATTTTGATGCTGTCAAAAATTGGTCAAATTCAAAAAATATTCCTATTACTTTAGGCGAATTTGGTGCAGATAACGAAAATGGATTAAACTATAATACTGGGATTTATGGATCTTATGGTGGCCCTATAAATGCCAGCAGAGTTGAGTATCATAGGTATATAGCTGAACAAGCTATTAATAGAGGTTTTTCTTTTTCTGCCTGGGATGCTGGAAATAAATCTAATAAAGCAATTCATTTAAGAACAGATAATCCAAGTACAGCTAATGAAATTTCTGGAACATGGGTTTTAGATGTAAGAGATGCTCTGCTTAGTTCGGGAACGTGGCCACTTTGTTATGGCTCTACAGAAGATCTTATAATCTTAAATCCAGAATTTGAATGTGGTTATAATACAGATTGGAATTTTATTGTTTCTGGAACAGCAGTAGCAACATTTTCTGATGCAGACACAGATTCAAGAAATGGTTCTTCTGGAGCAAAAGTTCAAGTTAATTCGGCAGATACTTATAATAAAGTACTATTGAGTAATATAATATTTACTGGAGACTTAACAAACAAAAAAATAACCATAAAAACCTATGCTAAATCTCTGGCAACTAGTGGTCAGTCATTTAAAATACGAGTTAAAGCAGTTGTAAATGGCAACAACTCTTTTGTACCATCATCAGAATTTAATTTAACAAATGAATACCCACAGAACCCATTTGAATTTGAATATATAATTCCAGATAATACCTCATCAATCCAAGTTCAAGTGATGCTTGGCAATGATCAGGGCTCTTATTTTTTAGACGATTTTGAAACTAGTATAGAAAGTACTGAACCACTCTCTAATGAAGAAATAATAGTAAAAAACAAAAAGACAATATATCCAAACCCAAGTTCAGGAAGTATAACAATTCTAGGAATATATGAGGAGAAATCTTATAAAATATATAATCTTATTGGCGCTGAAGTTATAAAAGGGTCTATCAATTCTAATGAAAAAATTGAAATACAACATCTTAAAAAAGGGCTGTACTTTTTAAAACTCGAAAACGAAAACCCTATTAAATTTATAAAAAAATAACCTCTAAAATAAGCGGGCATATTGAAGAAACAATAGTACAAATACAGATACGAAAAAAACTAATGAAAAGTTTATTAAGAAGATTTTAAACTTTCGGATAGAACTTCTATTGTTTATTTTATCCATAATATTGTAATCATAATTGTAATTAAAATTATAATTATAGTAGCCACTATTTTTTTTGTTACTATACGATTTTCTTCTACGTCTAGTCACCTTATTTTTTATGGTATTATTTAAATACTTTTGATTTAAATATCTTGCTATTTTATTTTCTGAATTAAGCCCCAAGTCAAATTTTTCCTCATTTACAAAAAATGAATAATTCTCCTCATCATGTACTTTAATCGCAATTAAATTATCGTCAAAAAAACCATGTTTGAATAAACATTTATCATTCTTGCTTTCGATAAGTAACGTATTTTTACCTAAATACCTCCATTGCGCAATGTCTACATGACCCTCATCTGAAATTAGAAGTTCATTATTATCTCGAAAAATATAAAGGTTTTTTTTGTTCTCAACTTCATTAATTAAAACCCAATGATGGCTTTGTATTAATAAAATATTATCAAATTTTTGCGAAAGTTTATTAACGCGAGGTATGAGCACAGAAAGGTTAGTTTCCATTTATTGAGGGAGTTAGGGGTTTTATTTTTACTGTTATTGCTTTAATAATTAAACCAATAGTAACAAAAATACATTTTTTTTATAAAAATTAAAACTAATGCTACATTTTAAAGTATATTTTTTTTAATTTTTTAAACCTAAACATTAAGAATACCATCAATAATTAAGCTAAAAAATATTTCAATTAGTGTTCTATTTTAAAAAAGAAAAACCTCCGAGTTCAGTTAATTCTTTTTTTGTAAGCCTAAGAGTACTTACTTTAATGGAAACCCTATCTATTGGTGAATCTAAAGAATCTGTTTTAAGTGTTGCAATTTTATTTAAAACTTCAAAGCCATTAAACAATTGACCAAAAACAGTGTAATTTTGATCTAGCCTCGGTATTCCAAGAGTATCATGAACTATGTAAAATTGACATCCTGCTGATCGTTTTTCGGGGTTATTATCTCTTCCCATACCTACTGCTCCGTATAGGTGTTTAATTTCAGGAATGAATTCTGGTTCAATAAGATAAGGAGAATTTGAGAACCCTTCAGGAACATCTGGACATCCTCCTTGAATCACAAAATTCTCAATTACTCTATTAAAACTTAAACTATCCCAATAATTATTATTAGATAACGCTACAAAACTTGCCTTGTGCAATGGAGTTTCTTCATAAAGCCAAAAATACATATCACCATAAATAGTTTTTACATTTCCTATTTCATAAGTCTTCAGATTATAATTTTTACAAGACAGAAAGAGAATCAAACAGAAGAAAAAAAACTTTATTGTAAAAAATCTATTTTTTTGAGTATACATCTTTGTTATTATTTAAAATTTCAATTTAATTTTTCTTTACTATTTTTTTTACAATTATTTTTTCTTTGGTATATACATTTAATATATAGATAGCTTCTTTAAGATGTTCTACATTAAATTGTGTTTCAAATTTATTTAAATTATTTTGCTGAATTATTTTTCTTCCTCTTAAATCATATAATTCAACTTTTAAAATATTTTCAGAAGATTTCAGAAATATATCACTTGAAGAAGGGTTAGGGTAAACACTTACTGTTTTATCATTTTCATCAAAATTGTCAATAGCTAGTGTATTATTTACGATTATTACATAGTCTTCTACCTCACCATAAGCGTTCCCACAGGGATCACTAATATTGTTGTAAATATTACTAACACGCATTCTTAAATTTTGCCCATAAACAACATCATCAGGAACCGTAAAACTCCCATTCGAAATGTTATTATTGTATTGAGACATAGTAATTAATTCTGTATCATCAAAAACAGCATTTCTATTAAAATCGATCCAAGCAGCTGCATTATCCAAATTAAAAGCATAATCTAATCTTACTGATAGTTCATAGGTTTCACCAACGTTTAGTTCAATAGGCTCAAGATTATCATATAAGGTATAATAATTTTGATCTGAGTCATTTACAAAATCGCCTAATCGTACTTGGTTTATAAAATCAGATGTAGTTCCGGTTAAGCCAACAGAAGAACAATACATAAATTCACTCACTTTGTACATCAATTTATAAGTACTTGAAGTATCATTGTTAGCGCCTGTTGCAATTACTTTAAAATACACCTTATCACCTGATAATGTTGAATTTGGTATGGTCTGATCTGAAACCCAAACATCACCAGAAGCATTAGACATATTTATAGAATTATCAAAGGATTGATTGTTTATCGAAAAAAACACTTTTACATCAGTTAAATTACCATCATAAATAATTTCAGATGTTATATACTGATTGCTTCCCTCCAATGGAGAATTTAATGAAACAGGATCTGTAATTGAAGTACTTTCAATTGAGGGATAACTTGCTCTATCTACTAGGTCATACTCCCAAAGACCACGCCCCCATGTTGCTGCTTTCAAAGTATTTGCTCCATAATTAATTTCTAATTCTTCAATGGCTACATTTGGCAAATCAGGGCTATATAATACCCAATTATTTCCATCAAGCGGCATGTAATAAACCCCAACCTCTGTCCCTATGTATATCTTAGGGTTATTTGTATGATCAATAACAACAGTATGTACTGGAATATCTCCAATATTATGGGTTATATTAATCCATGAAGTTCCTCCATTTATTGATCTGAAAACCTTTTCAGAATTATCAGTGAAGCTAGCATTGACTACAATGATATCGTTATCATCATTTGGATTGATGGCTATATCTTGAATCATATGATTAGGTAAGTTATTCCTAATGTTAGTAAAACTAATCCCACCATCTGTAGATTTTTCAATCTCACTAGTTCTTGATACTATGATGATGTCTGAATTGTTTTGAGCGATTTCAGCATTTCTAATTTGCCACCAGTAATTATCTGGGTTTGAACTTAAAAATGAGGGGGTCCCTACATAATTGTAGTTTAGACCAAAATCTGTACTTACGTAAACACCATTTCTAAAATCATAAATTTTAAACTGATCATTAGGATCATAAGCCAAAGGTGCTTCCCACCAACCATCTGTACCATTTGAAGTTACAATAGTGTTAGATGTTCCTGCATTGAGTGTTCTAATTCTTCCACCAAATTGGTAACTCCCAATCATATAATCTGGATTTAGAGGTAAAACAATTCCTTCCATACCATCTGCTCCATAGGCTTCCACCCATTCAGAAGGTTTCTTTATGGAAGTACCATTATCTTGAGAACCACTAATAGCAACCTTATTGTGAGATTGGCTGATTCCTAACTTATAATTCTCTCTAATAGGAGGTGCATTGATTTGCATTAAATTTTGCCAAGTAACTCCGCCATCCTCACTTTTTGCTAAACAACCATCTGTTCCAACATAAAAAAAACCGTCTATAGATTTTGCTATTCTTAAATCTGCATGAACATAAGCAGTACTGTTGAAATAATTCTCTTCCAAAGAGCCATTACCATGTAAAGAACTTCCTAAATACCAATCAGTTCTTTTAGTAAAACTTAGTCCACCGTTGGTAGAATTTGCTGCATCAACTCCACCAATCAATAGATTTTGATAATTAGAGCTACTAACAGCAAAAGCATCAGTACCAATGTTACTAATACTGCTAAACGAATTTGAAATAAAACTAAAGTTTAAACCAGAGTTCGTGGATTTAAAAATACCTGAAGAAGAGGCAAAATAAATATGGCTCTAAAAAGACTTAACCTTTTTTTAATTTTAAAAAACATGAAATTTTTTACAATAATTATTGTATTTCTTTTACTGGGTATAACTAACGTTAGTGGTCAAATAGGCCCCTACGCCATGGTTGAAAGAATGGATAGAGGAATTAACCTTGGAAATACATTGAGTGCTCCTGTTGAAGGAAATTGGGCTCCAGAAATCTATGAGCAATATTTTGTAGATATTAAAAATGCTGGATTTATGAATGTAAGAATTCCGATGGACTTTTATGGAATTAGAACAACCGGAACTACAACTCAATATTCTGTTGCTGCTAATACTTCTAATGATTATACTGGAACAATTGATGATTACGTTGTAGATCAAGCTTATTTAAATAGAATTGAAGACGTAGTAAATTGGTCTCTAAACCAAGGACTTATTACCATTATTGATTTTCATGGAGCACAATTAAAATCTGAATTTTTATATACTTTCTCAGATTCAAATACTCAGATTACGCATCCTACCTCTGCGAAAAGAGCAGCTGACCTTGATAAATTTAACTCTATTTGGAATCAAATAAGTAATCGTTTCAAAACCTATTCTGAAAACTTGTTATTTGAAATAGTTAATGAGCCTTACTTTGAAATGAGTGCAAATGAAATGGACGCTTTAAATACAATGATAATTTCAACGATTAGAGCTTCGGGAGTAAATAATAGTACTAGAAATATTATCATTACAGGAGGGGGTCAAAATTCTCAAAATGCTCCTCAACAAATTAGTGATAATGTTATTAGCAGTGATGATTATTTAATTGCTTCATTTCATTATTATCAACCTTTTAGTTTTACAAGTTCCTCAACAGAAAATAATAATGATTTTAATTGGGGTACAGTAGCAGATAAAAATACTGTTAATGGTCATTTTGATGCTGTCAAAAATTGGTCAAATTCAAAAAATATTCCTATTACTTTAGGCGAATTTGGTGCAGATAACGAAAATGGATTAAACTATAATACTGGGATTTATGGATCTTATGGTGGCCCTATAAATGCCAGCAGAGTTGAGTATCATAGGTATATAGCTGAACAAGCTATTAATAGAGGTTTTTCTTTTTCTGCCTGGGATGCTGGAAATAAATCTAATAAAGCAATTCATTTAAGAACAGATAATCCAAGTACAGCTAATGAAATTTCTGGAACATGGGTTTTAGATGTAAGAGATGCTCTGCTTAGTTCGGGAACGTGGCCACTTTGTTATGGCTCTACAGAAGATCTTATAATCTTAAATCCAGAATTTGAATGTGGTTATAATACAGATTGGAATTTTATTGTTTCTGGAACAGCAGTAGCAACATTTTCTGATGCAGACACAGATTCAAGAAATGGTTCTTCTGGAGCAAAAGTTCAAGTTAATTCGGCAGATACTTATAATAAAGTACTATTGAGTAATATAATATTTACTGGAGACTTAACAAACAAAAAAATAACCATAAAAACCTATGCTAAATCTCTGGCAACTAGTGGTCAGTCATTTAAAATACGAGTTAAAGCAGTTGTAAATGGCAACAACTCTTTTGTACCATCATCAGAATTTAATTTAACAAATGAATACCCACAGAACCCATTTGAATTTGAATATATAATTCCAGATAATACCTCATCAATCCAAGTTCAAGTGATGCTTGGCAATGATCAGGGCTCTTATTTTTTAGACGATTTTGAAACTAGTATAGAAAGTACTGAACCACTCTCTAATGAAGAAATAATAGTAAAAAACAAAAAGACAATATATCCAAACCCAAGTTCAGGAAGTATAACAATTCTAGGAATATATGAGGAGAAATCTTATAAAATATATAATCTTATTGGCGCTGAAGTTATAAAAGGGTCTATCAATTCTAATGAAAAAATTGAAATACAACATCTTAAAAAAGGGCTGTACTTTTTAAAACTCGAAAACGAAAACCCTATTAAATTTATAAAAAAATAACCTCTAAAATAAGCGGGCATATTGAAGAAACAATAGTACAAATACAGATACGAAAAAAACTAATGAAAAGTTTATTAAGAAGATTTTAAACTTTCGGATAGAACTTCTATTGTTTATTTTATCCATAATATTGTAATCATAATTGTAATTAAAATTATAATTATAGTAGCCACTATTTTTTTTGTTACTATACGATTTTCTTCTACGTCTAGTCACCTTATTTTTTATGGTATTATTTAAATACTTTTGATTTAAATATCTTGCTATTTTATTTTCTGAATTAAGCCCCAAGTCAAATTTTTCCTCATTTACAAAAAATGAATAATTCTCCTCATCATGTACTTTAATCGCAATTAAATTATCGTCAAAAAAACCATGTTTGAATAAACATTTATCATTCTTGCTTTCGATAAGTAACGTATTTTTACCTAAATACCTCCATTGCGCAATGTCTACATGACCCTCATCTGAAATTAGAAGTTCATTATTATCTCGAAAAATATAAAGGTTTTTTTTGTTCTCAACTTCATTAATTAAAACCCAATGATGGCTTTGTATTAATAAAATATTATCAAATTTTTGCGAAAGTTTATTAACGCGAGGTATGAGCACAGAAAGGTTAGTTTCCATTTATTGAGGGAGTTAGGGGTTTTATTTTTACTGTTATTGCTTTAATAATTAAACCAATAGTAACAAAAATACATTTTTTTTATAAAAATTAAAACTAATGCTACATTTTAAAGTATATTTTTTATAATTTTTTACGTAAAACACTAAGAATAGCATCAACAATTAAGCTAAAAAATATTCCAATTAGTGTTCTATTTTAAAAAAGAAAAACCTCCGAGTTCAGTTAATTCTTTTTTTGTAAGCCTAAGAGTACTTACTTTAATGGAAACCCTATCTATTGGTGAATCTAAAGAATCTGTTTTAAGTGTTGCAATTTTATTTAAAACTTCAAAGCCATTAAACAATTGACCAAAAACAGTGTAATTTTGATCTAGCCTCGGTATTCCAAGAGTATCATGAACTATGTAAAATTGACATCCTGCTGATCGTTTTTCGGGGTTATTATCTCTTCCCATACCTACTGCTCCGTATAGGTGTTTAATTTCAGGAATGAATTCTGGTTCAATAAGATAAGGAGAATTTGAGAACCCTTCAGGAACATCTGGACATCCTCCTTGAATCACAAAATTCTCAATTACTCTATTAAAACTTAAACTATCCCAATAATTATTATTAGATAACGCTACAAAACTTGCCTTGTGCAATGGAGTTTCTTCATAAAGCCAAAAATACATATCACCATAAATAGTTTTTACATTTCCTATTTCATAAGTCTTCAGATTATAATTTTTACAAGACAGAAAGAGAATCAAACAGAAGAAAAAAAACTTTATTGTAAAAAATCTATTTTTTTGAGTATACATCTTTGTTATTATTTAAAATTTCAATTTAATTTTTCTTTACTATTTTTTTTACAATTATTTTTTCTTTGGTATATACATTTAATATATAGATAGCTTCTTTAAGATGTTCTACATTAAATTGTGTTTCAAATTTATTTAAATTATTTTGCTGAATTATTTTTCTTCCTCTTAAATCATATAATTCAACTTTTAAAATATTTTCAGAAGATTTCAGAAATATATCACTTGAAGAAGGGTTAGGGTAAACACTTACTGTTTTATCATTTTCATCAAAATTGTCAATAGCTAGTGTATTATTTACGATTATTACATAGTCTTCTACCTCACCATAAGCGTTCCCACAGGGATCACTAATATTGTTGTAAATATTACTAACACGCATTCTTAAATTTTGCCCATAAACAACATCATCAGGAACCGTAAAACTCCCATTCGAAATGTTATTATTGTATTGAGACATAGTAATTAATTCTGTATCATCAAAAACAGCATTTCTATTAAAATCGATCCAAGCAGCTGCATTATCCAAATTAAAAGCATAATCTAATCTTACTGATAGTTCATAGGTTTCACCAACGTTTAGTTCAATAGGCTCAAGATTATCATATAAGGTATAATAATTTTGATCTGAGTCATTTACAAAATCGCCTAATCGTACTTGGTTTATAAAATCAGATGTAGTTCCGGTTAAGCCAACAGAAGAACAATACATAAATTCACTCACTTTGTACATCAATTTATAAGTACTTGAAGTATCATTGTTAGCGCCTGTTGCAATTACTTTAAAATACACCTTATCACCTGATAATGTTGAATTTGGTATGGTCTGATCTGAAACCCAAACATCACCAGAAGCATTAGACATATTTATAGAATTATCAAAGGATTGATTGTTTATCGAAAAAAACACTTTTACATCAGTTAAATTACCATCATAAATAATTTCAGATGTTATATACTGATTGCTTCCCTCCAATGGAGAATTTAATGAAACAGGATCTGTAATTGAAGTACTTTCAATTGAGGGATAACTTGCTCTATCTACTAGGTCATACTCCCAAAGACCACGCCCCCATGTTGCTGCTTTCAAAGTATTTGCTCCATAATTAATTTCTAATTCTTCAATGGCTACATTTGGCAAATCAGGGCTATATAATACCCAATTATTTCCATCAAGCGGCATGTAATAAACCCCAACCTCTGTCCCTATGTATATCTTAGGGTTATTTGTATGATCAATAACAACAGTATGTACTGGAATATCTCCAATATTATGGGTTATATTAATCCATGAAGTTCCTCCATTTATTGATCTGAAAACCTTTTCAGAATTATCAGTGAAGCTAGCATTGACTACAATGATATCGTTATCATCATTTGGATTGATGGCTATATCTTGAATCATATGATTAGGTAAGTTATTCCTAATGTTAGTAAAACTAATCCCACCATCTGTAGATTTTTCAATCTCACTAGTTCTTGATACTATGATGATGTCTGAATTGTTTTGAGCGATTTCAGCATTTCTAATTTGCCACCAGTAATTATCTGGGTTTGAACTTAAAAATGAGGGGGTCCCTACATAATTGTAGTTTAGACCAAAATCTGTACTTACGTAAACACCATTTCTAAAATCATAAATTTTAAACTGATCATTAGGATCATAAGCCAAAGGTGCTTCCCACCAACCATCTGTACCATTTGAAGTTACAATAGTGTTAGATGTTCCTGCATTGAGTGTTCTAATTCTTCCACCAAATTGGTAACTCCCAATCATATAATCTGGATTTAGAGGTAAAACAATTCCTTCCATACCATCTGCTCCATAGGCTTCCACCCATTCAGAAGGTTTCTTTATGGAAGTACCATTATCTTGAGAACCACTAATAGCAACCTTATTGTGAGATTGGCTGATTCCTAACTTATAATTCTCTCTAATAGGAGGTGCATTGATTTGCATTAAATTTTGCCAAGTAACTCCGCCATCCTCACTTTTTGCTAAACAACCATCTGTTCCAACATAAAAAAAACCGTCTATAGATTTTGCTATTCTTAAATCTGCATGAACATAAGCAGTACTGTTGAAATAATTCTCTTCCAAAGAGCCATTACCATGTAAAGAACTTCCTAAATACCAATCAGTTCTTTTAGTAAAACTTAGTCCACCGTTGGTAGAATTTGCTGCATCAACTCCACCAATCAATAGATTTTGATAATTAGAGCTACTAACAGCAAAAGCATCAGTACCAATGTTACTAATACTGCTAAACGAATTTGAAATAAAACTAAAGTTTAAACCAGAGTTCGTGGATTTAAAAATACCTGAAGAAGAGGCAAAATAAATATGATCTGGAGCATTTTCGGTAACCGCTATTGTAGCTAAATTATTATTATTATTAATAGTTGTTGTTGAATAATCATTATTTGAAGAATTATAAACATATACTAAATTTCGTTGAGAATTATTGTAAGCATAAAAAATAGTATCATTTGTAGGATGAAATTCTACTTGTATAAATTGACCTGAGTCAACTATTTTTGTCCAAGAACTAAAATTATTGAGGGTTATGTATAAACCGTCAGAGGTTCCAACTACTAAAAAATCTTCTATTGTTGGGTGATGCATTACTGTATAAATTTTAAAATTAGACCCCAGACCTCCTAAACCCAGATTTGTTGGATTAAAACCGGTTTCAGTAAAGGATTCTCCCCCATTTGAAGATTCATAAATTCCATAGGAATAGTTATTCCTAGCATTTTGAAGGGCTATGTATATATGATTAAAATCTGATGGATTTACAGCTATAGAATTAACACCAGAAGCCACTAGGGTTTCAGTACTTAAGCTATACCATGTTGCACCCTCGTTCTCTGTTTTCCATAGACCTCCACTTCTTGAACAACTATAAATTTGTTGCTTATTATTTGGGTTTACATAAAAATCTTCAACCCTTCCCATTCCGGCAGCATAATGACCCGTAATATTATTTATTGCAAATGGACCTATTTCTCTCCAACCACTAGTTAATACAGTAGTACTTGATTGGTCTCTTTTACTAGAAAGGTTTTTTTTATAAGCCTTAATAACAAATTCTTGATCTATAGCTAGTCTATCTCCTGAAGGATAATATTTGTACTCATTACCAACAGCCCATCTCATAAATTGCTTATAGCCAGACCCTTTTTTAGTAACATCTATAGTTTTAAAGTAAGACTCTGCCTCTTTAACAACATCATAAAAGTTAAAAGAATTATCATTCATCATCTCTTTATACTTTTGACTAAAAATAGAGTTATGAAAAAAGAGAATAACTATGCTTACTAAAATTGATTTAAATATTTGATAGACTTTCATAGATATATATTATAGCATATTGATGAACTAAGACATCTTAAATTTAATCATTAATTTTTTATTAAAGATGGTAAAAATATAAGATTGATGTATTCGTAAAGTGCAATTAATTACAAATAGTTGCGCACACTAATTTAAACTGGTATAAAAATACTAAAAACACTTTCTTATTACTTTTTTTATTGAAATTATTGAGTGAAATTCTAGATAAAGATAGAAGTACGGAATACAGTATAAAACAAAAAAAGCACCTCTAAAGAGGTGCTTTCTGCGGTCTGGACGGGACTCGAACCCGCGACCTCCTGCGTGACAGGCAGGCATTCTAACCAGCTGAACTACCAAACCGTTGCCTAAAGCGGTTGCAAATATAACTCAGTTTTTTATATATCCAAACAGAAAGCGTGAAAATTACATCATTTTTTGCCTACTTAAAAAATAGCGAGTTAATACCTGATGAAAGCCTTCTTGTATGTCTACAGGAACATAGGTTATCTTGTATTGCAAGCATTTGTTTTTCAATTCTTTAAAATAAGAATTAACTAAATCTGTGTATTGTTCCCTTATGTTTTCGGCATATAAATTTACGGTCTCACCAGTTTCAACATCCATAAATTTTTTAGGAGAATTATCAAAATCAAAATTAAATTCTGTGTTACCATCAAAGGTATGGAATAAGACTACCTCATGTTTGTTATATTTTAAATGCCGTAAAGCTTCAAACAATTCCTTTTGATGTGTATTAGACTGAAACATGTCTGTAAATAGAAAAATTAAAGAGCGTCTGTGAATTTTTTTTGCAATTTCGTGTAAATACACAAAAGTTTTAGTGGATGCCTTAGATCTTGTTTTCATGAGCAATTCTAATTGCTCTAACAACATCTTTCTATGTCGATTACTTCCTTTTTCAGGAGCATAATATTGATAACTGTCTGCATAAATACTTAAACCTACAGCATCACGTTGTTTTCTCAAGACTTCAGTTAAACAAGCAGCTGCAACTGCTGAAAAACCAATTTTATTTAATTGATCTAATTGTTGTTCTTTTACAATAGGATAGTGCATAGATGCAGAATTATCTATAATAATGTGACAACGTAAGTTTGTTTCTTCCTCGTATTTCTTAGTATATAGTTTTTCTGTTTTTGCAAAAAGCTTCCAATCTATATGGCGTGTACTTTCTCCTTTATTGTACAACTTATGTTCAGAAAACTCAACTGAAAACCCGTGAAAAGGGCTTTTATGCAATCCAGTAATAAATCCTTCAACCACTTGACTAGCCAAAAGCTCTAGATTTTTAAGCTCTGAATTTTGAATGTTAGAAAAATCTATCATAGACTTCTAAAATAAAAAAAGGTCTGGCAAATGCCAAACCTTTTAACTTTGATTTTTTTTACAATTTTATAAGTTGGCATCAATTTTTGCTGTGTATACATTTTTTTGAGCGACTCCAACCTGTTTATCTACAACCTCCCCATTTTTAAATAATAAAACTGTAGGGATATTTCTAACACCATATTTAGCAGCAAACTCTTGGTTTGAATCAACATCTACTTTACCTACAACAGCTTTTCCGTCGTACTCTCCGTGAATTTCATCAATAATAGGCCCTACCATTCTACAAGGTCCGCACCAAGCAGCCCAAAAATCTACCAATACGGGTTTATCTGATTGTAACACCACTTCTTCAAAATTTGCATCTGTAATTTCTAATGCCATAATATTCTGTTTTTATCTAAATTTAATATAATAACTATTTTTTACTTCTTCATTTTTGTTTGATTTCAAAATTAAGATAATAATTCTCATTATCTATTTTTTTAATATAAATTTTATCGATACATACATTCGTATATCTGTGAGATGTTATTTGTGACAAAAAATAATAATAATGGATGTTTTATTTAAAATTTAACTTTTGTCTCCACAAATTATAAGAACTAATATTACCTTATTTTCATTTTGAAGAATATTTATTATGAAATAGAAAAAAAAATTAATCCTATAATTATCAATGATGAAGAAACTATTTACATTTATAATATTAAC